>JBFWLW010000006.1:0-160038 GCA_050251945.1 Deferribacterales bacterium | reverse complement strand
TCTTCGGGGGTAAACTCACGTTCGAGCATGAACTCTCTCCTTTAAATTTAGTGTATACGAAAAAAAGCCCTTTAGCTATTCGCTAAGGGGCTTTTTATTAGTGTCCTAATTTAAGGATACAGTTCATTTCGACGGGGTTTTTGTGACTTGCGATGTTATTGATGTAACTGTGCGTTGAAGCAAGTTACAAGCAGTAGGGGATCGGTGCAAATCCTTTTCAGGAATTACATCATGCCGCCCATGCCTCCCATTCCACCCATGCCGCCCATGTCAGGCATGCCGCCTGCGCCTTTGGGCTCGGGGATTTCAGTTATGAGAGCTTCTGTTGTGATCATAAGGCTTGCAACGGAAGCTGCGTTTTGAAGTGCGGAGCGTGTAACCTTTGTGGGGTCGATAACGCCGGCTTCAAACATATCCACGTATTTTTCAGTTGCGGCGTTAAAGCCGTATGTGTTGGATTTTGATTTCTGAATTTCGTTAACGATGATCGCGGGGTCGAAACCTGCGTTTGCAACGATCTGGCTGAGGGGAGATGTAAGGGCTTTTTTGATAAGCTCAACACCGACCTGCTGATCGTCAGACAGTTTCATGCCGTTAAGGGCTTTAAGAGCGCGAACAAGTGCCACGCCGCCTCCGGGGACGATGCCCTCTTCGACAGCAGCTTTTGTTGCGGAAAGTGCATCCTCAACTCTTGCTTTTTTCTCTTTCATTTCAGTTTCTGTAGCCGCGCCGACTTTGATAACAGCAACACCGCCGGAAAGTTTTGCAAGTCTTTCCTGAAGTTTTTCTCTGTCGTAATCGCTTGTTGTGTCGTCGGATTGTTTTTTGATCATGTTTACGCGAGCCTGAATGTCTTCAGCTTTTCCTGCGCCTTCAACGATTGTAGTGTTTTCTTTGTCCACAACAACTTTTTTAGCGCGACCGAGATCGGTAAGAGCCACCTGATTAATGTTCATTCCGGTTTCTTCGGAGATAACTTTGCCGCCTGTAAGGATAGCAAGGTCTTTAAGCATCTCTTTTCTTCTGTCGCCAAAGCCGGGAGCCTTAACCGCACAGCAGTTCAGAGTGCCTCTCAGTCTGTTTACAACAAGAGTAGCCAGCGCTTCGCCTTCAACGTCTTCTGCGATGATGAGGAAGGGTGCGTTCTGTTTTGCAAGCTGCTCAAGAACGGGAAGGATGTCTTTCATGCTGGATACTTTGCTTTCAAGGATAAGAAGATAAGGGTTTTCAAGCACAGTTTCCATGTTGTCGGCATCGGTTACGAAATAGGGTGACAGATAGCCTCTGTCAAACTGCATACCTTCGACAACTTCAAGAACTGTGTCTGTGGATTTATTTTCTTCAATAGTGATAACGCCGTCTTTGCCTACTTTGTCCATAGCGTCGGCGATGATGTTACCGATCTCGAAATCGTTGTTAGCGGAGATAGCGCCGACTTGCGCGATTTCTTTTTTATCCTGAATGGGTTTGGAAATTTCAGCGAGTTTTTCGATGACAGCCGCAACAGCTTTGTCGATTCCTCTTTTGATTTCCATGGGTTTTGCGCCTGCAACAACGTTTTTGATACCTTCGCGGTAGATAGCCTGTGCAAGGACGGTCGCAGTGGTTGTACCGTCGCCGGCTACGTCGTTGGTTCTGGAAGCGACTTCCTTAACCATTTGCGCGCCGAGGTTTTCCAGCGGGTCTTTCAGTTCAATTTCTTTCGCAACTGTCACACCGTCTTTAGTTATAAGGGGTGAGCCGAATTTTTTCTCGATAACAACGTTGCGTCCTTTGGGTCCGAGTGTAACTTTAACAGCGTTGGCAAGCTGGTCAACGCCTTTCAGAATTGCATGTCTTGCGTCTTCGCTAAAAATGATTTGTTTAGCCATTGTACGAATCTCCTGAAATTAATGGATTGGGCGTGTTATTTCGCAATTACGCCAAGGATGTCATCTTCTCTCATTATGAGGTATTCCTGACCGTCAAATTTGATCTCTGTACCTGCATATTTTGCAAACAGAACTTTGTCGCCGACTTTAACGGTCATTTCCATTTTGTTGCCGTTGTCGTATGTGCGTCCGGGACCGACGGCGATAACTTCGCCTTCCATGGGTTTCTCTTTCGCACTGTCGGGGATGATGATGCCCGAAGCTGTTTTTTCTTCGGATTCAAAGCGTTTGACAATAATCCTGTCCTGAAGAGGTTTGATTGATGCCATTTTGTTTCCTCCATTTCCTCTATTACTTGTTTTAAGAAGTCTTTGTAATTTTGTTGGCACTCAATAGGGCAGAGTGCTAACAAGTGAATATATATAATCGCCACGGTTAAAAATCAAGAGAAAATTGAGCTTCATTGCTATGTTTATAGGTTTAAGATGTTTTTACCCGGGTAAAATATATTGACAAAATAATTTTATACGGGTAAAAATCAGGCAGAGGATCAAATAAATGGAAAAATATACTGTATTTAAAGATTTTGAGTGTCTTGGCTGCGGGACATTGCAAGAGGTGGCGGCTGTGGTTGCGCAGACTGGAACAGGGCAAACCGGTGGCGGGGTGCTTGTGTTTTGCGATGCAACCGGAGCACAGACTGATATTGGGGTGAACTATCCGGCAGAAAAAACAAAGGGTCGCGGTCGACCCAGGCTTGGCGTTGTGCCGAGAGAGGTGACGCTCCTGCCACGTCATTGGGACTGGCTTAACTCCCAGCCGGGCGGGGCATCAGTTGCTTTGCGAAGATTGATAGACGAAGCGAGAAAGGATCCGAAAGAGGATCAGAGACGTGCAAAAGATGCCGTATACAGAATTATAACATCTCTCTGCGGGGATATGGCAGGATATGAGGAAGCTGTGAGAGCGCTCTATGCAGATGAAGGACAACGTTTTTACGAATATGTGCGCCGCTGGCCTGAAGATGTTCGTTTGTATATTGAACGGGTTTCGGAGGAAACCTTCAATGAATGACATGGCAAAGAAGTCGCTGAAAGAGCAATTTAAAAAGAGAAAACCTATAGCCGGAATATTCTGCATCGAAACGAAGTACGGGCTGTGCTTTACGGGGTTCGGTACAGATGTTGAGTCTTTACTCAACAGACACAGGACTGAGCTTAATTTCGGCAGTCACAGGAACAAAGAACTTCAAAATGAATGGAATCTTGAAAAAGGGAAAAGTTTTAGATTTGGTATAGTTGAAGAACTGAAAGTGCGGGAAAACTCTTCAATTGAGATTAAAGAAGAACTTAAAGTTTTGCTGAATATCTGTATTTCTGAAATGACAAAAGAGGGAAAGACCGTTCGTTGCATATGAATCCATTTTCCCTGAACTTTGTTAAAGCTAATCAAACTTTTCTATTTACATTTGACATCAGCGGGAGTATTGTACAGAATCATAAGCCGCTATCAATGTAAATCCCCCTTAATCCCCCTTTAGTCAAAGGGGGAGATAAGAGATTAAAGGAGAAATATATGGGAAAGAGCCTTTTACAAAAGGTTTGGGATGCTCATACGGTTCGTGTGCTTCCCAACGGACAGACCCAGCTTTTTATCGGCATGCACCTCATCCACGAGGTCACAAGCCCGCAGGCTTTCGCCATGCTGAAAGAGCAGAACATCAAAGTTGCGTTTCCTCAGAGAACATTCGCAACTGTTGACCACATCATCCCCACAGAGGGCGACGCGCGCAAAAGACCGCTTGCGGATCCCATGGCGGAAGAGATGTTTCAGGCTATCGAGCGCAACACGAAAGAGAATAGCATCACCTTCTTTAACCCCGAGACGGAGCGTCAGGGAGTTGTGCATATCGTGGGTCCCGAACAGGGCGTCACACAGCCGGGAACAACTATAGCCTGCGGAGACAGCCACACGGCAACCCATGGTGCTTTCGGAGCTATCGCGTTCGGCATCGGAACTTCACAGGTTCGCGACGTGCTGGCAACCCAGACAATGGCAATTGCTCCTTTTAAAGTGCGCAAAGTGGAGATCACAGGCAAACTCAACGAGGGCGTCTATGCCAAAGACGTTATCCTCTATATAATAAGCAAGCTCGGCGTTAACGGCGGTATCGGTTACGCATACGAATTCTGCGGCGACGTTATTAAAAACATGAGCATGGAAGGCAGAATGACAGTCTGCAACATGGCTATCGAGGGCGGCGCACGCGTGGGATACATCAACCCCGACGAAACAACTTACGCCTACCTTAAAGGCAAGCCCTATGCTCCTAAGGACTGGGACAAAGCCGTTGCTTACTGGAACAGCATGAAGTCCGACGCGGACGCGGTTTACGACGACGTTGTTACCTTTAAGGGCGAAGATATAGAACCCATGGTGACATGGGGTATCACTCCCGAACAGGCGATTGGCATTTCACAGAGCATCCCCGCGGTGACCAACGAGGTTATGGCAGAGGCTCTTGAATACACAGGCTTTGCCGCAGGCGAAAAGATGGACGGCAAAAAAGTTGACGTGGTATTCATCGGAAGCTGTACAAACGGCAGAATAGAGGACTTCCGCGAAGCGGCTAAATACGCTAAGGGTCGCAAAGTTGCGGCAGGCGTACGCGCGCTGGCGGTTCCCGGGTCATATAACGTTAAGAAACAGGCGGAAGCGGAAGGTCTTGACAAGATTTTCATCGAGGCAGGTTTCGAGTGGCGGGAGCCGGGCTGTTCAATGTGTCTTGCAATGAACCCCGACAAACTCGTCGGCAGACAGATAAGCGCATCCACTTCAAACAGAAACTTTAAAGGCAGACAGGGTTCCGCCACAGGCAGAACACTCCTTGTTTCACCCGTTATGGCAGTTGCGGCAGCCGTCACAGGCACCATAACCGATGCCAGAAAAGTATTCGGAATCGGAGGTTGATCATGAGTCTCGGACCTATCAAACAAGTAATCGGAAGAGCAGTTCCCGTTCCCGGGGACGATATAGACACAGACCGCATCATCCCCGCAAGATTCCTTAAATGCGTGGTGTTCGACGAATTGGGCGGTCAGCTTTTTTATGACGTGCGTTTCGACAGCGAGGGTAAATCCATCGGACACCCCATCGACAAACCCCAGTTTGTTGGTGCATCCATCATAATATCCGGTGATAACTTCGGCTGCGGTTCATCCCGTGAACACGCACCGCAGGCTATCAAGCGCGCAGGCTTCAACGCTGTTGTCGCAGGAAGCTACGCCGAGATATTCTTCGGCAACTGCACAACTCTTGGCATCGTATGTGTCGTGGCGGAAAAGTCCGTGCGCGACGCACTTATGAAAGAGGTTGAGGCTGACCCCGCCGCTGAGATGGTTATTGATGTCGACGGATGCAAAGTGAAGTTCAACGGCAAAGAATACGCCGTGGAAATTAAGCCCAACGCAAGAAAAGCCTTTCTTGAAGGAAGCTACGACTCTCTGGCGGAACTTCTCAACGGTCTGTCGCAGGTGAAAGAGCTTGAAAAGACTCTGAAATATTCGTTCGTATAAATGAGACTGCCGCGTCAGCCCTTGGGCTTCCTCGCAGAGACATATTTTGTCTTCGCGAGGAGCGACGCGACGCGGCGATCTCTTCTATGTTTTAATTTTTCTATTGGTATATTGATAAAACCTATCCTCTAAATCGTTGCCGACATAGTGTCGGAGTAATTTTCATAACTTTTTTTCAGTCAGGTATAAACTTCTTGAAATTATCTGAATCTATTGTAGGATGCTAGGACTAAAATAATCATGTTTAGGTGTTACAATGCCCGATTTTCTGCTTGAAATAGGTAGCGAGGAAATACCTGCGGGGTTCATTCACGGAACCAGCGAATACCTTGTTAAAGAATTCACAAAAAAACTTACCGAAGAAGGAGTTCCGTTTTCATCAGTTGAATCTGACGGAACGCCCAGAAGAAGCTATATACACATTACGGGACTGAGCGAAAAACAGCCCGACCGCGAAGAGGTTATTATGGGACCTCCTGCGTCGGTGGCTTTTGATGCGGAAGGCAAGCTGACGAAGGCAGGCGAAGGTTTCGCCAGATCAAAGGGGCTTGATTTTGCAACGCTTAAAAAGGAAACCACCGGAAAGGGTGAATATCTCAGCGGCGTAAAAAAGACAAAAGGCGTTGACACAACAGAGCTTCTTGAAACTCTGGTGCCTGCCGTAATCAAAGGCATACCCTTTAAGAAATCAATGAAATGGGGCGACGGAACCTTCCGTTATGCAAGACCTATCCACTGGTTCCTTGCCATCTTCGGCGGAAAAGTCATCAACTTTGAAATAGACGGAACAAAAAGCGGAAACACCACCATGGGACACCGCATCCATTTCAATACGGAATACCCCGTTAAGGATTTTGCGGACTACCTTTCAGTGCTTGAAAAAGCCCGCGTAATAGTCTCCACTCAGGCGAGAAGGGAACTTGTGAAGAAGCAGGTTGCGGACATCGAGAAGGAGACGGGTTACAAGGTCGACCTTGATGAAGGTCTTCTGGACACCGTTGCGGGACTTGTGGAATACCCCGTTTCGCTGATGGGCGAATTCGAGGAAAAATATCTGTCCCTGCCCGCCGACGTTCTCATCACCTCTATGAAAAATCACCAGAAATATTTCTATGTAGCAGATAAATCAGGCAAACTTGTGAACAGGTTCATCGGTGTTTCAAACACCGACCCGAAAGACCCGTCTGTTGTTAAAGCGGGTTATGCAAGGGTTCTGCGCGCAAGACTTGCCGACGCGGCTTTCTTCTGGGAAAACGACAAGGCTTATCCTCTTGAGAAGCACGTCGAAGAGCTTAAAAAGGTTACATATCAGGAGAAACTCGGCACTTCCTATGCGAAGATGGAACGTTTCCGCAAACTTGCCGTGTTCTTCGCAGAACAATTCGCACCCGCAGCAAAGGCGGATACGGATCGTGCGGCATTCCTCTGCAAGGCAGACCTGCTCAGCTCTATGGTATACGAATTCCCCGAACTGCAGGGTATCATGGGCAGAACCTATGCGAAACTGCAGGGTGAAAACGAGACCGTTGCCACAGCCATCGACGAACATTATATGCCCAGATTTGCAGGGGACGAACTGCCCTCGACAGACGCAGGCGCTTTCGTTTCAATGGCAGACAAGCTGGACACCATAGTGGGCTGTTTCGCAGTTGACCTTATTCCGACAGGAAATCAGGATCCATATGCGCTTCGCAGAAACGCCATCGGTATACTGAACATAATACGTCAGAAAGGTCTGCGTGCGGACATGTCCGCTCTTGTTGAAAAGAGTGCGGATATACTTGCAGACTATATAAAATTTGATAAACAGAAAACTGTTGAAGCCGTGAATGAGTTCATAGTTCAGCGTTTTCGCCAAATGCTCACAACAGAAGGACTCGCTTCCGACTGTGTTGACTGTGCAGCGAGCATTTCCGGTGATATAATCAAAATAGAAAAGGCAGCGAAAGCGCTTGCGCAGTACAGAGAGACTGCGGAATTCGCCAGCATCGCCGCCGGATATAAACGTATCAACAATATCCTCAAAAAGAGCGGACATAACGGAACAGAGTATGACGCCGCACTGTTTGAGTCCGACCACGAGAGGGAACTGGCAGAGCTTATCGACACAAGGTCTGCCGGTATTAATAGAGAGGTGTGTGAAGAGAACTTCACTGAGGCGATGACCCAGCTTTTGACCTTCAGCGGCCCTGTTGACCGCTTTTTCGAGAACGTCATGGTAATGGCGAAGGATGAGAAGGTGAAGGAGAACAGATTAAGTTTGCTGAACCGTTTGATAGGTCTGTTCAATCTGCTGGGCGATCTGACAAAAATCATATAACAGGGGGTTTATCGCAATGAGCACCAAATGGGTTTACTTTTTCGGTAAAGGCCGCACGGAAGGGGACGGCAAGAACAAAAACCTTCTCGGCGGAAAAGGAGCGGGGCTGGCTGAAATGACCAGCATCGGCATACCTGTGCCTCCCGGCTTTACCATAACGACAGAAGCCTGTGTGCAGTTTTACAAAGACAGCAAGAGCTATCCCGATGGGCTTTGGGATCAGGTGCTTGCGGCTCTTTCGGAGCTTGAAACTGCAATGGGAAAAAAATTCGGAGATGTGAGCAATCCTCTCCTTGTTTCCGTACGTTCCGGCGCAAGGGTTTCCATGCCCGGGATGATGGACACCGTTCTTAACCTCGGTCTCACCGACGAATCTGTCAAAGGGCTTGAAAAGTCTTCAGGCAACGCCAGATTCGCCTATGACAGCTACAGAAGGTTCATCCAGATGTTTTCTGACGTTGTTCTCGGCATCGGACACCACCAGTTCGAGCATATCCTCAAAGATATGAAGAACGCCAGAGGTGTTAAAGAGGATACGGAACTTAAAGCTGACGACCTTAAGGAGCTTGTTGTAAAATATAAGGCTCTTGTTGTTGAGGAGATCGGAAAGGAATTTCCGCAGGATCCCAAAGAGCAGCTTAAATATGCAATCGACGCGGTTTTTGACTCGTGGAACAATCAGAGAGCCAAAACCTACAGAAAGATAAATAAAATGTCTGACGACTGGGGAACAGCCGTTAACGTTCAGTCCATGGTATTCGGAAACATGGGCGACGACTGCGGCACAGGCGTTGCGTTCACCCGCAACCCTTCCACAGGCGACAGAGAGTTTTTCGGCGAATACCTTGTGAATGCGCAGGGCGAGGACGTTGTTGCGGGCATCAGAACCCCCGAACCCATCGCAAAACTGCAAACTGCAATGCCCGAAGTTTTCGCACAGCTTGAAGAAGTTTATAAAAAGCTGGAAAACCACTACAAAGACGTTCAGGACATTGAGTTCACCATCGAAAAAGGAACTCTTTACATGCTCCAGACCAGAACAGGCAAAAGAACAGCCAGAGCGGCTGTTAAGATTGCCTTTGACATGGTTCAGGAAGGACTTATCGACAAAAAAACGGCGATTCTCCGCGTTGCTCCCGAGCAGGTCGATCAGCTTCTTCACCCCATGATAGACACCAGCATCAAATATGACGTTATCGCAAAAGGTCTTCCCGCGTCTCCCGGCGCCGCAGTGGGCAAAGTTGTGTTCACAGCGGAAGAGGCTGAAAGCTGGGCGGTACAGGGCGAAAAAGTTATCCTCGTCCGCGCAGAGACGTCTCCCGAAGATATCGGCGGTATGCATGCCGCACAGGGTATCCTTACAGCCACAGGCGGTATGACCAGCCACGCGGCTGTTGTTGCCAGAGGCATGGGTAAATGCTGTGTCGCAGGATGCGGCGCGATTCGCATAAATGACGTACAGAAATTCTTCACAGCAGGCAGCGCGACTGTTAAAGAGGGTGAGATAATCACCATAAACGGTTCCACAGGCGAGGTTATCCTTGGCGCGGCTAAACTTATAGAACCTGAACTTTCAGGCGAGTTCGCAGAGATACTCAACTGGGCCGACTCTTTCAGAACGCTGGGTGTCCGCGCGAATGCCGATACCCCCCACGACTCCAGAGTGGCAAGGGATTTCGGCGCAGAGGGGATCGGTCTTTGCCGTACCGAACATATGTTCTTTGACGGCGACCGTATCGACGCGGTTCGCGAAATGATCCTTGCTGACAACGAAGACGGACGCAGAAGGGCGCTTGCAAAAGTGAAACCATATCAGAAAGAGGATTTCCTTGGGCTGTTCTCAGCCATGGAAGGGCTTCCGGTTACAATCCGTCTGCTCGACCCGCCCCTTCACGAATTCATCCCTCACACAGACGAGGAGATTGAGCGTGTTTCAAAGGCATCAGGTATTTCCGCTGACCATCTTAAGGCGAAAGCGACCGAGCTTTTCGAGTTCAACCCCATGCTTGGTCACAGAGGATGCCGTTTGGGTCTTACCTATCCCGAGATTTACGAAATGCAGGTATACGCCATCTTCGAGGCGGCATGTGAGCTTGTTAAACAGGGTAAATCGGTGAAACCGGAAGTTATGATACCTCTTGTGGGTTCATACAAAGAGCTTGAAATACTTAAAGATATGACGAACGAAGTTGCCCACGAGGTCATAGCGAAATACGGCGTTAAGCTGGAATACCTCGTCGGAACGATGATAGAGCTTCCCAGAGCGGCGCTGACAGCGGATGAAATTGCCAAACACGCGCAATTCTTCTCATTCGGAACGAACGACCTCACCCAGACAACTCTGGGCGTAAGCCGAGACGATGCCGGCAAGTTCCTTCCCATCTATGTTGAGAAGGGCATATACAAAGAAGACCCGTTTGTGTCTATAGATGTAAACGGTGTCGGTCAGCTTGTTGAAATGGGCGTAAACAAAGGACGCAGCGTCAGACCTGACCTTAAAACAGGCATATGCGGCGAACACGGCGGCGATCCGGATTCAATCGCTTTCTGTCAGAAAGCCGGATTGAACTACGTAAGCTGTTCACCTTTCCGCGTTCCGGTGGCAAGGCTTGCAGCAGCGCATGCAGCACTGAAATAGAAAAAATTCTTCGGGGAACACTCTTGCGGGTGTTCCCCTGTTTTTATTTTCACATTGCCGGAGCAGTCAATGGGACGTTCAGCGACTCAAGACCTTCTTGGTTTACTAGAATCAGTCCTGCAAACCGAGATAAAAGGTCTTTTGGTGAGAGACACCGAAGGAACCATTCTTAACACAGGAAACACCTCTTCCGAAATGACGGAATACAGCGTCGTCGCGGGCGGGTGTGCTGCGTCAGTTTTTACACAGAAACAGATATTCCCTTCCGAAGCGCAGACAGAGATTGTTAAAAAGATTATAAACATCTATAGCTTTGCACCTTTCGGCGCTGCGCTGGCACGTGTTGTTGCCGGTGCGAAAATACTTGAAACCATCACAAACAGAAAAAACCTCGACGAAGTGCTGCATCAGCTCATTTCGTCTGTTATAATAAACGGTCAGTTCAGCAAAGCTGGGATACTCTTCCTCAACGAAGCTCTGCTGGAACTGCGCGGCGGGATATTCTGCAACTGCGATATGAAGATAGACGTGACGCTGTTCAGAAATCTTAAGGTCGGGTTTCAATCGAAGAACAGACTTTCGGATATAATGTTTTTCGACAAGACCGATACGCTTAATCTGGAGTCGTCAGAAGAATACGAGCCTTTAAAAAAGTATTTCTGCAACGATATGCTTGTTTCGTCTCTGGGGATAGGCGGGAAACCAATAGGTGTTCTGATTGTATGCAAACCGTCGTATTCACGGGCGGATAAGGATGCTCTTCGGCTGTTCAGCAACATATGTTCATTGTCCATAGAGTATTTCAGGGCTGTGAAACAGCTTGAACTGGTTAAGGCGGAACTGGACGAGGCAAAGCGTATCTCTTCCAACAACGACAACCTTTTGCAGATAGGCAGTCTCTCGGCAACTGTCGCCCACGAGCTTAAAAACCCGCTGATTGCCATCGGCGGATTTGCGAAACGGGTTGAGCAGGCGGGCGGACTTTCTTCCGATCAGCAGAAATGGATTGATATCGTTCAGTCTGAAGTGAACAGGATGGAAAAGATAGTCGGAGATATTCTTTCTTACACGAAAAGGGTCGAACTTGACTATGAAAAGATAAATCTGGTGCAGTTTACAGAGGAAGTTCTTCAGATTCTGAAAAGTTGCTTTTCATTTGAACAAATAAATGTCGTTGTAAATATCGGAAACGGGATGTATGTTGATGCAGATAGAGGGCTTTTACAGCAGGTGCTCATGAACCTCATAACCAATGCGGTTCAGGAGCTGAAAAAAGGCGGCGATCTCATCATAAGCGCTTCCGAGAGCAAAAGCTATGTTACCGTCGGAGTTGCCGATACCGGTCACGGCGTTCCTGCGGAACTTCGGGAAAAGATATTCGAGCCGTTCTATACAAACAAAAAAGACGGAACAGGTTTGGGGCTGGCGCTGTGCAAAAAAGTCATGCGCGCACACGAAGGGGACATTTATGTTTCCGATGCCCAGAAAGGAGCGGTCTTTACGCTTCTGCTGCCGAAAAGGGGACATGAATGAAAAAGATACTTATTATTGATGATGAAGAGCATATCAGAGATCATTACCAGAATCTCCTTACAGAAAAGGGGTTCAAGGTTGACACTGCCGAAAACGGTACGGTTGGGCTGGAAATGTTCAGAGCAGGCGAGTATGACCTTGTTCTGCTGGATGTCAACATGCCGGACAGATCGGGTCTTGAAGTTCTGAAAGATATCAAGTCGGTTAAAGAGGGGCAGGTGGTCTTTCTGCTGACCGCTTATGAAGAGTACAAAAGAAACTTCGCATCATTGTATGCCGAGGAATATTTCACTAAGGATAAGAAGATCGAGATACTTCTGCGCAGGATCAAGGAACATCTGGAGGACTGACAGCCTTCTGAGTCTGAGCTTTCTGCTCTTTTATCTTTCCGTTGATATGGTAAAGCTCCGCAAGCAGTGCGGCAACGACCTTATACAGTTCAACGGGGATATCGTCGAAAAGATCCAGAGTGGACAGAGCCTCAACGAGGTCTTTGTCCTCTTTTATGTAAATCCCGTGTTCTTTCGCTTTTGCAATGATATTGTCCGCCACAAGTCCTCTGCCCTTCGCAATCAGCTTGGGCACTTTGTCGGTCTTGTTGTCATACTTTATGGCGGCGGCTTTCTTTCTGATGTAAGCCAAGTGACCCCCGAAGAGGCTATATCATTTCAAACGATCTTTTGTACGCCTCTGTAAGTTTACTATTCGTCATTTCATCCAAATGCATGAATGAAAAAGCGCCTCCGGAATGCATCGTGAATACATTATTTATAAGCATAAGCACCTTGAACAGGTTTTCCCTTTCACGGTCGGAGTGCGTCATAACTATCTGCGGTGTTACTTTGATAAATCTTTCATCAGTGAAATGTACGCAGAAGAAAGAGCCGAAACCTGTGACATAAGCGGGATAGCTGAGCTTCGATGTCATGGATGTCAGTTTACTGCGGAAGGCGTCGCCTGCCGCATTGAGTTTTTCATAGTCCTGCTTTTGCAGTTCTTTCAGTGTCTCTATGCCGACGCACATTGCAACGGGGTTTGCGGAATAAGTACCGCCTCCCACGAAGAGCTTCTGTGTTGTGATGGTGTTCATCACGTCTTTGCGACCGCCGTATATGCCGATGTGGATGCCGCCTGCCGCTGCCTTTCCGAAGGTGAAAAGATCGGGTCTGACACCCAGAAGTTTCCAGATACTGCCATAGCGGAAGCGGAAACCTGTTATAACCTCGTCGAAAATCAGAAGTGTCCCCGTGAGGTCGCAGAAATCCCGCAGGAGTTTCAGGTATGCGGGGCTTGCGATTATGCCCCCGCCGGAACCCATCATGGGTTCGATGATGATGGCGGCTACCTCGTCATTGTATGAGCGCAGTATCTCCGCCGTCTTTTCCACATTATTATATGGAACCGCCACCGTTTTCAGCCCTTCCGGTGCGTTTTCGTCCTTAACGAACGGAGGAACTACACCTGTGGAAAGAACGGAGTTGCCGCCGTGCCATCCGCCTTCTGCCTTAACAATGACATGCCTGCCTGTGAAGGCTCTCGCAACGCGGGTGACATACATGGTGGCTTCGGTGCCGGACGTGCAGAGGCGCATAAGCTCAAGTTCGGGTACAGCCTGCTGAACCAGCTCTGCATATTCTATCTGGTATCTGTTGAGAGTTCCGTGATGAACACCCGCTGTCAGCGCGCGTTCGATACCCTTTTTCTGAGCTTCGGTACCGTGACCGAGGATGTTGGCGTAGTGTCCCATCCAGAGGTCGAGGATGCTGTTGCCGTCCACGTCGTGCATATGGATGCCTTCGCAGCGGTCTGTGACCACGGGAAAAGGAGGATAGTTTCTTATGTCGTGGCAGACACCGTTGGGGAAAAGCGTTCTGCTCTTTTCATAAAGCTCTTTTGATTGAGGGAATTTTTTGGCATATTCGTCGAATATTCTGCCCATATCAACCCCCGGCAAGCATTTTTCTGAGGTCTATGGCGTTTGCCGCCGCGCTTCCCATTGCGGAATTGCAGAAAGAAACGAAGACCGAGCTTGAGACGGAAGCGACGATATCTATATCCTTCCGGAACTTTTCAAGCTGTTTTACGCTGTACCTGTAGTTCAGCTCGCGTTTCTGCGGACCTTCCCATTCGGGGCTTTTTCCGTAAAGCCTGAAGTATGACATGTTGTTGTAGGCCTTGACGGAATAAGAAGCGAGTCCCGCCGTTAAAGGGAAATCAGCGTTTACGACGCCGATGCCGTTCTCTTTCAGTTCTTCCTGAAATTTCTGTCTTGCCCAGCCGCGGTTTGCCAGTTCAACGAAGAACGGCTTATCGGAAAAGGTGTCCCGCAGACGCAGGATATGTTCAAAGTTCGCTCTGGAAGGGGTGAACCCGTTATAGAAATCGGCAAAATACGCTTTCACTCTATTATATATAGGAGAGAGACCGTTTTTAAAACCGCTCGCGTCTTCCTTCTGTGGCGGTTCTTTCAGAAAGCGTTTACCCAGACGCACGGATATCGCCAGCTCGTCTGATGCGTTCTCAGCGATATTGGCAGTTATTTCCTCGGTGGGATCGTTATAAAAAGTGAATGTCAGTTCAAGGAAATCAATTCCCTTATCACGGCTGTAAAACTTCAGCATCTGCTCGTTGGGGAACTGTTCGGGGTAGAAGGTACCCAGCCAGTCGTCAAATTTGTACCCCGCAGTGCCTATGTAAACAGGAGTATCATTGTATGTAATCATCTTAACCTCGTGTAGAATTGTAATATGATGTTTTTGATTTCAAATCAAGGAGTAATGTATAAACGGGGTAAATTAGCTATTGACTTAATGGAGGTCTTTTGATAAGTTTCGTGATTCGTAAGACCGATACGCACTCATAGCTCAACAGGATAGAGCAACGGACTTCTAATCCGTAGGTTTGAGGTTCAAGTCCTCATGGGTGCACTTTCCCGTATGGTGGCTGTAGCTCAGTTGGTAGAGTACAGGATTGTGATTCCTGTTGTCGCGGGTTCGATCCCCGTCAGCCACCCTTTTTTTTGTTACCGGTTTGGCGAGTGTGGCGGAATTGGTAGACGCGCTAGACTTAGGATCTAGTGTCCTTGGCGTGGGGGTTCGAGTCCCTTCACTCGCATATCATGCCTTCCGCGGGTGTAGCTCAACTGGTGGAGCACGACCTTCCCAAGGTTGAGGTTGCCGGTTCGAGCCCGGTCACCCGCTTAAAAATCCAAATTAGTCAGTTATATTCTTTGATAGATTCCAAGGAGAAAACAATGAAAGTTACTGTCGCCGACAAAGAGAAGTCACAAAAAGAACTTAGTGTGGAGATTCCTGCACAGGTTTATAAGGACACCTTTGAAAAAGAATTCGATAAAGCTGCAAAAACTGTCAAAGTTGCCGGTTTCCGCGAAGGAAAAGCGCCCAAAGACGTCGTTATGAAAGAGAAAGGACACGCTATCCGTGTTTATGCCCTTGAACACGTCATCAACGAAGCAGTTAAAAACGCAATCGAAGAAAACGGCATCAGAGCTATGGGACAGCCCGAAGTTAAAGACGTTAAATTTGAGGATGACGATTCACCCATCACTTTCAAAGTATATGTTGACGTTTTCCCCGTATTCGATGTTGTAAGCTGCACAGGTTTCGAGTTTACCAAAGAGATAAACAGCGTGGAAAAAGAGGACGTCGACACGGTTGTTGATAACCTCCTGAAACGTCAGGCTCAGTTTGAAACCGTTGAAGGCGGCGAAGTCGTTAACGGCAACATGGCTGTAATAGATTTTGAAGGCAAGCTTAACGGCGAGGTAATCCCCTCTGCATGTGCAAAAGCTTACTCACTTGAGATCGGTTCAAACACTTTTATCCCCGGATTTGAAGAACAGATAGCCGGTATGAAAGTCGGCGATGTTAAAGACATCACCGTAACTTTCCCCGCTGAATACCATGAAAAATCTCTCGCAGGACAGCCTGTTGTATTCACAATCACCCTGCACGAAATAAAACAGAAAAAAGCTCCCGTTCTTGACGACGCATTCGCAAAAAGCGTAGGCGAAAAATATGAAACAGCGGAAGCCCTCCTGACAGCAATTGAGGAAGACCTCAAAGCTGAAGCGGCAGACCTTTCAAAAGACGCTCTTTACAATGCAATGCTTGATAAAATAATTTCAGAGAACCCTTTCGATATTCCGGCTGTCATGGTAGTAGAACAAGCGGAAAAACTTGCTGAGCAGACGCTTCGCCAATACAGCATGTACGGTATGAATCCCGAACAATTCGGTATGAACAAGAAAAAACTTGCCGAACAGCACATGGACGCTGCTGAGAAACAGATAAAAAGCGCTCTTGTTATCAACAAGATTTCCGAAAAGAACAATATCAACCCCACAGACGAGGATGTTGATAAGGCAATCGCGGAATACGCGGAAAAATTTGAAAGATCTGTTGATGATTTCAAAAAAGAACTTGAGCAGTACGGCGGCATAGCTTCTTTCAGAAACACGGTTTTCACCAACATGGTCTATGACTATCTTACCGCTAATAACAAAATAGCCGAAAAAGTTATCAGCAAGGCGGAGAGAGACGCTAAAATAGCTGAGGCGTCAAAGACTGCCAAGGAAGCGTAATATGAGCTATTATGTCCCCTATGTCATTGAGCAGACAGGAAGAGGAGAAAGGTCTTACGACATTTACTCCCGTTTGCTGAAAGACAGAATCATATTTTTAGGTTCTCAGGTTGAAAGCGGGGTTGCAAACTCCATCATCGCGCAGATGCTGTTTCTGGAAGCGGAAGATCCCGATAAGGATATCTTCCTTTATATCAACAGCCCCGGCGGGGTGGTTACGGACGGTCTTGCCATCCTTGACACTATGAACTACATAAAACCCGACGTATCCACTATCTGCATCGGGCAGGCGGCAAGCATGGGCGCTGTTCTTCTTGCTGCGGGTGCGAAAGGGAAGAGATTCGCTCTGCCTAACGCGCGCATTATGATACATCAGGTTCTCGGCGGCGCACAGGGTCAGGCGACAGACATTGAAATACATGCAAGAGAGATCCTTCGTATAAAAGAAATTCTTAACGGAATTCTCGGCTCTGCGGCAGGCAAAACCTCTGAGCAGGTTGCGAAAGATTCCGACAGAGATAACTTCATGTCGGCTCTTGATGCTAAAGAGTACGGTCTTATAGACGATGTATTCACCAAGAGGGGTTGAAATATTTACACATATGCATATCATGTGTAGATAACCAATCCGGCGCGCACTACTGCGCCCGAAAATGACCAAAGCTGTTACGGCTGACCGCAAGGCACAGTATGTGCCTCTTTTAGTGCATTTTATACGGTTTGCGTATCAAATAGGCTGAAAGTAAGCGTGTACGGGCTTTGCCTGTGCCAAGCGATGACCAAAAACGGCAGGACGTCTGTTTTCGGTATACCCATAAAGAGGTGTGTTCATGGCGAAATCAAAAAAAGAAACACTCTCCTGTTCATTCTGCGGAAAAACTCAGGACGAAGTAAAAAAACTGATTGCAGGTCCCAACGTATTTATCTGCAACGAATGCATAGAGCTTTGTAACGAGATCCTTAAAGAAGACCTCGAAGACGGCATCAAAGAGGACACAGCTCTTAAACTTCTCACTCCGGCGGAGATAAAAGAGAAGCTGGACGAGTATGTTATCGGTCAGCAGGAAGCCAAAAAAGTGCTGAGCGTTGCCGTTCACAACCACTATAAAAGAGTTCTCCACGGCAAAAAGAGCGAAGTTGAGCTTGAAAAAAGCAACATCCTTCTTCTCGGACCCACAGGAACAGGAAAAACCCTTCTGGCAAGAACTCTTGCAAGAGTGCTTAACGTTCCCTTCGCAATAGCAGACGCAACGACTTTGACAGAAGCCGGCTATGTTGGCGAGGACGTTGAGAACGTTGTTCTTAAACTTCTGCAAAATGCAGATTATGACGTTAACAGAGCACAGAACGGTATCATATTTATCGACGAAATAGATAAGATAGCCAAGAAGACCGACAGCCCCAGCATCACAAGAGATGTAAGCGGCGAAGGTGTTCAGCAGGCGCTTCTTAAGATAATAGAGGGAACAATCGCTAACGTTCCGCCGCAGGGCGGACGCAAACACCCGCAGCAGGACTATATTCAGGTTGATACTTCAAACATCCTGTTCATTGTCGGCGGCGCGTTTGAGTTCCTCGACAACCTTATCAAAAAACGTATAGGCGAAAAATCCCTCGGGTTTACAACTAAATCCGTAGGAACAAAAGACTATACGAGATTTGAGCTTTTAAGACGGCTTCGTCCCGACGACCTTGTCAAATTCGGTCTCATACCCGAATTCGTGGGCAGACTTCCCATAGCTGCAGCCCTTGAGGATCTGGATGAAGAGGCTCTGGTCCGTATACTTCAGGAACCTAAGAATGCGCTGATCAAACAGTACATTCAGATGTTCTCTTTCGACAATGTCAAGCTGACCTTTACAAACTCCGCTCTGAAAGCAGTTGCTAAAAAGGCACTGACCAGAAAGACAGGTGCGAGAGGTCTGCGTTCCATCCTTGAGGAAGCTATGATGGAGATCATGTATGACGTACCTTCCGATAACGATATCGTTGAATGTATCATCAACGAGGATGTGATAAACGAGAACGGAAAACCCATCCTGATGTACGAAAATAAAAAAGAGACTGCGTAAAAGCATTTCCAGCAAGTAACCCTTGCCCTTTTTGTAAAAAACAACTTATTATACATAAAAGCAACGCTCCCTTCGGGGAGCTTTGCTTTATTTGTGCAGAAAATTCAGAATATGAGATAGCTTCGTCACGTTGTTTCCCGCAAAGACAAATAGAAAAAAGTCTCTGAGGGAAACCTGAAGGCTGGCGCGGCAGTCTTATTTAAAATTGCAGGTGATAAATGGAGCGAATAGAGCAATACCCGCTTATCCCTCTCAGGGATATGGTGGTTTTCCCCTATATGATAACTCCGGTGTTTGTTGGACGCGATAAATCCGTTAATGCCGTTGAACTTGCGGAAAAAACCGGAGGATACGTCTTTTTCGTTCTGCAAAAGGACGAAGAGATAAATGAACCGGCTTTTGAAGATATGTATACTACCGGAGTGTCTGCAAAGGTGCTTCAGGTATTGAAACTGCCTGACGGAACAGTGAAACTCCTTATGGAAGGGATGCAGCGCGGACGCATACTGTCTGTGGCTGACGAAGGCGACTGCCTTTTCGTTAACGCCAGCATGCTTCCGGACGGGGAAATTGAACATTCCGAAGAGCCGGTGCTTTTCAAGATGCTGGCGGAGAATTTCAGAACATATTCAGAACTTTCAAAGAAGATAAACGAAAATATCCTCAGCACAGTCAACGAGATAGACGACATCAACAGACTGGCATACTCCGTGGCTTCCTACATGCCTGTGAAGAATACGGAACAGCAGACAATCCTTGAGACAGACAGCCCGCAGGAGCGTGTTGAAAAGGTCATTGAGCTTGTGCAGACCTACACTGAGCTTGTTAAGATGGATAACCGCATCCGTCAGAAAGTGAAGAACCAGATGTCGAAAGCTCAGAAGGAATATTATCTCGGCGAACAGGTAAAGGCGATAAACGAAGAGCTGGGAAAAGACGACGATTTCAAGGCGGACATTGACGAGCTTGAAGAGAAGATAAGCTCCGCAAAGCTTAACGATATCGTTAAGGATAAAACCAAAAAAGAATTCAGGAAACTGAAGCTTATGTCACCCATGAGCGCGGAGGCGACCGTTGTCCGCAACTATCTGGACTGGATACTCTCTATGCCGTGGGGAACCTATACAGAGGACAAACTTGAGCTTAAGAACGCGGAAGAGATACTGAACCGCGATCACTTCGGGCTTGAGAAACCCAAAGAACGTATCCTCGAATACCTCGCAGTTAAAAAGATAGCGCCTGATATCAAGGGTGCCATACTCTGTTTCACGGGACCTCCCGGTGTTGGCAAGACTTCACTGGCACGTTCAATAGCCGAGGCAATGGGCAGAGAGTTTGTGCGCATGTCTCTTGGCGGTGTGCGGGATGAGGCGGAGATACGCGGACACAGGAAGACTTACATTGGCTCACTGCCTGGCAAGATAATACAGAGCATCAAAAAAGCAAAAAGCATGAACCCCGTGTTCTTGCTGGACGAGATAGACAAACTGGGTGCGGATTTCAGGGGCGACCCTTCGTCCGCTCTGCTTGAGGTGCTTGACCCCGAACAGAACTCGACGTTCGTCGACCACTACCTTGAGGTGGAATTTGACCTCTCAAAGGTTTTGTTCATCACAACGGCGAACAGTCTTGATGGTATCCCCAGACCCCTTCTGGACAGGATGGAGGTGATACCGGTTACAGGTTATACCGAAAAGGAAAAATTCGGCATAGCCACCAAGTTCCTTCTGCCGAAACAGCTCAGGGAGCATAACCTTAACAACGAAAGGGTGAAGATAGCTGACAGCGCCATATACGGAGTTATCAGAGGGTATACCAAAGAGGCGGGCGTAAGGAATCTTGAACGGGAAATTGCGTCCATAATCCGTAAAGCCGCTAAGAAGATAGTTGAAAATCCGGAACTTAAGACCGTCAAAGTTAATGAAAAGAATCTGGACAAGTTCCTCGGTAAGATGAGGTTTCGCTCGGAAGCGATACCTGCTCCGGTTGAAACAGGCGTTGCAACCGGTCTGGCGTGGACGCCATATGGCGGGGATATTTTGCAGATAGAGGTTGCCATATACAGAGGCACCGGAAAACTTCAGCTTACGGGTAAGCTGGGCGATGTTATGAAAGAATCCGCTCAGACGGCGTATACTGTGGCAAAAAGCTGCGCCACAAGGCTTCAGATACCCGCTAAACGATTTTCCGAGTTTGACCTTCATATCCACGTGCCGGAAGGTGCAGTGCCGAAGGACGGACCCAGCGCGGGCATTACAATGACAACTGCAATTCTCTCCGCTCTGTCGGAACGGCAGGTGCGCTGCGATATCGCCATGACAGGGGAGATAACATTAAGAGGACGTGTATTGGCGATAGGCGGTGTTAAAGAAAAAGTTCTTGCCGCACACAGAGCAGGTATAAAAGAGGTCATTTTGCCCAAGGCAAACGATAAGGACTTGACAGACATCCCCAGTGATGTTAGAACTGTGCTTCGTATCCATCTGGTCGAGCATATTGATCAGGTGTTGGATATAGTACTAATTTAAATACCAAGAAAGGATGTGATTACAGTGGCAATAAACGCTATTGTAAAGGTTGACGGCGATAACGTCGACTACGCTCTTAAACTTCTGAAAAAGAAGATAGAGCGCGAGGGTCTCATTAGGGAGATTAAAACTCATACCTACTATGAGAAACCCACAGAGGTTCGCAGAAAAAAACTGCTTAAAGCAAAACGCAAACAGCAGAAACTTCAGCGTAAACTCAACGATAAGTACAAATACTATTAAGAATGTATGGTTGCTTGGATAAAGCGGCTGTCTTAATGAAAAAGTGACCGGTAGAGCGAGGCCTCTATCGGTCATTTTGCTTTGTAATCAAATTCAAACCATGTTAACATCTCATTGTATTCATAATTCCACTAAACAATCCATTTAAAGGGTTCTCAATGCTATTCCACAGTGATGTCTTTATATTTGTTTTTCTTCCAGTGACTTTCTGTGCGTATTTTCTGTTGTCTGCTAAAACTTCTGAAAGTGTTTCAAGATCTTTTTTACTTGCAGCCTCTCTCTTTTTTTACAGCTACTGGAATATAGTTTTTTTGCCTCTGATCCTGTTATCCATCATCTTTAACTATTCTGCAGGAAGGTTTTTAAGTGAAAAGAGACGCATTTTCGGAGTCACGCCGAAAAGCATTCTCACTTTATCTGTTCTGGCAAACGTAATACTGCTGTTCTACTATAAGTATTATAACTTTTTCATAACCAATCTGAATCTTTTTTCAGGCAGTTCGCTGACTCTGCTCAGTATTGCTTTGCCTCTTGGTATCTCTTTCTTTACTTTTCAACAAATCGCTTATCTTGTGGATTCATATAGGGGAGAGACGAAAGAGTACAGTTTGGTCAACTATGCTTTGTTTGTAACTTTTTTTCCTCAACTTATTGCGGGTCCAATAACTCACCATAAGGACATAATTAGTCAGTTTGAAGCAGGAAGCGTCAATAAAATAAATTTTGACAACATTGCCAAAGGGCTTTTTATTTTTTCAATCGGCATATTCAAGAAAGCTTTTATCGCGGACAATCTTTCCGGATTTGTAACCATGGGATTTACAGGTGCAGATTCTTTAAGTTTTACAGCCGCTTGGTGCTACAGCCTTGCCGCAACTATAAGAATATATTTTGATTTCAGCGGTTATGCCGATATGGCTATAGGGCTTGGTTTACTGTTTAACATCAGAATTCCTGTAAATTTTAATTCGCCTTACAGGGCACGTTCTGTGGCGGATTTTTGGAGGCGATGGCACATAACACTTTCTCAATTCGTAAATAAATATGTTTTTATCCCGATCCTGCGGGCATTTGGCAGCTACAGTCTTGCCAAAGCTATGGCAGCCATATTTGTTTCAATGGTCGTAATCGGTTTATGGCATGGCGCCAGCTGGACTTTTATTGTTTTTGGTGTTATTCACGGAATTGCCGTGGCATTTAATCATTTATGGAAGAAGAAAATATCATATGAACTGCCGGATTTTGCCGCATGGCTTATGACTTTTATCTTCGTCAGTCTTTCGATAACAATATTTACTGCACAGGATATGAGCAGTGCCGGCACAATGTTCAGCTCAATGTTTTCATTGAGCAATATTTCTCTTCATGAGCCTTTTATATTTATCCGCTCTAATTGGCATAAAATGATAATCCTCATATTTGGAATGGCGATTATTCTTTATCCTGTAAATTCAATTCAAAAGTTGAACGAATTTAAGATAAACTACAATACTGCGGTATTTGCCGCGGTATGTTTTACAATAGGGATATTCTTTAATTTCAAGTCATCCCAATTTATATATTTTGTGTTTTAGGGCTGCTTATGAAAAGCTTATTTTGGGTTGTACTTTTTTTTATAAGTGTCCTTTTGATGATATGTATTGTCCTGTTTTATGTAAAGTTCACAGATCCTTATAGTTTTTATAAAATTGGCAGCAGAGACTGGGATAAGTTTTCAGAACTTAATATCAGGTATATCAAGTTTAAACAGATTGAATCTATCAAACCTTCATGTTTGATATTGGGAACATCCAGAGCTGCTGAAGGATATGACCCTGAAAACTGCTATTTTGATAATAATACATATAATTCTGCTGTATCAGCGGGAACAGTATATGAAATGCTGCAATATACCAACTCTGCTTTGAAACAGAGAAATCTAAAAAAAGTTTTGTTTTCATTAGACTATGGATCTTTCAATGCTAAGTTTCAGATATATGAGAAGAACTTTTACTATTACGACTTATTGCCAACCACTATATACACTTTTCTGGTTAGATCTGAGATTATGAAGGATGGAATCAAAAAGATCAGTAAATCGCAGAGAGATAAACTTATTCTTTACACAGGAAGCGGTGAAACCACTCCGACAAATTTCAATAAATACTTGCATTACCACAACATTGACATTTTCCTGGAGAAATTACCGATAATGTATCTCGAAAGACCTATTGATTACAGATATGGTGACACGAAGAGAAATTCATTCGAAGATTTCATGAAAATACTTGACGTTTGCTACAAAAACAATGTGGAAGTAACACTGGTGTTCAACCCTTCGCATGTTATGCAATGGGAAGCGATAGCCTATAATGCCGGATATGGTAGCTGGCTTAAATGGAAAAAGGATGTTGTCGGTGCAGTATACAAATCGGCAGAAGAGCACAGGGCAAAGCCGTTTACGATTACAGACTTTGCTGTTTATAACAGTATAACCACGGAAAAAATATCCAATGAGATGGAATATTATTACGACACCAGTCACTTTAAACGGTTTGTAGGCGATATGGTTCTGCAAAGATTAAAAAGCGGCGTTGTTAATGACGGCTTCGGAATTGAACTCAATCCGCAGATGATAGACGGTTATCTGGAAAAAATGAAGCATGACAGGGTGGCTTTTCTGAAACAGTATTTAAAAGAAAACGGAAGTCTTTTTTCAAAGACTTCCGCTGATTTTGGTTTTGATTAATCTTCGTTAGCGTCCGGCTCGTTTGCGCCGTGGCATTTTTTATATTTCTTTCCGCTGCCGCAAGGGCAGGGATCGTTTCTTCCGACCTTAGGATATTCCCTTTTGATGGGCGTACGTTTCTCTTCGCTTTGCTGAGGCTTTTCGGCAAAAATGTCGCGCTGTTCCTCTTTGGTCTGGACGCGTTCCTGATTCTGTTCCGCCTCTTCAATGTCTGATTTTTTGTTCATTTCAACATGGAACAGAACGCGGATTACTTCGCTGTTTATCCTGTTCATCATGGTGACAAAAAGATTGTATGCTTCACGTTTATATTCGTTCAGCGGGTCTTTCTGTCCATAGCCGCGAAGACCTACGGAGTCACGCAGATGATCCATCTGGAGCAGGTTCTCTTTCCATTTGGAGTCAAGTATGGAAGTATAAAGGAATCTTGCCACGTCGGTGAAGAATCCGCCGAAATCCTGTTTTTTCTGCTCAAGTCTGGCGTTGACCAGTTCTTTCAGACGCGTCATTTCACTGTGAAGCTGTCTTCTGTCCTCTGCAAAAGTGAACTCTATGTCGAAAACTTCAAATATCTCTTTCTGAAATTCTTCATAGTCGGGTTTTTCAGCGGCATTGATATGAGTTTCAAGCATGGTGTCTAAAACATTGTCGATGGTTTCGGTAATTATCTCTTCCGATGCCCCGCCTGAGATGATATCGCGGCGCAGACTGTAAACGACGTTTCTCTGCTGGTTCATAACGTTGTCATAGTCCAGCAGGTGTTTTCTTATTTCAAAGTGGAACGCTTCGACTTTCTTCTGCGCGCCTTCGATTGAGCGGGTGATGATGGGGTGTTCTATTGATTCACCCTCTTTCATACCGAGTTTCTGCATGATAGAAGATATCTTTTCAGAACCGAAGATACGCATGAGATCGTCTTCAAGTGATACGAAGAAGCGTGATGAACCGGGGTCGCCCTGACGTCCCGCACGACCGCGGAGCTGGTTGTCAATGCGTCTTGATTCGTGTCTGTCCGTACCTATGATGTGAAGACCGCCAAGTTCCTTTACGCCCTCGCCGAGCTTAATATCGGTACCGCGACCGGCCATGTTGGTGGCTATGGTCACCGCACCCTGAAGTCCTGCGTCTTTAACAATTTCTGCTTCACGTTCGTGGTTTTTTGCGTTCAGAACTTCATGTTTTATCTTTCTGCGGTTAAGCAGATCGCTGATAAGTTCTGACTTCTCAATTGAGCTTGTGCCGACAAGAACGGGTCTGCCTGTCTTGTTCATCTCTTCTATTTCGTCAACGATGGCTATGTGTTTTTCTTTTGCGGTGCGGAAGATAACGTCTGTGAAGTCTTTACGAACCATTTTCATGTTCGTCGGGATAACGGCAACGCCGAGGTTATAGATGGAAAGGAACTCGTTTGCTTCTGTAAGAGCCGTACCTGTCATACCGGAAAGTTTTTTGTACATTCTGAAAAAGTTCTGATATGTGATGGAGGCGAGCGTCTGGTTCTCGCTTTCTATCTGTACGCCTTCTTTCGCTTCCAGAGCCTGGTGTATTCCGTCGGAATAGCGTCTGCCGGGCTGGAGCCGTCCGGTGAACTCATCGACGATTATAACCTGACCGTCTTTAACGACGTAATCAACGTCGCGTTTGAAGATAGCGTGTGCTTTAAGTGCGTTGTTGACATTGTGCAGAATATCGACGTGTTTGATATCGTAAAGGTTTTCTATGCCCAGTTCTTTTTCGACAAAGTTGATACCCTCGTCGTTCATCTGTGCGGTTCTGTTTTTTTCATCAACTTTGTAGTGTGTTTCCGCACGGAGCTGGCGGACGACAACGTCGACGTTATAATATTTTTCTGTGCTTCTTTCAGTTGGTCCAGAAATAATAAGGGGTGTTCTCGCCTCGTCAATAAGGATGGAGTCGACCTCATCCACTATTGCGAAGTTAAGTTCTCTCTGTGCAGTGGGTTCGTGGGGCGGTTTCATGTTGTCGCGAAGGTAGTCGAAACCAAATTCGTTGTTGGTTCCGTATGTAATGTCCGCGGCATACGCCTCAGGTCGTGTTACTTCTGCAAGTTTTGTTGTAAAGGCTTCTTTGTCGTCCCATTCAACGAGGAACGAGCGTTCGTGGTTTATGATACCGACGGAAAGACCCATTGCCAGATAGATGGGGCTCATCCACTGTGCGTCGCGTCTTGCGAGGTAGTCGTTGACGGTTACGAGGTGCGAGCCTTTGCCGCCCATAGCGTTAAGAGACATTGCGAGGGTGGCGACGAGTGTTTTACCTTCACCTGTCTTCATCTCTGCTATTTTGCCTTTATGCAGAGCGTATCCGCCCATAAGCTGAACATCGAAATGACGCATGTTCAGAGTTCTGCGTCCTGCCTCGCGGACGAGGGCGAACACCTGATTCATAATGTCGTCTTCTGTTGCGCCGTTTTTAAGTTTCTCTTTAAGCAGGTCAGCGGCTTCCGCTATCTGGTCGAAAGTGAGTTCCTGCATCTTCGGTTCAAGAGCTGCAACGGCAGAAACCATGGGTTGCATGGTCTTGATATAGCGTTCGGCATATGAGCCGAATATTTTCTTCATAACAGATTTGAGCATTAAAAACCCCGATTAATTATTATTTTCCGTGCGGACGATGAGCCAGTAAACTATACCGAGAACGGCTATCGCCGCAAGAATGAATCCATGCTGGAGCATGTTTGTTGTTTCATGTTTAAGCGTGATTATCATAAGATCTCTGATAAAGGCTATCAGTGCAACGCTTATGAATATCGAATTTTTGAATTTTCCGCCTTTGAGCATCTGAATTTCCGTGTGCAGAAGCTCCACCAGAACCCAGATAATAAGCAGCGAACCCAGCGCATTTATAAGCGCATGATCAGGCTGTTCGCCGAAAAGGTGTACGGTTTCGATGACAAACGCGATACCTGCCGTAAGGGTTAAACCTATGAGAGTTATAACCATAAGAGCATGCACTATAAAAGAAAACTTTTCGCTGAGGTCAACAACTCTGTTGCGGTAGCTGTGAACAGGATTATATGTGCTTACCAGCTTTTCATAATATGAGCTGATGATTATCTCGCTGTTGATGTCGAGCATCTTATGCATGGAAAGGAGTATGCCCTTTCTGTGGATGTCGTCGTCGATAAGGCTGAATATTTTTTCGTGCATCCAGAGACGCACGAAGCTTATCATTGACGAGATGAATTCCGGCTCGAATTTGTATTTGTTCAGCGACAGACCGAGTTTGCCGACAAATGAGAAGTAGGCGTTGTCGGCGTTTCCTTCAAACAGCGAGTCAAACCACTGTATGAGCTTTGCGCTGTTAGCTTCCATCGCAGCCATCTGCTTTTCGTTAACTGGATAGGTTGCCATTTTTTCCATGAAGTCTTCAATGAACTCGTCTTTGTATTTCGATATCATGGGCTTGATAAGAAGAAGATTGTCGACGTCGTTTTCATTCAGATCATAGTTTTTGGTGAGCGTTTTATGGTATCTCATTTTATATGCTGTCTCTCATAAAAGGGAAAACATCTGCAATAGATATTTATTTTTACGTCATGTTAGGATAATATATCAGGACAGTAAAGTAAAATAAAAGTTCGAGGTGTTTGCGGTGACAGAGAGAAAATCAAGCATCACAAGGAAGACAACGGAAACGGAAATATCCATTGTTCTTAATGTGGATGGCAGCGGTAAATACAGCGTTGACACGGGGATAGGTTTTCTGAACCACATGCTTGAGCTTTTTACGCGTCACGGCGGGTTTGACATGGAGCTTAAGGCGAAGGGAGACCTGCACATCGACGGACACCACACCGCAGAGGACGTAGGCATCGTTATGGGCGACGCTTTTCGCGAAGCACTCGGCGATAAGAAAGGTATTCGCAGATACGGTTTTTTCCTTCTGCCGATGGACGAGACACTCATAGAGTGTGCGGTGGATTTTTCCGGCAGAACCTATCTTAACTTCGATGCTGATATCCCTTCGGAAAAGGTCGGGGACTTCGACACCGAACTTACGGAAGAGTTCTTTAAGGCTTTTGCTGACAGAGCAGGTATAAACCTGCATATTATTAAAAGATACGGAAGAAATACTCACCACATCATTGAGGGGATGTTCAAATGTTTCGCCCGCTCCATTAAGGACGCGGTGCGCATTGAGTCAGACCGGATAATGTCCACGAAGGGCAGTCTCTGACATCTTTTCAATATCTAACGGAGTACATATAAATGATCGCAGTGATAGACTACGGTATGGGCAACCTGCGCAGTGTTGAGAAGGCGTTGCAGTCTCTCGGTTTCGATGCGCAGATAACGTCCGACCCCGAACAGGTTATAAAGGCGGACAGAGCTGTTCTGCCGGGTGTAGGTGCGTTTGCCGACTGCCGCACCGGGCTGATGGATTCAGGGCTGAAAGAAGCGGCGGCTGAGTTTATAAAGACAGGAAAGCCGTTTCTCGGCATCTGTGTCGGTATGCAGCTTCTTTTTGAAAAGAGCCTTGAGTTCGGCGAACACGAGGGGCTAGGCTATTTTAAAGGAACAGTCAGAAAGTTTCCCGAAGAAATAATAGCGCAGGGTATGAAGATACCTCAGATCGGCTGGAACAGCATAACAAAAAAGATGAACCATCCTCTGCTTGAGGGGATAAACACAGGCGATTATTTCTATTTCGTACACTCCTACTGTGTAAAGGCGGAGGAGGCGGGCGTTGAGGCACTCTCCTGCGAATACGGTATGGATTTTTCCGCCATGGTGATACGCGATAATATGGCTGCGACCCAGTTCCACCCTGAAAAGAGCCAGAAACTAGGTCTGCACCTGCTTAAAAACTTCGGAGAATGGAAATGCTGATAATACCCGCCATAGACCTCTTAAACGCTAAGGCTGTGCGCCTTAAACAGGGTGACATGGACGATTTTACCGTATATTACGACAACCCTCTGGACGCGGCGAAGATGTTTGCCGACATGGGTGTCAGAAGACTGCACATAGTTGACCTTGACGGTGCCAAAAAAGGCGAGACGACGAATTTTTCTCTTATAGAGAAGATGGTTGCCACAGCCGGAATGGACATTGAGGTCGGCGGCGGCATAAGGGATATGGAAAAACTGAAAGCCTATTTTGAAATAGGCGTTAAATACGGCATCCTCGGTACTGTAGTCGTCAAAAATCCCGAATTTGTCAAAGAGGCGATGAGTGAATATCCCGGCAGAATCATTCTGGGCGTGGACGCAAAGGACGGGTACGTTGCAACCGAGGGCTGGTATGAAAAGAGCACGGTCACCGCGGCTGAGCTTATCAACAGCTATGAAGGTTATTCGGCGGAGAGCGTTATCTATACGGATATATCAAGGGACGGGATGCTCACAGGCATAAACATTGAGGCGACGCTGAAACTGGCGGAGAGCATCAAATATCCAGTTATAGCGTCCGGCGGTCTCAAAGGCATCGAAGATATAAGGGCGCTTCAGGGCGAGAAAGGTATTCTTGGTGCTATAACAGGCAAAGCTTTTTATGAGGGCAAAATAGACCTTAAAGAAGCTTTGAAGCTACAGGAAATATAATGGACAGATTTGCGAAGATACTTGCACTTGGTTTCGGTTCGGGACTTGCCCCCAAGGCTCCCGGCACTTTCGGAACGCTTTTTGCGATACTTCCGGTTGTGGCGACAGAGCAACTGGCATATCCTTTCAGGGCGTTTGTATTTGTTGTTCTGCTTCTGGGCGGTGTCTGGGCGGCGGACAGATATGAAAAGCTGACGGGCAAAAAGGACGCTTCCGAAGTTGTTATAGACGAAATAGCGGCGTATTACATGATTTTTTTATTTATTCCTGCTAATGTATTTACAATCCCCGCAGGCTTTGTGCTGTTCAGAATATTCGACATATGGAAGCCCTATCCCATCAAAAAACTTGAAAAAATTGACGGCGGGCTTGGCGTCATGGCAGACGATATCATGGCGGCGGTATACTCAATAATACTTCTGGGGTTACTCTATCCCGGATACATATTTTTCTTTTCTCATATATAGGTGATCTATGGTCAGATGTGCGATTTTTGCGGTTGGAAGCGAGCTTCTGGAGGGGAGTATCGTTGATACCAATTCCGCGTGGCTGGGTTCAAGACTTGTTAAAGCGGGTTTTGATGTTGAACAGGTAAGACTTATTCCCGACAATAAAGAGATGATAGTCTCAGTTTTCCGTCAGGCACTTGAGGAATACGATTGCGTATTCACAACCGGCGGGCTGGGACCGACCTTCGACGATCTCACGGCTGAAACTGTTGCCGAGGCGGCAGGCGTTGAAACGGAGATGAACGAAACTGCCAAGACGCATATGATAAACCGCCTGCAAGAGCGCGGGGTCAATATAAAGGACAGCCATCTCCGTCAGGCGATGCTTCCGAAAGGCTGTCTGCTGTTTCCCAACGGCAGAGGCACCGCTCTGGGTTTCGGCATGGAGAAGAGCGGGCATATCATAATAAGTATGCCGGGCGTTCCCTATGAAATGTATCTGATGTTCGAGGAACACGTTATGCCGTTTCTGCGTGAGCGTTTTGAAATGCGCGAACGCCACAGTATTGATATCCGCATAGGTTCCCTTCCCGAATCGGAAGTTGACGACGTTCTGCGCGAGTTCGGCTTTCCCGAAGGCATGGAGTGCATAATAAACGTTGCCAAGGGCGAGATACTGGTGAAGCTCAGAGGCTTTGACGAGGCTACGCTTAAAGAGTATGCGGAGCGCGTCAGAGGCAGATTCTCTGATAATTTCATCGGTTACGGTTCAGATAATATAGCAACGGCGCTTCTGCGCAGCCTGCGCGAAAAGGGCTTGACTCTTTCAGTTGCAGAAAGCTGTACCGGCGGGATGATAGGCAAAGAGATAACCGATATCGCGGGTTCCAGCGACGTGTTCATGGGCGGTGTGATATCTTACAGCAATGATGTTAAGATGCGCGTTCTGCGCGTTCCGGAAAATATACTTATCAACCACGGCGCTGTCAGCGAAGAGTGCGCGCGTGCCATGGCGGTGGGTGTTGCGAACCAGCTTCGCACGTCCTGCTCTGTTTCGGTCACAGGTGTTGCGGGTCCGGACGGCGGTACGGATGAAAAGCCTGTGGGTACCGTATGCATCGGCTGGTGTGTGGGCAGAGAGGTTGTAACGAAGAAATATAACTTTGCCGGCGACCGCGACGCAATACGTATCCGTTCAATGAAAACGGCGCTGATAGAGCTTAATAACCTTTTAAAGAAGTATACGGTTTAAATTATCCCTTTTTTCCTGAGGTAACTCAGAATCATCTCCACCGATTCAGTTACGGACATTATATCTGTGCGTATGTGTACCTCAGGCGCCTGCGGAATTTCGTACGGTGAGTTTATGCCAGTGAAATCTTTTATTTCACCGCTGCGTGCCTTCTTATACATATTTTTCGGGTCTCGCTGTTCGCATACGTCTATGGGTGCGTCGATGAATACCTCAATATATTCTCCCTCCTGCATGATAGCTCTTACGTGGTCTCTGCTCTTTGCGAAAGGGGAGATGAATGCCGTTATGGTCACGATACCTGCGTCTGCGAAAAGTTTTGCTGTTTCGCCGATGCGTCTGATGTTCTCTTCTCTGTCCTGCGCGGAAAAACCGAGGTCTTTGCAGAGTCCGTGGCGAACGTTGTCGCCGTCGAGAAGATATGTGTGTATGCCGGAACTGTTTAGCGTACTCTCAAGGGCGTTTGCTATTGTGGATTTTCCTGAACCGCTTAAGCCGGTGAGCCAAAGCACTGCAGGTTTGTGACATTTCAGGTCGATGCGCTGCTGACGATTTACCGAGTGCGTATGCCACACGACGTTCCTTGGGCTTTCGGATGCAGTTATCATGCCTGCGGCGGCTGTCATGCCCGTTATCCTGTCTATAAGGATAAAACTGCCTGTTGCGCGGCACATGTCGTAGGTGTCGAACGGTCTGGAAGCGTCCAGAGAAATGCCCGCCGACGCAAGGTCGTTTATGCCGAGTGACGATGCGGGTTCGCTGTTCAGTGTCGATATGTCCGTTCTGCTGAAGATGGTGTTTATATGAGCGCCTATACTTCCAGCCGCACATTTCAGAATATAGCGCGAATTGAGTTTCAGCGGCTCGGAATCCATCCAGATAAGGTTTGCGGTATACCCGCTTCCGAACAGGACGGATTTTTTGTCATGAACTATCATGTCTCCGCGGCTTATGTCCACTTCGTCTTCGGTTGTGAATGTCACTGAAAGCGGAGCGGAAGCGGTTTCAACATTTCTGCCGCCGATTGAGATTGATTTGATGCGGGTGGACACGCCGGACGGCAGAACGGTGATACTGTCTCCTGTGCTGATGCCGCCGGATTCGATACGTCCGCAGAAACCGCGAAAAGTTTTGTCGGGGCGCAGAACGTATTGTATGGGAAGTCTCAGATGACCGTGAGATGAAGGCGCATCGGGTTCAGCGCTTTCCAGAATTTCGATAAGGCTCTCGCCGTCGTACCATGGCATTTTATCGCTTTTTGATGTCACGTTGTCGCCTTTAAGGGCTGAAACGGGAATTATTCTGTAAGACAGACCTATTTTATCGGCTGTTTTTGCATAATCTCCGGCTATCTTATCGAAAATATCTTTGCTGTAGCCTTTTGCGTCCATCTTATTTATACAGACAACTGCGTTTTTGATTCCCATGAGTTTGACTATATAGGAATGGCGTACGGTCTGGGGGCTGATGCCTTTCAGTGCGTCTATAAGTATCACGGCGAGGTCTGCGTTTGATGCACCTGTTGCCATGTTGCGGGTATACTGCTCATGTCCGGGGGTGTCGAGAATTATGAACTTTCTTTTTGATGTGGAGAAATAGCGGTGAGCAACGTCTATTGTTATGCCCTGTTCGCGTTCCGCCAGCAGTCCGTCGACTATAAGCGCCAGATCGGGTTCGTCGCCTGTTGTGCCGGATGTTTTGCTGTCTTTTACGACAGCCGCCATCTGGTCGTCGTAAACTGCCCTGCATTCGTGCAGCAGTCTGCCTATCAGCGTGCTCTTTCCGTCGTCGATACTTCCGCAGGTTATGAACCGCAGCATCTGTTTCGCCGCATCCTTTGCCATGTATTCTTCAAGTCTGCTCATTAAAAGTAGCCTTCCGTCTTCTTTTTTTCCATAGCGCCTGACTGGTCAAAGTCGATTATCCGTCCCTGCCGTTCCGAAAGGGTGGACATCATCATCTCTTCGATAACCTGCTCAAGAGTGGAAGCCTCTGAGGGTACAGCACCCGTCAGCGGATAACAGCCAAGTGTGCGGAAACGCACCGATTTCATAGTGATATTGTATTGTTTTGGCATCCTGCCGTCGTCTGCCATGATGAGAACTCCGTCAACGTCGGCAACGGGGCGTTCTTTCGCCAGATACAGCGGAACGACCGGAATCTTCTCCCGAAGGATATAGAACCAGACGTCAAGCTCTGTCCAGTTTGAAAGCGGAAACACGCGGAGGCTTTCGCCTTTGTTCAGCTTTGTATTGTAATGTCCCCAGAGTTCGGGACGCTGATTTTTCGGATCCCACCTGTGGTTTGAGTCTCTGAAAGAGAAGATGCGTTCTTTCGCTCTGGATTTTTCCTCGTCGCGCCTTGCGCCTCCGAATATCATATCGAATCCGTGCATGTTAAGCGCCTGCTTCAGCGCATCGGTCTTCATTATGTCCGTATGCAGTTTGCTGCCGTGTATGAAAGGATTGATATCTTTTTCCAGACCTTCGGGGTTTGTGTATACGATAAGATCAAGCCCCAGACGTTTTGCCGTTTCGTCGCGGAAAGATATCATTTCGCGGAATTTCCATTTGGTGTCAACGTGCATGACGGGGAAAGGAAGTTTTGCCGGATGAAACGCTTTCATGGCGAGATGAAGCATCACGGACGAATCTTTTCCTATGGAATAGAGCATGACCGGTTTTTGCGCTTCTGCCGCGGCTTCGCGGATTATGTGTATGCTTTCCGCCTCCAGCCTGTCCAGATATGAAAGATCCATTACTGCTTTCCGACGGGTATTTTGTTCCAGATGCGTTCATGAACAAAATACAGAGCTATCTTGGATACGGTTTCCAGAAGTCCTGTGAAAATGGCGACATCAAGCCGTTTGAACATAACATAGACTATTATGATAGTTGTCATGGTTCCGAAGAACCGCCATGAAACGGCTTTCAGGATGGAGCGGATATTCGTTTCCGTAAACATTACTTAAGTATCTCCTCAATAATGCTGTCCATATCAAAAGACATGGTATCGAACAGCGGTTTCGGATCATGGCGTTTTGATATTATCTGCTGTGCTTTTTCAAGAAGCTCTTCCGCTGTGTCCGCTTTTTCCATGAGCGAGCTGTCAATCAGCAGTTTGTCATAGTGGGAGATAAACGAACGGGTGGATATTACGGGTGTGCCGAAGTAGCACGCCTCTGAGTTAAGCGTTCCGCCGCCGCCGATGAAAAGGTCGGCGAACGCCAGAAGGTGCTGGATAACCATCTTTTCCTCAAGAACTGTGGCATAGGGAAACATCGCTTTAAGTGGCTCCGCCTCATATCTGGGGATAAGGACGATGTTGACGTTCATTTTTTCTTTTATCAGCTCAAGCCCTTCGTAAAGCACCGGATATTTTTTCCCTACGTATGACGCCTTAAACTCTTCCTCGCGCACCACAATTGTTTTTTTGTTCGTGTCCAGTCCGCGGGATTTCAGAAAGTCTCTGAAAAAGTTGATATCCGGCTCAAAGTCGTGGAGCCATGCCACGACGTCGAGAAAATTGTATGAGAATATCTGTTCCGGTTCCAGCGAGAAGCGCTCGAAAATGCTCTGCGGTACCATGTACGGTCTGAACGCCTTTGTTGAAAGGGGCAGCGTGAGCCTTGCCTGCGGCAGAGCTTTGCGGAAATTTGCCGTATGGTCTGAAAGGGGGATGTCGTAAAAATTGATTATCGGTATACCAAGCCCGAAAGCAACGCGGTTGGCGTCCACGCTGCAAAGGCAGACCAGCTTGGTTATACTGCATTTTTCGATGTATTCCATCAGCGCAAGTTGGCGGTGAATTGATGCCTTAAGTTTGTCTCCGAGATTCGCACCGCCGAAGTATCCGCGGTTCACGAACTCGATTTTATAGAGGTTGAGCAGGTCAACCACCTCTTTATAGCCGTCTCCTTCGCGTGCAGTGACGAGAACGGTTTTGCCGCGCGCCTTTATGCCCTCTATAAAGGGGCGGAAGAACATAACGGATTTCGGCGTAACAAGGTCGAACCAGATCAAATTATGCCCCTCTGGACGTATTCGTCATACCACCACGGTTTAACGGGGATGACGTCCTTTTCGCTGAAGATGTATCCGTATTTTCCCTGATACCGTATCATGCCGACGGCTGGTATCTCAGGGTTGATAAGCGTCATTTTGTTTGCGCAGGTGTAAAGGCAGTCCTCATGGCACTGTTTGGAGCGTATCATGGTGAGAACGTCCTGCGCCTGATCGTCTTCGAGAACCTTGTCCAGACTGCCGGCTTTGCGCACATTGCCCATTTTCAGATAGTTCAGCCACAGAAGACATGGGAATACGTTGCCGTATGGGTCGATATCTATACTCCGACCGCCCATATAGCAGTTGAAGTCTATCTTCTCTCCTTCGTAAACTGCTTTTTGCAGGAGATATTTGCTTCTGTAGCGCCCTTTGTCGTAGCCTATCTTTACAAGCTGTTCGTCTATCAGTTTCAGCTCGTCGTCGGTCCAGATAAAACTGTTCTTGTTCAGGGTGCATTTTTCCAGATTGTCCTGTGTGTTCTTATAGCGTTCGCTGCTGAACCGTCCGTAGCCGATATAAAGCCCCACGCCCATCTCTTTTGCGAAGTTGTATATCCATTCGATGAGATGCAGGTTTTCTTTGTAAATAGTGAACTGAAAGCGCAGAACCAGTCCTTTCAGTTTTTTCAGGCGCTCAAGGGTTTCCATCGCCGATTTAAAGCCGTCTTTGCGAAGGCGTATCTTTGCGTTGGTCTCCTCGTCGCCGTCGAGGGAGATATCCAGACGATAGAGCGGGTGCTTTTTGAGAACGTATTTCGCTATCTCTTCGTGCCTTTCGGGAAACCAGCCCGTTATGGGCGAATCTATTACAACGCTGTCGTGGAAACGGTAGATGCTGTCCACAACGCGCAGGTAGGTGTCGCTCATGTGGGGTTCGCCCCCTGTGAGGTGAACCTTTTTCAGATCGAGGTGTTTTGAGGAGAAGATGCTGTCCAGTTCTGCATCGGTGAGTTCTTCTCCGCGCCTGTCCTCCTGCTTCCATATAGAGCAGTAACGGCATGGTCCGGGGCAGTATTCGGTTATTGTGTAGGAGATGTCTTCAATAGTGTATTCTCTCAAAATGAACCTCAGAATCTTTGTTTCATAGTATCATATATTTCGGAAATAATCTGTTCGACATTATACGTATAGTCCCATTCAGGGTAGTCGGCTTTAAATTTTGAAACGTCGCTTATCCACCAGATATGGTCGCCGCTTCTGTTGTCTTGCGTGTATGTGTGGCGGAACGGTCTGCCGGTCAGCTTTTCGACCATAGCGACGGCTTCCAGCATGGAACAGCAGCTGTGCCGGCTTCCTCCCATGTTATACACTGCGCCGGAGCGGGGTGCTTTATAAAAATGGCGGAAAGCATTTATCATATCGAAAGAGTGGATGTTGTCGCGCACCTGCTTGCCCTTGTAGCCGAAAACGGTGTAGGGGGTGTCGGTGACCGCGCATTTGATCAGGTAGCTCAGAAAACCGTGAAGCTGAGCGCCGGAGTGGTTGGGGCCTGTCAGGCATCCGCCGCGGAAAACCCCAGTTTTCATGCCGAAATAGCGTCCGTATTCCTGAACCATGACATCCGCCGCAACCTTGCTTGCGCCGAAAATGGAGTGTTTTGAATTGTCTATAGACATGGTTTCGTCTATGCCTTTGGCGAAATAGGGGTGACTTTCATCAATTTCCCAGCGTGTTTCAAGCTCCACCAGAGGCAGAAGGTTCGGCGTATCCCCGTATACTTTGTTTGTGGATGTGAAGATGAAGACCGCATCGGGGCAGTGTCTCTTTGCGGCTTCCAGAGTGTTCAGCGTACCGTTGGCGTTCACGCCGAAATCAGTGAAGGGTTCTTTCGCCGCCCAGTCGTGGCTGGGCTGTGCCGCGGTATGCAGAACGAACTTTATATCCGTGCCGTATTCCGAGAAGAGTTTTTCCAGTTTTTCAAAATCTCTGATGTCTATGTTGAAATGTTCATAATTTTTGAGTTTTTCCGAAAGACGGGCAACGTTCCACGAGGTTGACGCTCCCTGTCCGAAGAAATAGGAGCGCATGTCGTTGTCGATGCCTATCACTTTGTCAAAATGCGCAGAGAAAAACTCCGCCGCCTCCGAGCCTATCAGTCCGCCGCTTCCGGTTATCAGGCAAATATCCATTTCAGTTCCTCTTTGTTCTCTTTCAGCCAGTCTGTTATCTCTTTCAGAGTTTCCTCCGCTGAAATTTCAGGCGACCAGCCGAAACTTTGTATCTTTGTATTGTCTGTGACGTAATATTTTATATCCAGTACCCGTTCCGGCATGAACGGCACCTCTTTATTTCTGATCAGTTTCTTGCAGAGCGCGTCCAGTTCAAATATGGACAGCGAGTTGTTTATGCCTCCGCCAACATTGAAGAGTTCGTTGCGGAACCTGTCAAAATTGTGCATCTGCATGTCAATGAGGCGGAAGAGGTCGCGCACGTTCAGAACATCGCGCACCTGTTTTCCGTTTCCGAAGATGCTTAGCGGCTTGTCGTAAATGTAGCTTGCCGCCCAGTGGGTAACAACTCCCTGATCGGTTTTGCCGAACTGACCTTTGCCCGCCAGAAGCCCGCATCTGTTTATTATAGACTTAAGCCCGAACATCTCGGCATATTCTGCTATCAGAAGCTCACCCGCATATTTGCTCATGCCGTAAAGGGAGCGTGTCCCTTCTTTCGGGAAGTTCTCCGCGATGCCGTGTCCATATTTCATGGTGTAGCGGGACGCTTCTTCAATGTATTCCAGCCCGTTTATGGCGGACATGGGGAAGATTCTGCTGGTTGACAGGAAGATCAGTTTTGCGCTGTTGTCCAGCACCGAACGGACACAGTTGAACAGTCCGCCGAAATTCGTCTCCATCAGATACCTGTCGTCGCCGTTAAGTCCCGCCATTACAGACGGCTCCGCGCTCGCCTCTATCATGAGGTCATAGCGGAGCGGCTCAAGGTCTTCCGGTCGGCGCACGTCGCCCTGTATGAAGTTTATCCCCGCCTCGTGGAGTATCGGGATATTAAGTTCACTGCCGTTTCTGTGGAGATTGTCCAGCGCGGTCACATCGTATTGCGGATATTTCTGTTTTATATTCAGTGCCAGACTGCTGCCGACAAAGCCGCAGCCGCCTGTTATGAGAATGTTCAATTTGTGCCTCTGTTTTTGTGTTCTGCCCAGTCTTTGACCCATTTATCTTTCAGCCGCACTATCTCGTCACTTTCGAGATTTCCGCGGAAAGTGTGGGCATTGTGACCGTCGAAATCCTTAAGATTATCATCGACCAAAACACCCTTTTTGATAAGCTCGTCATACATGGGTGTTCCGGGGAAAGGAGTCACTATGGAAACCTGCTGGGAATCGGGATTCTGCTCTTTCATCCAGTCGAATGTCCTTTGAATTGTCTCTTGTGTGTCGTTAAGGTAGCCGATGGAAAAAGTAAGGTGTATCTCTATTGCGAGTTTTCTGCAAAGCGCAAGGTTCTCTTCGCACTTTCTGATATCAAGTTTTTTGTTTATCTCGCTCAGAACTTTTTCATCCACGCTCTCTATGCCGAATTTAAGCCCGATGAGACCGCTGTTTTTCATGCGGATTAAAATTTCTTCGTCAAGCCCGCCGTCAGCGCGCGCCATAGCCATCCACGGCAATTTTACACCGTGCCTTTCCAGTGATTCGCAGAAATTGTGCAGGTGTTTTTTATCTATGTTAAATGTCTCGTCGTCCAGATAAAACGACCGGATTCCGAATTTTCCCTGCGCGTCGAGAATCTCTTTTACAATGGTATCAGTATCGGCTTTCCTGTATCCGTCAGCGTAGATTGTATGCACCCACTGGCAGAAACAGCATTTGTACGGACAGCCGCGGGAAAGCTGAGTCTGGAATGAAGGATACGCAAGAGCGCTCACCGGTCGGTCATTATAGTTATAAAATGGCGTGATTACTCTTTCAGGTCGCGGCAATGCGGCAAAATCGGTGGTTTTGCGGGGCGGATTGATTCCCCAACGGTGTATCAGTCCGTCAATATGTCCGTAGGTTTTGCCTTCTTTCAGACATTCTGAAAGCTCCAGAGCGGAAAGCTCGTACTCACCCTGAATGGCAAAGTCGATGTATTCCTCGTCCAGAACGTTCTCTTTCAGGAAGCCGGCGTGTGAACCTGTCACGCATATTTTTGTATCGGGCAGGAACTCTTTTATTTGTTTCAGGATCGTCATATCATTTTCAAACGACGGGGCGGAAGTCTCCGTTATAAGCAGATCGGGCGAGTATCCGAAGGCTTCGTATATGAATTCTTCAGGTGCGTATCCTTCGGCGGCACAGTCCGTCATCCATGCGCTTATTCCGCTGTTTTTCAGCAGTGAGAAAAGATGCCCCATGAAGAAAGGATAGGGTATGTAAGGCTGCAAATTCGCCTTATAGCGGGACATATCGTATGTATGCGGCCAGCGGCTTCCGGCGTTAACGCCTGCCCTGCCGTTCTGCCTCCACGGCAGGTTGACGACCATTACTCTGAAACTGCCATATGCATTGAGACCTTTTTCATATTCCATACGGAGCATGGACGCTTCCACTGCTTTCGTTTTCAGAGCTTTATCCGTTTCCGTCAGCTTTGTGTCGTGCATGGCGGGGAATTTTTTATTGAGAACGTCGAGAGATGCAAGGGAGCGGAACCATTCAAATATCTCATCGTCCGTTTCGTCTGTCGGTGAAAGGTCTATTTTGTCCAGAACTTCTTTGTTGAATTCAATGACACCATGTCTGATTTTGCCGGATGTGAAATGCTCCAGAGATTTTATGAACGAATTATAAATCCGCTGTGCAGCGGGATTATTTTCCTGAAATCTCAAAACGTCTTCCAGAAAGAATTTGAAACCCGCAAGGATATAAGGGTATACCAGATAGCTTCTGGATTTTTCGGTTATAATATCAAGCCCCATCCGGGTGTAGTTTATATTGTGCTCCGCTTTTTTGCGGTAAAGAGTTTCGTCCTGAAATGCACCCTGCATGGACCATTTGAACACTCTGTAGCGGTACGCGCGGTTAAGATAGCTCGCGACATCGTCTTTTTGCAGATGATAAGTATGTTGGGCGGGGTGCCAGAGCAGGTCGTAACCGAGTTTTTTGAGTTTTATGCCGATATCCACGTCTTCATAGTTGGACATAAGGCTGTCGTCGAACGGTCGGTATTTATTGCCGTTTTCGGCTATGCCCGCTTTGTGGAGAGCCTCTGTTCTGTATATACTGTTTGAACCCAGCAGAAATTCGCGGTATTCGTCCGTTTCGGAACCCAGCGGTTTATAAAGGTCGCGCATATCCACCAGCGCACGGCATCGGTCGCCCATCTCCGTGCGGTTAAGCTCTATCTGTTTTGCCGCAACGCCCGCAAGTTTGGGGTTGTTCTTTAGTATAGGCAAAAGGTTCTCTATATGGTCTGGACGGAGTATGATATCGCTGTCAACGGAGAGAAGATAAGGCGTGTCAATTAGTTCCAATATGCGGTTTCTCGCTCTGCCGAGACCGAGGATACCATCAACTCCGAAATATGAAGGCGGATAGAATTCAAAACCTTCTTCGCGGCATATATTTTCTGTGCCGTCGGTGGATCCGCTGTCGATAACTATGAATCTTGACGGTTGTATTGTCTGCGCCTTGATGGTTTTCAGAACGCGTCTTATGGTCTTTTCATTGTTCAGTGTCGGGACAAATGCGTTTATCATCTCATACTCTCATGAGATCTATCACTTCGATATCTTTTAAGCCTATGAGTTTCTTATATATTTTAAAAACGTCAGAACACTTGTAGCTGGCTATTATCACCGAAGTGTTTTTATGCTCCATGGAGCTGAATTTATCGAACGGAAGGATGGATTCGTCCGTTTTGAAATCGTCTATAAAGCTTTTTGTGCGGATGCCTGAATCTTTGAGATAGTCAAACAGCGCAAGTCCAACCCAGCCCCGTCCGTAGATATATACTTCTCTGCCTTTAAGGAGGCTGTCAAATTCCATACTGTCAAATATCATCTGATTTGATGTCTGATAAAAGTCGGAGGTTATGGCGTTAAATGAATAGATGGCGTACTGGTTGAAAAAAACTTTAAGCTCGTTGTGCAGATCCTGACCGATATGCAGTTTATCTATGAATTCTGAAACATCCAGAGGGATTGCAAAGTGGTTTACCACCTGATCGGTCATGTTGCTCTTGTCGTTGTTGTATCTGCTGATGCCCGTGTTGTGCCTTGTGGCGGAAACACAGTCGACGAATGCAATGGATTTGCTTAAAAGAATGGTTTTAAGTATCGTTGCAGTGTCCAGAGAGAGTGCGTAGGGAAAGGTGGATATAAAAGCTTCGGCTTTCATAAGCATGTCTTTACGGAACATAAAGCTGCTGAAACTGAAATAATCCACAAATATCATCCGCAGATTGTACCACTCACGAAGAAATTCAGCGGGGACATAAGACTGTCTGAACGGGTGGTGCATTATATAGCTTCCGTGTTCCGAAGATATCTCCGATCTGCTGAACACAAGGTCTGCGCCGCCGTTAAGCTCTTTAATGGCTTTGGCGTGGAAACTGATGTCGTTCAGTTTTGCGTCGTCTGACAGAAAATATACATAGGTGCCTGTGGTCTGCAAAAGACCGAATCTCATGGAATTGAAATACCCCAGTCCGTTCGGTGGTGTTATCCGCCTGATTTCACCGCTTTTTGAGATATTATCGTGGAAATTTCCGTAAGGATCGTTAACATATATTATCTCAAGGTCGATCCCTTCCTGTTCCAGAGATTTACCCAGTTCGTCAAAGTTATGCGGATATGCGTTATGTGTTGAAGTCACCAGTGAAAGTTTTATGTTCATTCGCTTACTCCGCGGTCGACAGCTTTTTTATAAACGTCGAAAACTTCCTGCGCATCTATAAGCTTCATTGTGTCCTTTTTGATGTGTGATGATCTTCCGTAAAAGAAGACCTCAGTGGCGTTTGTGGGGCCGAAAAGACCTATCACGTTCTTGTTCAGCGCCAGAGCGATATGCAGACCGAGACTGTCGCAGGTTATAAGTGTTTTACAGGAGTTTATCCAGTCAATGTATTCGTACAGATTTGAAAGCCCCTGCTGGTAACAGAACGTTCTGTTGTCCGCTGAAAGAAGCTCTCCCAACTGTTTCCATTTTTCATCGTCCCATGCTTTTTCAGGGAATTTTGTTCCGACCTTAAAGTTGAATCCCACATCGTGAGTTTCGGAAGATTTAGGCTTGTAACCAAGGATATACGGCTGCTGTGCCCATGCGACGCCAACCATTTCAACAAGTATTTCCTGCCAAATCCTGATGTTGTTCTTTTTTATGTTTCGTTTCAGGCAGAGGTCAAGGGCGTATTCAGCGCCTTCGTAAACGTCGTATGAACCTGTTGTCTCGTCGAATCTGAAGCCGTATTTCTTCCATGCGTTGATACGGTTTGAAAGGGCGCAGAGACCGCCTATCTTTTCAAGGTTTATCACTATATCATAACGTTCACTCATAAGCTGGAAACCGATGAAACTGTCCCAGATGAGCAGCCTGTCTATGTACGGGTTGTAATGGAGCAGGGGAGCGGCGGATTCGTCTGTCAGCCATGTGATGTGCGATTCAAAATACTTTTCTTTCAAAGCATACAGGATGGGTGTTGTTCTCAGCACGTCCCCAAGAGAAGTGACCTTGCCTATTTCCGGATCAAGTGTTTCTGAAAAGCCGAGCTTGATTATAAGTATTTTCATTAATTAACCGACTATTTGAATGATTATTATTGATAATATTATAGCATTGCTTAATTGATAGTCCAGCTAAAAGGGCATGTTTATCCACGTTGTTAAAACGTTAAAAAAATATTATGAAAAGGTGGCGTCGGTTAGATAATTCAGTATATACTGAAATAAGGCGGCTGACCATTTATCTTGGAGTACGATAACAGAGACATGACAGAAAAATATGAACAAGTGTTTATTAGGCTGACAAAAGACTTTTATCATGACTATCTCTATGTGCGAAATCCGCGTCTTGCGGCGGATGTCGCATACGGAAAAACAGAAGGTTCAAAAGTTGTGCTTTATGGCGACGGCAAACATTCTAAGGAATTTGCAGAGTTTTATCCGGAAGGGAAAATAGAGTGTGTTATAAAAGACGTTTCAACTGATTCCGGATTTACCAGAGAGAATTTTTCCATACCGCTGGCAGATATAAAAGATATAGGGGACATAGATTTCGATCATATCATATTGCTCGGCTACTGGAATAGCGGCAGCATCAAAAAATTCTGTTCTGAATATGGTATTTCGCCGGAAAAAGTGTTTTTGCCGTATAAAGAAGAGAAAATGCTGACTGCCGCAAGAGAATATCTGAACATTACGACTTTTCACGGCACAGGTAAGCCTGTTTTGTGCCTCGTTCTGATGGACGACAGAAGGGATTTCATAACGGTGGCGTCAGATACTCTGAGCAAATATTTTGATCTTGTTAAGATATATATCACAGGCTCAAACGTATATTACAAAAATGAGCATTTCGCTTCAGTTTTCTGCGCGCACCGGAGCATTATCGAAATTAAAAGGATGATTGATTCCATAAAACCGGACATACTTGTGTGTTTTCATGCCGGACCCCATGACAACGTTTTTGTATATGATTTAATGGCTGAATACAGAGAAAAGTTATGTTTTGTTCATTCAACAACGGATTTTTGCCTGAACGGTTCATTCGATCTCAGCTTTGAAAATATTTCCGAATGGTTAGGCTGTGATGTCGGGACTGTTGAGATGCTCGATTATCTGGAGCGTGAAATAACCCTTGCCGCTGACGGTGTGATAACCAACTGCGGTGGCGAATACGCTTCAAAGCACATGCTGAAAGATGCAAAAACCTGCCATATTACCGATTATTTTCAGGAACCGGATTCGTTTACATTTTCAGATACGCTGCCTGAACGCAGTTATAAAGTCTGCTACACAGGCAACATCGCATATTCTCATGAAAAAGCGATGCATCAGGTAGCGACTCTTGACAGGGTATTTCAGGATATCTGCAGTCAGGGGATAGAAGTGCATCTTTTCAATTTTTCAGGAAACAGATTCAGACCGCCGTATGATCATCTTGAAACAGAAAAAAACTTTTATTGGGAAGATTTTGTTTCGGGTTTCGATCTGCCGTCCGCGATAAAGGATTATGATTTCGGGCTTAATCTGCTTAATATAAACGAAGAATACAAAAGAATATGCCGTGTTCATTTTAATTCGCTTTTTCAGGCAAAGATGGTGACATATCTTGCGGCGGGACTCCCGATGATAGTTAACGATGAATTTGTGACCCACAGAGAGTTTGTCAACGACAACAAAATCGGTTTCAGCGTCAGATACGATGAAATTCCGTTAATTGCGGAAAAGATTAAAAAAGTGGATTACCGGCAGCTTAAAGAGAATGTCAGAAAATTACAGGGAAAATATCTTGCTGAAAAGAAAGATGAAAAACTGGCAAAATATCTTCTTTCTCTTATAAAGCCCGTTTAAAGCATGGTTTTGCTGAATATTTCCAGAAACTGTTCTTTCTGCTTCATCAAGAGGGCGTTGAAATCAAATTCACTGACGTTTTTCCCGATTTTACGGATAGCGTCAATGTCCGGAAAAAAGTCATCGGCAAAGATGTCCTGATTGGAATATGCAACTCCAAGCCCGTTCTCTGTTAAAAATGAAGCCGCGGAATCATATTCCGAAGATATTATGACGGGAAGACCTGCGGCAAGATATGCGAATATCTTCGTAACAAAAATATATTTATAAGCGATGTTTGACGTCTCATTTATGCGGCTGAAATTCATGACGCACAATCCAGCAAGATAATTTCCTGATATGGTTTTTATGTATTCATCATAGCCGATGTTATTGAAAACTTTAATCTGAGGGCAGTTTCTGTAGTTTTGCCAGTCAGTTTCTCTGTCTTCGGTTCTGACAAATATATCCACTTCTGCATGTTTGGTGAAAGATGAGAAGATCGGAAGAAGGTTTCCGAATGTTCCGTGGGGGGTTCTGTCTCCTTCCGGCGTGAGTGAACCGCCGTATACAAGCTTGTTTTCAGAGGTTGTGACAGCGGTTTCCGCATGGTTTGAAGACCACACAGGTATATAGCTGTATATATTGCTGTTGTGTCTGTTCAGCATCTTTACGGCAGTGTCTGAGAAGTGGCACACTATGCCGTCTGCATTTTTCAGAAGGTTGTCCCCTGTTTCCATGATGAATTCTGCATATTCTCTTTTTCCATGGAGCAGAAGAGCCATTTCGTCCGTGTTTCTGACATGCATTTTTGTCATGAAGTCTCTTTCGTAACAGATTACAGGTGCCTTTGCGAAAGTTTTTACAAAGCTGAACCGCCATTGCCAGTAAAGGTTTATGTTCGCTAAGAGTATCAGATCGTAAGAACCGTGTTCAAGTATCTGCTTAAGCTGTGCATAATTGTTTCTGATAGTGGTGAAATCCTTTGCCGATTGCAGTTCGGGCGAGTTCTGAACCGAATTGGAAAAAATTATGAAAAAGTCGAAACTGTCACATAAAAAAGGCATATATTGACGAAAAGGATCGACAGGAAGATCGTATGAGGCGAAGATTAGTATCTTTTTCTTGTCTGAGTGCGTGTTCAGGCTGTTTATGAAACGGAGAGTCTCCTCAGAGTGGTAATCTTCATTGAATTCCATGCCGGAGTATTTATTCAGAAATTTAATATACGATTTATCCATTACCGTATAACTCTTGTTTCAGCATAAGTATGTTTGTGTCTGACAGAGTCAGTATGTCAATGTCATGATTGAAGATATCGAGAACTTTGAAGGACGGAAACTCAAATTGATTTAGATTATGCCGGAGATTGAAACTGTACTCATGGTTTACGGTGAGCATTACAAGATCATAATCCATAAATTTTTCTATCAGCGCTTTATTATCATAAACAGGGAGTTCCCCTGTCCGGCTTCCGAGTTTCTGCGCATTGTCGTCCACGCAAAACATGATGTTTTCTTTATGATCCAACACCTTCAGCAGACGCTGCATATAAGAGCCTGCACCGTAAAAAACGACTTTGTTATCAGCAATGATGGAATTTATATTTTTGATATACATGACAGCATTTGTTCTGGAAAATTCGAGATCGTAATGCCTGCATGCATTGTCGAGCCTTACTTTGAAATCAGATAGTTGGGGGAGTGAATGTTTTTCCTGAGTCCAGCTGCTGTCATTTTCGTATCCAAGTGCCACAAGCAGGTCGCCGACCAGTTCTTTGGCTTTTTCAGTGAGATAATCATTGAAAAAGAGGCTCCACTCACCCGTTCGTTTCTCAGAACCTGAATAATGTCTGAAAAATTTGTGGTAGCTTTCAACGTCAGCAAGGTTGACATTCATATATTTCGAGATGATATCTGCAATTTTTGCGTCGTCTATATCTTGTCCTATGTAATCTGCAAGTTTTTTTATTTCTTTTTCGGGGGAGCTTACGAGGTCTTCATATCTGATGAACAGCATATTATCTTTCATGCCAAGATATTGCGTAACATATTGCTTCCATGTGCCAGCAAGATAATGAAATCTGTCCAGATTAAAATACTGGATCTTCTGAAAGCTGTCGTAATCGTTTAAAACGTTCATGAGGTTATAGTGTGCTTCGGATTGGGTTACAAATTTGTTGTATGAATTTACGACATCTCTGAAATCTCTTATGATAAATATTTTATGTTTAACGAGACTGCCGAATTTACTGTTAATAAAATCGGCTGGTGCCGCGTGGTGCGCATAGAAGAACGGATCGGCGCCGAGGATATTTTTGACGAAATCAAAATCCAGAAAAATTGTGAAAAATTCGTATTGCTTGTTCTCTCTTTCAAGTCTTAGTGTGACATCGAGACCGTTTTCTTTAAAAAAGACACGGGCTCCTATCTCTATCATGTTTTCGTGGTCAACGGGCTTTGTGCCGTATTGCTCAATGACCATATCATGCAGTGTCTGTTTATAATCTTCAAAACAGTCGAAAAAATCTCTGTATCCTGTTATTGCGGAGAGAATAGCCTGCAGAAGGTTTGTACCGCATTTCGGGTGCGAACTGGCGAATATTGATGAATTGCTGTTTTGCATGATAATTTTCTCTCAGATTTGTTTTTGCTGATTTATATTAATAATATGGTTTTTTGAAAATAATATAAAAAGCATGTATTGTCACGTTTGATTTTGGTCACTGATAAATCATCGGAGCCTTATATTATTGATATTGTATCCGATAAAATATAATATGTTTTTGTAATGAAATTTCAGAAAATATTCCGTTTTATAAAAGGTGCAGTTTGAAATTCTCTTTGCCTGTCCCAAAGCCAGACTCCGTCAGATATGACGCCATGATGAACTCCGGATTTGAAAAATATCCTGAACGCCTTGAAAATTATACGAAATTTAAAGCATCAGGGAAAAAGGTCAAAGTGGATTACATGCCTGTTAAAGCGGACATTGAGAACGTCAGCAGGTGTAATTTCAGGTGCGCCCATTGTCTGTTTCCGTCTTACGGCAGATATTCAAGAGCGGAGGATCTCTCGCTGGATGATTTTAAGAGTTTTATTGACGACCAGTACGGACTTGTTGAAATAAAGATACAGGGGATAGGCGAACCTTTTTTGCAGAAAGAATTTCCTGACATGGTCAAATATGCTTCCGAAAGGTATATCTGGGTCAGGACAACTACCAACGGTTCCGTTCTGCACCTGAATGAAAACTATAAAAGGATCATAGACGCGAATGTCGGAGAATTGCAGGTTTCATTTGACGGCGCAACAAAAGAGACGTTTGAAAAGATAAGAACAGGCGCCGATTTTAACAGGATAGTTGATAATTGTAAGAAGCTTAACGGGTATTGCAGAGAAACCGGCATTGATATGACCCGCATGTGGAGCGTTCTTCAGCAGCAGAATATTCACGAGGCGGCGGGTCTTGTTGAAATTGCCGCCGAGATGGGGTTTAAAAGACTTACCATGAGTCTGGAACTGCGCGACTGGTTCAATACCTCAAGCGTTGCCGTTGATAACAAAGGGCAGCGGCTTTTCAACATGGGCGGCGAATGGATAGAAAATGTCACAGAAAAAGCGTCGGACTGCGGGGTGGAACTCACTTTCTGGTTCGCTGCCGACAGATTTTCCGATGAGAATATATGTTTCTGGCCTTTTGAAAGATTTTTGCTCACTTCAGACAGATATATCGTTCCCTGCTGCATAATAGCCGATCCGTCCATTATGAATCTGGGGAGATATGAAGATTTTAACAAACTATGGTTTGGCGAAGTTTTTGAAGAGTTCAGAAAGACACATCTTAAAGGTGATATCCCTATGATCTGCAAATCGTGCTACGGAAAAAATTGAGTGGAGCTATATAATGGGAATTTTTGATACAAATCCTAAGAAACATGCCCAGTTCGGCTATAAACCGAATATTGCTGTCAGGATACTGAGAAGAGCGGCGGATATTATAATATTTCTGTTCAGGCTCAACTCAAACAACAGGCTGGCAATTGAATTGAGGCAGAAGCTTCATTCGTGTATAGAGGTGGATCTTGGCGGAGGCAGCACGGCACTTTTTAAAAGCGACCACGGAAGGCTTCTGTGGCGTGCCAAATCGCTTTTTGACGAAGAACGCATGATCATCGACTGGATAAACGGCTTTAAAGACGACGACGTTTTCTATGATATAGGGGCAAATGTAGGCATGTATTCCGTTTATTCTGCCGCTGTTCACAAAAAACTGCGTGTGTTCAGCTTTGAACCGGAACTGAACAACGTTCAGGTTCTTTATGAAAATCTTTTTATGAACGGGATACTGGACAGGTGCACCATAGTTCCTTTGGCTGCGGACAGCGGTACAGGGCTGGAAACTTTTTTTGTACGCGAGTTCACCAAAGGCGGAGCTTTCAATAACGTCGGCGGGGAACCGCCTTATAATATCAACAAAGAAAAGTCTTTTACCATGCAATGCCTTACTATGAGCATAGATGACTTTATAAAGCTATACGATGCGCCGGTCCCCACAAAAATAAAAATTGACGTTGACGGCAACGAGCCTAAAGTTCTGGCAGGAATGAAGGAAACACTTCTGAAAGCAAAAGAGGTCTATATCGAACTGGATATCAGCATGAAAGAGCATGAGCATGTTTTCCGGTTTTTTGAAGAACTCGGTTATGTTCTGGAATTGAAAGAGAACTCAGAACTTATGCATAACAAAGATATGAGCAACTATCTGTTCGTTAATAAAAAAGCGGAATAATATATGAGTCAGAAATATACAAAATATAAAATATTTCATTTTAAGGATAAACTGGATTCTCTGCCTGCTGAAAATCCTGCTGTTCTTGCCCCTGTGCATATCCGCATAAAACCCACCAACAGATGCAATCACAACTGCTGGTATTGTGCCTACAGGTCGGAGAATTTGCAGCTGGGGCAGGATATGAATGTCAAGGACATGATACCACGGAAAAAGATGCTTGAGATCATTGAAGACTGTGCCGAAATGGGCGTTAAAGCGATAACGTTCAGCGGCGGCGGCGAACCTTTCAGTTATCCGTATTTCGAGGATGTTCTTAAAGCGCTTTCAGAAACGGATATCCGTTTCGCAGCGCTTACAAACGGATCCATGCTCAAAGGAAAACCCGCTGAATATTTTGCACATTACGCTTCATGGCTTCGCATCTCAGTTGACGGGTGGGATGATAAAAGCTACTCCGAATACAGGTCTGTGAAAGAAGGCGAATTTTCCAAGCTCATCAAGAATATATCTGAATTCAAAAAACTGAACGGCAGGTGCTTTCTCGGTCTTTCTTTTATAATAGATAACAAAAACTACAGGCATATATATGATTTTGCTTCACAAATGAAGGATTTGGGAGCGGACAGCATCAAGCTTTCCCCATGTATAGTGAGCAACAGCGGTGCGGAGAACAACGAATATCACAGCTCAATATTCAATGAAGCAAAAGCAGAGTGTCTGAAAGTTAAAAATACGCTGGAAGATGATTCTTTTGAGGTTTTTGAAGCTTATCACACTCAGCTGGAATCTTTTTCAAAATCATATAACTGGTGTCCGTTTCTTCAGATACTTCCTGTTATCGGAGCAGACCAGAACGTTTATCCTTGTCAGGACAAAGCGTACAATATTTCCGAAGCGCTTATCGGCAGCATAAAAGATATCAGATTCAAAGACTTCTGGTTCTCTGACAAAGATAAGTTTTTTAAGATAAATCCGTCGCATGTCTGTTCGCACCACTGTGTTGCCAACGAAAAGAACAGGATGATACTGGAATATCTTGATGCCGACAGAGAACATCTGAGGTTTGTCTAAATGAAACTGTTTCTGACAGGCGATCAGGGCGACGTCGGGTCTATGCTGGCGGAGGTTCTGCGTTCTGAGGGAGCGGAGATAACCGGAAACATTTCCGAAGCGGACAGGGTTTTTCACATGGCAGCGAAATCGCCGCCGTCATCCGCAACGGATATAATTACGTCAAATTTAGTCTATCTGCAGGAAATCCTTGATAAATGCCTATCCGGTAAGGTACGCGATTTTATCTTCTTTTCGGCGGCGTCCGTATACGGGGACAATCCGTCGGGTGTTCTTACGGAGGATTCACCCTGTTATGAAGCGTCTTTATACGGTGCCAGCAAGCTCATGGGAGAATCCATGATAAGAGAGAGCGGGATAAACGCTCTATGCCTGCGCATCCCTGCCGTTCTTGGTCTAAAAAATACTACAAACCTTCCATCCCGCATATTCTGCCGGGCAGAGAGGAACGAAGATATTGTTTTATACAACAGTGACAAAGAGTTCAGTAATTTTATAAGTGTAAATGAAATAGCCGGTTTTATTTCTGTACTGCGTCCGCTTGAAGGTTTTGATATAGTTAATCTGAGAACTGGAGCGGTCACAACGCTCGGCGGTATGGCTGAGAAGGTAGTTGCTGTCACGGGATCGTCTTCTTTTGTTGACCGTAAAAATACGCCTAAACCTTTTTTCAGTTTGTCTATTGATAAAGCCGTAAAGAAATACGATTTTTCGCCGTGCCGCGACATGTCTCATTTTGACGAATGGGTGCGAAAAAGACATATGATGCATAAAAACGGGGTGCTTTCTTGAGATTTGGAAAATATAAAATATATAAAATAAACGAGCTGGATAAAAGCTTCTTTAACAGAGACAGGATATTTGATCTGCTTCTGAAGGATATTGATAAACCGGTCATTTTTGACGTGGGCGCGAATATCGGGCAGAGCGTCGCCGGTTTTAAACAAAAAGTGCCGGATGCCGTCATCCACTCTTTTGAACCGGATTCAGATTGTTTTGATATTCTGAAGTCCAAATGCGCGGATTATCGGGATGTAACAGCCGTAAACGCGGGGCTGGGAGCGTCCGAAGATATTATAACCCTTTATAAATATGAAGAATCGACGGCGAACAGCTTTAACAGGATATCAAGCGATTCAATGGCTGTCAGATCACAGAGCCATAAGAAAGTGAACAGATGTCTCACACAGCCTGCAAATACGCAGGAGTGCAGGGTTCTCACCATCGACGGCTATTGCAGGGAAAACGGTATCGGGCATATCAACTTGCTTAAGATAGATGTGCAGGGGTTTGAAAACGAGGTGCTGAAAGGTGCGGCGGAAATGATCGGAGCAGGCAGAGTGGATATTATTCTCACCGAGCTGTCTTTCGATGACCTTTACGGGAAAGGCAACTCCTTCTATGCTCTCGAATCGCATATTATCCCTTTCGGTTACGCTCTTTACGACATATCACATATCTATAAGAATATCAGACTTGGTAAAACCTGCTGGGTGGATGCTTTGTATGTCAGAAAAGCTTATGAAGAAAGCGTCTTAAACCGTGTTATTTCAGGTGAACAGAATGCTTGATATAAACCTTTACAGAGAAAACGAAGATTTGCATTCCAGACTGCTTAGCAACTGGCGTGAAAAGGCGCGCCACTCGCTTGATGTTTTTGAAAAGAACGGTTACCCCGTACGGGTGAAAAATATCTCTCATTTAAGACAGATACTGAACACTATGTCAGAAGGGATATATGCCCCCATAATGGACGAGCTTGGCGGACTTTCAGACAAAGAGCTTGAAATTCTTGTCAGTGTTGCGGTGGATGTTCTGAGATTCCAGAGGCAGCATTTTGATGTCAGACCTCTCATAGTTCCGTTTGAGAACATGCTGAAAGATTTGCTGCTCTATAACCTTATAATGAAGATGCCTAACCGGAATATACTTGATATAGGTCCGGGCAACGGATTGCTGGCGTTTTATCTCAGCAGGCATAATGAAATAAGTTATCATCAGGTGGAAGCCTGTGAAAGCTTTTATATGCTTAACCATTATCAGAATACATATCTTTACGGCAGCGGTTTCAGGCAGACTGCCGCTGAGGTGAATTTTTCCTGTGACGGATTTTATACAAGAAATAGCGACGTGTATATCCCGCAGGAACAGTACATCGAAAGTGTGGAAACGGAAAAAAGATGTGTCCAGTATCCGTGGTGGAAACTGAACGTTCTGAAAAACTCCGGTATCAGTTACGATATTATTTTCTCAAATGCCAATCTGCTGGAGTTCTCAGTGGATGCTCTTCTTGATTATCTGGAACTCATATCAAAAAAACTTAAGCCTGACGGTGTTTTCATTGCGTACGGATTTGGAAATCCGACTTATTTTGATAATGATCATCTTATGTCTGTTTTGTATGACCATAAATTTGCGCCTGTATTTCTGCGAAGAGCGAACTTTAACATTCCAAGAGGGGACTACAGAGATAAAACCATTCTTCTGATGCCGGCAAGCAGAGAAAACAGATGCCTAGCGTCAAATCCCGATTTTACGGAGCAGTTCAGAGAAGTGCTTATTTACGATGATTTTGTCACAGGCAGCATAGAAGGTTGCAGGTGTATCGCGAAATCTGAATTGAAAAACGAATCGATAGATTATTATCTGATCAAGACGCAGAGTGATGAGATCAGGCACGTAATGGCGGAAACGGCGGCGTTACTGAAATCTGCCGTGGAACTTCCGCAAATATATAAAGGCTGGACAGTTGCAAGAAATTGGGGTGTTTTTATTCGCGAGGGCAATGAACTGTTTGAGAAAAGTTACGATCCTGCGAACATGAGACCTTATTTTTGCCTGCCGGAAGCAGAGCGTTACGGCTTTCCGGTTAAAAGACCCGCAGGGCTTAAGAAGTATACAAAACAGGAATTGCTGTCAAAAATAAAAGATTCATGGAAAGAAAATGATCTCGCCTGAATCACTTAACAAATATAAAGAAGACGTTGAAAACGCCTGTATCGTTTATTCGATCAAAAGCGGAAATGTGTCAGGATTTGAGCCTTACAGCTCTGGAACCGGAATGAAGGTGCTCGGTTGTGAGGACCTCGACGACGCATCTGTTCCCGTCTTCTGCGATGTACTGGAGGCGGCTTTTAAAGTTAATGAGAATGTTGTTTTTGCGGACAGCGGTACGTCAGATATCGGGCGTGAACTTATCCGCCGCGGAAATAAGGACAGAATCATCAATGTTGAAGACAAAGGCTATGTTTACGCGTACCGTTCGGATATTTTTATTAACAGTACCAACAGATTCTTTTTCTTCCTCGCAAATCTTGGCAAACTCTCAATGTTCGGGTCGCCGATAGGCTTTATGCCCATGGGCTTTTTTAACAGCTTAAAAATAAATTTTGAAAGCAGGCACGCTTTTATATTCTGGCTTGCAGAAAAGCAGGGGATGAAGATAAATTCCCCGCTTGATATCATACAGGTATATTACTCAGGACTTAAGAATTATGATTCCATATTCGGGATATATTCTTCCGGTGCAAACGGAACGGAAGCATATATAAAGGTTCTGACATCTTTGATAAAATATGAAGATTTTTACAACCGCAGTGTTGAAATAATGCATCTTGCCGCAGAATGGCAGAATTTTCAGACACAATCGGAAATAAAAGTTGATATATCAGAATTCGTAAATTTACTTAAATAACATTTTCTTCGGGAGATATACATGAAAAGCGCACTTATAATCGGCGGAGGTTTCAGTGGATGCACTGCCGCTCTTATGCTCAGAGAAAAAGGATTCAAAGTTAAACTTCTGGAAAAATCGGACGTTCTCGGCGGCGGGTGCAGAACTTATTATTACCATGGACACCCTTATACGTTCGGTCCGCATCATCTTCTTATAAATCTTCACGAAATGTATGTTCATGACTATTTTACCAGATTTCTTGAGCTCAGGGAGCTTAGCCACCACACGATGACCTATGTCTCGCAGGACGACCGATTCTATACATATCCGATACATGAAGACGAGATAAAGGATATGCCCGATTATGACAAGATCAGGCACGAACTTGACAGCAGAAAAGGCGTGGATGATTCAAAGAACTTTGAGGAGTACTGGCAGAATTCCATAGGGGAAACGCTTTATAATAAATTTATCCATACATATTCTGAAAAAATGTGGCAGGTAAAGAATAATAAAGAGCTGGACGAGTTCAGCTTTTCCCCGAAAGGCGCAACTTTGAAAACAGGATCAAAGCAGTGTTTCGAGGGGCAGAAACTCATTGCATATCCGGTGAAACTCAACGGATATAACGATTATTTTGAGATATGCGTTCAGGGGTGCGACGTCCGTTTCAATTCTCCCGTTGAACAGTTTGATCTTGATAACAAAAGAGTATATGCGGCAGGAGAGTGGCACAGCGGTGATGTAGTAATAAATACCGCCTCCATAGACAGTGTTTTTGATTACTGTCTGGGCGAACTGAGATACATAGGACGAGACTTCATAAAGCTGATACTGCCTGTTGAGAGGGTTACTCCCGATCCCTATCATTTCATACATTACGCAGGGGATGAGCCTTATACGAGAGTGGTTGAATACAAGATACTTACAGGATATAAGGCGAACGATACTCTTTTGGGAATAGAGTTCCCCAGTTTTAATAATAAGCTGTATCCTTACCCGATAAAGTCGGAGATAAGCAGAGCCGCCTCATATCTGTCCATGCTCCCCAAAGACTGCTACAGCCTTGGCAGAATGGGAAAATATCATTACGATAATATGGATGTTATCGTTAAAGACTGCATGGCGCTCATGAAGCAGATATAGGGGAAGGTATCACTCAAAATATATAAATTCGTAATCGCCTGTGTATCCGAATTCTTTATAGAGCCATATCCATTCGTCAGGACGGAAGAAGGATTCACAGGTCAGCGCCCAGCATTCAAGGTTGAAAAGCTCCACTGAGTTTCTGTATGCCTCTACCATGACATATCCCTGTTTGCCGACACGCTCTATCTCTGTCAATGCAGTTTTGAGTTCGTAAATTTTAAAGTTATGCAAAGTTGTAACGGAGAATACAAGATCGAACTCTTTGTCGCCGAACGGAAGAGGTTTTGTTGCGTCGTGTCTGAACAGGAATTCTTTTATTTCCTCTTTTGCGTTTGCAAGTCCGTATTCGGATATGTCCAGACCCGCAATCCGGCAGCCGGGCAGAATTTTCTTTATTTCGTAAAGAATAAAAGCCTTTCCGCAGCCTACATCAAGGATTTTTGAATCGTCTGTCAGTCCGTACATGCGGATAAGGTCTTCCGCAACTGATTTCCAGCGTCCGTCATATTTATACCCGCCGTATCCGTAGCGCCTGTCTCCGTCCCAGTAATCGGCGCCATACTGCTTTGCAACGTCCATACAGTGTGTTTTTTCGTCGACCATTCTTCCAACGTAGTCCCTTTGGGTTTTCTTATGCAGTTTTGTTATGATCTCCACCAGTTTACCCATTGAGTACCTCCGAAACAGCCGTAACGATTGACTGCGAATCTATGCCGAAATGTTTTCTTAAGAAATCTCTGTTTCCGACAGTGTGTATATAATGGTTCCGTATGCCCATTTTATATATTTTCTTGTGTATTGAAAATTGGTTGCACGAATCTGCCAGAATGGTTCCCAGCCCGCCGATCTGGAAATGCTCTTCAATACAGAAAACCGCCGGAAATATACTTATCATATCCAGAATTGCTTCTGAAACAGTGCTTACGCAAGGATTTGAAACCGCACAGGCGGATATCCCTTTTTTATCCAACTCGACGCATGCCGTAAGAACTTCATCGGAAATGGAACCGTGGAATATCAGAAGAACGTCTTTGCCTTCCGCGATAACCTGCGGAAGAGTGATATCTTTTATCGGACATTTGTGAAGTTCAGGTTCTCCGTTTTTCGGGATACGGATGTAGGTGGGGTTTCTGCTTTCGTATGCATATGCGAATGCGGCGTCGGCTTCCAGCGGGTCGCACGGGGAGAAGATGTTCATATTAGGCAGTGTCCTGCAAAGTGCAATATCCTCAACTACATAGTGTGTCATTCCTGCCGGTGCGTAGGTTATGCCGCTTCCCGTTCCGACGAATATGACCGGAAGTTCCTGATAGCATACGTCGTTGCGAACCTGCTCATAGGGGCGCATTACGACAAACGGCGCTATGTTGTAGTAGACAACTTTATGACCGCAGAGTGCCAGTCCTGCCGCCATGCCTACATCGCATGCCTCGTTTACGCCGGGATTCAGAAATCTGTCCGGAAAATCTTTCTGAAAAGGCTCCCATACTCCGAGTCCAGCGTCTCCTGAAATCAGAAATAAAGACGCATCGTCTTTTGCTTTTTCATATATCCTTTTCGCTATTCTGTTTCTCATGATAACTCTTCCAGAGCGTTCTTCATATGCTCGTCGGTGACAATGTAATAATGCCAGATAAGCTGATCTTCCATGAAGGAAACGCCTTTACCTTTTATAGTGTTACAGATTACCATCTTCGGTCTGCCGGATGGGGATGAGAGAGCATCCGAAATTGCGTCATAGTCATGCCCGTTTATGCACACTGTGTCCCAGCCGAAACTTTCCCATTTGTCTCTGACCGGTTCGTATGCGACCAGTTCTTTAGCGCGTCCGTATCCTTGCAGGTTGTTATAATCTATCATCGCAGTGAGGTTGTTCAGTTCCAGTTTCGGCGCGAGCATTGCCGCTTCCCAAACGGAACCTTCCTGACTTTCTCCGTCACCCATCAGCACAAACACCCTGTTGGGCTTTTTCTGGAGTTTCATTGCCTTTGCAATACCAAGCCCGATGGGCAGACCGTGTCCCAGACTTCCTGCTGAAATTTCAACGTAGTCGTTTGTAAACCTGTCGGTATGTGCCGGAAGTATCCCTCCGTTCTGGTAATAGCTCATCATGTGTTCATCGCTCAGAAACCCTTTTGAATTGAGAGTGCTGTACAGCGCCATTGCGGAATGGGCTTTTGACAGAAGGAAGTAATCCCTTGTTTCGTCTGCGGGTTCCGGCAGATTTAAAATATTGTGATAGAGTACTGTAAGAATGTCCGCGCACGAAAGTGCCGAGCCGACGTGCGGACTCTTTGAAGCGTTTGCCATGCGTATTATGTTTCTTCGTATGTTTTTTGCAGTCTCTTGCATTTTCGCCTTCTAAATGAAGTTTATATGTTCAACCGAAGGATGCGTGAGCTCCCACAGATAATTATTTATCTGATGATGGCGGCAGTTCGGCTGACAGTTGTTCTTTTCAATGCAGTTGTTTATATAGTCAACAGCATCCTTTTTAGCGCCGGATTTCCATATATCGGCGAAGGTTGATTTGTTTATGTTTCCAAGTACGGTTTTTTCATCGTGCTGGTAGGAAAAACAGGTGTAAACGTCCCCGTTTTCCCTGATATAGACGATGAAAGGCAGCCCCATACATTTGTCATATACCCGTGTCCTGTTCAGGTTTTCACGGCTGCGGAGAATAACGCTGAATTTCGGGTCGGAATATTTTGCCGAAACAGCTTTCAGCATATTTTCCTGTTCTTCGTTTATTGACGAACATTTCATTGAATTTTTTTCATGCTCATAGAAGTGTTTCATTGAGAAATAATCGGCTCCGGCTTTTTTGACCCGCCCCACAAGAGAATCTATTCCGTTCAGATTATCCGACAGCAATATGAATTGCAGACCAATAGTTACGGACGCACCTGCCCGCTTTTTTTCTTTCGCAAGTTTTTCTATATTCACAAGAGCTTTTTCAAAGTCTTCAGGTTTTGTATGGTGAATTTCCGCGTATTTTTCGGGTGTGGCGGCGTTAAATGAGAAACGTATCCATGTCAGGTTTTGTACCAGTTCAGGGATATGTCCGTCTTTCATTAATGCGCCGTTGGTACTCATGCCTGCGTCAATTCCGAGTTTTTTTGCCTTCACCACAGCAGGTACGGTTTCAGGATTCAGCAGCGGTTCGCCTATTCCCGCAAAAACAACGGATTTTGTTCCTGCATCCGCAAGCTCGTCGATAAGGCTGAGCATTCTGCCCTTTGCAAAGCTGCCTTCATGTCCTATGTAGTTGTAATGGCAGAACACACATCTGTGGTTACAGAAGGCCGTGGGGGAAATTTCCACATAGACAGGCGCAGTGTCCCCTGTTTTCAGAAACTGGGCAACCCTGTCCGGATGATATTTCAGTTTGTGGCTGTCTATTGCATATTTATCAGCGGTCATGTACGTCCTTTATCTCGACGCTTGTGTGTCCGAATATCTGGAATCTGTTTGTTTTGACTTTTATGTCGCACGGATTGCAGAATCCGTACCATTCGCACGGACGGAAAATCTGCTCGATTTTGAAATCGTGGTCGAGTATATGCCCGATGGCGCTTCTGTTCGCATAAAGGTCGGAGTGACAGCGGAAAATGTGTCCCGTGGGACCCGCTATCAGCTCTGTGGTTCTGCACATGCAGTTTTTGCGGACGTTCTGACTTATGGCGTCCATGTATTTATACTGCCCGTGCCATTTTTCGCCATCGAAGCCCAGATATTCCTTAACGCGGAAATCTATGCCGATCCCTTTGCAGCGAGCCATAACTTCTTCTATGTGTTCTTTGTTCTCCGGCACCATAACGGAATACAGCCCCACATAAAATCCGGCTTCCGCCATACGCAGAGTTTTCTTTATGAGAACGTCTATGTCGTTGTACCCGGGGTGATAGCTGACGCGTATTGCCGCGTATTTCGCCTCGCGGGTGAATTTGTATGCGGGAACGTTCCGGATGAACTCTTCCGGATCGAATGCCATGTTTGTTAACAGGTCGAGTTTTATACTGTCGTCGGTTTCGTTGACTATTTGGTAAAAGTCTTTATGAATGGTAGGTTCTCCGCCCTGAATGGTGACCGGAAGATCGTCCCTGCCTATGTAAAGCCTGTTTATAGCCTTTGCCCAGTCGGAACCTGACATGTGGTGTTTCGCCATGTCCTTTCTGGAAGAGTTTTTATCGTTAAGATTAATGCAGTAATGGCATTTCAGATTGCAGTTGAGTGAAATAAAGAAGGCAAGATAATTATAGTCTTCCGGAACGGTTATTTCCGGCAGTTTGTGTTCAGTTGAGAGAGACGACATATTTATTATCACCTTTGGCTCTGAATTCGTTAACGCTTTCGCCGCCTGCGAGCGGGAAAGTGTTCAGGTAGATGTCTATAACGTGCCCGTATATGTGAGGATCCACAAACCCTGTGAAGATAAAGCGATCCTCAATGCCCAGCTCGCGGACTTTCACACGTTTTTCCGCAATGGGACCGTCTCCGCAGGCAAGGTATACAGCATCGGGGTTCTGTTTTAATATATCGGCAACTGTCTCCAGATATTCATCGGAAAGTTTCATAATGCGCCCGATACTGCCCAGAACAACCCTATGCTGCGGGAGTTTTTTCTTTATCTCAGCCGCCTCGGTTTTTTTCTTCTCTTCGTCGGGAGCGAGGTATTTCGGAAGCATCGGCAGGGTGAAGCGGGAGAACACGAATTCGTTTTTGTACCCGTCGTCAAAATGACAGATGCGCTTGTCTATTCCGGCAACGTCATATTCATGGTTCCCGTGATCCCAGTACATCTGCACAGGTGCGGTTCTGGCGGCAAGCATAAAGGTTGTCTGAGTTCTGTTGCCTGTGGCGATAAGGATATCTATTTCATCTTTTATCACAGCATTTCTGAGTGCCGCACATTTTTCAAAATGGCTGTAGTATCTGTCTGCGCCGGAATTTGCCAGCTCGTGTCCGTTGGTGTATTTTGCACCGGCGGCGAGGACTTCGTCGATGTATTCTTTCTGCGAAGGCGCCTTTTCAACATAGCCCATGTCGTAAACGTACAGCTCATATTTTTCGTCTTTCATATAGTTAAGGAGCGATATCAGCAATTTGACAGGTGAGCTTCCGACAAGTCTGTCGAACACTAAGCCTATGCGTTTATTGCTGTTTTTGCGCTGAACAGGTTTGATGTTCCACCTGTTCATGTTTACCGGCATATATGCGGATATCGGCTTTTCGACCTTTTCGTTGAAAGCCTTAAACTCTGTCTGGGTGTGGCAGAGGTTCAGGTATATGTGGCTTAGCGGGAAATGCAGATAGAACACGGCTTCGTCATACTGCTTTTTCAACGCCCCGTTCAGAACACCTATGAGCGGTTCCATCAGCGCCATGTGGGCGCGGTGTTCCTTGTATGCGATACCCCACGATATTTCCACTACCCAGATAATTCCCGCTTTAAAAGCTGTGATATCTCTTTCGGAATATGCCGGAGTGAATATTTTTGCGTAGTACGCCATGAATTCTTCCGCCGAAGGGAAGAGCATTTTCAGGTTTTGTGCAAAGAAACGCAGTTCGTCTTTATTTCTGAAACATTCGGAAGACTTAAGACACGACATTTTTTCCAGAAATTCCGCTTTATCAGAGCAGTTCATGAACGATCTTACGACCATGTCCATGCGCAGAATGTTCAGTTTCCAGTAGGTGTCGTTGTCGTCGTATGAGTTTTTGAAAGCGTTGATTATCCTTTGTCCGTTCTCTGCGGGCGGCAGAACTATGCCGCTTCTGCGCATAAGGTTTGCCAGTTCCTCAAAGACGGGAAGCAGATTAAATTTATTATGATTGGGAAGTATTATTTTGTCTCTCAGCAGGTGGAATATCCGTCCGTACTGCTGGACATAGCTTTTGTTCAAATGTCCGCAATATTTCAGTTCGGTGTCGATGAAAGACCTGAACGCCCCGTGAGGCACCTGCGGCTGCGAGAAGCCTGCTGTATATGTTCTCAGGTGTTCTTCGATGTTGAACGTATTTTCCATGAGAAAATTTTAATCTAAGATACCTGTGTTGTACAGTTATATATTAACGACAGAATCTGTCGCTTATATATGTTATTAAAAGGCTGTTTTCATGGGACAGATTTTATAGTAATATAATTTGTTAAAATAAAGAGATCGGAGGCGAGATGGATCAGGACAAGAAAAAAGCCCTTGAGCTTGCTCTGGGCAAGATAGAAAAGGATTTCGGAAAGGGCGCCGTAATGCGTTTGGGCGACAAGCCCCACGAGAAGCTTCCGGTTGTTTCCACGGGTATTCTGTCATTAGACATTGCCCTTGGTGTCGGCGGCTTCCCGAAAGGAAGAATCATCGAGATTTATGGAGCTGAATCCAGCGGTAAGACCACCATCGCTCTTCATGCCATAGCGGAGGCGCAGAGAATAGGCGGTGCGGCGGCTTTTGTAGATGCCGAACACGCACTTGACCCCGTATATGCGAAAGCGATAGGCGTTGACACCGACAACCTTCTTGTCAGTCAGCCCGACAGTGGCGAGGCGGCGCTTGAAATAACAGAAACACTGGTCAGAAGCGGTGCAATCGACATCATCGTCATTGACTCCGTTGCGGCACTCACTCCACGTGCGGAGATAGAGGGCGAAATGGGCGATTCGCATATGGGACTTCAGGCAAGACTGATGAGTCAGGCACTCAGAAAGCTTACCAGTATCGTCAACAAGTCACAGACGACGCTGATATTCATCAACCAGACCCGTTCAAAAATAGGCGTTGTGTACGGCAACCCCGAAACCACAACCGGCGGTAACGCACTCAAGTTCTACGCTTCTATGCGTATAGAGATAAAGAAATCTCAGGCTCTGAAAGAGAAGGAAGAGGTTGTGGGCAATCACGGTATAGCGAAGATCGTTAAAAACAAGGTTGCGCCCCCCTTCAAAACGGCAGAGTTCGACATTATGTACGGCGAAGGCGTTTCCCGCGAAGGTCTGCTCATAGATATGGGAGTGGAAGCGGGATATATCAATAAAGCCGGTGCATGGTTCAGCTATGGCGATGCGAAGATAGGTCAGGGCAAAGAGAACTCAAGGACGTGGCTTAAGGACAACCCTGAAGCTGCGGCAGAGCTTGAGGCAAAAATTCGTGCCAAATTCGCCGTTGCCGATTTTAAAGGAACACGTGTTTCCGAAGAGGAATAATGGATATAAACGCGGTTTTGGCGAAGGCTGCTTCTCTCGGCGTTTCGGATGTCCATATCAAGGTCGGCAGACCGCCGGTTGTTCGTCTGCACGGTGATATGGAGACTCTGACAGGCTTTGAGACTGTCACTGCGGAGATCGCAGTTAAGATGGCGGGGAGCATTATGCCCGCCTCCCTTAAGTCCGGGTTCAAAGACCGCAAAGAGGCGGACTTTGCATATGCCCTGATCGGCATAGCGAGATTCCGTGTAAATGCATACATACAGCGCGGCATGATTGGGCTGGTTTTTCGTGTTATTCCGGAAAAGGTGCCGGATATTGACAGCCTGCTTCTGCCGGACGTCATAAAAGAGATATCCGGAAAACAGAGAGGACTTGTGCTGGTGACCGGTATCACCGGAAGCGGGAAATCGACAACTCTTGCTGCGATGATAGATTTTATCAACCGCACCGGAAAGATGAATATAATCACCGTGGAGGATCCAATTGAGTTTCTTCACGAGGATAAGCTGTCCGCCATTTCCCAAAGGGAGGTGGGGTCTGATACCAACTCTTTTTCCGAGGCATTGAAAAGAGCGCTCAGGCAGGATCCCGATATGATACTTGTGGGTGAAATGCGGGATGCGGAAACAATTGAGACAGCTCTCCACGCTGCGGAGACCGGACACCTTGTTATGTCCACTCTGCATACTTCGGACGCGCCGGAGACAGTCAACAGGATCATATCCGTGTTTGAACCGCACAGGCAGGAACAGATCAGATTACAGCTTGCGTCTGTCCTGAACGCGGTGATTTCCCAGAGGCTCGTGCCGAGAACCGATATACCGGGCAGAGTTCCGGCTGTGGAGGTTATGATTGCCACAGGCGCGGTTAAAGAGTGCATAAGCGACAAGGGCAGGCTGCACGAAATAACGGATTTCATTGAGCAGGGAAGGGATATTTACGGCTCGCAGTCGTTCGACCAGTCCCTCATTGACCATATAGAGGCAGGATACATCACGGCGGACGAGGCGTTCAAATGGGCGAAACGTCCCGATGACCTCAGGCTGAAACTTGCCGGATTTTCCGGCTGACAGGCGGAAGATGTTCCCGAAAAGGAAGATACGGAGTAAAACCCCATTCGAGTACGCACTTCGTGTGCTTGCGCGGCGTGATTTTTTCGAGAACGAGATGCGTGCAAAAATAGCGGAGCATTTCGGCGAAGAAGCGGCGGACGAAACAATCGTCAAGCTGAAAGATTACGGTTACATAAATGACGGCAGCGCCAGAAAAAATCTCATAGCCTCAAGGCTCAGATCGGGTTATGGTAAATACCGCATAGTCGAAGAGCTTCGCGAAAAGGGCGTGGACGCCGACCTGAACGATATGCAGGACATAGCGGACGAACGGGGCATCGACACTAAGGCTCAGCTTGCGGAGATGGTCGGACGGTATATGGAAACGAAGAAGGCGAAAACCCCCTATGAGCTTAAACAGAAATGTATTGCTCATTTTTACAGAAAGGGTTATTCCTTCAATGAGATAGTTGATGTTTTAGCAGATATTGACAACAATTAATATGAGATCGCTTCGTTACATTGTTCCTCGCGAAGACACTTTTTTTGTCTATGCAGAGGCTGTGTCCGAAGCAGTCGATGGAATGGGAGACAGAACAATGAAAGTAATATTTCTTCAAGACGTAAAAGGCGTCGCGAAAAAAGACGAGATAAAAGAGGCAAAGGACGGCTACGCGCAGAACTTCCTGTTCAAAAAGAAGATTGCCATTGAAGCGACACCTGCAAATATTGCGGCGCTGGAATCTAAAAAACAGGCGGCAAAAGACCGTGAAGCTCTTAAAATATCTGAAGCGAAAGCATTTGCCGAATTGCTTAACAAGACAGGCATAACCATTACAGGCAAGGGCGGGGACACGGGAAAGCTTTACGGAGCCATCACGTCTTCTGATATCGCGAAAGCCCTGCTCGATGCCGGTGTTGAGGTGGACAAAAAAGACATCGCCATGAAAGACCATATAAAAGAACCGGGCGAATACAGCATAAAGGTCAAAATATTCATGGATATCAACGCCGAAGTAAAAGTTAATGTGAAAGCAGAATAACATGTCTGATATGAGACGTGTTCCGCCGCACAACAAAGAGGCGGAACAGGCGGTCATCGCCTCGATACTCCTTGATGATAAGGCTCTTGATAAAGTTGTGGACAAAATACAGGCGGACGATTTTTATATTCCCGCCCACCAGAGCCTTTACAGAAAGATACTCTGGCTGCAGGAACAGGGGAAACCTGTTGACGTTGTTACCGTGATCGGTTCAATGTCTGATGAAGACCTTAAAAGGGCTGGCGGCGTTGAATACGTTTCCTCCCTTGTGGACATCATCCCCACTTCCGCAAACGTCGGGCATTATGCGGAGATCGTCCGTGACAGGGCAACTCTGCGCCAGCTCATCGGCGTTGCGGTTGAGATTACCGAATTCAGCTACGAACAGCCGGAGAATGTGGCGGAAGTTGTTGAAAATGCAGAAAAACGGATATTCTCTCTGGCGGAACATAAGCTTAAGAACGGTGTTCAGCCGCTGAGTACGCTGATGCATGAAACTCTGGATATGCTGAACAGTCTCTTCCACAGAAGTGATCAGCTTTCCGGTATCAACACAGGCTTTAAAGACCTTAACGAAGTTACGAACGGTCTGCAGAACTCCGACCTTGTTATTGTTGCCGGACGTCCCGGTATGGGTAAGACTGCGTTTTCTCTTAACCTTGCGCTCAACGCTTCATACAGAGATAACCGCAGCGTTGCGTTCTTCTCCCTTGAAATGTCCTCCCACCAGTTGGCACAGCGTCTTCTCGCCGCACAGGCGGGCGTTGAGTCCAGCAAGCTGAGAGGCGGCAAGTTTTCCATGGAGGAGTGGCAGAAGCTGGCAAGCGCCGCAGGTGTTCTTGGCGATATGAAGCTGTTCATAGACGACACCCCAGCCATCACACCGCTTGAACTGCGTGCAAAATGCCGCAGGATAAGGCGTGAACAGGGGCTTGACCTTATATTCGTGGACTACCTTCAGCTTATGGGTGCAACGAAAGGAGATAACCGCGAACAGCAGATATCGGAGATATCAAGATCGCTCAAGGCTCTTGCAAAAGAACTGAATATCCCCGTCATAGCTCTTTCACAGCTTAACCGTGGTGTTGAACAGAGAGCAGACAAGCGCCCGATGATATCCGACCTTCGTGAATCCGGCGCAATTGAGCAGGATGCCGATATGATCATCTTCCTGTACCGCGACGAGGTGTACAACAAGCAGTCCGACAGAGCAGGAATTGCCGAAGTTATCATCGCAAAACACAGAAACGGTCCCGTTACGGAAGTGGAACTCTCTTTCATAAAAGAGTATATGCTGTTCAAAGATCTTTACAGGGGTTGACAGTCAACTGTATCTAAAATAATACATAACAGCCCGCCTTTTTGTTGTATTTTTCATACAAATTATTGACAAATTCTTGTCAGTGGCGGGTTTCAGCGTTGGCACACATATTGCTCTTTTCTGGGCATGAAACAGACAACAATTAAAAAGAGTTTTACAATCGAGGGCATCGGGCTGCACACAGGTCAGAAGATATCAATGACCGTCCATCCCGCCTTTGCCGATTCAGGAATCTGTTTCAGACGGAGCGATGTTGCGTCTGAATACACCCGCGTAACGCCGTATGCCGTAACGTCAACTATGCTCGCCACAACCATAAAATGCGGCGAACATGCTGTCAGCACCATAGAACATATCATGTCCGCTCTTTACGGAATGGGTGTGGATAACGCCATGGTAGAGGTTTCCGGACCGGAAGTTCCGATCCTTGACGGTTCGGCAAAGCCCTTTATCCCCATGATAGCCGCTGTCGGCTTAAAAAAACTGGGTAAACCCAGAAAATATCTGAAATTCAATAAAAAGGTCAGACTGGAAAAGGACGGCAAGTGGGTTGAGATAATCCCCTCGCGTTTCTTTAAGGTCACATTCGACATAGATTTTGAAAGCGGTTCCATAGGTCAGCAGAGAGCGTTCTTTCAGGTGGATGAACAGTCGTTTGCAGACGAGATAGCCGGTGCGCGCACCTTCGGATTCAAACAGGAGGTCGAATCGCTCTGGCAGATGGGATTGGCAAAGGGCGGAAGCCTTGAGAATGCCGTGGTCATTGACGGCGATTACATAATGAACCCTGAGGGACTTCGTTTCAGCGACGAGTTCGTCAGACACAAAGTGCTTGACCTGATAGGCGACATCTCATTGACAGGATACCGGATATTCGGACACATCCGCGCCTATAAGTCCGGTCACCAGATGAATAACCTTTTTGCAAGACTTCTCTTAGAGTCGAAAGACTCGTATTCAATCATAGAAGTACCCGATGAGAAACATTCGGGTCTCACGCAGTTAGAATTGAAACCACAGGGGATGGTCTGATTGCCGGAAGTGTTTGAATCTTCCGGCAATTACGACCTATCGTATCAGTAATCCATTGTACTTTTTTCTATACCGCACCATACGATAAAATCGTCAGCCGGCTTATCGTTCATGGTAACATTATCGGGTTCCGTCATGCCGTACGAGCTGTCTTTAACGAAGAAATCGTTTTCTGAGAGATCCATGGGTTCGCTGTCGCCGTATTTCTTTTTAAGGCTGTTGTGCAGCGCCAAAACGAAAGCAAGCGCTTTATTGCGCATTTCGACTGTGCTTCCCTCCGCCATGAAAGTCAGTTTGGGCGACGTGTTAGACATTCCGTACATTATGAATCCTTCGGAAAAATCAACTCTTATCTGACCTTCAAACTCCGTAACGTCAAATCCTGTCTTACCCGTAAACAGCTCACGCAATGCCGCAACTGCTTCCGCGGTTATCTGTTCTTTCTGTTCGTTTGAGGCGGAAACGGTGCGTATTTCTTTTGTAGCGAATCTGGCGGGTATCGTTTTAAAGTAGTCAGCCAGTTTATTAATACCGAGAGCGTCTATGACCTGTTCAAGGATGAAGATATTCTCCACAGCATCGTCTCTGGGAATTCCGTCCTTAGTGTCCGTGGAGAAGAAGTGCAGACTTGCCTCTATCTGGAGGTCTCTGTAACCTGTTTCCTGAACGAACAGGTCGATGGAGTCGTATCCTGCCAGAGATGACAGTAGCTTCATGTTTTCCGTTATTGTCTCTTTCCAGAGGGAGTGACCTTTCGGGTGAAATACGGTTGTCCCGCCGAGGGCTTCGACATATTGTTTCACCGCTCCGGTATATCTTGCGTCTATGTAGAAAGTTTTCGCTATCTTATCTATGGCTTTAAGGTTGGTAGGGTTAATGCCTTTTTTCGTAAGAAAGGCTTTGAGAGCCGGCAGAGTCAGTTTCAGCTTGTGGTCGGCAAGAATAAAAGCGAGTGCGTCGCCGAGGTAATGTCCCGTTCCTGAAACCGTGAGTGCTTCGGAACCTTCCGTAAGTGAGCCTCTGTCGGCGTCAAGGTCAAAGGAGTGGACGCGTTTGCCACTTTCCAGCGCTTCCTGAAGGTGCGGAACTTTTGCCAGCATCTCTTTTCGGGTGGGGTCTGCAAGAACGTTGCCGCTGTTAACGTCTATGTTGTCACCGAGAATGAGCGTATCTTTACCGAGAATATCAAGGAACAGGTCTTTATATTGAAGTCCGGTGCCGCCGAAAAGGTTCACGGCGACCATGGAGTTATCCCTTTTCGCAAAATATTCGCCGTATACGGCTTTCATCTTATCGAAATACGCTTTTCTGCCTTCCGTTTTTTTATCGTATATTTTGCCGTATTCAGATTCGGGCAGATTTCTGACCGGATACTGTTCCTTGAGGAAGACGTTCATCTGTTCCAGAAGATAGGTGTGAATGCCCTGTGTGGAAATACCGAACTTTGCACCGTTGGTTGTCACCTCGACATGTGAGCGGGTTATCTGTACGTGCGCCTTCGCTCCGAGCTGGTTCTGGTTCTGATATACCTGACCGGAGGATGATGTGCCTATGTCGTAAACGTTTATCCCCTGACTTACAAGTCCTTTCGCCATTGCCGCCGCCAGCGGCTCCGATGTCGGACCGTTGTCGTAGCCAATCACAATTGTGTCGCCAGCTTTAAGACTCATACGGACTCCCGAACGCAGAACGAATTCCTGACAGCCGAGTATCCTGCCTATTGTTTCAATCGCTTCGGGGGTCAGAACCGCCTTTTCAGTGAAGAAATTCCCCGGTTCGCCCACATAGGCACGGATATCGTATGAAGCAGGTTTAAGCAGCTTGTCCGCATTTTTTACAACGGATTGAGGCGCGTTAAGCTTTTTAAAAGTGTCTGACATGATATACCTCTTGCACAATTGACATTTGCTTTTTAAAATTATGGCATAACAGTGGCTTAGGTCAAGCACTGTTGAATAATCATAAGAAGAATATATGTTTAGATTTTTTAACAGACTTATAATACTGATGTTTATTGTTGCCATAGGCAGCGTGGTGATACTTGTTTCAGGTCGGGAGTCCGACGAAAGCCTTACCGGCAAGTATTCCGCGGAAGCGTCGGGCAATTCTAAACTCATCGGACGTTTCATTGAGCATATCCTCCACGAGCGGGAGGACAACCTTGGGGACGTTGCCGCGGCGGCAAACCCGCAGGAAATGGAGGAGCGCCTCCAGAAATATTCTGAATTTATAGATAAGCATTACAGCATTGGGGAATGTTTCAGCACGGGCATAACCGACAGCGGATTTGAGATAATTAAAAGTATCACACTTGGGGCGGACGACTGCTCAATCCCTGCGCCAAAAAATGACGAAATAGCCTCAACCGTTAAACGCGGAGAGGTCTATATCGGTCTTCTTAACTTAGAGAGCAGCCGCAACATGATATTCATCTATCCGGTTATGCGCGATGGCGTTTTCAGCGGCTCCGTATACGACATCTTCACCGTTATGGATGACAAGGGGATAAAAGGCTACTGGAACGGTGTGAACAGCGGCGGCAGGAGCGAGCTTATCATCGACGATGTCAGAGCGTATCCCAACAACCGCGAGATTCAGGAGCTGATCAGGCTGAAAGCGGGCATCAAACACGGCAACACGGCAGAATATGACAGCAGACAGGCGGGCTTTTACGATTTTTCAGTTCACGGCACAAAATTCTGCCTTATATACACCACGGAGAAGTATAAGAGGCAGTTTGTCTTCAGCTTTTTCCCATGGGCGGGCGATTATGCGATTGTAATTGTGTTTTTGCCCCTTGGCGCGCTTATCCTGCTTATAATAATCGAGATGCTCAGAGTTAATAAAAAACTTTCCGATGAGATAGCAGACAGAACCCGCCACCTGAACATGTTGAGCAAAAAGAACGAAAGTCTTTTTCAGGCGATTCCCGAATATATTGTCGTGCATCACAAAAACGGCAATATTATTGAACAGAACAGCAAGTTCCGTGAGCTTGAATGTTCCGAAAACTCAAATGGAAACATTTTTGACTATGTGCGCGAAAAAGAAAAGTTCCGCGTCAGACTGGATAACATGCACGAAGGGGAAGTGGAAAACTTCGGAGAGTTTGGTATTGTCAAAAGCAGCGGCGAAATAATGAACGTGTCGGTGAGTGCAATACTCATGGACAGCGAAGGTACGCAGGCGGTACTTTCGGTCTTCACGGATATCACGGATTATAAAAACATGCAGAACAGCTTTTATCTTGCACAGAGACGCGAGGCGGTTGGAACGCTTGCATCGGGAATGGCGCACGATTTCAGCAATATATTGCAGAACATATCTCTGCAGTTCGGGCTGGCGGAGCGCGCAGATGACGATGAAAAGAGGGAACTGCATCTGGAGAGTATAAACGGTATTGTGGACGGCGCAAGAATGTATATCCAGAAAGTTCTGCAAAGCGCACGGAACACAGAGGAGAAACCGGAACCCAGATATGGAAGAGAGCTCACTTCCATGGCTATCGACATCGCGTCGAACCTTTTGCCGCCGGACGTTTCAATCCTTTATTCCGACACGTCTGAAGGAATGATGATAAAGATAGCAGAGAGCAGATACATACAGATGATTGTCAATCTTTGCCAGAACGCGGCGGACGCCATGGACAAGAGGGGCATTATAACCGTTACTACTTCAAAGAATGAAATGCATTACGGAATGTTCTTTGAACTCAGGGTGAAAGACACCGGGCGCGGTATAGACAAAAACGACCAGAGAAACATGTTCAAACCGTTTTTTACCACAAAAGAACGCAAAGGAGCCGGGCTTGGACTTGCCACCGTTAAACAGGTGGTGATGGACAGCGGCGGTTTCATAGAGGTTCACAGCGCGCCGGGCGAAGGGTGCGAGTTTAAAATACTTTTACCGGAGACGAAATGATAGAGAAAGAGAAACAGACAGAGGCGGGCGCAGCTGAACAGGGCATATCGCCTGAAAATGCGAAGGTTCTGGCGTACATATCAAGGCACTCGGAGTATATCGGCACTTGGCTGATGAACAATCCATGCAGAATGAAAAATGCTGTGGAGCTGTTCGGTACCGTGCGCGAAAGGCAAACCATCCTTGATGATATAATGAAAGCCGACGTATCCTCTATGACGGAAACAGAGTTCATGGAGCACCTGCGCACTGTAAAGATGAGGGAATACGTCTGCATCGCCGCAGAGGATATGTGTTTCGGCGCTTCATGCGCTGATGTCACAGCACATGTGTCGGCGTTCGCTTCGGCGTGTTGTGAGGCGGCTTATCAGTTTGCCGACACTCAGCTTAAAAAACAGCACGGAACACCGAGAGACGAGGAAAACAACGAGGTGGGTTTTTGTATAATAGGGCTGGGAAAGCTCGGCGGATGGGAGCTTAATTTCAGCTCTGACATAGACGTAATATACGTTTACGGCTGCGACATCGGCAGCACGGACGGAGCCGAATCAATTGATAATCATGCATATTTCAGCAGAGTTGCCGAGTATGTCACAAGATATATAGGCGAGCGGACGAAGGACGGGATAGTGTTCAGAGTGGATCTTCGCCTGCGTCCGGACGGGGACAGGGGCGCTCTTGCCATGCCTGTCCGCGCATACGACACCTATTACGAAACATACGGACAGAGCTGGGAAAGGATGATGCTTCTGAAAGCGCTTCCCGTTGCGGGAAGTCTTGAGGTTGGGGAAGCTTTCAAAAAAGCTGTAAAACCTTTCGTCTTTCGCAGAAGTCTGGATTTCAACCTTATGAACGACCTTCAGGACATAAAAAAGAAGATAAATAAGCGGGTTGAACTTAAAGGAAGCAACGTTAAACACGTTAAGCTCGGATATGGCGGCATACGCGAAATAGAGTTTGTCGTTCAGACCTTGCAGATAATCAATTATCCATCAAATAAGGCTATTTTTAACCCGAATACGCTGAAAAGTCTGGATATTCTTACAAAAAACAGACTTATGACCCCGGAAACTTCAAAAATGCTTCGCGAAAGCTACTGCTTTCTACGGAAACTAGAACACATGGCGCAGATTGAGAACGAACGTCAGACGCATATCGTTCCGGAACAGTCGGATACCTATCCGCTGTATCTGGAAAGGTGCGGGTTTTCTTCCGCCGCTGATTTTGAAAAGAGATATGCTGCCGTGACAAAACAGGTGAACGATGAATTTTCAAAACTGTTCACCGATGCCGGAGCGGACGAAGGCGTGTTTCTTGTTTTCGACGGGGACATATCCGACGAAGAGGCGGCGGGTATACTTAAGCAGCTTAAGATAAACGAACCGCTTGAGTGCGTGAAGATAGTAAGGCGGGTAATGGAAGGGCAGAAGGACCGCCCCCGTGTGAAGAGCGACAGGCAGATATTGAAAGCCCTTTTTGTTATGATATTGAACGGGCTTGAAGGAAAATCCGGCAGTGTGGACGTCCTGCATAATTTTGAAAAGATGCTTGCGAGCAATACGACTATATATCTTCTGCACGATCTCTTTTCAACAGCGCCGTTCATAATTCAGAAGCTTATCAATATCTTTTCATACAGCCGCTATCTGACCGACCAGATAATGAAAAACCGCGACCTGCTGGACTATATCTATGACCCCAAGCCTATAGATTTCACCGCAGATAAGATAAAAGAGGATTTCATCCAGCATACGGAAAAATACCGCGACATGCCCGACCTGATGCCGGAGGCGGCACGGATAAGGCACAAGATTTTCATGTTCAACGCGGGGTATGCATATCTGAACAAGCAGAGCAACATCATAGACACTATGCGCGCTTTGACTGAGCTTGCCAGAGGTACGGTTGACTTTGCGTTCAGCTATATCTATGAACAGCTTGCGGAAAAATATGGATATCCGATGACTGAGGACGGGAAACCGTGCGGGTATCTCCTTGTGGGGATGGGCAAAGTAGGGAGTATCGAAATGAGCTTCGGCTCCGATATAGACCTTGTTTTCCTTTACGACGGATACGGCGCCACAGACGGCGAAAACTCCATAACAAATCAGGAGTTTTACTCAAAGATGGTGCAGAGAAGCATAACATTTCTCAGCGCCTACAGCCACAACGGATATCTTTACAAAACCGATATGCGTCTTCGCCCCAGCGGATCCAGCGGAACTCTGGTAACGACCCTTGCGGGCTTTGAGGATTATCAGAAAAAGGGAGCAATGCTCTGGGAAAAACAGGCGCTGATGCGTTCCAGCGTCATAAATTACAACTCGCCCCTCGCCGCAGAGTTCGAGCGGATAAAAGCACAGTCACTCTATGTGTGTCTGATAGCTGACGCAGGCGTCAAAGAAATATACGACATGCGGATGCGCATTGAGAACGAAAAGGGGCTGCCGTATGAGAAGAACGACATAAAGGCGGGCTACGGCGGACTTCTGGATATAGAGTTCTCCGCGCAGATGTTCCAGCTCATGTACGGGTGCAAATACGAACAGCTCCATACACCGAACACCCATGATGCCATTCATTTTTTCAAAGATCTGGAACTCGTGACCAGCCGCGATTTTTACTGCTTTCACAAGGGCTATCTGTTTTTCAGACACCTTGAGAATCTTGTGCGCATTTACGACAATACGGACACGTCCAGACTGCCGAAGGACGAGAAACTTCTGGACAGAATGGCGGAATTTTTCGGGTACAAGTCCGGCGGCACGGCGCTCCTTGAGGAATACCACAACCTGCGCCGTTCGGTGCGTGCAGCGTTTAAAAGGGTTTTCGGGAAGGATTGATGGAAATAATTCAGATAATAGATTACGACACTATGGGTGCCGATTGGCTTAGTATCGCCGTTGGTTGTTCACCCTTTGCGGATGCACTCTGGCTGCGTATAAAAAATAAGCCCGCCGAACTGATATATGACGAGGCAAAAAAACTGCGCGAAGCACTCCCCGACGCCCGTCTGATACTTTCAGAGAGAAAGGAGATTGCCGCTTTGCTTGGGTATTACGGTGTCCAGCTGGGTGCTGACAACATGTGCGGGAACGTAGACGAGTCTCTGTCTGTGGGATATTCCGCACACTGCATTGATGAGATAAAAGATAATAAGGCGGCATATTATATGCTCAGTCCCATTTTCCATACGGTCAAGGATTATGAAGTAAAGCCGCTGGGCGCTTTGGATGTTTCCTGTTTGGGCAGGGACGTATATGCTCTCGGCGGGATTTGCACAGCAAACGTCTGTCAGCTTAAAGGCAAAGGCTACAAAGGTGTAGCGGGTATCTCATTCTATAAGGAGATTCGGGCGCTCAGGGAAGTTGTTAAAGGACTTTAGCAACGTCTGCGGGAATGCCGTAATAGACCATTCCGTTGCCGGAATCTGTCAGCATTGGCGGCGTGGCGTCGTTTATGAATCCTGCGACCATTGGAACGTTTTTATAGCTCATTATTACTTTTCGGGAAACAGTGTCACTTATTTCTGCATATGCGATGTAATGACCTGCATCGGTGGATACCTTAATTTTATCGCCATTCTGTATGCCAAGTTCCGCCGCATCCTTCGGGTTAATAAATGCAATTTTCAGCTTTTCGACTATGTTCGGAAGGTGCTGACTGTTCAGATATGCGGGATGCGAAAGGCTCAGAAGGCTGAATTTTCCCTGTTCTTCGGGGATTGCAGGCTCTATCCGTTCATCTTTGTACACTCTGGGTGCCGGTACTGCAGTGTCCGGTTCCGCAAAGTTAAGGTCTATTCCGAACCAGTTGCTTAGGCGGGTAATTATATCTATGTCAGCCAGTTCATCTGTGAGCTTTTCTCTCCTGTGTTTATGAGGGAAGAAATAACTGCCCATGAAATCCTGCTGCGCGAAGATGCCGCCTGTTTTGATGAACAGTTGACAGTTTTCCGAAGTGCGGGTGGGGTAAACGTCAACGACAACAGTCGGTGTGTTCTTTATGCCCCTGACCCAGTTCTTTGCATCAGGATAGGTCATCGCGGGGTTTGCGGCAACGTTGACGAACAGATCAAATTCGCCGTCAGCAAGTCTTTTTGCCACTGTATCTATGTGGACGTAATGAGGAAAGACGGCGCCAAGCCCCTTCCAGAAACGCTTTGAACCCTGTCCGTAGTAGAGCGTGCCGATATTTCCGCTTTTAACCGCAAGACGGTTGATGAGCCTTATCATGTTCATTCCGTTCGGGTTTCTCTGCATGCCGAAACCTTCTATAAAGGCTGTTTTGCCGGATTGTATGGCGTCTTTCAGGTATTGCAGATCGTCCTGCGATATTCCTGCGCGTGAGATAAGCTCGCTGACGTTATGTCCGTCTTCAAAGCCAAGTTCAGTGAGCAGAGCCGCGGCAATAAGTCCGTCGCACATGGGACGGATGCTGATGTATCTGTCTGCTATATCGGCAGTCTTTGTCCGTATCGGGTCTATATAGACTATCTTCAGCCCGTCTTTTTTAAGTTCTTTCAGATATGCGTAGAGGTGCTGACTTATAACGGCGGCATTTTTTCCGAAGAGGATGGCGGTTTTACAGTCAGCTATATTTTCGACGGGCGGATTAAGTTCCGTTCCGAAGTCAGCAGAGTGAGCGTCGTCACCGGTGGTTCCGCAGACGCCTCCGGTTATCTTTGTGCAGTGTGCAAAACTGCTCATAAATCTGTCCCAGTAGCCCATGTTGTAAGCCAGCGAGCCGGAACCTTTCAGGTAGAGTATTCTTTTGTTTTTATACTTTTCAAGAATATCGCCAAATGCGGAAACGGCTGCGCTGTCGCTTTCAAATTCGCGCTTTTCGCCGTTCTTCATTTCATATGAACGTATACCGGAGTTTATCTCGCGTTCAGCGAACACTTTGAATTTTGAACAGACAAAGCCCGTTTTCTGCCAGCTTTCGGCTATGCCTGTGAAGTGATATTTCCCGTTCTTAAATTCAGCCCTGACGGCGCATGTATCGGGGCAGTCTTTACTGCAAAAAAAATTCATGCGCAATTATCACTTGATTTGCTGTAAAATCAATGATTATTTGTATAGTAGTAAATATCGGAGGGGTGTAATGCCTTCATTTGACATTGTGAATGAGATAGATATGCAGGAAATGGACAACGCTGTTAATCTTGTTAAGAAAGAGGTGGACAGCAGGTTTGACTTTAAAGGTTCCGACACGGAAATAGAGCTGAATAAAAAAGACAAGGTCATAAAAATCGTGACCCACGACGACATGAAAGCGCAGGCTATCAGAGAAATGATGATAAAACACTGCTCAAAAAGAGGAATAGATTCACGCGTCCTGTCGTTTGGCGAGGCGGAAAATACATCTAAAGGACATAGAAAGTTTGAAGTCAAAATTGAGGAAGGGCTCGGCAAGGACAACGCCAAGAAGATAGTGAAGATGATAAAGGATTCAAAGCTGAAAGTGAACGCATCCATCATGGATGAGCGTGTCCGTATTGAAGGTAAAAAGATCGACGATCTTCAGTCCGTTATCCAGCTTATGAAAACATCCGACATAGATGTTCCGCTTCAGTTTATAAACATGAAAAACTAGAGATAAAAGGCACGCTTTTGCGTGCCTTTCTTATTTGTTCAGAACCTTTTGCAGGCTTCCTTTTATATGCTTTAAAACTTCCGTCCGCGCACCTTTTTTGTCGTTTGCGGGTATTATCTTCCAAGGTGCGTATTTGGTGCTGGTCTTGAAGAACATCTCGTTATAAGCGTCTTGATATTCATTGTTCTTTTCCCTGTTGCGCCAGTCCTCATCGGTTATTTTGTGCTGCTTCCACGGTATTTCCTGACGTTCTTTGAAACGGTCAAGCTGTTCGTCGTCCGTTATGTGCAGGAAGAACTTTACAAGGTGTACGCCGCGGTCGCTGAGATGCTTTTCAAAGCTGTTTATCTCTGAATACCCGCGGAACCAGTCGGCGGGCGGTGTGATATTTTCCAGACGTTCCACCAGAACCCTGCCATACCAAGACCTGTCGAAGATGGCGATGTGACCTGCGCGCGGTACCTGACGCCAGAAGCGCCAGAGGTAATGACGGGAAAGCTCTTCCGACGTCGGCGCGGCGATGGACGTTACCTTTGAAAGACGCATATCGAATGCCCTTAAAAGTCTGCGTATGCAGCCGCCTTTGCCTGCGGCGTCCCAGCCTTCAAAGACTATCATGGTGCTGATGCACTTCTGATATGCTTCCCATACCAGTGGTTTTATATCGTCGATAAGCCCGTCAAGCTCCTTCCGGTATGTTTTCGGGTCTGTATCCTTTTGCTGTTTCAAACTGCCGAGAACATCGGGGAAAGTGAGACCGGACAGATTTTCAGTTCTGCTTTTCGGCATATTTTCTTTCAGTGCGCGGTTCATATTATCAAGTATCACACGCAGGAAATGTATCTCTCTTGTGCGCCTGTCGGTACAGTCTATGACCTCCCACGGGGCGAATTCATTGTGGGTTGCCTTGTATGCGGCTTCCGCACATTCGGTTATCTTTTCGTATTTGCTGAAATACCACAGGGCGCGCTTAGATATTTCTTCGGACTGCTTTCCCTTTTTTATCAGTTTTTCGTGGCGTTTCTTCTGCTCTTTTTTAGTTATGTGCGCCCATATTTTGACGATTACCGTGCCGTCCTGTGCGAGCATCTTTTCAACGTCCGCCGCTTCTTCAAGACCTCTTGCGAAAGCCTCCGGATCGTCGTTGGATTCCAGCGCGCGGCGTATTGTTCTGTCGTACCATCCGTTGAAAAATATGCCCAGTTTCCCGCCCGGGGGCATAGCGTTCCAGTAGCGGAAGTAGTAGGGACGTTCCCTCTCTTCGTCCGTTTCCTGCCAGAATGTAGAGGTTTCGATGAGCCTTGTATCCATTATGTCCGCCATAAAGTTTACAAGCTCGCCTTTGCCCGCGCCGTCCAGACCCGTGAGGATGACTATCATCGGTCTTTTGTATTTTTTGAATTCATACTGCGCGTCTATAAGCTGTGTGCGGAGATTATTCAGTTCCTGAGTGTATTGGTCTTTGGAGAGGATTTCGGATTCTTTGAAACTTTCGAGCATTAATGCCCTCCATAAATTGCGTGTATATTCTATAAATATACACCAGTAATGGAAAGATTACGCGTCCTATGTTGGTGACTACCGAAAATGGTGTGTTCAGGAGGCAGTTACTTCCTCGGAAGGGAGCATTATAATGAACCTGGCGCCGGAAAGGGTATTTTCTGCGATTATGCGTCCGCCCATATGTTCTTCTATGATGGATCTGCATATGTAAAGACCAAGTCCTGTGCCTTTTTCGCCCTTCGTGCTTTGGTACATTTCAAAAAGCCTGTTCGGGAGCAGGTCTTCCGGGATGCCGCCTGCGTTATCCTCTATGACGATCCTGTTCATCAGGTCGTCGTGTTCGTAAAAGATATCAATACGTTTGTTTGCTGTTTCGCAGTTTATAAGCGCTTCTTTGGCGTTGTTCATTATGTTCAGGCAGACCTGTTTGAATTCGTTTTTGATGCCGGAAACTTCAAAGTGCCTGTGTTCGTGAAAAACCACTTCGATATTGTTCTTAGTGAACTGTCTGTCCAGCAGGTTGTATATTTCAATTATCGTTTCGCAGGGTTTGAACCGTTCCTTTGTTTTGCCCTGCTTGAAGAAACTGATGAAGTCATTCACCGTCTGCGACATGAAGCTGACGTTGCTCATTATTATTGATGTGTTCTTCATCAGTGTTTCGGTGTTGAGCTGTTCATCTTCCACATCCGCTTCGATAAGCTGTGTCAGAATAGCGATGGAGTTAAGCGGCTGCTTCCATTGATGTGCTATTGCGCCTATCATGGCTCCCATCTCCGCCATTTTGGACTGCTGGTAAAGTATCTCAAGGGTTCTCTGTTTGTCTTCCTGTGCCCTGAGTTCTTCTGTGATATCTCTGGAGATAACAAGAATTGACTTAACGCTTCCGTCCTCTCCGAAAAGGGGTATCTTGTCGGTTATGACAGTTATTGCACCCGATTCAAACGGGTATGTCTGCACTATCTTAAACACCGGTTTTTTTGTTTCCATAACTTTTTTGTCGTCGGCGAAGAATCTTGCGTGGTCGTGGCGGAAGATATCGCTGACAGGTTTTTTGTCTATCCTGCCGAGAGAAACGAAATTTGAAGCGGTCTTATTGGCAAAGGTGATGTAGTTTCTGGTGTCTTTCAGGAAAATTATGATAGGCAGTGAATCCAGAATAATTTCCAGTTCGTTCTTCTGTATGTTGAGTTCTTTGAAATATTTAGTAAGCTCTTCCTCCATCTGGCGGAAGTTTGTGGAAAGCTCGGTTATCTCGCTGAAAACCGAGTTCGGCCAGCCGTCTGACGAGTCGGATTGCAGGTTTTCATGTATGTGTGCTGTTCTTGAGGACAGTTTGCTCAGGTGGAATGCGGTTCTGCGGCTTACAAACCACGCGAGTATGACCGAAAGTATGATTGTTACATATATGACCGCAAGCGCATTCAGCCCCATATTTATGATATCGGCGACATAGGAGGAAAGAGGCATTTCCGCCGTGAGGGTAAGTGACTGCTCGGAACTGACAGGCACGGATTTAATGTAATAAGACTTCTGCCAACGGGTCATGACGGATTTATTGGCTTTTGGCAGTGTTGTCCATTGCAGGATGCTGTTGCCGAAATCTTCAATGATGCCTTCCGCACTTTTGACAGGTATGTAGTTTTGCCCCTGATATTGGGGGTTTGTGGTTACAAGGGTTCTGCTCTGTTTGTCTGCCAGAGTGAAAAAGATGCCTGAATCTCTTGATATGGTGTTCAGAAGGTTATAGACAGACTGAAACTGTATGCCGCCCTGAACATATCCCAATACTTTTCCGTCTGCACCTCTTATGGCTTTGACCATTATCAGTATAGAATTATTGAGGTTAAGCAGGTTGCTTTTGCGCGCTTCCGAGATGATTATATCTTTGCTTTTATCGGCAAGCGCGTAGTAATTCCTGTCACTGTAGTCTCTGCCGTAATATCTTTTCAGCTCACCGCCGCTGTATGTATATAGAGGAGCGGATGTTTTGTCGGTTTTTATGAAACCCAGCCCGAGAAACACTTCGGACGAACGGAGAACGGTTGTTATACGCTCCTCGCCCAGAGAGTTTACTCCGGAATCGTTGATACACTCCTGAATATTATCGGCAAGTGTGTTCAGGCTTGTTATGCTGGAACGCAGAATGTTGTCGGTGGAGAGCGCCGCAGCGTTTGCCATGGAGTTCAGCTCAAGCTGCATATCGTTTGATATCTCGCGGGCATGGTGGCGCACGTTTGAAACGATATAGAACAGCGCCGGAACTGCGGTTAAGAACAGTATCGTGCTGAAAATTATGGATTTAAGGGAAACTTTTGAATATTTGAGCCCTATTTCCTTTGAGATAAGATTCCACAAGTTTCCGGCTGTCACTGCAAACAATGTGTTAAATATGCCGTTTATGCTCTGTTTCAGATATACTATGGCGGAATTTTTTATTCCTATGTCCATCAGACCTGAATAGAAAAAGAACACAAGCAGCAAACCCAGCGTCAGCCAGTATAGTATGTCGATTATTACGAGGTCGTCGCTTTTACTGCTGAAATATGCAAGAACGGAGGCTTCCGCTGTGAAGATTATAATTGCATAAGGGTGGTTCCAGAGAAAATATGTGCTGAATGATGCGATGACGGCCGCAAAGATACCGTAAACTCCGTATCTTTTTATGGCTATTACGGCGAAGAATCCGCCGAACAGAAAATCCACATTGAAAAAGAGTTCAAGTTTATTCTGGTTAAAGACATATCCAAGCGCACCGAGCATGGCTATGACTAAAACCGCATAAAAATTAATGCGGACGGTCTTCAACAAGTTGTGCTCCCAATGAATAAATCAAATAAGTCTTACAGAATAAGATCAGGTTGTTGATAAACTGGTTAAAATCAATGAGATTGCCGCGTCAGCCTGCGGCTTCCTCGCAATGACAGTATCTTACGTCTTCGCGAGAAGCGTAGCGACGAAGCGATCTCGTCTTTTTCAACTTTGTCATCAGTCTGGTCTTACAGAGTAAGATACAACATCTATAGCAGATAGTACGCAATTTATCAAATAATAAAATATCAATTCTCCTTCGTAATTGTCTGATCCATTGGAAGAAATATGGTGAATTTTGCTCCATGATCCGTATTTTCAGCCGTTATTTTTCCGCCCATATGCTCATCTATTATAGACTTGCAGATATAAAGTCCTAATCCTGTTCCTTTTTCTCCCTTTGTACTCTGGAATATCTCAAAAATTCTGTCCGGCAGCAGCGAGGGGTCTATGCCTCCTGCGTTGTCCGTGACGATTATCTTCCTGAAATTCTCTTCATTTTCATAGAAAACGTCTATTCTTTTGTTGTCGACATTGCGTTCGACCAAGGCGTCTTTTGCGTTGTTCAGGATATTCAGGCAGACCTGTTTGAACTCGTTGCGCAGTCCGTATATGAGGAAATGTTCGTGTTCGTGAACCTCGACAGTGATGTTATACTTGCGGTACTGCGGCTCAACAAGGCTGTAGACTTCCGATATCGTTTCACAGGCGCGAAACATCTGTTTCTCTTTCGTAGTTTTGAAATATTCCGTGAAATCATGTGCTGTGTTCACCATGAATTCCACGTTTTTCATTATCATGTCGGTGGAGGAGATAATGCTTTCCTTCGTGGCGCTGTTGTCCTGCGCGTCGGAATTGAGTATCTGGGTCAGAAGCGCTATCGTGTTAAGCGGCTGTTTCCACTGGTGGGCGATTGCGGCGGTCATAGCGCCCATCTCCGCCATTTTTGACTGCTGATAAAGGGTCTCAAGCATACGCTGTTTATCTGCCTGTGCCTTCAGTTCATCCGTTATGTCTCTTGATATGACCAGTATATACGACACATCCCCGTTTTCGTCGGGTATTGGTATTTTGTCTGTCTTGACGACAATGGTTCTGTCTTCGAGTTTGTAGTTCTGTATAACGCCGAGCAAAGGTTTTTTGGACGTAATAACCTTTGTGTCGTTCTCATACAAATCCTCCGACAGTTCCGGAAAAAGGTCGCTCACGTTTCTGCCTGCCAGCTCTTCTGAGGGAATATCCATCTTTTTTGCCGCTTCCATGTTCCCGCTCAGAATTCTGTTGTTGATGTCCTTCATAAAAATGATCATAGGGATTGAGTCGAGTATCAGAGCCAGCTCCGCTTTTTGTTTTGAAAGTTCTGAGAACTTTGCGGAGAGCATTGCGGCTATGTTTACAAAGTTATCTGAAAGCTCTGACACTTCCGAAAAGACAGAATTGATTCTTGAGAACCTGCCGCCCGAATGGACTATTTCAGGCAGCTCGCTGGAGCATTTGCGCAGGGTTTCAAGATGGAATGTTACCTGTCTGCTTATGAACAGCGCGGCAAGAATACAGAGTATGAGCATTATATAGATTATTTTTAACGCTCTGAATCCGATATCATTCGCGCGTTTCACGTGCGCGGAAAGAGGAACCACAGCTGTCAGTGTCAGTCCCGAACCGCCAAGCGTTCCTTTCTTAATATAAGAGGCGGTTTTCCATTTTGTCATGACGGAGATGTTGTCTGCCGGACAGGAGGTGAGGAGGAAAATCCCCCGCCTGTCGTAATCGTCTGCGGATGAACCGGGCGGAAAGCCGAGTTTCTGTCCTGTTGCTTTTTGGGGATCGGTACTTATGATTATTCTGCCGCGGCTGTCTGTAAGCGTCAGCAGAACACCGGAATCCTTAGAAACCGACTGCAGGAGGCTTCCCGCTGTTTTGAAATCTATACTGCCCTGAACATAGCCGGAGAGTTCGTTATTACCGTTAAATAAAGGTTTTACGGCAAGGATTATATTGCCCTGCGAGCTTTGAATTCTGCCGGGCAGAAGGTCGGAAAAAACTATATTGCCGGACTTTGCGGTCTGTCTGTAAATCACTCTTTCATTCAAATCGACATTTCTGTGTTCTGTCAGCCTGCCGTCTGTCTTGCTGAAGATAACCCTTGCTGTGGCATCAGGCGAAACGTAGCCCACGCCCATTAATGTGTCGGACGACATCAGGATGCTTTTCATATGGTCTTCAGTGTGCTGCGGTTTCTGTCCCTGTTCAAGCGAAGCCATCAGATTGATCTTGTTATTTACGTCGTTTGTGAGCGCCCCCAGAGAGATTGAGGCGGTATTGTAGATAGTGTTCAGATTATCTTTAAGTCCTTCTGCAAGAGAAACCGTCTGCATCTTCACACCTATGATAACGTAAAGAAGCGCAGGTATTGCGGCGATAAGCATGATTATCTTGAAAAACGTCTGACGGAAGGATATCCGTCTGAAATTATAGCCGGATATCTTGCGAAAGTAGTTCAGACCGTGGTATATGAGCGAGCCGCAGAGCGTATTTGTTATCCCGTTTATGCTCTGTTTCAGGATGACTATCTGGGCGGATTCGGTCGGAAGCCCCATAATGTAATGATATGAAACGAATACCATGCCTGCGCCAAGCGTGAGCCAGTAAATGAGGTCAAGTATTATGATGTCCTCTTCCCGTCTGCGTGCGAAAGCCACAAAAGCCGCCTCCGCTGTGAAGATTATTATTGCATACGGGTGGTTCCAGAGGGTATAGGTGTAAAGCGATGCTATGAAGGCGGGAATTATGCCCAGCCTTCCGTAGCGTTTGATGGCGTACATGACAGCTATACTGCCGAAAAGGAAATCGACGTTAAAGAATATCTCGAATTTAACAATGTTTCCGAGGTATCCGGCGGCAGACAGAAAAATTATCATCGCGGCATCGAAAAGTTTCTGTTTTCGGGATGCTGCGGAAGTAAGAGGTTCCATAACAATGCCCTCAATCAGTGTGAATCAGAAGGATTCACAAAATATTGTGTTTATATATGATACAATAATAAGACACATGTCGAGGTATTTCAATACATAGTTTTGAAAAACATTTAAATACTAGATATTTGCTGAAAGTGAATTTTTTTAACAAACGGAAGGGAATATGACAGGCTCATACATAGCTATTATTGCTTTTTTTCTGTTTACGATATTTGCTTCGTCCCGCTTGGGGCTGAATATGAACAAATCCATAAGTTTTGCGGCGGTTCGTTCCGTTGTTCAGATGTTTATCATGGGGCTTGTTCTTGAATATATTTTCAGGCTTGAAAACGTATGGCATGTGACATATTTCGCCGCTTTTATGTCCGTGTTCGCCGCCTACACCGCAAAGGGCAGATCGCACACCGAAGGCGGACATATCGTTCGCGGTTTCCTTTCAATCTATCTTCCTTCAATGCTTGGGCTTCTGCCTGTGATACTGAGCGGGGCGGTGCCTGTCCAGATGAATGCCGTTCTTCCTGTCGCGGGCATGGTGGTCGGCAACTGCATGAACGCACACAGCATCAGCGTGGACAGACTGCGCGCAGAGTGCAGGGCTAACATTCCGACAATTCAGGGGATGCTGGCGCTGGGGCTTAATATGGACATCGCTGCAAAGGATTCTGTTGTGGCGGCAGTGCGCGCCGGGGTCACTCCCGTTCTGAACAATATTGCATCACTTGGCGTGGTGCTTCTTCCCGGGCTTGCGGCGGGACTTTTAATGGCGGGGGTATCGCCTATGAAAGCTATTGTATATCAGCTCGTGGTAATGTATATGATCTTTGCGGTCAACATACTGACCTCATATCTCGCCTGCCGTATGTTCAGAAACGACATGGTGACGGCGGCGGCAACCGGAGATCATGAATGACGCTTTTATATGCACTCGACCTTCTGGGCACCTTCGCATTCGCTGTCAGCGGCGCGCTTGCTGGAGTCCGCAAAAACCTTGACCTTTACGGTGTCAGCTTCCTCGCCATTGTTACGGCTGTGGGCGGCGGTACCATCCGCGATACGATGCTCGGCCGTGTGCCTCCGTTCCTGTTCAACGATATGAACTATCTTTTTCTGTCCATTGCCGGTGCGCTGGTGGTGTTTCTTTTCCACAGCCACGTCAAGCGGACATATAACCTGCTTGTGTGGATGGATGCGCTGGGTCTCGGCGTGTTCAATGTGATAGGAATCAACATAGCTCTCCATGCCGGAGTGGGATATTTGGGGAGTATGATATTCGGTGTGATGACCGGAACGCTGGGCGGGATGATACGGGACGTGCTGATAAACGCCACCCCGTTCGTTCTTACCCGCGAGGTGTACGCGTCGGCATGTATAGTGGGCGGCGCGCTTTACTGTGCTCTGCACCATGCTGGCGTTTCGCCTGCCATGAACGCCACCGTAAGCGCACTTCTGGTTTTCGGGATACGCATGATAACGCTCCGTTACGGATATCACCTGCCCAGAGCGTCGAAATAGCTATCTGTTATCAACAACCCTGATGGCTTTTCCTGCGGAACGCTCCAGAGTACCCGGTTTCAGATACTGCACATCCACGCGGAAACCGAGGAAATCGTAAAGCTTCGTGTCAAGTCTGTCCTTTGCATCGTCGGTGATTGTATCTGTTTCAACGGCAAGGGTCACGTCCCCTTTACCCTTCTTCTTGTCAAGGATGATGCGGTATTCTTCGCCTATTTCGGTGAACTCCATCAGGATGGATTCTATCTGTGCAGGGTAGAAGTTAACGCCTTTCACCTTGAGCATATCGTCTGTTCTGCCTTTCAGTCTGGCTATCTTGAGCGTATGAAGTCCGCATTTACAGGGTTCGCGGCTTATAACCTTTGTGATGTCGCGGGTGCGGTAGCGTATCAGCGGCAGACCTTCGCGGGTGAGCGTTGTCACCACCATTTCGCCTTCCACCCCGTCGGGCAGTGGCTCGCCTGTTTCCGGATCGACTATCTCGACAATGTAGTGGTCGTCCCAGACGTGTATTCCGCTGTGGTCTTTGCAGTCTATGCCAAGCCCCACGCCGCCTGTCTCTGTCATGCCTATGATGTCGAACGTCTCGATACCCATCTCTTTTTCGATACGCCTGCGTATGCCGTCGGTCCACGTTTCAGCACCGAAGATGCCCACGCGTAGTTTCGTCTCTCTAAAGCTAAAGCCTTCCTGTTTGGCAACTTCAATAAGCCTCAGAGGATAGGAAGCGATTGCGCAGAGGCACGTAGTTTCAAGGTCTTTTATGAACTGGAGCTGGAGCAGTGAACGTCCTGCACCCATGGGGATTATGAAGCTTTTCAGCCTCTCTGCGCCGTAGTGGAAACCGAAACCGCCGTTAAAAAGTCCGAACGACGGGGTGATCTGAACTGTGTCCTCGCCGGTTACACCTGCCGTGGTGTAACAGCGCGCCATTATCTCGCCCCACTGGTTGACGTCCCCTTCGGTCATGGGGTTTATGATGGGTTTGCCTGTGGTGCCGCTTGACATATGCATCCGCACACAGCTTTTTGTGTCTGCACACGCATATGCAAAGGGGTATCCCTGACGGAGTATATCTTTTGTTATAAAGGGCATTTTTGTGAGGTCTTCGTAAGAGGTGATTCTATCCGTTTCGTATCTTTGAAAATAGAAAGGGTTTGCCTTTTTTATGTGGTGCAGTGTCGTACCCAGCTTTAAAAGCTGTATGTCAGTGAGTTTGTGCATATCTGACTCCGTATTCTATGGCGTGTATGCTTATTTTCGGTGCAGTTTTCAGTATTTCAAGTGCTTTTCCGGTGTCAATACCGTCAAAACAGCCGAGAAATATGCCAAGAAGCACCTGCCCGCCGTATATCCTGCCGCCGAACTGTTCCTCCGCTATGTCGGAAGCCGGCAGAGAGATTATTTTCACTCCGCTTATGTCAAAGGGTTCATCCGTGTCAACGATGATGACCCCGTCTTTTTTTATAAAGCTGATATTTCTGAGCGCTTCGTCTTTGGTGAGGCTGATGATGAAATCCGCAGAGCCTTCCGCAACAGCGGCGCTGAGACATTCGCCTATTTTGATGTACGTTGCAACGGAACCGCCGCGCATAGCCATGCCGTGGGTTTCCGCCGATACTGCGGGTATTTCCATGTTCGCAGCCAGAGTGCCTATCATGGCGTTAAGGGTTATGACTCCCTGTCCGCCTTTTCCGCAAATTATTCCCTGAATCATTTCTTCACCCCTATGGCCTTCTGCGGGCATACCTGAATGCAGACCATACACCCCACGCACGCGGTTTCGTCTATCTTTGCCATGCGCTTCGCTTTGTCTCTGTAAATTGCCGGACACTCGAACTTCTCATAGCATATGGAGCAGTCGGTGCAGGCATCGCTTATTTCAACAATTTTTTTATTCTTGTACCGCGTTTTGGTAACACATTCTTTGGTGAATATCACCACCGCAGGGGAATTGTCAGTGTGCGCGTATGCAAGCGCCTGCTTGAGAGCCTCCACGCCTTTTTTCAGGTTATAAGGGTCAACTTTTACTATGTATCTGACGCCTGCGCCCTGACAAGCCAGCTCAATAGTGAGTTTGCCAGTTTTGTGGGGAACGGGCTGAAAGCCTGTCATTGCTGTGGTTTCATTATCCAGCACCGCCACGACTATGGGCGCGCTGTTGACCACGGCGTTTGTAAGTCCCGTGACGCCGGTGTGGAAGAAAGTTGAATCGCCTATTGTGCATATCACGGGTTTGTCGGGGTTGGAGCGCTTCATGGCTTCCGCGAAAGTGATGGAAGCGCCCATGCAGATGCATGTATCGACAGCGTTCAGATTAACGCCAAGGGTGTAACAGCCTATATCGCCGGGGAAGATGCCCTTCGGAGCGGCAAGCTTCATGGCATAGAAAGCGGGTCTGTGCCCGCATCCCGCGCAGAGGCGCGGCTTAAGCTGAACAGGTGTTTCGGATGTGCTTATTCCGGTATTTGCAACTTCGCGGGTCATTCCTGCCGTTTTGAACAGGATGTCGGCGATGATGTCCGCAGTAAGCTCCCCTTCGGAGGGGACAAGTCCGGTGAGCCTGCCCTCGGTTTTTATTGTGAAGTTATGCTCGATAACGGGGAAGGTCTCTTCAAGAACGACGATGCGGTCGTATACCATCTCCGCCTCGATGACAAACTGTTTGTCCAGAGGGAAGGGCATGTCGACCTTTATCATGTCGAACGGAAGGTTCATCTCATTTATAACGTCTTTCGCCATGGCGTATGCATAGCCTGAGGCGACAACTGCCATGTCGTATCTTTTTTCCGGTATTTTCGGCGCCATCTCTGCGGCGAGCAGATCAAGGTTTTTGTTGAGCTTTTCGTGGAGGATGCGGCGGAACTTCGGTGTCGCCGCCCAGCGCGGAGTATCTTTCTGAAACGTTCCATGCAGAACCGTTTCACGGGATTGCTGCTCTGAAACGTCGCCAGCCATAAAATTCTGGCGTGAGTGGCAGACACGCATAACGGGTCTGACCATTACAGGAAGACGGTATTTTTCGGATATCTGATATGCGAGCCTTGTCAGGCGGTACGCATCCTGAGGGTTGCAGGGGTCGAGAACCGGCACCTTCGCACTGACGGCATACATGCGGCTGTCCTGTTCCGTCTGGCTGCTGTAGGGTCCGGGGTCGTCCGCCGAAACAAGCACCATCGCGCCTGCGACGCCGGTATATGCCACGCTGAAAAGCGGGTCGGCGGCTACGTTCAGTCCCACCATCTTCATACAGCAGAGTGTGTATGAACCGGATATCGCTTCGCCCGCGGCAAGCTCAAGAGCTATCTTTTCGTTCAGCGACCACTGGGCATAGCGCTCGGGCGCAAATTTTGAAAAAGCGGAGAGTATCTCGCTTGAAGGGGTTCCGGGATAGGCGTATGCGCTTTTGACTCCCGAATCAACAGCGGCAAGAGCAATCAGTTCGTTGCCAAGAAAAAAACCGTTTACCATCTGAATCACCGTAAAATTAATGACAGAATGAGATAGTACACTAATGAAATAAGAATTTAAAGAAAAAAGCTGATTTTCTCCCTCCTTTAACAAAGGAGGGGCGGGGTGGATTTGTTATTGAAAAGCCGGAAAGAAAATCCCCCTAAATCCCCCTTTTACAAAGTGGGACTTAAAACAAGGGAGGCGAATGCCTCCCTCGTTGAGTTTTACATATCTTCAAGAACAAACTGACCGTTCTTAACCCTGACCATGACCAGAGAGGACATATCCAGTCCGCAGTGGTCTGTTTTGGTTATGTTATAAACGCCTGTTGCTCCGGCAAAATTCTTTGTTGTCTCAAGCGCCTGAACGATGCTTATCTTTTCGTTTTTTGCACGTTTCATAGCGTTCAGCATCAGGTTTATGCCGTCGTATGCGTAAATTGCGTGTACGGATGTTTCATTTATCAGTTTGCCGTAGCGTTTGTTGAAAAGGTCTATTGCCTTTTTCTGGGGGTCGTTCGCGGGAAGCTGTTTTGCGACGACTATCTTAAGTGCCGGCATTATGGAACCTTCCGCCGCAGCGCCTGCAAGTTTTGTATATGAGAAGTCGGCTATGCCGTGTGACTGGATCAGCGGGATGTCATTATCCAGCGCGCGCAGGCTCTTCGCGGCTACTGCACCCGCTTTGCCCACTGTCCACACCACAATCGCCTGAGGTTTGGTATCCAGTATTTTTTTCATCTGGGTCGTCATGTCGGTGTCTGTCATGTTGAACTTTTCAACGCCTGTGATTGTGAATCCGGCGGCGTATTTGTTTATCTGGTCAAGTCCGTCCTGACCGAAACCTGTTGCGTCCACAACAACGCCTATCTTTGTCCATCCCTTCTTTTTCAGGTAGCCGAAAGTTTTTTCAACGGCTGTGGATGTTTTCTGGGGAGACTTGAACATGTACTGGCGTACAGGTTCTACAGGGGGCGTGCCGCCGACGAATCCCATTGTGGGTGTCCGGGCATCCATGATGGTGCCGATAACGGACATTGCCTCGCCTGTGGATGTTGGACCGACTATAACGTCAACCTTGTCTTTGTTTATTAATTTCTTGGCAAACATCATTGTTTTATCGGGCATCCCCTGTGTGTCGTATGCCGCAAGGGTGATGGGTTCGCCCATGAAGTTCGCTTTGTTGGCATCGGCTATCACGCCCTCCAGTATCTCCTGTGAAGGCTTGCCGATGTTGGATATAGGACCTGTAAGAGCCAGCAGCGCACCTATCTTCACCTCTGCATATGCAGATATGCTTAGAAGAAGCACAGATGCGGCTATGAGAACTTTTTTCATATGTTCCTCCGGAATAAAGGTTACGGCAGAATTTAGATCGCCGCGTCGCTGGTGCTCCTCGCGAAGACTGGTGTTTGTCTCTGCGAGGACTGAAAGGACGAAGCAGTCTCATATCCGTAACCTTTTATAATATGTTAAGTCATGTTATTCCAGTTAAATCACATCTCTTCCAGAACGAATTTGCCGTCTTTCACCTTAACGATGACCATTGAAGAGAGGTCAAGACCGCAGTGGTCTGTTTTGCTCATGTTGTAAACGCCTGTTACACCGACGAAATTGGTTATCTTCTCCATCGCCTGCTGAAGAGGTATCTTCTCTGCCTTAGCTTTTTTCAGAGCGGCGAGGACAAGGTTGATACCGTCGTAAGCATAGCTCGCGTGGACGGAAGTTTCGTCTATGAGTTTACCGTACTTTTTGATGAATGCGTCGATTGTTTTTTTCTGGGGGTCGTTTGCGGGGAGGCTTGATGCCACTGTCAGTTTAACAGAGGGCATGACGGTGTTTTCTGCGGCGGCTCCCGCAAGTTTCAGGTAAGAGTTGTCGGCTATGCCGTGGGATTGAACCATAAGTATGTTGGGATCAAGCGCGCGCAGGCTTTTTGCGGCTATCGCGCCTGCTCTGCCCACTGTCCATATCACAACCGCCTGCGGTTTTGCGGCAAGCAGTTTTGACATCTGCGTTGTCACGTCGTTGTCGGTTGCGTTGAACTTTTCAATGCCTGTAATAGTAAAACCTTTGGAATACTTGTTTATCTGGTCGAGACCGTCCTGACCGAAACCCGTTGCGTCAGCGGCGACGGCAATTTTTGTTATTCCTTTTTTCTTGAGATAGTTGAAAGCTTTTTCGATTGCTGTTGAGGTTGTCTGGGGGGATTTGAAAACGTAGGGGCGGACAGGCATTACAACTGATGTTCCTCCGGCGAATGCCATCATCGGCGTTTTGGAGGACATCGCTTCGCCTAAAACAGAGAGCGCCTCGCCGGTTCCGTTGGGACCGACTATAACGTCAACCCTGTCCTTGGCGATCAGCTTCTTTGCATATGTCTGCGCCCTGTCAGGGAGCGACTGGGTGTCGTATGTTACCACAGTTATCTTATCACCCAGCATTTTCGTTTTGTTTGCCTCGGCGATGACACCGTCGATGATCTCCTGACCGGGCTTTCCAAGGTTTGAGATAGGACCTGAGAGCGCCAGAAGAGCACCGATTTTTATCTCGGCGTAGGCGCATACCGAGACAAGAAGCATAAGAACCGTAATTACCGTTTTCTTCATCTTAAAATACCTCCGATATATGTTTCCGAACTGATTTAAAGCCAAAAAAAAGGGCTGTGAGTTCGTTCTCACAGCCCTTTGCAAGCTTATCGTGCAGAACTCCACGGTCTACTCAAAGGCTGAGCACCAAAAGAAACCAAAAAAGAAAAAAGAGGTTTCAGCGAAAGTTCTGTTCATATTCATGGATAGATTATTTCGTAAATTAATTTTGGTGTCAACATAAATAATGTTTCGCAAACTAATCTTTATTTGTTTAAATTCGGAAATGGTTGGAATGGCAGGATAATTTAATTTCAAAAAAAATATTAAATTTAAAATCCCTGTTGGAAGCATGTAAGAGACTGATAGTAGTCTGATTTAATAAATGCCTGAATTTGTTTTATCTGTGTTAATACGATCATTAACATGTATTTTGACTAATCATTACTGCCATACGTTCTGACGGCGGTAATAACTGGTAAACATTTTGGTGTATTATCAGCATGGAAAATAAGGCCGCTTACCTTTTGTTGTTTTTCTATGGTTATAAATAGTAATCTGTTATAAACATTAAAGTAGGTCAATAATAGCTGTAAATATAGCATTTACTGTGAATAAGAACAGCCTCGTGCTTTGTCAAAATTAATGTAAAAGAAACAAAGTTTTGTATTTTTTTATTAATAGTTCTATTCTCTATATATTCTCTCAACTTTATTGCGCTGCTGTACAGAAAACCTGTCAAATGGCTTTTAAAGGTGATTCGATTAACCATTAGTGTTTACAGATTCATTATAGGCGTAAAATACGCAGAATAAGGGTTGCATATGACAAAATTTGTCAGCGGTAAGCAAAAATTTTTCATCCGACATAAAAAAATTAAAATAGAACATAATGTAATTTTAATGGGACATTTCCGGTGCATAAAAAGATGAATGTATGCTGAACAATACAGTAAAAGCCTTATTTAAATATTAATAGAGCGTATGCTGTAAATATAGAACTATGTTCTTAAACTATATAGCATTAATTAACCTTGTTCACTCGGAATAAATAGTTATTGCATTGTCATAAAACCGTTTGTATATAGAAATCAGCAAAGGTTGATAAACTGGAAAATACGCAAGTTTATTGATGATTAGTCATTATCACTTTGGAGGTAGAATATGAGCAACAAAGTTGAAGCTGTGAATACAGACGCGGCTATCGGACAGATTGCGGAAACAGTTCTCGCAGACACAACCGCAAATCCTGCTCCTCTCGGGCTTATGGGTTTCGGTCTGACAACCATTCTTCTTAACCTGCACAATATCGGTCTTTTTGCGATGGATAGCGGAATCCTTGCAATGGGTATCTTCTACGGCGGTCTCGGACAGATCATCGTGGGCATGATGGAGTGGAAAAAGAAAAATACATTCGGCACATTAGCCTTTACATCATACGGACTTTTCTGGCTTACCCTCGTTGGTATAATAGTCCTTCCTAAAATGGGATTTGAGAAACCCGACACAGTGGCAATGTCTGCTTATCTGTTTCTGTGGGGCTTCTTCTCTCTCATTCTTTTCATAGGTACTTTCAAGCTGAACAAAGCTCTTCAGGTTGTTTTCTTCCTGCTTGTGATACTGTTCATGCTTCTTGCCATAGGCGATATGTTTGAAAGCGCATCCATCAAAAAATTCGCCGGATTTGAAGGCGTTCTCTGCGGTCTCTCTGCTATGTATGCAGGTGCGGCTCAGGTTCTCAACGAAGTTTACAAAAAAACAGTTCTGCCCATCGGGTAAGAATTTTGCAAAGGTGTTAAAGCAAAACGGTAATGGCGGTCTTCATCGACCGCCGTTTTCGTTTTTTGCGCGGAGCTGACGGATGGAAATTTCAAGTTTTGAAACAGGCGATATAGAGTTTGCGGGCTGGAAGGTCCGCATAACAGGCGGCAAAGGCAGTGTTAAAGACGCCGAAGGCTCTGTGGTTGCCGAATTCACCGTTAACAGCATGGAACAGATAACCCTTAACAGCGGCGACGGGAAATTCGCCGATCTTGCCCTTATCGCTCTGCGCAGCTATGTCCGCTACGGACTCTCCTGTCAGTCTTAATCTTTTACACTTTTCTGACATTAATACACACCCCAGTCCTTGTATAACGGTGTCCCCTCTGGTATCCTTGTATTATTAACATAATGCGGGGACAGCTATGATAGTTTATCTGATTCGCCACAGTCACGCAGAGGACAGAGAGGTGTTCAAGGGCAGAGACCTCGACCGTCCGCTGACGGAAAAAGGAAAGGTCAGGGCAAAACGCGCCTTTACCCGTTTCTTTAACTTATATGATAAACCCGCGGCAGTTCTGACATCCGCCGCTGTGCGCTCAGTTGAAACGGCATCCATAATATCAGAAATATGCGGCGTCAAATATGACATCAGAGAGCGGCTGAATCCCGGGGCAAAGATAAAGGATTATCTGGAGACGATCTCCGACTGGCGTCACGCATCGCCTCTGGCGGTTGTCGGTCACGAACCGGATCTTTCGGAAGTCATATCGTTCATCACGGGCGGAAAGGCATTGCGGCTTCAGCTTAAAAAAGGCTCCATAGCTCATATAGACGACAGCGTCCTTGTGAACCTTATACAGCAGAAGGCTCTGCTTTAATCATGCCATATTATATTTCGGACGTTAAACCTTTATCAGACAGGAAGTTCAGGCTCAGATACAGAAAAAATAAAGACCTTGCGATAAGTATATACGACACGTTTGAGTGGCTGCTCGTCCGCGCCGGATGCCTGCTTTTCAGCGACGGGAAAGATACCGCGTTCTTTAACGGCAGTGCTGATGTTAAAAACGGCGACTGTTCTGTGCGATCGGAAAAACGCCACCTTTTTGAAAAGATGTCTGTCGGCATCATCGTACATTCATTCACGGCAAACGAAATCAAAGGCATCCTCTATACGCTTCCCGACGGATACATTATTTACACACCGGAGATGCAGGATGAATTTACATTCCACTACTGCATGGATGAACTGAAAAGTTTCGGCGGCGGGCTTTTGGCATATGTGAAACGCAAAGGCGACCCCATGATGCGCTACACCACGCGTGTTCAGTGCCGTGCGGACGACTCCGCTGTGCTCCACGATTCCATGGAAACGGTGTACGGGGAGCTGATAAAGATAATGAGGCTGAACACCGACGGCATAATAAACGGTTACGATGCGGAGTTCCTGCACGATTTCCGTGTTTCGGTGCGTAGAACAAGGTCTGCAATGTCTATGCTGAAAGGTGTTTACGAAGATGCGGAGGAAGCGCGCTATAAGAATTTTTTCCGCACTCTCGGCGGCTACACCGGCAAGGCAAGAGATATGGACGTATATCTTGAAGAGCTTGAATGTTATGACGAACTGCTTCCTGACGAGATGAAGGATGCGCTTGCGCCTCTGCGGGAACATTTCAAAGGCGAACGTGACGAAAGCTATGAAAAACTGAAAAATTTCCTGACATCCGAAGAGTATAACATAGACCTTGCTGGCTGGGAAAAGCTGATATCCTCCCGCGCTCATATAGGGCGCAAAGGATTTGTGAATACGAAAAAAGCGGCAAACAAAGCGCTTGCCAAGATATTCGGTCTGGCGGAGAGCATCACCGACGGGGTAGGTGCCGACACACCGGACGAGCAGATACACTCGGTGAGGATCGCTTTCAAAAAGCTGCGTTACTGCATAGAGTTTTTCGCTCTCTTTATTAAAGAGGAGAAAACTGCGGACGTTCTTACGCGCCTGAGGGCTTTGCAGGACAGTCTGGGCAGATACAACGACCTTTCTGTACAGTGCGCACACATGCAGGGACGGCTGAATGAGGAAAAAGACGCAAAGGTGCTGACAGCCTGCGGATATATCCTCGCAGTGCTTACGCTGAAAAAGGCGCAGGAAAGGGAAACGGCGGTGGAGCTTATCAGAATATTCCGCAAAGGCAGGAAACGGGTTAAAAAATCCCTCGGAATTTGATATACTTGTAATAAAATGTGAGATCGCTCCGGGCATAAAGCCCTCGCGAAAACGAAACCTCATATTAGTCTCTGCTAGGGCATGTGCCCTAAGCAGTCTCATTTAGGAGCACTGATGGCATTATCAAACGATAACGTTCGGGTGGCGGTTGCCGACATAGGCAGCAATTCACTCCGCCTGCAGATTTCCGAGGTCAAGGACAAAAGCTACCGCGTCCTTGAAGATTACAAAGAGATGATACGTCTTGGCGACACCATATATACCCTCGGCTATTTTCCCAAAGAGACTATAGAGATACTTGTAAACACACTTAATAATGTCAGGCGTCTTGCCGAGAGCAAAGGGTGCAAAACGATACGCGCCATTGCCACTGCGGCGTTCCGCGAAGCGGACAATCTGGGCGAGACACTTAATATTATAGAGCAGGAATGCGGAATAAAAGTTGAGGTCATCAGCGGACAGGAGGAAGCGCGGCTGACATATCTGGCGGCGAGCGCAAATTTTGAGCTGAAAGACCGCTACGCGCTGATAACAGACATAGGCGGCGGAAGTGCCGAATATACCGTTGTCAGAGACGGCGAGGTTGAAAAAGCAAAAAGCCTTCCTCTTGGCTGCAACAGGCTCACCCGCGAATTTCTGGAAGGGGACCCTCCTACGTCCGCGCAGGTACTTGCCATGAAAGAGCATATCGCGGAATTTATCGACAGGATGAAGCTGGGCAGGGGGCTTGAAATGGTGATATGCACCGGCGGCTCCATGAACAACGTGGGTTACATCTGCCACTATAAGGACAAGAACCTCCGCGACAGCCTTGTTAAATACGTTGAGCGGAAGTTTCTGAAAAAATTCATCAGCGACATCAGGATGAAGAGCAACGAAGAGCGCATAAAGATAGAGGGGATGGAAGAGAAACGTGCGGATATCATACTTTCCGCGGCGATTCAGACGGATATGATACTGGAAGAGACCGGAATAGACGGATTTTACACCCTGACTGGCGGACTGCGTGCAGGGCTTACCATAGACACCATAAACAAAATGGGCATCGAACTGCCGTTCCAGAACAGCATGGACAGCGTACGCTATTCAAGACTGGTGGAGATAGGCAATAAGTTCGATTTTGACGAAGCGGGCGCTTTTCAGGTTGAGAAACTGGCGAAAATGCTCTTTGACGGGCTGAAAGACCGTATGGGGCTTATAGAACGCGACTGGTCGCTTCTTGAAGCGGCGGCATTACTGCGCGACATAGGTAAACATATCGCCTATTCAAAACATCACAGGCACTCTTATTATATGATAAAACATTCCGAGCTTGTGGGGTATACCCATGAGGAGATCGAGGCGATAGCCAGCATAGCCAGATATCACAGAAAAAGTATGCCGAAGACGGCACACGATGAGTTCATCTCGCTTTTGCCGGCGATGCAGCTTCGCGTTGAAAAACTGGCGGCTCTTTTAAGGCTTGCCATCGCTCTGGACAGAACCCACAAGGGACTGATAGACAGACTTGAGATCACTGTTACAAATGTTTCCATAGACATCAAGCCCATATCCGACAAGGACATTACCCTTGAGATAAAAGACTTTGAAAGAAATCGGGACATGCTTGTTAAGCTTTTAAAACTCCCCGTAAGGCTGGTATGAAGAACGGAATCTTTGCTGCCATAAACATAGGCGCCAGCGCCTTCAGAATGCACATAAGCGAATACGTTAACGGAGAGGAGCGTACCCTCGAATACCTGATAAAGCCTTTCAGGCTGGGCAGGGACACCTTTACCAAGGGGTATATCTCGCTTGAAAGCGTGTACGCCTCCACCGACATACTGAAAAAATTTAAGACCAAGATGGATGAATACGGCATAAAGAAGAACTATGCGGCAGTCTGCACCAGCGGTGTGCGGGAGGCGGGCAATCAGGCGTTCTTCATCAACCATATCCGTCAGGAGACAGGCATTGAGCTTGAGGTCATCCAGCCCTCAGACGAGATATACATAAAATTTGTGAGTGTCAAAAACGACATAGACGGCTTTGACGACTATGAGAAAGAGGGTGTTCTGCTGGCAAACATATCCAGCGGAAACATAGCCATGGCAATCCTTAAGGACGAACAGAATATCTATTCCGGCGCGCTTCCGTACGGGTCGCTGAGACTTCGCCGTATCTTCGGTGATATCCCTGCCCGCATAAGGTATAAGGCATACGAACAGTACGTCGAAAAGATGTGCTATTCCATGAAAAGCGCACTCCCTGCGGGATGCAAACTTAAATATTTTGTCAGTGCAGGTTCGTCGCTGAACGTTCTTCTGAACATCTTTCAGCCGAAAAAAAACATGCTTTCCAGAAAGCAGCTGGAAGAGCTTTACGACCGCGTTAAACAGCTCCCCAGAGATACGATACAGACCGTTATGAACATAAGGAAGGACGAGGCGAGCGTTCTTGTTCCGACACTGGTGACATATCTGAAACTGATGGATTTTATAGGTACTAACCATGTGCGGTTTTCAAGGATGCCGTTCCCTCACATGCTGAGTCTTTTCCACACGAAGACGGTTCGCGACCGCGGATTTTTCACCCGCGTACGCAACACCGTATATGCGCTTGGCGAGCGGTTCAACATGGACAGACAGCACGCCGACACCACCGTCAGGTTCTCCATGAAGCTGTTTGATGCCTTAAAACCTCTGCACTCTCTGGGCAGGATGGAGAAATTCATCCTTGAAGCGGCGGCGGTTCTTTCCGATGTGGGCTATTACATCGACTCGGTGAAACATAATCAGCACTCTTACTATCTTGTACAGTCTCTGCAGATTCCGGGACTTCCGCGAGAGCATGTCAAGCTTGTTTCGTACCTTGTGCTGATGCACAACGGCGACGTGGACAAGTGGTTTGAGCAGAAATATCACTATTTTCCCGTTGAGAAACAGCTCATTATAAAGAAACTGGTAAGCATACTGAGGATAGCCGATTCACTGGATGCGTCACACATGGACATAGTTCAGGATTTTGATGTGGACATACAGACCGGAAAAGTTGTTATAAAGGCGAAATGTAAATGCATGGCATTCCTTGAAAAACATGCTTTCAGCGAAAAAAGCAAAATATTCACCGATACTTTCGGTATCCCTATAGAGCTTGAAGCAAGAATCCTTTACGAATAAATTTTTTGAAACTGCCGCGTCAGCCTCTCAACCGGGTCTGATGCGCGGCGCATTCCGGATGTCAATAGTTACACAGGGGGTCGGTTTGATATGAGTATCAGTCCGTACATAAACAGAGAACTTAGCTGGCTGGAATTTAACAGGCGGGTAATGATGGAGGCGGTGGATTCATCCGTCCCGCTTCTTGAGCGTCTGAAATTTCTGGCAATATTTTCATCCAACCTCGACGAGTTCTTCATGATACGCGTGGGCGGTCTGCGCGACCAGATAGAAGCGGGCTATACAAAGCTGGATGCATCCGGAAGCACGCCGGAGGAACAGCTTGAGCATATCAGCGCTAAGGCGCACGAGCTGACCGGTCTGCGTCAGGAGATATTCGCAGGACTGAAAAAGGATCTTGAGAAAGAGAACATCATGATAGCCCCCACTCTGACGGCTAATCTGGACGATATCACCGAAGCGATATTCAACGAGGAGATATACCCCGTCATATCCCCGGTGACTCTCTCCTCAAACAACCCCATGCCGTTCATACACAACCTGCGCCTGTGCCTTTATGTGCTTATCAAAAAGGACGGCGTCGTTCACCACTCCATAATTATCCTGCCGGAGAACCTGCGCAGGATATTTCGCGTTAAACTGGATAAGATATATTTTCTTTTTACGGAAGATATACTTACAAAATACCTTAATATTGTTTACCCCGACTATGAAGTTCTTGACAGCTATCTGCTGAGGGTCACACGGAACGCCGACCTCACGCTTGATGAGGAGGAATCAGACGACCTGCTCCTTTCAATTCAGAATTTCCTGAAATCCCGTAAAAAGGGGGGCATCTGCCGTGTCGAGACCGACAGCCGCCTGCCGCAGGAGATATTGGATCATATGGAATCACACCTGCACTTTTCAAAGAACGACGTATACATAATCGACGACATAATAGATATGACGTCCCTGTTCTCTGTAGCGGGGGAACGCCCCGACCTTTGCTATCCGCCTTTTAAGCCGATTCTGCCTGAATATATCGACGGCAGCATGGACATTTTTGAGCAGATAAAAAAGCAGGATATCATTATGTATCGCCCGTTTCATGACTTCGGTCTGGTTTCCCGAATGGTGGCGACTGCCGCCGCAGATCCTGACGTTATGGCGATAAAGATGACTCTTTACAGGGCAAACAAGAACTCTACTATTCTGGAAAGCCTTATCAGAGCGGTGCAAAACGGAAAACACGTCAGTGTTGTCATAGAACTTAAGGCGCGTTTCGACGAAGAACGGAACGTCGATTGGGCGAATATGCTTGAAGAGGCGGGCTGCATAGTTACATACGGCATAGCAGGTCTTAAGATACACGCGAAAAATCTCATGATAGTCCGCAGAGAGAGCGGACGGGTGATGCGTTATTCGCACATGTCCACCGGCAACTTCAACGAGTTTACAGCTGGTATTTACACTGATATCGACTATATCACGGCGGATGAAGAGATAGGCAAAGACAGCGCCGCAATGTTCAATTTCCTTATGGGCTACACCGACATAGGCACGTGGAACAGATTCTATCTCGCGCCGAAATACATAAAGCCTAAGGTGCTTGAGCTTATTGACGAGGAGATCGCCTTTGCTAAAGCGGGCAAAGAGGCGAAGATGATAGTGAAGGTCAACGCCGTAATAGATAAGAAGCTGATAGACAAGCTCATAGAGGCTTCCTGTGCGGGAGTTAAAATAGAGCTTATCGTCAGGGGTATCTGCGGAATCAAAGCCGGTATTAAGGGCGTGACGGAGAATATCCGCGTGCGCAGTATCGTGGGCAGATTTCTTGAACACCCGCGGATCATATATTTTCATGCGGGCGGAAAAAAGAGGGTGTTTTTCAGCACTGCCGACTGGATGGAGCGCAACATGGACAGGCGCGTCGAGCTTTTCTTCGAGGTAACAAAGAAAGAGGGTCGAAACTTCCTGCTGAATATCCTTGACCTGAACCTCCGCGACAACCAGAAGGTGTGGATGCAGAAGGACTCTGAATATGTGAAAGTGAAAGGAACTAAAGACAAACTGAACTATCAGGACTATCTTATAGAGAACAACCATAAACTCTACACCCAGAAGGCGAAGCTATGAGCAAGAAATGCGGAGAAAAACCGAAGAAAGACAAAGAGTTTGAATGTTCAAAATGCGGAGCGCAGTCCAACAAAAAAGAGAAACTCTGCAAACCGAAGAAAACAAATAAATAATGAGACTGCTTCGGGCAGAAGCCCTCGCAGAGACGGCTTGTCTTTGCGAGCGTGAGCGAAGCAATCTCTCTTTATATTTGCCTAAAATATCACTGCGTATTTACCCTCCACCTGTCTGATACTTATCTCAGTTCTATAAGCTTCCGTCAGATGTTCGTCCGTAAGCCCGTCCCTGCCTCCGTAATAAAGTATCTTTCCGTCGTTCATCAGCATAATCGTTTCAGCATAGCGCATTGCAAGATTCAGGTCGTGCATGACAACCAGAGTGGCAAGTTTTGAGCGCTTTGTTATTTCTGCAATGCTGTCCATGATGTCGAGCTGGTTTTTCACGTCGAGGTGGTTTATCGGCTCGTCCAGCATAAGTATTTCCGCCTGCTGAACCAGCGCGCGGGCTATGAGCGTTTTCTGAAACTCGCCTCCTGATATCTCCGTAACGCATTTGTCCCGCATACTGTCGATTCCCATCTCGGTCATTACTTTGTCCGCGATGTTTCTGTCGGTCTGCCCGGGGTGCCAGCTTATGTGGGGTTTGCGCCCAAGAAGCACAGAATCGTAAACCGTACAGGGTACGGCGTGGGTGAACTGCGGCAGGTACGCTATGTGTTTTGCTATTTCCGGACGTTTCATCCCCGATATTTTTTTATCTTTGACCGTTACAGCTCCGTATGACGGTTTCATTATGGCACAGGCAATTTTCATCATGGTGGATTTACCCGCCCCGTTCGGTCCGATAACGGCACAAAGTTCCCCCGCACCAAGTGAAAAGGATACGTCATCCAGAATTTTTCTGCCGTTTTTCAGTTTAAAAGTCAGGTTTTCAGCGGTTAGCATGTTTCATAGACCTCCTGAGAAGCAGAAAAAGGAACATCGGCACCCCTGCGAATGCGGTTATTACGCCCACGGGGAGTGATATGGGATAGAACACAAGCTGTCCCATAAGGTCGGCACCAAGAAGGAAAACGCCGCCAAGAACTGCGGATGCAGGTATGAGAAATCCGTGACCTGAATGGCGGAAAATAAGACGCACCATGTGCGGTGCGATAAGCCCTACGAAACCGATCACACCGTAATATGCAGTTGCGAAAGCCGCCATAACGGATGTAGCCGCAAGAGACGCTATGCGTATCTTTTTCACCTCGACGCCAAGACCGGACGCGGAGAGTTCGCCCCATTGAATAGCATTGTAACTCCAGCTTAAGCGGAGCGAAAAGAGAATTCCGGCAAACGTGATGATAAGCACGGTAACGGCTTCGCTCCAACCGCCCTTGCCAAGATCGCCGAACGTCCAGAAGACCGCCGCCGCAAGCTGTGTGTCTGTGGAAAAGAACTGCAGAAGCATTGTACAGGCGCTGAAAAATGCTGACATTGCCACACCTGCAAGGATAAGCCCCTGTGGGGTCATGCCGCGTACGAACGAGAACAGCAGGATTATAAGCGCCGAAAGGATTGAACCTGCGAAAGCGCCCAGAGCGACGTTGCCAAGCCCCGCGAACAGCCCCGTTCCCGCACCGAGAACTATTATTGAAAAAGTCGCCCCGAATGCCGCGCCCTGAGAAAGTCCAAGAGTAAAGGAGGAGGCGAGGGGGTTGTTCAGTATGTTTTGCAGTATAACGCCGCTGACAGCCAGTGCTCCGCCGACAGCCAGTGCCGCCGCTATGCGCGGAAGGCGCAGATGCCAGATGAAATATTGCAGGTCTTCGTCATTGCCGCTTCCGAACAGGGCTGCCGCGGTTTCCGCCCACGAATGTTCTATAGCGCCGTGTTTCAAACCGGACAGAACAAATATGACAAGCAGAACCGAAAGCACAGCCCAGAAAGTAAGCCTGCTTACCATTTTATTTCCTCTGTTTTGAACCCGTCAGGTGAAAGCAGTATCCGCCTGAATCCGCCCGAATCGTTTTTGATAACGCCAAATACGTTCTGCCCTGTGAAGGCTTTGACTATCTCGCCCGCTTTCTTTTCAGGATCAAGATTTGCGTATGCTTCCGGATATGCCGTCTTTGCCATGAAAAAGGCATTGGACAGCATCAGGTCGATGTTTATGTAATAGAAGGTGTTAGCTGGTATGAGATATGCTCTTCCGGTTTTAAAAGCGCTCAGGCGTTTATAAAGCTCCGGCGATTTTGCCGCTTGCTGTGATGCAGTGGCGAAACCTGCGCTGTCGATAAAAACCAGAGGCGGGTTGAGCATCACAACATATTCTTTTTCAAGAAAAATGTGCCCTTTTCGTCCTGCCGCGTCCACAGTGTTGTCTATGCCCGCCAGACGAAATGGGAGAAAGTTTGCTTCTGTGCTGTCTATACCTCTGATACCTTTATATGAAACAGCGCCGATGTATGCCTTTGCCGGGGTTTTCGGTCTGTATGAGAGTTCCTTTTTAAGCCCCTCAACGTATGAAATGAGCTGTTCAGCTCTCTCTTTTCTGTCGAGTATCTGAGCAGTGAGCCGGAGAGATTTGTACACAGTTTCAAGCTCAACTCCTGTGTAGCCGTAACTGAGCACTACCACTGGAACGCGCATTTTGCGCTGAAGCATGTCCGCTTCCGAAGCGTCCGCAGTGATGGTGAATATTATGTCAGGCTTCAGAGCCACCATAGCTTCGATGTTCGGGCGCCTTGCCGCCCCGCCTTCGCCGATTATCGGCAGTTTGTCTGTGAAGGGCTTATTGACATACACATAAGTGCGTTTTGCATGGTTCATTTTGTCGGTCTTTTCAATCCCAACTACCAAATTTTGCGCTTTTAAGAACGATATAAAGCTCATACTGCTCGCCAGCGGTATAACTCTTTCAATTTTTCCGGCAGGAAGTTTTACCTTCCTGCCTATCATGTCGGTTATGGTTACGTCCGCGTTTGCTGTCGCAAAACACACGGACAGGGCAATTATAGTCAGCAGCCTTACCATATTATCATCTCCATTTTGACATGCATCCTGTCTGTTATTCTGCCGTCCGCACCCGCCATGGTGTTAAGCAGCGGCGCGACGGTTTTGACGCAGGCGCCGGAAGCATTGTCCTCTATCGCTTCCATGCAGAGTGCTTCCGCTTTTGTGCGGTCATAAGTTCTCACCCATGTCTCTTCAACGGGTATTATCCGGTATCGGATGTCCTTTTTTGCCAGCCATTCTTTAAGCACAGGAACGTCGTTGAATATTTTGGGTGATATGCCGCATTTGTCGTACAGGGCATAGAGCATTTCCGATTCTTTTCTGCCTGCCCAGCCGATGTATACGACGTGTTCTTCCGCAAGTTCCGTCACCCTTCTGAAATGTTCTTCCGTCCTTACGGCAGGTGTTACGGAGGCGAAGACGATATCGAATTTTTCGCCTTTCGGGTCGAAATCGTCAAAGGTGCATTTGAGGGAGCGGAGATTATCCGCCCCCTCTTTTCCGGCATCCTCATGGAGTATTCTAAGCATTTGGGAGGAAATGTCTGTGCCGAGAACCGATGCCGCCTCTTTTGCAATTCTGAGGGTGAATTTGCCGCTTCCGCAGCCTACGTCCAGAACACGTTTTCCTTTAAAGGAGACACCCGCACCCTCCAGAGTGCGGATGATCCTTGCTTCATATGTATCCTCTGACGAGGTATATCTCGGATATGTAAGCGCTTTTTTGTCCCATTTCTCTTCGGGATTCATCATGTTTTTCATCAGAACACCAGCTTGACGCTTGCGCCGAGTATCAGTCCGGCAGTGGGGTAGCCGTATTGTTCCTCAATGGTTCTGTTCAGCAGGTTTTCCGCATAGACTTCAAGTGTCGTGTGTTCTGTCATGGCGTATGTCAGTCCTGCGTCAACTGTTGTATAGGGGTCAAGCTCGCGCGACTTGCCGTAATAAAAGTAACTGCGTTCCCCCACATAATTGAATGATGCGTCCAGAGTGAATTTCTCTGTAAATTTCCAGCTTGCGCCTGCGGTGCCTTTCCAGTCGGGTATGTAGTCAACCTTGTCGTCTGCATAGTCTGAATATGCATCGGCAACGGGATCGCCTTCTTTTTCGGTTTTCTGCCATGCCAGACCTGCGTTCAGGCTGAGTTTTGATGTTACGTTGTATCTGCCGTCGGTGCTTACACCAGTGAATTTTGCATTATCAATATTATATGCTATGCGTCCGCTGGTACCGTCGGGTTTGCTCCCGAAGAGGAGATAATCGTCTATGTCATAGTAAAATGCTGAGACTTTCGCGAAGCCTTTTGAGCCGAAAGTATGCTTGTATACAAGGTCGACGGCGTTTGCCGTTTCAGCTTTGAGGTCTTTGTCCGCGAGCATGGAATAGCTTAAACCGTCAATGTAGTGGTTCATCTCGTTTGCGACAGGCGTTCTGTAACTCTGGTAGACGAACATTCCTATCTTGTCCGACGGAGTGAGTGCATATGTGGCGCCGAGTTTTGGCGTTACCTTGCTGTCGTCATATTTGACCCTGCTTCCGCTTTTAAGCTGGCTCGCCTCGTAATCGTCGAAACGCAGACCGAGGTCAATTGTAAATCTGTCGGTGAGTTTCCATGAATCGGAAACGAAGATGCCCGTGTTGTCTATTTTGTGGTCGGAATCGGAACTGGCTATATTGCCTTTCCAGCTTGCCGCAACGTAGTTGACGGCGATTTCGCCTCCTCTGAGGTTTTTCTGTTCCGCGCCGAAAATTACATTGTGCGCTCCGAATTCGGCATCAACCTTGGCTTTGTACCCGTAGCTGCTGTCCACTTCAACCTCTCTGTCCAGTACAAGTTCCCCCGCCGCAACTCCTCCTGTGCCGTCGGAATAGTTGGTATCAAACCTGTCTTCGTCGTTTTTATATGCAGACAATTCAAAATAAGCACTGCTGCCGATTGGCTGTGAATATGACGCGCTGTAAAGCTTTTTCTCCACGTTGGAGTGTGCGCCTTCACCTATGACAGACATCGCCTTTCCGCCGGCGCCGCCGGAGAATACGTCACCCAGTGAAAGGGGAGCGTCAGCGTTTATAGTCTGGCTCCATCCTGCAGAATCGGGATCAACGGACGCACGGTTGTTCTTTATAAGTCCTCTGCGTGTTTTTGTGTAGTCAACTCCCGCGATGAGCTCGCCTTTCCACGGAGTTGTGAGATATAACTTCGGGGCTACGTGGGTTGAGCGGTAGTCGTTGTTCCAGAGGTACGCGTCAGCCTCCTGACGGCTCATGCCGAGGCTGATGCCCAGATTGCCGAATTTCTGGGAATAACTGCCCCGAAGGTTCATAAAGTCGTCGCTTGCGTCCCATCCGCCCATAGTTCCGTAAAAAGTAATTGAAGGGTCGCTTGTCGGGCGCTTGGTGTATGCGTTGATAACGCCGCCGATAGCGTTATTCCCGTATTCAGCACTGCTTCCGCCCTTGATAATCTCAATCTTTTCGATGTTGTCCAGCGGAATGGTGTTGAAATCTATGTAATTTCCGCCGTTAACACCTGTTGAGTTCAGGCTGCGCCCGTCAAGATTCAGCATGATACGCTGGCCGCTCTGTCCTCTGATCGTGAGAATGTCGCCGCTGTCTCCGAACGCGCTCCTGCGTTTAAGGCTAATTTCAGGATCCTGCTCAATGAAGTCAGCAATGTTATTGCTTTTCTTCCTTTCCTGAACGGTTGCGCTTGTAGACCGAAGCGTTTGTCCGTCCGAAACGGTGGTATCCGTTACCTTCACCGTGTCGAAATAAATGGTGTCCTGCATCATGCTGTCCTTGTCCGCAGATGCAGTTGATGCCATAAGCAGCACTACGGCCGCCGGCAGAAATCTCTTCATCTTAACCTCCAGATATCATACTTATTGGTATGTTTTCAGTTGACAAAAATTCCTAATCAGTTGATATTGATTTTTAGTATCATTAAATGAGGTGGGATTCATTGACACATGTTAAGATTTCAGGAAAAAAAGATGCCGTTGACGATTTTGTCCGCCTGAGGTTCAAAAAACACTCGAAGGTTCTTGCGGATTCCGTTATGGCGAAGAGCAGTTTTGTACGCTGCGGAAGGCAGGAGGTTCTTTTTGCACAGGGCGAACCTTCGGCGCACTGCTGTTTTCTTGTGAACGGACTTGTCCGTCTGAACAGGATACGGGAGGACGGCAAGGAAATAACAATAAAATATGTTTTCCCCGGGGAACTCAGCGATTCGGGCATTGTGGTGACAAAAAGTCTTTTCGGCGCGATGACGCTTGAAAATTCGGAAATCCTCATGGTGGAGAGGGACTGTATAAAGAATCTCATTATGGCGGACAGTGAGCTTCTGGAAAACCAGCTTCAAAGGTGCGCGTCTGACATGGTGCATCTGGTCGGATTGATAGAATCCCATGCGCTGAACGGCACACGGGAGCGGCTATGCACATATCTGGAGCAGTTTTCAAAGAGGGAGCGCAACAGACGGTTCCGCTTGCCCGTTCCCAGATGCGAGCTTGCTGTGCTTCTGGGCAGTACCCCCGAAAATCTGTCCCGCGTCATAAAACAGATGACGAAGGACGGGTGTCTGACCATAAAGGGCAGGGACGTTCAGCTCAACTTTTAATTTCTTGACCCTTTTCTCTATTTAGTCCATTATTTTCGTACAATATTATTAAAGGTATAATTATGCTGGCAAAACGCATCATTCCCTGTCTGGATGTTAAAGACGGACGGGTCGTTAAGGGTACGAATTTTGTAAATCTCAGAGATGCCGGCGACCCTGTTGAGGTTGCCGAAATATATGACGCACAGGGCGCAGATGAACTTACTTTTCTTGATATAACAGCCAGTTCCGACAACAGAGGGATAATTCTTGATGTCGTTGCGCGCACGGCTGAACGCGTTTTTATGCCCGTTACTGTGGGCGGCGGCGTTCGCGAAATAAAGGATATCAGAAATCTGCTGAATTCCGGTGCGGACAAGGTGTCCATAAATACGGCGGCTGTGCATCGACCGGAGTTTGTAAAAGAAGCTGCTCTCAGATTCGGTTCCCAGTGTATTGTCGTTGCCATAGACGCGAAACGCAGGCAGAACTGCGGAGGCTGGGAGGTCTATACCCACGGCGGACGCAACGCAACGGGTATCGACGTTTTGGAATGGGCGGCGAAGATGGAGAGTTTCGGTTCCGGCGAGATACTTCTGACAAGCATGGACTGCGACGGAACAAAGGACGGATATGACAACGGGCTTAACCGTGCCGTTGCTGAGGCTGTGGGAATACCTGTTATCGCCAGCGGAGGCGTAGGCAATCCTCAGCATATATATGACGGACTGACAGAGGGAAAAGCGGACGCTGCGCTTGCAGCAAGCATTTTTCACTTTCGGGAATATTCTGTCGGCGAGGTCAAAAGGTTCCTTGCGGAACGCAGCGTTCCGGTGAGGATAACTGAATAAATAAGAATGAGATTGCCGCGCCGGCGCTCGCAATGACAACATGTCGTCTCTGCGAGGAAAAGCTTGACGAAGCAGTCTCTGTTTTGAGGAATAAATGGACGTATCAATAATCGGAAAACTGGTTGACGTGGTTCGCGAGCGAAAAGCGAATCCTTCAGACGAATCATACACCTGCAAACTATTGCAGGGCGGCACAAACAAGATAATCAAAAAACTCGGCGAGGAGAACGCAGAACTTATAAAGGCTATCCTTGTCGAAACTGACAGAGACGTAGCAGGTGAAGCCGCCGACTATTTATACCATATGATAGTTGCGCTTGAAATGCGCGGCGTGCCTTTCGAGGAAGTTACGGCTGTATTGACAGAACGTTTCGGACATTCGGGCATACGAAAGTAGGCTTCATGATGAAGCCTGCAGACTGATGACAAAGTCAGGAAAATGCGAGATCGCGTCGTCGCATGCGCTCCTCGCGAAGACAAAAAACGTCTCTGCGAGAGTTTTAACCCGAAGCAGTCTAATGTGAGTCTGTGTAAATTTAGTTTGTCAACAACCTGAGGCTTCATGATGAAGCCTGCAGACTGACGACAAAGTCAGGAAAATGCGAGATCGCGTCGTCGCATGCGCTCCTCGCGAAGACAAAAAACGTCTCTGCGAGGGTTTTAATCCGAAGCAGTCTAATGTGAGTCTGTGTAAATTTAGTTTGTCAACAACCTGAGGCTTCATGATGAAGCCCGTGTAGGGAGCATATACGTCTTCAGGATCGGCTGTTTCGGACATTCGGGCATCAGAAAGTGAGGATTTTCCCCCCTCCTTTATAAAAGGAGGGTTGGGGTGGATTTTCTTAATTGAATGTAAATCCCCCTTAATCCCCCTTTATTAAAGGGGGAAATGGAATAGGGTGATAAAATAAACTTGACTTTCAGAATTTGTATGACTAGTATTGTTGCTCTTTGACCCTTAAACGGTCAGGGCTTTTCAGGAGTTGATATCGTGAAGCTGTCTTTTGAAGAACTTCTTGCGGAAGGCGGACATTTCGAGGGAGACTTCGCCTTTACCGAAGACGACATGAAGGTTAACGTGGAGAATTTCTCCGCGGATCTCATCCCCACCGATTCCGGACTGTTTCTGGACGTTGAGTTCAGCTACAGTTTTGAAGCGCCGTGTGCAAGGTGCCTGGAACCTGTCAAAGGGTTCGGAAAACAGACTGCCGGCATACAGCTTATGCGCCAGAGTCTTGAGGATGTCAAAGAAGAGACGGAACTGACAGACGACGACATGGGCGTTTGCTGGATTGAAGAGGACGAGATAGATCTTGACGAGATAGTTCGTCAGGAGGTCGTCTTTTACCTGCCCGTCAGAATTATATGCGGTGAGGACTGCAAAGGGCTTTGTCCCGTGTGCGGTGAAAACCTCAACCTCGGCAAATGTAAATGCAAAGATGTAACCGATCCCAGATGGTCGGGACTGGATCAATTAAAAAATAACTGAGGCTGCGCGGACGACGCAGCTACTCTGATACAGGAGTATTAAAATGGGTGTACCGAAGGGTAAAACTTCCAGAATGAAAAAGGGCAACAGAAGAAGCCATCATCATGCAGCAACACTGGCTTACAGCAAGTGTTCAAACTGCGGTGAGCTGAAACTCAACCACAGAGTATGTCCTTCATGCGGGTATTACAACAAGAAACAGGTAGTGGCGAAAGAAGAGATATAACATGAAAGTCGTCGTTGATGCCATGGGGGGAGACTACGCCCCGCATGAGATTGTCAAGGGTGCCGTTATAGCTGTTCAGGAATTCGGAACCGAGCTTATCCTTGTCGGGGATGAGAAACAGGTTAAAGCAGAGCTTGATGCCTACGGTCCGAAAGCCTCGAAAAATATCGAAATTGTTCATGCCGATCAGGTCGTCACTATGGATGACCTTCCTTCACAGATCATCAGGGCAAAGAGGAACTCCTCTATCCATGAAGGTCTGCGTCTTGTCAAAGACGGAAGCGGCGCGGCATTTTACAGCGCGGGTAACACAGGCGCTGTTATGGCTGTTGCCAAGATGATACTGAAAACTCTTCCCGGGATAGACCGTCCCGCCATCGCTGCTGTCATGCCTACTGTAAAAGGGCATACGGTGATGTGCGACGTGGGTGCGAACGTGGACTGCAAGGTTGAGAACTACATCCAGTTTGCAATCATGGCGAGCGCATATGCGGCTATCGTGATGGAAAAAGAGAAACCCACCGTCGGTCTTATGTCTGTTGGCGAAGAGGACGTTAAAGGAAACGAGACCACCAAGACAGTGTTCAAGGAACTTACCGAGCTTGGAAACAGGGGTGTCATCAATTTTTACGGCAACGTCGAAGGCAAGGATCTTTTCAGAGGTACTTCCGACGTCATAGTTGTCGACGGGTTTGCCGGAAACGTGGCGCTTAAGGTGTCCGAGTCCGCAGGCTGGTACATTTCAAAAATGCTTAAGGATGAGATACGCTCATCCACACTTTCAAAAATAGGCGCTCTTTTTATGATCCCGGCTCTTAAAAGGATCAAGAAGAAGGCCGACCACTCATCATACGGCGGCGCACCTCTGCTTGGGGTAAACGGCGTATGTATCATAGGTCACGGAAGTTCAAATTCCACTGCTGTGAAATACAGTATCAAAATGGCGTATGAACTTGCCAAGCAAAAACTCAATGACCAGATAGAGAAAGCCCTCCCAAAAGCAGACACAGGTATTACGAGTTGACAAAAATGTCTGTTTCTGGAACAATGTTCCCGAAAAGTTCTACATGGTAACTAATTAATTTTTGCTGAACTTTCAGGTGGCGCATGAGTATATATTCAAGATTCACAGGAACCGGTTCCTATTTCCCTCCTAAAATAATGACCAATGACGATATCGCTCAATTTCTTGATACTTCAGACGAATGGATTTTCAGCCGCACAGGCATCAAACAGAGGCATGTTGCGGAAGATGAATCCTGCAGCGATATGGCGGCGGAAGCAGGTAAAAAAGCACTGGAAATGGCCGGGCTGAACGCTAATCAGCTCGACGCTGTCATAGTTGCCACTCTTTCACCGGATACTATAATGCCTTCAACAGCTTGCAGGGTTCAATATAAACTCGGCGCAAAGACGTGCATGGCGTTTGACCTCGCCGCGGCATGTTCAGGTTTCCTTTACGGGGTGCGTGTCGCAGACGGCATGATACGTTCAGGAAGCGCCAAAAACATTCTGGTCGTCGGTGCGGAACATCTCACCGCATGCGTTGACTGGCGCGACAGATCCACATGCATCTTATTCGGCGACGGAGCTGGTGCTGCCGTTGTCTCTGCTGATTCCACACCCGGCATCAGAAGCATATTCAACTATGCGGACGGGGAATACGGCGAACTTCTCAAACAGGATAACCTCGGATCACAGTATCTGAAAAAAATGATAAATGAACCCGCTATTGACCACATGATAAAAATGAAGGGCAACGACGTTTTTAAAATTGCCGTGCGCGCTATGGCGGATGCGGCTCAGGAAGCGGCGGATGCGGCGGGATTTTCATCCGAACAGATAGACTGGATGATCCCCCATCAGGCGAATCTGCGTATCATTGACGCCGCTGCGAAGAGACTTGGACTTGACAAAGAGAAGGTAATAATTAACCTTACTAACTATGGCAACACGTCGGCGGCAACAATCCCCACGGCGCTTGATCAGGCTGTCCGCGACGGGCGCATACAGCGGGGTCATAACGTTGTTTCGGCTGCTTTCGGCGGCGGGCTTACATGGGGAAGCATGGCGTTTACGTTCTGATTATTTCCCTCCCTCCTTTAGCAAAGGAGGGTCGGGGTGGATTTTCTTAATTAAATCCCCCTTAATCCCCCTTTTATAAAGGGGGAGATATAAGGAGACATATATAATGGGTAAGACAGCAGTCGTTTTCCCCGGACAGGGGTCGCAGTTCGTAGGCATGGGCAAAGATTTTTATGATGCCATGCCGGAAGTAAAAGCGATTTTCGATAAGGCTGATTCGGCTCTTGGCTACAGCCTGACAAAGATAATGTTTGAAGGTTCCGAAGAGGAGCTTAAAACTACATACAATACCCAGCCCGCGCTGCTCACTATGAGTGTTGGTATCTGGGAAGTGCTTAAGAACAGAATTAAGGCGGATTATTTCGCCGGACACTCTCTTGGTGAATATTCTGCGGTTGTTGCCGCGGGCGGCTTCACTTTTGAAGAAGGCGTCCTTGCCGTGCACAACAGAGGAAAATTTATGCAGGATGCCGTGCCTGTGGGCGTTGGCGCCATGGCTGCGGTGATGGGCATCGACGACGAAACGGTTGTTGAGACCTGCAAAGAGGTTTCGGGCGTTAAGGTCGTTGAACCTGCAAACTTTAACTGTCCGGGACAGATAGTAGTAGCCGGACATAAAGAGGCTGTTGAAGAATTTTCCGAAAAGATAAAAGCAAAAGGGGCAAAAAGAGCGATTCTGCTCCCCGTTTCCGCACCCTTCCACTGCTCGCTCATGAGACCCGCCAGAGAAAAAATGGCAGATTACCTTAAAAATAACATAGTCATAAAAGATCTGAACACGCCTGTGTTTAATAACGCTGATGCAAAAGAAGAAAAAACCGCTGCTGATGTTTACGATGCACTTTGCAGACAAGTGGACGGAGCAGTTTTGTGGACAACCCTGATAAAAAATATGGTACACTCAGGGGTGGACAGATTTATAGAGGTGGGGGCAGGACAGGTTCTTGCGGGACTCATCAAAAAAATAGACAAGAACGTGACCGTGGAAAATGTTTCCAAGGTCGCGGATTTATCGGAGTAAACATGGTACTTGAAGGAAAAGTAGCGCTGGTAACGGGCGCTTCCAGCGGCATCGGCCGCATCATCGCGCTTAAAATGGCCGCACAGGGCGCTAAAGTTGCGGTGAACTATATCGACATCGCTAATATCAAAGCGGATGCAGAAGCTGTTGTAAAAGAGATAACAGACAAAGGCGGCGTAGCCGCTGCGTTTGCTGCCGACGTGTCCAAAGAGGACAGCGTTGAGGCGATGATCAAAGAGGTTGAAGGGAAACTCGGCGCTGTGGACATCCTTGTGAACAACGCAGGGATAACACAGGACGGTCTCATTATGCGTATGAAGGTTGAGCAGTGGGAGAGAGTTCTCGACATCAACCTTAAAGGCGCTTTCATCTGTACGAAAGCCGCGCTTAAAGGCATGATGAAAAAAAGATACGGAAAGATCGTAAACATCGCTTCCGTGGTGGGTTTCTCCGGAAACGCAGGACAGGCAAACTATTCCGCGAGCAAAGCGGGTCTTGTCGGTCTTACAAAAACTTCCGCACAGGAACTTGCAAGCCGCGGCATCAGAGTTAACGCTGTTGCACCCGGCTTCATCCGCACCGCAATGACAGACGGACTTCCCAAAGACGTTGTCGACGCTATGCTCGCGAAGATATCTCTTGGCGAACTTGGCGAGGCAGACGACGTTGCGGAGGCTGTAATGTTCCTTGCGTCACCGGCATCAGACTATATCACAGGTCAGACAATCCACGTCAACGGCGGAATGTATATGTGATAAAGCTTCTTAAGAAGCTTATATATAAGGTGGAAATTAAAATGACTGGATTTCTGCCGCAATATTTAGTAAATAACACATGCAACGTGATGAGAAGAAGATAATTCTTTAAAGAGATCATAGGAGGACAGAAAATGTCAGATATCGCAGCTAAAGTAAAAGAGATTATTGTTGAGCAGCTTAATGTTGATGCGGACGCAGTTACAGAAGACGCATCTTTCATAGACGACCTTGACGCAGACTCTCTTGACACTGTTGAGCTTATCATGGCTTTTGAAGAAGAGTTCGATCTTGAAATTCCGGACGAGGAAGCAGAAAAGATCAAAACTGTCGGCGATGCCATTTCTCACATCGAAAAAGCAAAAGCGTAAATTTTATCATAATTCAGATGAGGGGGGATTTCCGTTAAGGTTGTCCCCCCGACCTTTTCTAAATGGAGGATTTTGTGAAGAGAAGAGTAGTTGTAACAGGCTACGGGCTTGTAACGCCCCTCGGCAGCGGAAACGAGAAAAACTGGGAAGCTCTTATGAACGGTAAGAGCGGAATCAAATATATCCCTGCGGAAAGACTGAACACGGAAGAACTTCCTGTCAAGTTTGCAGGCGTAGTGGACGATTTTGACGCCGCCCTGTATGTTAAAGACATGAAAGCTGTCAAAAGGCACGAACAGTTCGTAATTTTTGCCATCGCTGCTTCAGCTATCGCTGTGAAAATGGCGAACTTCGATTTGGAAAAGGCCGACCTCACCAGATGCGGCACTCACATCGGTTCAGGCATCGGCGGTTTCAAAGCTATTGAAGACACAACAAGAGACTTTGACGCGAAAGGCGTTAAAAAGATTTCACCCTTTTTCATCCCTACGTCTATTATAAACATGGCGAGCGGTGCGGTTTCTATTGAATTCGGATTCAAAGGACCCAACTTCAGCCTTGTTACGGCTTGTACAACCGGAACCCATTCTGTGGGCGAAGCTGCAAGACTTATACAGCACGGTTATGCCGATGTTATGCTTGCCGGCGGAACGGAGAGCGCCATCACATCACTCTCTATCGGCGGTTTTGCCAACATGAAGGCTCTTTCACGCAGGAACGACGACCCCGAAAAGGCATCACGTCCCTTCGACACTGACCGTGACGGTTTTGTTATTGGCGAAGGATGCGGCATTATGCTCCTTGAGTCATACGAACACGCTATGGCAAGAGGCGCTAAAATATATGGTGAATTTGCAGGATACGGCGCGTCTGCCGATGCATATCACATGACTGCACCTGATGAAACAGGCGACGGCGCCATGAGATGTATGCAGGCTGCTCTTGCAGATGCAGGTCTGAAACCCGAAGACATCGGTTATATCAACGCGCACGGAACGTCCACTCCTTTTAACGATAAGATAGAAACTCTTGCCGTTAAAAAAGTTTTCGGCGACTATGCGAAAAAGGTCAAAATAAGCTCAACAAAGTCCATGACAGGTCACCTTCTCGGTGCTGCCGGTTCTGTTGAGGCTATCTATTGCTGTATGGCACTGGAAAAGGGAATACTGCCCCCCACAATAAACTACACCAACCCTGATCCCGACTGCGATCTCTACTATGTTCCCAACAAACCTGAGAAATGCGATTTCAAATACGCGCTCAGCAACTCGTTTGGGTTCGGCGGGACAAACGGTACATTGATATTTAAGAAATATGAATAAAAAGCTGAGTTCGGATATCGAAACTCTCGAACATAAGCTAGGTTACAGCTTTGGCGACAGATCTGTGGTGTTGGAAGCTCTGACACACAGATCTTACGCCCATGAGAAGAAGAACAACAAAAACTATGAACGGCTCGAATTTTTGGGCGATGCGGTACTTCAGCTGATAGTCACAGAGTATCTTCTGGACAGATACAAGGACTATGACGAGGGACTTCTCTCAAAACTTCGGGGCTTTTTCGTCAGCGAAGGATTCCTGAGCAAAGTGGCAACAGAGATGGAGCTTGGGGATCATATCCTTCTTGGCAAAGGTGAAAAAGCGTCCGGCGGCAAATATAAGGAATCGCTCCTCTGCGACATCTTTGAATCAGTGGTGGCGGCGATCTATCTTGACGGCGGATACGACGAAGCGCGCAAGATCATCATCGAACATTTCGGCACAAGGATTGACGAAGATATCTCAAACAGTACGTTCATAGATTCCAAAAGCGAACTGCAAAAGATAACCCAGCGGCAGTTCGGAACCCTGCCGGAATACACGGTTCTGGATGAATCCGGTCCTGAACACGATAAGATATTCCTCGTGCGCGTGCATGTGGAAGGGCTTGTCACCGAAGATGGCAAGGGAAAGACAAAAAAGAACGCGGAGAAAGCGGCAGCCGCAAAAGCGCTCAAGAAACTGGGTAATGAAAAATAGGATCCTTCCGGTATTCATTCCTTTCGCCGGATGCAGACAAAGATGCATCTATTGCAGTCAAAATTCTATCACAGGTCAAAATCCTTCTGAGATTATTTCATCGGTTGAACAACAGATAAAAAAATATCTTGATATATCAGGTAGCTGGGATGAGCTTGCCTACTATGGCGGAAGCTTTACCTGCCTGCCCGAGGAACTTAGGAGGAGGCTGTATTCCATTGCTCACGGGTATGGATTTACAAAACTGCGGTTTTCAACCAGCCCCGACTGTGTCACCGACATGAACATGGCAGAGGCAAAGGCGAACGGTGTGGAGACAGTAGAGATCGGAGTACAGAGCCTTGATGATGAAGTCCTGAGGCTTAATAAACGTCCTTGCGGTGCAGAAGAGACCATTCAATCGCTTCACACGGTTAAAAAACATATTAAAAATCTTTCCGCGCAGATAATGACTGGCATGTACGGCGAGAATTTCTACAGCTTCGATGTTACGGTTGGAACTGTACTGGGTTTAAAACCTGAATATGTGCGCATATACCCATGTGTTGTGCTGGAAGATACTGAACTCCATTCTCTCTGGCAGTCGGGCGAACACGTCTGCTTACCTCTTGCCGAGACGCTGGCGCGCTGTGCGTATGGTCTTATATTGTTTGAAGCGGCGGATATCGAGGTGATCCGCATCGGTTTGCAGGATGCACAGAGTATGCAGGAGCAGATAGCCGCCGGGGAATACCATCCGGCGACAGGCGACATGGCGAAAACAATTGCCGTTGCCATCTACCTCGGTTTGGGGCATAATCTGGCTCTGGACAGAAAATACATAAACACTGCATACGGTTATAACGGATATAACAGAGAAGCCTGTGAGGGCAGACTTGAGATAAAAGAGGGCGCAAAGCCCGATATCAGATCTATATGCAAGAGGATAACTGAAGTTGAGAATTATAAGCGGTACATTCAAAGGCAGGCAGCTTTTCACGCCGAAAGACTTGTCGGTTCGTCCCACAACGGATAAGGTTCGCAACGCGGTGTTTTCCGTTCTTTTCGATGCTGTTGAGGGAGCTCACGTTCTCGACCTTTTCTGCGGAACTGGTTCATACGGCATAGAGGCGATAAGCCGCGGCGCTGACAAAGCCGTTTTTGTGGATACCGATGTCACATTTGTTAAGAAGAATATCAGAGATATGGAAGACAGCACAGATGTCATAAAAGGCGACGTTATAAAAATCCTCCCGACGATTTCAGGAAAATTTGACATTATCTTCATCGACCCGCCATATGGGAAATACGCACCTGCGGAGCTTTTGGGTATGATAGCAGACGGCGGGCTTCTGGCAGATGGCGGAACTATTGTCTTTGAAGAGAGCTTCCGTTCACCATTTGATGTTGCAAATACAGACTTTTTTATAGAGAATGAGAAAAAATACGGCGATACGAAAATATATTATATCGCATCAGGCGGCGGTGACAAATGATTGCAGTCTATCCCGGGACATTCGACCCGATGACAAACGGGCATGTGGATATTGTTGAACGGGCGGTGAATCTGTTCGGCAATGTCATTCTTGCCGTGTCCGAGAATAAGAAAAAGGAGACTGCGTTCTCTCTGGACGAGAGAGTTGAGATGGCGAAAGAAGCCATGAGACATATGCCGCAGGTCACCGTTGTGCCTTTCACCTGTCTGCTGGTGAACTTTCTTAAGAAACACAAAGCAACCGTCGTTGTGCGCGGTCTGCGCGCGGTGAGCGACTTTGAATTTGAGTTTCAGCTTGCCCTCATGAACAGAAATATGGATCCCGACTGCGAAAGCGTCTTTCTTATGCCAACTGAAAAACACATCTTCTTAAGCTCAAGCACCATACGCGAGGTTGCCATGCACGCAGGCGATGTTGCGCAGTTTGTTCCCGCATGTGTGAACAAGCGGATCATCGAGCGTTTCGGCAAGCCCGAAATGGAGTGCAGATAAGCCTTAATCCGTTGATTAATCAGCATTATGATGTTATCATGATTTGTCAGGTTTTCTGAAGCGGTGAATTGTGAATCAATCGGTCAGGGGTGCTTTATGAAGAAGAGAATAATGCTCGTAGACGACAGCGTCACCATCCACAGGGTCATAGACCTTTGTCTGGACAAGGAAAAATACGATGTTGTCAAGGTATTCAGCAAAGAAGAATCTCTGAGTCATATCAAAACTGAAAAACCCGACCTGATCCTTCTGGACAACAAACTAGGCGACATAACTTCAAAAGACATGATAGCGGCTCTTCGCGGAGCAGCCGGAAATGTTGTGATAATCCTGCTCACAGGCGCTTTTGACCAGTTCGACAGCAATCTCTGCCATATAGTCGGCGCAGACGATTTCATATATAAACCTTTCGATGCGAAAACCCTTGAAGAAAAGATAGCCAGCGGATTCAGAGGCGCGCCGCGTCATGAAACCCTCGACATCTCGGAAACGCCTACAGATGAGGAACTTGCTGCGGCAATGACCGATGTCCCCGAAGAGATGGAGATGATGCTCACGGAGGAGGAACCCAAAGAGGAAGAACTCCCCGTTGCCGTTGAGGATATAACTCTTCCCGAAGAGCTTGCTGAAGAAAAAACTGTGCATACGGAACCCGAAATACATGAAGAACCGGTTTTTGAAGAACCTGTGTTTGACGAGCCTGTGCAGGTGCATCCTGTGACAAACGTTGAAATGCCGTCGGTTGCTGAGGACGCCCTTTCTGATATAGCGCGTTCGGCGGCACCTTCCTCCAGTGCATTTGACGGGTTGATAGAGGTTGACGAAGACCAGATTCTCGCCGAAGAGGAACTCAGAAAAGAAGAAGAGAGACTGGCGGCGGAGCTTGCAATGGCAACCCCCGAGCCGGAAGAAATTATAAAAGATGAACCTGAACAGTCTGAATCTGAACCTCATGATTCATTTGAAGGGCTGGTCGAGGTTGACGAGAACCCCCCTGAGGAGAAAGAAGCGGAACAGGAGGAACCTGTTGAGGTTGTGCTTGAACAGGACAACGAACTGACGGATGATGAACAGGAGAATCTGTTCATCGAGCTTGAGGAACAGGAAGGGGACGAGCTTGACAACATTCTCGACGGTATAAACGAAGAACACATTTCAGAAGATGTGACGCATGCCGACGCGACGTTGAACGATGCGGAAGAGGCACTGGACGAGACGGTTGAAACCGTTCTGACCGATATTCAGGCTGAGCTTTCGCTCAGTGACGTTATGGAAGAGCAGGTGGAGGCACCCATCGGATCGGATGATGCTCCTGCCGATATACCTGCGGATGAAGAACCTGCGGATGAACCGGAACCATTTATGCCGGCTGAACCGAAGGATATAGACCCTGAACCGCTGCTGCGCATCAGCGAGGAAAAACTTGTTGAGGCGGTGTACGAGGCGATTGACGAGGACACTCTGAAATTTGCCATCAAAGAGGTTCTTACAGATAAGATAACCCGTATTCTGGAGGAAGAGCTTCCCGTTCTTGTGGAGCGCGCCATCAGAAAAGAGATAGAAAGACTTGTAAAAGGAAAATAGGGGGAGAGTGTGTCTCTGGATTACAAATCAAGCGGAGTGGATATCGACGAGGGCAACCGTTTTGTATCGGTTATAAAAAAGACGGTTGAGTCCACATACAATAAAAACGTGCTTGGAAGCATCGGCGGATTCGCCGGATTTTTTGACGTGTCCTGTATGAAGGACATGGAGCATCCCGTTCTTGTGTCGGGAACCGACGGAGTGGGAACAAAACTGAAAGTGGCTATAGACACGAATATACTTGACACGGTTGGCGTTGACCTTGTTGCAATGTGCGTAAACGATATCATAGTGACAGGCGCAAAACCGCTGTTCTTTCTGGATTATATGGCGACAGGCAAACTTTCTGCCGAGAAGATGGCGGAAGTTGTCAAAGGAATTGCCGAGGGCTGCCGCATATCAGACTGTCCTCTTGTGGGCGGAGAAACTGCGGAGATGCCCGGAATGTATGCGGGCGATGATTTCGACCTTGCAGGATTCGCAGTGGGTATACTGGACAAGCCAAAGGCTATCACAGGCGAACGCATAAAGGCGGGCGACGTGCTGGTGGGAATATCATCCAGCGGTCTTCACAGCAATGGTTTTTCATTGGCGCGCAAGCTGTTTTTCGACAGCCTTAACATGAAACCCGATGACGTTGTATACGGAGATACGAAGCTTAAGAACGCTCTTCTCGTCCCCACAAAAATATACGTTCCTCATATTATGAAACTGCTTGCAGAAGGCATCGACATCAAAGGTATGGTGCATATCACAGGCGGCGGATTTTACGACAATATTCCCAGAGTGCTTCCCGAAGGCACAGGGTGTAAAATTGACCCGAAAACCTTCAAACTGCCCGAAATATATAAATTCATACTCGACAGATCAAATGTCGCGCCCAAAGAACTTTACAGAGTTTTCAACATGGGCGTCGGCTTTATCATTGCCGTTGAGAAATCCGAAGCGGATAAAATTATAAAACTTCTGGACGACGCGGCTGTCATAGGCAGTGTAACATCCACAGGCGAAGTGGAGATTGAGGGTGTGAATTGAAAAAGATAGCTGTTCTTCTGTCCGGTCGCGGCAGTAACTTTATATCAATCAAGAAAAAAATAGACGAAGGCGCTATAAACGGCAAGATAGCCGTTGTCATAAGCAACAAAGCAGACGCCAAAGGGCTTGAGTTCGCACGTGAACAGGGTCTGAACGCAGTGTTCGTTAACCCGAAAGAGTTCGACGGACGCGAGGCATACGACAGGGAACTGGTGCGCATACTCAGAGAGAACGGCGTGGAGCTTATCTGTCTGGCTGGATTCATGCGTATCATATCTCCATATTTTGTAAGCGAGTTCCGCAACAGGATACTTAATATACATCCTTCGCTTCTTCCCTCTTTCAAGGGGCTTGACGCGCAGAAACAGGCGTTCGAGTACGGAGTGAAATTCGCAGGATGCACAGTGCATTTTGTTGACGAGGAGATGGATCACGGAAGCATTATTATTCAGGCGGTGGTACCTGTTCAGCAGGATGACGACGACCACACTCTTTCCGAACGCATACTGAAAGAGGAACACAGAATATATCCCGAAGCTGTTGCGCTGTTCTGCGCGGACAGACTTAGGGTTGAAGGACGCAAGGTTTTTGTGATATGAGAATATTTTTAATTTGTCTGCTGAGTCTGTTCAGCGCGCTTTATGTTTATGCCGGAGGAAAGCCTGTTATGGAAAACGGTGTCAGAGTTATCGAGATCAAACGTCCCTATACGAACACAATGTCTGTGGTATTCTTTGTTAAGGGCGGCACCATAAGAGAGACCGAAAAAAATAACGGCTTGGGCGATCTGTTCACCTCGGCATGGGTTAAGAGCAGCGAACTGCTGAAACAGGTCGAGTTCTACGGCGGGAGCATATCCGCGTCAGTGGGTTCGGATTTTATGGAGGTTTCATTCTCCATCCCTTCAGACAAATTTGATAAACTGATAGGGTTCTATTCAACTATGCTCAACAACCCCGTGATTGACAGCGAGGTGTTCAAGCGTGAAAAGAATCTGCTGAAAGAGGCTATTATTTCTTCAGAAGACAACCCTTCTGCAAGATCATTCAATAACTTTAACAAGGCTACGTACGGTTCGCATCCTTACGGAATGCCCTCCGAAGGAACGCTGGAAAGCGTTGAATCCCTTACGGAAGCTGATATGAAGGTATATGCGGAAGAGATGTTTGCAGGAAAGAACATCACTCTTGCCGTGGCAGGCAATTTTACTGACGACCAGATGGGACGGATTCGTGCTGTTTTTGCGGCGCTTCCTGCCGGAAAGGAATATGTTCCTTCATGCGAAGGCAGTGATATAGCTAAAGATTCCAGAATTGAAGAGAAGGACAAAAACGCCAAGCAGGCGAAACTTTACATAGGTTACACAGCTCCTGATGCGGGTGATAAGGATTATCCCTCCATTAAGGTCATTGCGGACATACTTGGCGGAGGCATGAGCAGCAGATATTTCAACGAACTGCGCAAGGACAAAGGCTATGCCTATTCCGTCGGTTCGGCTTACGGATCAAAACTCTGCCGGTCAAGATTCATATCGTATATCGGGCTTAACTCGGAAAACATTCCCGATGCCGTGGAATCAATAGACAGAATAAACAGAACATTCACCGAAACCCTCACTGACGAAGAACTTGAGGCAGTGAAAAACTATATGCTGGGCAAGATACTCACCGAGTCGCAGACCAACTCCAAACAGGCATGGTACGCTTGTTTCTTTGAGAACGTAGGACTTTCAAGCGACTATTTCGAGAATTATATAGACGTACTGCGTCACATCACGAAAGACGAGATCAAAAAGGCATCTAAGATATTTGAAGGACCCAAAACAGTGTATATACTGAACTGATGAATTTGTTTCGGTTACAGTATACATTTTTGTGAGGTTCTGATATAATATTCTTTCATTCAATTTTTTCAGGATAATTAAGACAGTATGGACGAAACCGGAATCTGGGAAGAAGTGCTGAAATACCTGCGTAAAGAGATATCCGAGCAGGAGGTCAAGGTCTGGCTTGAGCCTATGGCTGTGGCGGAGCTGCGCGGCGACCTTATAACACTTACCGCACCAAACAAATTTTATAAAAAATGGGCGGAAGATAAGTATCTTCCTCAGATTAAGAAAGTATTTAAGGAGAATCTTGCCGTTGAGGCCGATGTCTCCATTACTGTCGGCGCGGAAAAACGCCCCGCACAGACGGAAGGTCACAGCGTTCCCGCCGGAACCATCATACAGCAGCCAAAGAACGGCAATAATCTCAACAGAGAATATATCTTTGAAAACTTCGTTGCCGGAAGCTCAAACGAATTTGCATACAGTGCGTGTCAGGCTGTGTCCGAAGGGCAGTTCATGCAGTATAACCCGCTTTTCATATACGGCGGGGTGGGGCTTGGAAAAACCCACATGATGCAGGCGGTGGGCAACCGTATTCTTGAAAAATTCCCTAAGATGAAAGTGCTTTACTGCACCAGCGAAACGTTCACCAACGAGATGATAAACGCCATCAGAATGAAAAAGATGGACGAATTTCAGAATAAATACCGCAATATTGACCTTATTCTTTTCGATGACGTCCAGTTCCTTTCCGGCAAACAGCGAAGCACGGAAGAGTTTTTCAACACTTTCAACGCTCTTTACGATAACCAGAAACAGATAATTATCACCAGCGATAAGACCCCCGCAGAGATACCGGAGATGGAAGACAGACTTAAAAGCCGCTTCTCATGGGGGCTGATAGCTGATATCCAGCCGCCCAGTGTTGAGGAGAAGACCGCAATTCTTATCAAGCGTGCTGAATTTATGGGGCTTCCCATGCCGCAGGAGGTCGCGTTTTTTATGGCGGAGAACCTCGTTACGGAGAACATCAGAGAGCTTATCGGCGCTCTCGTGCGCCTGAGTGCGTTCTCAAGCTTCCATAAGCGCAAAGTAACTATAGACCTCGCCACGCAGGCTCTTGAAAAATTCCTTGTGAAAAAGGACAGGGTTGTCACTTCAGATAATATCATTGAGGCTGTTTCGTCGTATTTCAACGTTAAAATGGCTGATATGAAGTCCAAAAAACGCACAAAAAGCATCTCCATGCCCCGTCAGGTTGCCATGTACCTTCTAAGGGAAAAGCTCAACCTCTCATTGCAGGAAGTCGGCTCAATGTTCGGCGGAAGAGATCACTCTACGGTTCTGCACTCGGTCAATTCAATAGCTGATAAGTACAAAGAGAGCCGCGAAGTTCAGCTTATTATCACCACCATCGAGCGCGAACTTTACTCCTGATAATCTGAAATCATAATTTTTTTTGCCTGCAGCCGTTTTAAATTCAGTTCTGATTTACTAAATGAGACACGATAGGTTCTCTTTTTGTATATTTGTGAACGATTTCTCTTTATTTATTTTGAACCCGAGATTAATATAAAACAAACGATTAAATATATTTTATTGAGGGTACTGATTTGAGCGGTTTTCCAAGAGAAACTTCATTTTCCAAGGCTGTATCACACTTTAATCCCGATGCGAACACAGGTGCGATTGAATGGGACTATTCGGCAAAGCTTGTCCGCGCAGTTATGAAACAGGCGGTAAAGTATTACCTGCGTTTCAGCGACGAAACGGATATAGTTTCCCTTCCGAAGCCCATAGAGGGCAGATCATATATGCTCTACATCCATATTCCTTTCTGCGTAACGCTTTGTCCTTATTGTTCTTTCCATAGATTCAAATTCCACGAGGAGACAGCGGCAAACTATTTCCGTTTTCTGCGCCGCGAGATGCGCATGACTGCGGCATTGGGATATAAATTCAGCTCAGTCTGCTTTGGCGGCGGAACAACGACAGTTATCCCCAGAGAACTGGCGAAGACCATAGACCTTGCGAAGGAGCTTTTTGATGTGAAGGAGGTTTCAATTGAGACCGACCCTAACCATATAGACCCTGAGAATCTGGAACATACAGTGGGCAGGGTGGACAGGCTTTCCGTCGGGATACAGACCTTTAACGATAAATATCTGGAACGTATCGGGCGCAAAATGAAGTTCGGCAGCGGCGGGGAACAGTACCGCAAGGTAGAGGAGATTCTCAAGCTGTTTCCGGTGGTAAACGTCGATATGATGTATAACTTTCCCAGACAGACTGCCCACGAGCTTGGCGAGGATATTTTTACTGTTCTGAAACTTAACCCGCAGCAGGTCACTTTTTACCCGCTTATGTATGCCCCTTTTGCCGGACACAAATTCGGCAGCCGGATAGGAAAGGCTGGATATGAGAGTGAGGCAGGGCATTACAGGCTAATCACTCAGATGATGGGTGCGCCTTATATTCAGAGAACTTCATGGGCTTATTCGCACGAGGCGGGTACGAACATAGACGAATACGTAGTGGAACATCAGGAATACGTCGGACTTGGTTCCGGTGCGTTCAGTTTTCTGGACGGAACGCTTTATGCCAACTCCTTCTCTTTAAAAACATACGCCGACAGAATATCAGAAGGTATGACCTCCGCTACAAAAAGTGTGACGTTCGGTAAAAGCGCGATAAACCGTTATCGCATGATGGTGGAGATGTTCGGGCTGGAGGGTAATCCTCCCCATAAGCCTTTCATAGAGTATAACGCATTGCGCCTTCTCGGAGCTGTGAGCGGTTCTGGTGAGAATGCGGAGATAACCCCGAAGGGCAGATTTCTGCTGTCTGTGATGCTTAAATGTTTTTACAACGGGATGGACTACATACGCGAAAGTATGCGCAGAGGGCTTACGACAGCAGACGAGCGCATCATGGATATATCATCTCTGCCCCCGGACTGAGGAGGGTGTGAACCCGAAACGTGTGCGGAAGCGGGCGGTGAATCGCGAAACGCAGTCGTAGCCTGTTTCGGAAGCAATACGGGCTACTGTCATCTCCGTGGACTGCAAAAGGGCGAGCGCATATGACATCCGTACATCGGTAATGAGTTCCGCCACGTTTATGTTTTCTTCCGCAAGTCTGCGACGGAGTGTGGATTCGCTCATGCCTACCTCTCTGGTCATATCAGCCACACGCCATTTGTGGGAAGGGTCGCTGTTCAGCATTTTGCGCAGTCTCCATGAAAGTGGAACTTCCGCGCCGGGCGGAGAAAAATTCCCTTTTGAGTCCAGAACCATCAGCAGTTCAACCATCCTGTGTTCGGCTATCTCTTCCGGCACAGATTCGTCGGATATGCCTTCCGCGGCTCTTGCAAATGCATCTTTCAGCATTTTATCGGTTTTCGGTATATGAACAACGTCTCTTCTGGCGTCGTTCTTTTTTGCCGCGCGGTTAAGGACGTATGCGGAAATGAGTTCTCTGTCCCATGCAATCCACGACGCCTGATAGAAACCTGAATCCGCCTTAAGGTTAGTAACGTCAATGTAAACCGTATTCCAGATGGCAAGCGCCTGCGCAGAGCGTATTTCAAACCCTTTTTCCTTTGATTTCATCTTTTTGGTGCCAAGTTCCACCATGATCACGCAGGGGTCGGCTATTGCAAGGTTATAAAGCGTCTCCTCGCATGCCTGAACGATGGTGCCCACCGCGCCTACATTTTTTCTGGAACGTATCTCTCTGCTCATGTTTCACCTTAGTAGAAAGTATAATACGGGTGCGTTTTTACCGCACCCGAAAATTTATCTTCCGTAGCGCACGATTGCAGTAGCTTTGCCTATGGCGTTCATGTTTATCATGAACCCTGCCAGAGCGCCGCTTGCAGAGGAGTCGATACCGAGTTTTTCAACCTTAAGCGCTGTTACTGTGAATATGTATCTGTGGTTTGTTCCCTCTGGCGGACAGGGTCCTCCGTAGCCGGGTCTGCCGAAATCAGTACCTGACTGGACACTCCCATCAGGTGCTTTACCCTTTTCTGCCCTGTGAACGTTTGCGGGGATGTCGGTCACAACCCAGTGCCACCAGCCGGAGCCTGTGGGAGCATCAGGGTCGTATACTGTGAGAGCGAAACTTTTTGTACCTTTCGGCGGGTTTTCCCAGACCACTTCCGGAGAAACGTTCTCGCCTGAACAGCCGAATCCGTTGAACACCTGTTCGTTGGATAAAACGCCGTTTTTCTCTGTGGGGACGATCACTCTGAAGTCCGCCGCATATGCGGAAACAGCAAGTAAAGTGATTATTACGAAGGTAAAGTATCTCATATATGCCTCCTTTTCATGCATAATAGCACGTCGGGAGATTGTGATAAGTACACCGCGGTTCAGAACCTGTGCCGAATCGGTCAGATTACGGCTCAATGTAGCTTTTGATGGGATATTCCTCTTTCGGCAGTTTCTTTATTGTCTTGTGCCTTTGCAGAAACTCTATGAAGGTTTCGGCATAGCCAAGCCCCGTGTCGGTGCCGGTGCTGCGTGCCTTTATGACTCTCCGGAATACCTTATAACCGTCTTTTCCTTTGGCAAGGAACGAGTTAGTGGCTGTGACATAGAGTTTGTCAGGCTGGACAGCAATCCATTTTCCGGTATTTTTGTCTTTGATCTCAATATCGCTAACCCGCTCGCCGTATTGATTTTTGCCGTTTATGGAGTAGCGCAGACCGTACGAATAGGGGAATCCGCCTTTCGGACCCTTATCTATGACCGACTGCATCTGGTCTTCAAGCAGTTCTTTGACCTCGCGACCGTAAAGCTCAATTTCAAAGATAGTGTTGGAAAAGGGAAGCATCGTATACACGTCGTCCACTGTGATGTCACCTTTCGGGATACTCATGCGGATACCGCCGGCATTCTGTATGCTGAAATCCGCCCGTCTGCTGGCTTCAAAGAACGATTGTGCCACGAGAGGAACAACTTCCGACCCTGAATAAGGGTCTGCACCGGCGGGGGTGCGTCTGTGGGTTATCTCCTCTTCCGCAATTCCGGCAACGGAATTTTTCAGTGTTTGTACCTGCGAAGAGTATTTTGATATTATTTCAGCAGTCTGTTTGTCGTCCTCAACTGCTGTCAGGTAGGGCTTACCGCCGCATGAGCGTATCTTGCCGCCGTCAAAATCAGCAATAAGAAACCCCACGACCTTGCCGTGTTCCCATGCCTGAACGATGCATACCTTGTCGCCGTTTCTGTTTTCTGCAAAAGTCGGGTAAGGTCCCGCCGCATTATCAAAATCGCCAAGCAGTGTGTGTGAATCGCCTCCGACGATGATGTCGATATCGGTGACCTTCTGAGCCAGTTCGATGTCGTTTTCATACCCCTCGTGGCTTAGAACGATTATTCTGTCTACGCCTTTCGCTTTCAGCTCGTTCACATATTTCTGAACGCTCTTCGCTTCATCTTTGAAATCTATCTCCGCGCTGGGGCTTGAGGAGTGCTTTGTTTTTTTCACGGTGGTAACACCGATTATGCCTATGCCGTTTTTTATTATGTAAGGGCTGAACCTGCCTTCCAGAACGTTCCCTTTTGCAGGGATTATGTTAGCGCTTATGACGGGGAAGTTCAGCATCCCTATGAAAGCGGCAAGCTGAGCGTCGCCGTCGTCAAATTCGTGGTTTCCTATCGCCATCGCATCAAAGCCCAGAGGATTCAGAACGTCCGCATCGGAACGCCCTTTAAACATATTATAGTAGATTGTTCCCTGAACGGCGTCTCCGGCATGCAGAAGCAGGGCGTCCGGATTTTCAGCTTTAAGGGTTTTTATGACAGCCGCCGCTTTTGCCATTCCGCCTGTGGGTACGCCATCGACCTTCGTACTGTCCAGATGGGAATGGGTGTCGTTTATATGGATTATCTTTACAGTCTCTGCAGAAGCGGAGAATAACGTAAAAATAATTGAAAATAAGATTGTGAGCAGTCGGTTCATCTCTCCCCCTGTAACGAAAAAAAAGCCCCGCTTTTGAACTGTATCCTATTTTTAGGACAGCACAAAAAGCCACGGGTTAAGAATTAAGATGACATCGGTATTCCACTGGTGTCATCTTTTTTAATGTCCACTGCGGTCTGTCTTCATTATAGTACCTTATATACTCGTTCACCATCGTCTTTACATCATTAAATGTCTTACAGCTTTTCAGATTTATTTCGTCTTTCATATGACCAAAGAAACTTTCTATCGGTGCATTGTCAAGGCAATTCCCCTTTCTTGACATAGACTGCATAACCCCGTATCCTCTTAATAGATTCCTAAAACCCCTGTGTCTGTAGTGACTTCCTTGGTCTGAATGTATAATCAGGTTACTCCTTATTTCGTTAGGCAGTTTTTGTAATAATTTGTCCAATCCCTCTGAAGCTATCTCCATCCTGATATTCTGGCTTACACAATGGTGCACTATTTCCCTGCTTGATAAATCCTTAACTGCCGACAAATAAGCCCTATTGCTGGCACCATAAGGAAGATACGTTATATCGGTAGAATAGACTTCATGAGGTCTGTTTCTGCAAAATTGCCTATTGAGAAGATTTGGGGACGTTTCATCCTCTTGTACTGCAAGATTAAACGTATTGTACCTATTTTTACGCCCTATTTCAGTTGTTATCCCGTAAGTCTTTTTTATCCTCTGTATTTTCTTGGTATTCATGATGATTCCGTGTTTAAACTCAAGATACATCTTGATTGTTCGGATTCCTGCCTTGCTGTGAAATCTCATATGTGTTGATTTGACTAAACTAATAGATTCCGCATCACGCAGATGTGTATTGTTGCAGTTATGCTTCCAATAATAATAACCACTGCGGCTCACTTTTGCTGTTGAACAAAGCAAAGACACAGATAAATACTCATTATTTACCAATGCCTCGGAGATAAGTTGATACTTAGCTTTAGCGGCTATTCTCCTAACTCCAAGGCTCGAAGCTTTTTTAAGAAATCATTCTCCGCTTCGAGATAGGTTATCTTCGCCTCCATCTCTTCTCTGGTCATATTGCTGACATTTTTCTGGCGACCTCTGCGTTTAGGAACTTGTTGTTCCTTATGACTTTCCTGAGCTTTACGCCAACGTTTTAGGGTATACTTAGCGTAATTATGGGGGAATATTGATAAATCTATTCCAGCATCATGAAAAATATTATTAACAGAGACACCTTCTTTACATACATTAATGGCATGACGTTTAAATTCTTCTGTGTAAATGATGTTACTGTTCACCACTTTCAACACATTTACATTGCTTTCGAGTAAAGCTCGTTCAGCTGGGGTAAATTCACGCTCTCTCATTGGGATACTCCTTAAATTTAGTTTATACGAAAAAAAGCCCTTTAGCTATTCGCTAAGGGGCTTTTTATATTGTCTAAATTTTAGGATACAGTTCATTTTTAGCGGGGCTTTGATCAGAATATGTATTTTTCTGTTGCCAGTCGTTCGTCGATGACCTTAGCTATCCGTTCTTCCGCTTCCACCGTGGGAGCGTCGAAGGTGACGGAGAAGCGCAGGAAGTTGCCTGCATCGTCCCACGGGACAGATGAGATCAGCTTCTCTCTGATAAGGAAGTCACAGAACTGCTCGGCGCTTTCAAACTTGCGTCCGGATACGGTGGATTTGGGGATACCGAAATAAAGGTAGAAAGTTCCCTTGGGTTCGTTCACGGTAAAACCGTGCGTACGCAGAACTTTTGCCAGCATGTTCAGTCTTCTTGCGTATTTAGCCTTTGTATGTTCAATGAGTTTCGGATTTTCAAGGCAGTAGCATCCTGCTTTCTGAATCGGGATGAACTGACCGGAATCGTTATTGTCTTTAACTGTCGCAAACGCTTTAACGAGGTGTTCGTTACCGCAAACGAAGCCCAGACGCCAGCCTGTCATGTTGTATGATTTGGAGAGCGAGTGAATTTCTATGCCGACCTCCATCGCACCTTCGATGCTGAGGAAGGAAAGAGGTTCCTCGCCGTATGACAGTTCAATGTATGCTGCATCGGAGATTACGGCAAGATCGTTCTCTTTTGCAAATTTAACTACTTTTGTATAGAATTCCTTAGTGGCAACAGCACCTGTGGGGTTGTTGGGGTAGTTCATGTACAGGAATTTTGCTCTTTTAAGGATGTCCGCGGGTATATTTTCAAGCACGGGGAGGAAGTTGTTTTCATGAAGCAGCGGCAGGTTGTAAACTTCGCCGCCGAGGTATTTAGTTGTGGTGCCGGAAACAGGGTAGCCGGGGACTGTCATGAGGGCTACGTCGCCGGGATTTATAAGAGCGATGGGGAGAAGCGCCAGAGCGGGTTTTGAACCGATGCAGTGGTTGACCTGAGTGTTGTGGTCAAGCTCCACGCCGAACCGCTTTTTCATATAGTTCGCTGCTGCGTTTTTGAACTCATCTATACCGTTGTCGGAATAGAATCTGTTCTCCTTTTTTGTAGATTCAAGCTGAAGAACTTTGACGACCTCATCGTGTGCCATAGCGTCAGGTTCGCCGACGCCCATGTCGATGAGTTCGACGCCCGGGTTGTCCTTCACGGCAGCTCTTTTAGCGCGTTTGATCTTTTCAAACTTGTAGATGGTGGTGTCTTTGCCGAACATCTTACCGCCGAGTCTGTCGGAAATCAAATTTTCCATGAATAAGCTCATTTAGTTACTCCCTGAATTCGTATTGTTATCCTGTTCCTGTTCGCCGCAAACACAGCATGTGTCGCAGTGGTCGGGGTCGCAGGGTTCTATGTATATATTAACGTCGGCACCTTTTATGCCTTTCTTAATGCGTTTTTCAATGTCGTTGCGGATGTCGTTGCCGTCCTGAAGGCTTAATCCGTGGTAAAGCACGAGATGCATGTCTATGAACTTCTGGTTTCCGGCGCTTCTGGTGCGCAGCTTATGTACGTTGACGATCTCAATCCTGTGCCTGTCCAGTATTTCCTGAAGAATCTTCATATCCTCTTCCGGAAGGGTCTCATCTAAGAGCTCTCTTGTCACCTGAAAGTTCAGACGGAGAGCGGAAACGATAATATACACTGCAATTACGGCACTGACAATAGAGTCTATTATGTGCAGACCGGTAAATTTTATTATGATCAGCGCTGTAAGAATTCCTGCACCGCTGAGAAGATCCGTGCGGTAGTGGAGGCTGTCTGCATAAAGCACTGTGGATCGTAATTTGTTCGCGGCATATTTAAGAAAATACACCAATGCTGCGGTTATAGCCATGCTTATTGCCATGACCGCGATGTTAACGCCGACAGCTTTGATCTGCATTTCGGAATGGAAATTTCCGTATGCTTTGTACAGTATATAAATACCTGAGAACAATATCAGAAATGACTGTATCTGAGCCGCCAGCGGTTCAAATTTTGCATGACCGTACTGGTGGTTTTCGTCAGGCGGAGTCATGGATACCTTGAGAGCATAGTAGTTCACTGTGGAGGATATCACATCCAGTAGAGAGTCAAAAGCGGATGAAAGAACTGCCAGCGAACCGGACCATATCCCCACCGCCGCCTTGAAAACAGAAAGGAAAACCGCAGTACCAATAGATACTTTGGTGGCATTCAGCTTTGTCAGTCTGATGGCGTCTGCTCCCGATCATTCTCCTGCCTGCCGTACAGGTTGAACCACACACTGAACAGTCCCAGCAGGGCTATGAAGATTATAAACGGGGGTTCTGAAAAGATAAAGATAAAAAGTATTGCTTTGATGACGGGAATGAATTTAAATTTTGCCATCCAGTAGGAAATTATATCGAATCCCTGAAATGCATAAAGTGTCATCATTATTAGTATAATATTCAGTCCGGCGTGTTTTGCCATGGTCTGTTTGACAAATACCAGCGCGAAGCCAAGAATAAGCGCCCAGACAAGATTATCCGGCAGCCTGAATTTATTAATTTTGATGCGTTTGAGCTTGGTATAAAGGTTGAAAGCTATGTGGGTGCAGAATGCCGTCAATATGTAGTTGACTGCCGGGAAGATAAGCACCACCGACTGCGCAGCGAGTCTGCTCTGTTTTTCGATATTCAGGAAATACGGGTCGTTGGACATCGGGTTTTTTGAAGCCTTCACCGTTTCGATGAAGCTCTTTATACCCTGTTCCGCAACGTTAATTAGTGTGTTGCGGTAATCGGGGATTCCGTATATGACCGCCGCCATAACGATGAAGACCAAAAGCGGAGCGACAGTTACCGGAAACCATATGTCTCTGTGTCCCTTCTGCAGGAATTTAAAGATAAAGACTGCTGTGAAAGCCACGGAAATGACATAAAGACCTGTGGTTATGATGCTTATACCCGCTGTAAGGGCTATTGCGGCGCCGAGCATCAGGTCTGAATATTTGTTTCGTTTTTCAGAACCCAGATAAACAAGCAGAAGAAGAGGGCTGAAAACTGCGCCGATTATCGCATACTGGGGATAGTAAGCGAGAAGTGCATAAAAAAGGACAGACGCCAGTGGGTATAAAATGGTTTTTGTCATGAAAAAGCGGGGAGGTTTTTTGCCTCCCCTTTCCTTATTATCTGTTGAGGCTGAAAGGCAGCAGAGCGATAACTCTTGCAGTCTTCACAGCAGTTGAGAGTGATCTCTGGTGTTTTGCACATGTGCCGGTAAGTCTGCGGGGCATTATTTTGCCTCTTTCCGTAACATACTGACGAAGCAGTTTAACATCTTTGTAGTCAATATCTATAGCTTCTGTGCAGAATTTGCATACTTTTCTGCGCTGAAATTTGCGTCTTACAACAGCCATTTCTTTTCCTCCTTAAAATGGAATATCGTCTTCGTCCATGGAACCGGATACCGGCTCTTCAAATGCACTTGAACCGGAATGCTCCCCTTTGTCTCTTCTGGAGACAAACTGGATATTCTCGGCAACCACCTCATGCTTTGAACGCTTTTGTCCGTCGGTTTCCCATGTGCTGTAGTTGAGTCTGCCTTCGATAAGCAGCGGCATACCTTTTGTAACGTATTCTCCGCACATTTCGGCAGTTTTACCGAAAGTCACTATGTCGATGAAACAGGTCTCTTCTCTGTCTTTTGTTTTCCTTGTGACTGCCAGTCCGAATTTTGCGACAGGCAGGTCACGCCCCGGGATGAACCGAACTTCGGGGTTGCGTGTAACATTGCCGAGCAGCATGACTTTATTAAGGAAACCCATAGTATTCTCCTGCGGGCTTATTCAGCCGCTGAGTCTTCTGTAGTTGTAGTAGTAGTTGTAGTTGTTGTTGCTTCTTCGCTCTCTTCTGTTTCAGCGGGAGCGGATTCCTCACCCTCTTCACCTTCGCGGGGTTTTCTTGCGCCGGGTTTTTTAACATAGCGCTTAGCGCCTGTGTCTTTTTTGGGGTTGAGTTTGAATTTTTTCTCATCAATGGCAACGATGACAAATCTGAGTACGTTCTCGTTGTAACGGAAACGTTTTGTAAGTTCGTCGGGGTAGTTGATGTCTGCTTCAAACTGGATAAGGAAGTAGTAGCCCTCTGCGTAGTTTTCGATGGCGTATGCCATTGTTACTCTGCCCCAAGGCTCAACTTTGATGATCTTTCCGCCGTTTTGCTCGATGTTCCCTTTGAAGAACTCAAGCTCTTTTTCGATCTCATCCTGTTGGAGATCGGGGCGGACGATGAATACGGTTTCGTAAGTGTTCATGTGTCCTCCTTCGTGGATTAAATAGTCACGCACTTATACTATGCGCAACAAAGGTGGTTGAAACTTATAGCCGTTCAGGTAATATAAGTCAAGAAATAGTTTGAATAAAGGAAAGCAGATCGCCGCGTCGCCTGCGCTCCTCGCGAAGACCTCCGCCGTCTCTGCGAAGGCGTTTGCCCGAAGCAGTCTCATTTAATGGAACATGGACAACAACAAAACAATAACACTCACGGCAGCGGAAAACTCTGTCAGATTGGACACATACATCTCAGCAAATTCGGAAATTTCCCGTTCTCATGCAGAAAAGCTCATTGAGCAGGGGAACGTAACCGTCAACGGCATCGTCCGTGAAAAGAAATATAAGGTGAAGGCAGGCGATAATATAATAGTCGTTATACCGCCGGAGAAGATGCCCGACCTTACGCCCGTTGAGATGGATATGAAGGTCGTGTACGAGTGTGACAACTATGCCGTCATAGACAAACCAGCAGGGGTGACAGTGCATCCCGCACACGGCACAGACGCGGACACTTTAGTCAATGGATTGCTCTATCTGTTTGATATACAGGATGATAATGATGTCAGACCGGGTATAGTACACCGTCTGGACAAGGACACCTCCGGACTGCTTCTTGTTGCGAAAAACAGAAATGCGCGGGAGAAACTGTCAAAGATGTTTGCGGATAGAACAGTGGATAAAAAATACCTTGCCGTTTGCGCGGGCAATCCGAAAACAGAGAAATTTTCAGCCGAATTTCCCATCGCAAGGAGCAAAAAAGACCGTAAAAAGATGGCTGTGGACGAAAACGGCAAACACGCTAAAAGTGAAATCACTGTTCTAAAATTGTTAAAGGGGGCGTTTCTTGCAGAGGTAAAAATATACACCGGAAGAACCCATCAGATACGGGTACACATGTCCCATCTGGGCTTCCCGCTGGCGGGTGATAGCGTGTACGGAAACAAGATTTCCACTGCGATGCCCATCGAAAGACAGGCTTTGCATTCATGGCATCTGTCCTTTATAGATCCTTTCGATAACACCCAGAAGTCTTTTCAATCGCCTCTTCCCGCTGATATTGAAGAGCTTGTAAAAAGACTTAAATTATAGTATTATTCTGAACTCCCGCTCCAATGGCACAGACGCGTAAACCCCCTTCCAATACGGGGATTCTTTTAGTCCTAAAACGATGTTTCTTGTTGACACCTTTACTGCTTCATGATAGATACTGCATACTGTATACAAAATACAGAGGTGAGGTATGAGTGGATATTTGCCTATAGTGCTTTTCCTTATCGTGGCCGGAGCTCTCGGCATAATAATTATGTTCGTAGGAGCCATTGTCCGTCCCGCGAAATATGAAAAGGTCAAATTCAGCGTATATGAGTGCGGAATGCCCTCGCTGGATGAAAACAGAAAGCGTCTGAACCTCAGGTTCTACATAATCGCTATGCTGTTTGTTATTTTTGATGTGGAGACAGTGTTTCTGTACCCCTGGGCCGTCAGCTTCGACATGATCGGGCTTTTCGGTCTCATCGAGATGATTCTGTTCATCGTAATCCTTGTTTTCGGTTACTTTTACGCATGGCAGAAAGGAGCGTTAGAATGGGCTTAATTGACAGAAAATTACCTGACAACGTTCTCACAACAACGGTTGATAATGTTATCAACTACTGCAGAAAAGGCTCTATCTGGCCTGTTACGTTCGGTCTCGCCTGCTGCGCGATCGAAATGATGGCCTGCGGCGCTGCCAAATTCGACCTTGACAGAATGGGTATCATTTTCCGCGCGACCCCGCGTCAGTCAGACCTGATGCTGGTTGCCGGAACAGTTACCAGAAAAATGGCGCCTGTCGTCAGAAAGGTCTATCTGCAGATGCCTGAGCCCAAATGGGTCATAGCTATCGGAAGCTGCGCAACAAGCGGCGGAATCTATAACACCTATTCTACAGTGCAAGGTGTTGACGAGGTTATTCCGGTTGATTTCTATGTTCCCGGCTGCCCTCCCAGACCCGAAGCATTTTTCGATGCCATTACTGCTCTGCAAAAGAAAATCATGACTGAAAAAGTCGTGAGAAAGTAGGAGGAAAGGATGACATTTGAACAGCTTGCAGCCAAACTGGAAGCACTTTTCCCCGAAAAGCTCAACAGCTATACGGAGTTCAAGTGCAACTTCATAAGAGTGAAGGACGCCGCCGCCTATAAAGCGGTTTTAACTGCTTTAAGAGACGAAGCATCCTTCAAGTACATAGTGGACGTTGTTGCCGTACACTGGCCCAAGAAACGTGAAAAGTTTGAGATCACCATCAACCTGTTCTCTGTTGAGAACAAGCTGCGCGTTTTTGTCAAACTTTCAGGTGAGGACAATAAGTTCCCCACTATCACAGATATCTGGCCGGGTGCAAACCTGATGGAAAGGGAGCAGTATGACCTTATGGGCATAGTCTTTGAAGGTCACCCCAACCTGAAAAGAGTCCTGCTTCCCGAATTCTTTGAAGGTCACCCCCTCAGAAAAGACTTCCCGCTTAAAGAGAGATCATGGTTCAACAATGCTGATGAGCAAGGTCTCGGTCTTAAGTTTTCAAGGTAGGAACTGATATGATTAACAATAACATTTCAGAAGTAATTACCGTCAACATGGGACCCCAGCACCCCTCGACACACGGGGTTCTGAGACTTGTGGTAGACATCGACGGCGAGACCATTGTCAATGTGGAACCCGATGTGGGCTTTCTCCACAGAGGCACTGAAAAACTTGCCGAGAACAGAACATACCACCAGGTTATTCCGCTCACAGACAGACTTGACTACCTTTCACCTCTTTCTAATAACCTTGCCTACTGCCTTGCAGTAGAGAAGTTCTTTGACGTTAATATTCCCGAGAGAGCCGAATACCTCCGAGTTATGCTCGCAGAGATGTCAAGAATTGCATCTCACCTTGTGTGGGTTGCAACACACGCCCTTGATATAGGCGCGATGACCGTATTCCTTTACGCTTTCCGTGAGCGTGAGGAGATCCTTGATATGTTTGAAGTGGGCACAGGTCAGCGTATGACCAGCTCATGGATCCGTATCGGCGGCATCCGCGCAGACATGCCCGAAGATTTCTTTGTAAGGCTTAAATCCTTCGTTGAAAGATTCGACGCTAACGTTGACACATACGAAAACCTGCTGACAAACAACAGAATCTGGAAAATGAGAACCATCGGCATCGGACATCTTTCCGCTGACGATACTCAGGCTTACGGTACGTCAGGTCCCCTTATGAGAGGCTCAGGTGTTGATTTCGATCTTCGCCGTGACGAACCCTACGGCATCTACGACAGGTTCAAATGGGAAATTCCCGTACAGCAGGAAGGCGATACATACGCACGTTATAAAGTCAGAATGAAAGAGCTTCGTGAATCAAACAAGATTCTTCAGCAGGCTCTTGAGCAGATACCCGCAACAGGCGAAGTCATGACCGACGACCCCAGAGTTGCTCTGCCCTCGCACGAAGACGTTTACGAGCGCATGGAAGCACTTATCAGAAGATTCTACATCGTTTCCAAAGGTTTCAAAGCTCCCAAAGGCGAAACATATCAGGGTATCGAGGCGCCCAAAGGCGAACTCGGTTTCTATCTTGTTTCCGAAGGAGAAGAAAGACCTTACAGGATGAAGATAAGAGCCCCCTCCTATGTTAACCTCGGCGTACTGAACAAGATGGCCAAAGGACACATGCTGGCCGACCTTGTTGCGATAGTCGGTACCAACGACGTGGTACTCGGCGAAATCGACAGGTAAGGGGTGACATAATGGCGACAGAAGTAAAAGAGACAGAATCAGCAGGCAAAGAGATAGACTTTACCGCATGCGACGAGATCTGCGAAAAGTATAAAGACTGGAAAGGCGCGACCATTCCGGTTCTCCAGCAGGTTCAGGAAGCATACGGATTTCTCTTTAGCGAAATTGTTGAAAGGATTGCCGACAACCTGAATATGTCAGCACACCAGATTTATGGCGTTATTACCTTCTATGCACAGTTTTACACTAAACCCAGAGGCAAATATGTCATCAGGGTATGCAGAGGAACAGCCTGCCACGTGCAGGGTTCGGGTCGTATCTCCGAAGTTGTGTGTGAGGAATTCGGGATAAGAAACGGTGAGACAAGCGCAGACCTCAAGTTTACACTTGAGGAAGTTTCATGCATCGGTGCATGCGGAATGGCTCCCGTTATCATGATCAACAATAAAACATACGGCAACCTGAAACCTGAAGAGGCTCGTAAGATCTTCAGGGATTATGCAGCACTTCAGGGGTAGGATATGAGTTATACAACAGATCACGTTGAAGTACACGTCTGTATGGGTACGGCTGGTGTTGCTTCCGGCGGACATGAGGTTATGGAGGCTCTGGAACAGGAGTTTGCCAAAAGAGGTCTCAAGAACGCGGAATCCAAAGAACGCAACTGTGCCACGAAACAGACAGGATGCAGAGGACTCTGCGCCCGTGACGTACTTATAGACGTTTATATCCCAGGCAAAGACCCGATCACTTACGAACACGTTTCTGCTGAAATGGTTCCCACAATAGTTGAGGAACACATTGTCGGCGGTAAAGTTGTTGAGAAGTGGGCGGCGAAGGCCGACTATTTTCAATTCTATGACAAACAGAAACGCTACGTTCTTGCCGACTGCGGACGTGTAGACCCCGAAAGCCTTGAGGACTACATCAAACTCGGCGGATACGAAGCGATTAAAAAAGCGCTCACCATGACCCCTGAGCAGGTTATTGACGAAGTCAAGAAGTCAGGCCTCAGAGGCAGGGGGGGCGGCGGTTTCCCCACAGGTCTTAAATGGACGTTCTGCCGAAACAGCCCCGGCGACCATAAATACCTTATCTGCAACGCGGATGAAGGTGACCCCGGTGCGTTCATGGATCGTTCCATCATCGAAGGTAATCCCCACGCGGTTATCGAGGGTATGCTTATCGCAGGTTACGCAATCGGATGTGACGAAGGTTACATCTATTGCCGTGCGGAATATCCCCTTGCCATCGTCAGGGTTATCAAAGCCATTAAAGATGCTGAAGCAGCAGGAATACTCGGCGACAAGGTGTTCGGTACCGACTTCCACTTCAAACTGAAGCTGAAAGAGGGTGCAGGCGCTTTCGTCTGCGGCGAGGAAACAGCTCTCATCGCCTCTATTGAAGGCGAAAGAGGCATGCCCCGTCCCAGACCTCCGTTCCCCGCTGTTAAGGGTCTCTGGCAGAAACCTTCAAACGTTAACAACGTTGAAACATTCGCAAACCTTCCCGGCATCCTGCTTAACGGATCCGAGTGGTATGCAAACATAGGTACTGAAAAGTCAAAAGGTACGAAGATCTTCGCCCTTTCAGGCAAGGTCAAGTCAACCGGACTTGTTGAGGTTCCTATGGGTATCACCGTGCGCGAACTCATTTTTGATGTCGGCGGCGGTATCCCGAAAAAGAGAAAATTCAAGGCTGTTCAGCTTGGCGGTCCCTCAGGCGGCTGTCTTACACCTGACCACCTTGAAACACCCATAGACTACGATTCGCTCATCGCAGCAGGTGCGATGATGGGTTCCGGCGGTGTTGTTGTTATGGACGAAACGAACTGCATGGTTAACGTGGCTCATTTCTTCCTTACATTCACCCAGAGAGAATCATGCGGCAAATGTATCCCCTGCCGTATCGGAACAAAGACCATGCTTGATATCCTTACAAGGATCATCACAGGTCAGGGAAGGGAAGAGGACATCGATCTTCTTCTGGAAGTAGGTAACGACATCAAGACTGCGTCACTCTGCGGTCTGGGTCAGACAGCACCAAACCCCGTACTTACGACTGTGAAATATTTCAGACATGAGTACGAGGCGCACATCAGAGATAAAAAATGCCCCGCAAGGGAGTGTGCGGAACTCATTGAGTTCGTGGTTGTTGACGACAGATGCAAAAAATGCGGTATCTGCAAAAAAGCATGTCCCGTTGATGCTATCACATGGGAAAAAGGAACGGTTGCATATATAGACAAATCCAAATGTGTGAAATGTCGCGAATGTATCGTTAACTGTCCTTTCAATGCAATAGATTAAGGCAGAGGAGAGACTCAGTATGGTTACTGTAAAAATTGACGGAAAAGAGGTACAGGTAGCTCCAAACACGCTAATCCTCGACGCCGCTAAGGAGGCGGGTGTCTCCATCCCGACACTTTGCCATGACTCCCGTCTTAATCCTTTCGGTGCATGCAGGGTTTGTCTTGTGGAGCAGGTGGGAAACCCCAAACTCCAGGCAGCCTGTACAACACCCGTAACTGACAAGATGGAGATCGTCACCCGTTCGGAAAAGCTCTCCAGAGTGCGCAAGACAGCCATCGAGCTGCTTCTTATAAATCACCCTCTGGACTGCCCCGTTTGCGATAAGGGCGGCGAGTGTACTCTGCAGGACCTTACATATGAAGTGGGCGTCACAAAAGTTCGTTTTGATGCGAAACCCAACGACACCCCCGTTGACCATACAAACCCTTTCATCGAAAGGGATATCGACAGATGCGTTCTCTGCGGACGCTGCGTTCGTGTCTGCGACGAAGTGGTGAACATTCAGGCGATAAGCTTCCTTAACAGAGGCACTGATACAATAATAGGAACTTCTTTTGAACAGCCCTGGAACTGCGAATACTGCGGACAATGCATCAGCGTATGTCCCGTGGGTTCACTGAACAACAGGATTTATCTGTTCAAGAACAGACCTTGGAACCTCGACCGTGTCAAATCCGTATGCGGACTCTGCTCCTGCGGATGTACCGTGGACATAGATTATGAAGGCAACGAGGTATTCCGTATGAAAGAAAGCCCCGAAGAGGGCATCAACCACGGATACATGTGCGCAAAAGGACGCTTCGGTTTCGAGTTTATCAACAGCATCAAACGTCAGTCTGAGGCAGTTGTTAAAGCGGGCGGAGAATCCAAAAAGGTATCATTCAACGAAGCGGTTGATGTTGCAGTGGAAAAACTCAAAAAGGTCAAAGAAACAGCCGGCGCGGACGCCATAGCTGTTGTTGTCTCCCCCAGACTGACCAACGAAGAGGCTTTCCTTGCAGGCAAACTTGCGAAAGACGTTCTGGGAACTTCAAACCTGTTCTCAACCGAGACAAACGAAGTCAACCCCGAAGCGACACTGGAAGAAGTTGAGAACAGCGACTGTGTCACAGTTCTTAACATTGATGTAACAGAATCAAACCCCATACTCGGTCTGGCAGTGAGACACGCCGCAAGAACAGGCACAGCTCCCCTTGCAGTGTTCTACCCCGGATATACGGCTCTCAGAAGAGTGTCGAAGAAATTCGTCACAGGCACACCCGATGAGGTGAGAGCAGCAATGGAAAGCTACGCGGCTGCGGTTGCGGGCGCTTCCAACGAATATTCCGACTGGGCGGCAAAACTTACAAACGCCGAAAGACCCGTGGTTATATTTGATCCCTATAACAAAGCGGACGTTAAACTCGCTCAGGATATCAAAAAAGCCTGTGCGAAAGTTAAAGTTGTTCCCGCGAAAGCTAAAAACAACTCAGTGGGTATCGTTGACATGGGATTCGGAGCCAAATGCCCCACAGAATTTGCACAGGGACTTGAGTCAGGCAAATTCAAGGCTGTAGTGGTTCTGGGTGAAAACCTGTCTGCGAGATCCGTTTGGACAAAATCGGCTTCCAAGGCGGCAGGGCTTGAGCTTCTGCTGGTGACAGACCCTTTTATGAGCGAAACGGCGGCTATGGCGAATGTTTACATTCCCGTAAGCACCTTCGCAGAGAAGAGCGGTTCATTCACTAACCTTGAGGGACGCGTCCAGTCCATAGAAAAAGCGGTTGATAAAGGCGTTAACACTGATGCCTGTGTCGTTTCCGCAATAGCGAAAGGACTGGGAACACAGCTTCCCGCCGATGTGAGTGCCGTAAGAGGCATGATAGAGAAGGAAGTTCCGCTTTACTCAGGCATAAACTGGGACGGCGGCGTGGTTTCCTACCCTTATGTCTTTGCGGGTGAAGTCGCTGCAACAGACGGCAGGGCGAAAGGTAAAGGCAGATTTTTCCTTTATCCCGCCAGCCTCAGACTCCACTCAGGCTCTTTCACAAGATGGTCACCCGATCTTGCCAAGGTATACGGCGAGCCGATGCTTGAACTCAGCGTCGAAGACGCGAAAGAACTCGGCATCTTCGCCAAAGACAGGGTCAAGATCAAAGGCGAAGGCTTTGAAGGTGAGTTTCCTGTTGAAATAGAAAAGAAAGTATCCAAAGGCTGCATAGCTCTGCCGGAGGACTTTGTTGCAACAGCCGGCATCTTCTGTAACGGAAAGAGCCTCAGGGCTGATATTGTAAAGTAATGAAAGTTATAGATAAGAGGTAGGGAATGGTACTCGCGATTGTTTTTACACTAATCAAGATACTGATTATCGTTGTATGCGTGCTTACCGGCGTTGCCTACATGACCTATGCCGAACGTAAGGTTATCGGTCACATGCAGGTGAGGCTTGGTCCCGTGCACACAGGTCCCATGGGACTTCTGCAACCCCTGGCTGACGGTCTGAAACTTATGGCGAAAGAGGATATGACTCCGGATATGGTTGACAAACCAGTCTTTTATGTTGCTCCTTTTCTCGGCATGGTTCCCGGTATCGCAGCCTTTGCGGTTATACCTTTTGCGCCCAACATTGTCGTAGCAGACATTAACGTGGGAGTGCTTTATGTTCTGGCACTGTCATCAGTCGGCGTATACGGTATCATTATGTCCGGCTGGGCATCCAACTCCAAGTATGCAACCCTCGGTTCTCTGCGTTCATCCGCGCAGATAATCAGCTATGAAACAGCGATGGGTCTGTCAATACTCGGTCCTGTTCTTCTGGCAGGTTCGTTGAACCTGAAAGAGATCACAGAGGCGCAAAGAGGACTTTGGTTTTTCATTCCGCAGTTCGTGGCTTTTGTCATCTACTCTATTTCTGCGGTGGCTGAAACCAACAGAGCGCCCTTTGACCTTCCGGAGGCGGAAACAGAACTGGTTGCCGGTTTCCACGTTGAATACTCAGGTATGAGATTCGCAATGTTCTTCCTTGGCGAATATGCAAACATGTACGTTGTATCCTGCATGTGTGCAATTCTGTTCCTCGGAGGCTACACCGGTCCGTTTCTTCCCCCGCTGGTATGGTTCCTGATCAAGATGCTGGCATTCATGTTCTTCTTCCTGTGGCTCAGAGCAACTCTGCCCAGATTAAGATTTGACCAGCTCATGAATCTCGGCTGGAAAGTACTCATCCCGATCGCACTCGCCAATCTGCTGATAACCAGCATCGTTGTCTATGCGATCAGGAACTAGGGGTGGATAATGAAGAACGTATTTGAAACAATCTTTTTCACGGAGATTTTGCAGGGTCTCGGAATCACTCTGAGCCATATGTTCAAAAAACCCGTGACATACAGATATCCTTTTGAAGCGACCCCCATTCAGGATCGTTTCAGAGGCATACAGTACATTAAGACCCACGCCGACGGACGCACAAAATGCGTTGGCTGCTACCTGTGCCAGAAGGTATGCCCTTCCGAGTGCATACACATCGAAACAGACTGCGGTCCCAACGGCGAAAGGCTTATAAGAAAGTATGAGCTTGATCTTTCCAGATGTATCTACTGCGGATACTGCGAAGAGGTCTGCCCTGTTGACGCCATCCACATGGGCTGGGAGTGGAACACAGTTGCTTCCGACAGAAGCGGCTATGTTATCAACATGAAAACTCTCTCCATGAACTACAAAGATAACTTGGAAGGCAACTGGAAAAACAAGCATCTTCAAAAGAAACTTGTGGAAGGAGTGCAGCAATGAACGAAATCTTCATGAATGTAGGATTTTGGGTGCTGGGCATCACTGCCGTGGTCGCCTCACTTTTCATGGTGACCAGAGAGAACCCTGTCCACTCCGCACTTTGGATGCTTCTGACCTTCTTTGCCGTGGCTGGCATATTTATCCAGCTTGATGCTGAATACATCGCCGCCATTCAGGTTATGGTATACGCGGGAGCGATTCTGGTTCTTTATATGTTTGTCGTGATGCTGCTTAACCCTAAATCGACAGGGTTCATCAAGCTGCCTGCGAAGGTTATACTCGGCGCTGTTGTTGCGCTGGTGCTTTTCCTTCAGATAGTCATGACTCTCATGGGAACAGGCGTTATCAAATCGGCTCAGATGACAGGAATGAACCTTCCTGAAGGTCTCTCAAACGTGAAAGCCTTCGGAGCGGTAATGTTCACACAATATATCGTACCTTTCGAGGTGGCATCCGTGCTTCTGCTGGTTGCTATGATCGGCGCGATAGTAATAGCGAAAAAGGATTAAGGGGGTTAAGGATGCTGACTTTGGCACATTATCTTGTCCTTAGCGCAATAATCTTCAGCATCGGCGTTGCAGGTGTTCTGATCCGCAGAAACCTCATCGTTATGTTTATGTCGCTGGAGCTTATGCTTAACGCGGTTAACATCAACCTCGCAGCCTTTTCAAGCTATCTTCAGCAGATGACAGGACAGATTTTTATCGTCTTCGTCATGGCTGTTGCCGCTGCGGAAGCCGCTGTTGGTCTGGCTCTGTTCATTTCACTGTTCAGAAACAAGCAGACCATCAACGCTGATGAAATCAATACTATGAGAGGATAGAGGTAGGTTATGATCTTTGCAGTATTAACACTACTTGGACCCCTGGTTGCCTTTCTGATTAACGGGCTTTTCGGAAGACGTTATATCAAGACTGCGGCACCGGCGGTAGCCATAACAGGTGTTGGTGTCTCCTTCGTCTGCGCTCTTATACTGTTCTACCTTGTATCCACACAAGGTTTTACCGTAGACGGAACACTCTACACCTGGATAATTGCGGGCAAGCTCGAAGTTCCCTTCGGAATACTTGTTGACCCGCTGTCGTCCATAATGCTTATAGTTGTTACAACTATATCCCTGATGGTTCACATCTACTCAATGGGATACATGCACGGGGACAAAGGTTACTGGAGATTTTTCACATATCTTTCAGTATTCACCCTTTCAATGCTTGTGCTTGTGCTTGGAAACAACTTCATGATGCTCTTTGTGGGCTGGGAACTTGTGGGTCTGTCATCATACCTGCTGATCGGTTTCTGGTTCTTCAAAAAGAGCGCTGCCGACGCTTGTAAGAAAGCCTTCGTAATGAACAGAATCGGTGACTTCGGTTTCTACATCGGTCTTCTGCTTGTGATCTTCACTTTCAGAAGCCTTAACTACTCCGATGCTTTCAACGCAGAGGCTATTCACCATATTAAAGAAGTGACCTATACCGTGTTCGGTATGGAGTTCTCACTTATCGACCTTATGACCTTCGGACTGTTCTGCGGCGCTATGGGTAAATCTGCCCAGTTCCCGCTGCACACATGGCTGCCCGATGCGATGGAAGGTCCCACCCCTGTTTCAGCACTGATCCACGCGGCAACAATGGTTACCGCTGGGGTTTACATGGTTGCACGCTGTAACGCACTCTTTGCAGAAGCGCACATGACAAGCAGCTTCATCATATTTACCGGTGCAATGACAGCGTTCCTCGGCGCATCTATCGGTCTTACACAGTATGACCTTAAAAGAATACTCGCTTACTCAACTGTGTCACAGCTCGGTTACATGATTATGGCAACCGGTGTGGGCGCATATGTTTCAGCGATATTCCACCTTTTCACACACGCAATGTTCAAAGGTCTGCTCTTCCTTTGCTCCGGTTCCGTAATGCACGCAATGCATAACAATCTGGACGTAAGGGTAATGGGCGGTCTTAAAAAGAAAATGCCCGTCACACGATGGACATACCTGATCGGTTGTATCGCAATCGCAGGTATCCCCCCGCTGGCAGGCTTCTGGTCAAAAGATGAGATCCTCGCTTTCACATTTGCCGGCGGTCACACGCTTGCATGGGGAGTCGGTACAGTAGTTGCGGCTATGACTGCATTCTATATGTTCAGAAGCTACTTCCTTGTGTTTGAAGGCGAACCCAGAGACCATCACCTTCACGACCACGCACACGAGTCTCCTTGGACAATGGCAGGTCCCCTTGTGTTTCTTGCCATCCTTTCAGTGCTTGTGGGTATGGTTTTCGGTTATCCTCTGGAAGCAGGTTACATCCACAAGTTCCTCGGTCCGGTTCTGACTCCTGCGCATGCTCACGAGCACCACATGAGCCACGCCGTTGCTCAGGCGCTTATGATACTTTCAGTCGTGGTTGCGGTTGCCGGTATCACGGTTGCATACCTGTTCTATGTGAAGTTCTATCCGGTACTTCCGGAGAAAACAGTGAAGACTTTCAAGCCCGTTCACAAGTTCCTGCTTAACAAGTGGTACTTTGACGAGCTTTACGACTTCCTGTTCGTTCATCCCATAGTAATGCTTTCCAACGTTGTTCTGTGGAGAGCGATAGACGTAAACGTCATAGACTTCATCGTAAACTCATTCGGACGTGTTCCGATGTGGCTCGGCGGAGTAATAAGATATGTGCAGACAGGGCGTATCCAGACTTACATCTTCACAATGGTTGTCGGTGTGATAGCACTGGTTGCACTGTTCTACACTGTGTAAGGGGGACGGAAATATCATGCAACATATACTAAGCTTACTGATTTTCTTCCCGCTTGCGGCTGCACTGTTCATCCTGATTTTTTTCAGGAAGGGCAAAAGCTCCATGTGGGCAGCTTTCATAGCCAGCGTTATCGAGTTTATCATCTCAATTCCGCTTATGGCAAACTTCGACAAGAGCGAAGGGGGCATGCAGTTCGTTGAAAAAGCATGGTGGATAAAATCCATCGGCGTTCAGTATTTTCTGGGCGTTGACGGTATCTCAATCCTCATGGTTTTCCTGACAACTCTGCTTACAATGATAGCCATTCTGGGTTCATTCACATACATCCAGAAGAGACAGAAAGAGTTCTACATCGCAATGCTTGTTCTTGAAACAGGTATGATAGGTACATTCCTTGCGCTCGACTTCTTCCTGTTCTACATCTTCTGGGAAGCTATGCTGATACCCATGTATCTGATCATCGGCGTATGGGGAGGAAAACGCAGGGTTTACGCTGCGGTGAAGTTCTTCATATACACCCTCGCAGGTTCGGTTCTGATGATGCTTGCAATCATCGCGCTGTACTACACACACGGTCAGATTACAGGCAACTACACATTTGACGTGCTCAAGATAACTGAACAGTACGGTATGTACACTCAGGGATTCCAGATGGTTGTGTTCGCGGTATTTTTCCTCGGATTTGCCATCAAGGTTCCTATGTTCCCTCTCCACACATGGCTTCCCGATGCGCACGTTGAGGCGCCCACAGCGGGTTCGGTCATTCTGGCGGGCGTACTGCTGAAAATGGGTACATACGGTATGCTCCGTTTCTGTCTTCCCATGACACCATATGCAGCCATCAAGCTGATGCCTTTCGTTGCGGCACTGTCCGTGATAGCCATCATCTACGGCGCACTGGTTGCGATGGTTCAGAAAGACATCAAGAAACTGGTTGCTTACTCTTCGGTTTCTCACATGGGTTTTGTAACCCTTGGTATCTATGCCCTTAATCAGGCAGGTATCGAAGGCGGTATCCTCCAGATGTTCAACCACGGTATCATTACCGGCGCGTTGTTCCTTCTGATAGGTCTGATATATGAAAGGACACATACGAGAGAGATAGCGGACTACGGCGGTATCGCTGCAAGCGTGCCGGTATACGCTACTATCTTCCTTGTGTTCACAATGGCATCCATAGGTCTTCCCTCAATGGGAGCCTTCATCGGTGAATTCCTTGTTCTGGTGGGTGCGTTCGCCGCATTCTCCGACTGGGCAATCCTTGCTGCTATCGGTGTGATTTTCTCTGCCGTGTATATGCTTTGGATGTTCCAGAGAGTTCTGTATCAGAGCCTGAACAAAAGATGGGAAAATCTTGCCGATATGAACCTCAGAGAAGTAATCTACATATTCCCGCTGCTTATAATAGTGTTCTGGGTCGGAATGTACCCTGAGACTTTCCAGTCTTACATGCATGCAAGCGTTATCAAGCTTGTTGAGCATATGAACACTGCCGCAGTGGCAATGCAGTAGGGGGGCATTAAATGCAGAACTTTATGATAAACCTGCAGTCAATTTTTCCCGAAGTGCTGATGACCATCTTCGGTCTGATACTGGTTGTGCTTGATGTCATGACCTCAAAAGAGAAGAAGTCCATGGTCGGCTATTTCGGAATAGCCTTCCTGCTTATAGTCGCTCTGCTGACCAACCCTCAGCTTGGCGGAAAGTACCTTGGTTTCAACAACATGCTCATGTGGGACAACTTCTCATATGTGTTCTTTGTGATCTTCGCTCTGGCGTACACACTGACCACGCTGGGTTCTGTTGAATACCTTAAAGACAAAGGGATACTGAAAGGCGAATTCTACACACTTATGTTCTTCAGCATACTCGGTATGATGTTCATGGTGTCTGCGTTTGACCTCACAGTCTTCTATGTCGGTCTTGAGACTATGGCAATCGCAATGTACGTCCTTGCAGGATTCAACAAGAATGAGATGCGTTCATCCGAAGCCGGAGTTAAATACTTCATAATCGGTGCCTTCTCTTCCGCTATGCTCCTGTTCGGTATGACGTACGTTTACGGCGCAACAGGCACTCTGAACTATATTCAGATAGCCGAGGTGCTGAAAAGCGGTATGATCGCTGACAACATGACAGTTAAGATAGGGCTTATCCTTATGCTTACAGGTTTTGCGTTCAAAATATCTGCCGTGCCTTTCCACATGTGGGCTCCTGACGTTTATCAGGGCGCACCCACACCCGCTGCGGGCTTTATGACCGTGGCTCCTAAGGCAGCAGCGTTTGCCGCTCTTATCAGATTTGTTTACATCGCACTTGAACCCGCATCAGGACTTTGGGTACCTCTGTTCTCAATCCTTGCGGTTTTAACAATGACATACGGTAACCTTGTGGCGCTTGCACAGACAAACGTCAAGAGAATGCTGGCTTATTCGGCTATCTCACACGCAGGTTACATGATGATCGGTCTGGTTGCCATGAACCCCGAAGGCTACAGAGCAATCGCCCTTTACTCGCTTATCTATGTTTTCATGAACATCGGAGCATTTACTCTGCTCGGTATTCTGAAAAACAAAGGCATGGTCGAGGACGAGCGTCTGGAAAGCTTTTCAGGTCTTGCCAAAAAGAACCCTCTGTATGCCCTCGGCATGCTGATATTCATGTTCTCTCTGGCAGGTATCCCGCCTCTGGCAGGATTCATAGGCAAGTTTCAGATATTCATGGCTGCCATGAAAGCGGACATGATCTGGCTGGCGGTTATCGGTGCACTTAACTCGGCTCTCGCTTGCTACTACTACATGAGAGTAACAATCTACATGTACTTCAACGAGCCGGAGTATGATGTTGACGCTACTGTCGGTCGTTCCGCATTCATCACCAGCTTCATCGGGGTTGTAATGGTGCTGTTCGTGGGATTCTTCCCCGCAGTGTTCATCAACTTCGTTAAACACCTGCTGGTGTAAGGAGAAAAGATGGAAGCTACGGTTGTTGAGGCACTGAACGAGGCGGCAAGGAAAGAGCAGCATACGCTGGACTTTTATGAAAAACTTCTGGATATCGTTGCGGAACTCAGTTCCAAAGAGATAATCAAAGAGCTTATCGAAACGAAGAAGAAGTTTAAAAGCGTCATAGAGGAAGCGATAACGTGTGACTGTCTTGATAATCTCGGGCATGACTCAAGCTGCAAGCTTAGAGATCTGGGCATCGGAAAGACCGGACATTCAGAGGTTGTCACCGACAGTTTGAACGTTCAGGAACTTCTGCTCATCGCCATCCGCCATGAAGACGCCAGTATGAAGTATTACGAGTCAATGGCTGAAAAGTTCAAAAGCTCGGAGGCAGGGGAAGCTTTTATGCGCCTCGCCTACGATGTCGCATGCCATAAGAAGGATATCCAGTATATCTATGACGACATCGTAAATATTGAAAACTGAAAATAATCTTTGCAAATATAAAAAGCCCGCTTTCAAAGCGGGCTTTTTTGTTATAGTATCCCGAAAACAAGTAGGGTGCTTTATGGCGACATATATTATGGGTGCGGGCTCGTACGCGAAAATGGTGTACGACACAGCGGTTTTAAACGGGATAGAGATAGACGGACTTGCAGTCTCGGACACGAGATGCGCGGGATTCAATCATATAAAAGTGATAAGCGAGGAGGATATCGTAACAGACGATAAAATTATCCTCGCAATCATCGACAACAGGATAAGGACACTTCTTTTCAACGAACTCAAAATGATAAAGGCAAAAGTGCTTCCTCTGGTGCATCCTGCATCGTGGATATCGGACAATGCGTCCTTGAGCGAGGGGTGCATTGTTATGGCTGGTGCCGTTATAAACCATTCAGTAATATGTGGAAAAGCGTGCATAATCGGGGCGGGGGCTGTCCTTGAAAGCGACTGTATCATTGAATTCGGAGTCAGTATCGGAGCAGGTGCCATTCTTGAGACCGGCGCGGCTGCCGGCAGCGAAACGGTTATCGGTGCGGGAGCGGTTATCGGATCAGGCGTCCGCATCGGAAAGAACTGTGTGATACGTCCCGGCGCGACCGTACTTTCAAACCTCGCGGACGGAACTGGAGCCTAAGCACTCCTATCTGCATACATAATTGTATTTAACGGAAAGGCTGACCGTCTGGTCTGTCTTATCCGGTTCACTCACCTGTACGGCTGCCTTACCGGCTCTTACAGCGCTGTACTCCCTTACGACGGGTGAATAGTCATTATACTCAAGATTTATGTCCCTGGCAGAGCAGCGAAGCCCTGACACCTTTGAATATTCTCTGGCAGTCCTGAGAACCGTCCTTATTGCTTCAACTTTCATTTGCGAGCGCAGAGCGTCCAGAACTTTGCGCGACACCGACCAGCGGATTTGTTTTGATGTAAGCAGGTATGCGCTGTCCGCGTCTGCAATGGTGAATACGTCGTTCACCACAGCTTCGTATACAGGCGCAGAGTTGAACTTGCAGTCAAAATCCAGATAACCCATATAGCCGTCGTTTATCTGTTTTCCGTCAATGTACTGGTATTCAGGTGCTATTCTATACCCTGAGAAGGTGCATATATCTTTTGATTTTTTTACGGCTCCTGTTATCTTTTCCATCGCTGCCGATACTGCCGCATAATCCTGTGATTTGTACTGAACAGTCATGCCGGATTCCATGATATCGGGTTTTGCAGATGAGCTGATGGTGACCGAGTCTGTTATCACCATCGGGTCTTTGACCTTCACCCGCGCAAAAGCGGTGGCGGAAGCCAGAACGATAAGCAGTATGGTAATATATTTCATTCTAAAGTCCTGATGAATAAGTTTTCCCATCGAAAAGCAGCACTTTGCCGTCAACCATTATGTTCTGCATGCCGTTGGATTTTTCCGGCAGAACTTTAACGTCGAAATTGGCTGTCCTCTGAGTGAGTTTCATGGGGGTATACCCGTTATAATCATCCTGCATCATTACATAGAGCGGGTAAGTTCCTTTCTCGTAGTATCTGAAATGAATTATGGATGCTATAAAGTCAGGTTTTCCATCCTCGTTCAGATCAGTTTCGTAAACGGCTATGTCGGAAGGAAGCGGCTGAAAAGGTTCGGAAGCGAAGATTATTTTAAGTTGTTCATCCGCTTTTTTGAACACAAAACGCCACATATAGTCCTGTAATGCCATGTTGTGCACGTCAAGATTTTCTATCGAGGTCGCAGATTTGCTGCTGCCGCATGAAACTATGAAAAATGCCGAAATAAGTAATAAAAAGTATTTCATATTAACCTACTGTATTGAGATGTCGCCTTTATCCAGCTCATCGAAAGCGTCGTTGGCGCGTTTATGGGTCAGTTCATATTTGATTTTGTCAGCACGCTTGGACTGATAGTCAAGGATTACGTCCTTTTCTATACACCCTTGCGCAAAGGCTATTCTTCGTTTTTCATTGTATTCAAGGTTAGGAAACTGTATGTTCCGGTTTATGAAAATGTTCATCTCCGGATCGTTTTTAAACATATAGACGAATTGTTTTTCTTTAGGGTCTTTCAGGTCGGAATACTCGGAGTAAATAACTGTTTCGATTATCTTGGTAAGCTCGGCACGCATCTTCGCCGCAGTGGAATCTTTAACTGCATCAACGGATTCCAGCCCGCCCTGTTTATAGTCGTAAACACACACGGATGAGCTTACATTTTTCATATACCAATAAGGCGCCCCGTCAATTTTGACATTGCTGGTGGCAAAAACGTAGGTCTTGAAAAGGAAAGAAGCCAGAGTTTTTACAATGGCGATAGCAACAGCCTCAACCATGACAGTCCACCTCTATATAGATACAAGATTATAACATTAAGGCGTGTAAAATAAAGTTAACTTTTTACATCCTCCGCATAACCATAATCACCGTCGGCAATGCGGCGTTTTATATGCTTTTTCACGATATCCCTCTTATAAGGAGGTATTCTGTCTATGAAAAGCACACCTTCAAGGTGGTCCAGCTCATGCTGAACGGCTCTTGCAAGGAAGCCTTCCGCATCAAACTCTATCTCTTCACCCGCCGGGTTTAGTGCCTTTACCGTAACGCTGTTGAACCTGCGCACCGGTTCGTATTCTCCGGGGATGCTCAAGCAGCCTTCTTCGCCAGTCTGCTCACCTTCTGAGGCGATAATCCGGGGGTTTATAAGCTGGATCAGGGCGCCCGGTTCCTCGCCGCATGTCGTGTCTATGACAACAACGCGCAGGCTTACCCCTACTTGCGGAGCTGCGAGACCCACGCCTTTCTGGCTGTACATGGTTTCCGTCATATCGTTGACCAGTTCAGCTATCTCAATATCTATATTTTCAACGGGTTGTGCTTTTTTTCTTAATACATCGTCAGGGAAAGTATAAATCTTTCTTATCATCGTTCCTCCTGCTTAAGAGAATAGGTGAATTATGGAGAAAATCAAGAATTATGTGTATCGTCAAGAGAATAGATTGTGAAATAAGAGTACATTGCGCGTCTGAACGCTTCTCTTAATTCCTCCTTTTCAATGCTGTCTGCCATAGCGTCGGCATATTGTTTCTCTCGTGCGGACATCTCTTTTTTCTGTACAAGGTTATAAGCCTCCGGAGCCGGTTTCTGCTTATAAAAAAATCTGATACTGTCCGCCTGAATACTTTTCTCGCGGATGCGTTCAAGAAATTCACCTTTCAGGAAATTAAGCTCGGTGACCCAGTTAGAGTCGTGGACGGCAATTTCAAGAACTCCCGCCTTGAGCTTCTGAACGGTGGTCATGCGCGCGATGACCTCGCCGCATGACGTTTCCCATGCACGGGCTATACGGGCGTAATCCCGCATCTCCCTGCTTACAGTTTCCGACAGGATCTCAGAAAGTCTCTTCACTCTCCTGCTCCATTTCGCGGATCATATTTTCGAGATAGTCGGTAATCTCCTTCGTGCCTTCCTGTGCCATTGATGAGAAACGGAAATAGGCCGTGTCCGGCAGTTCCGCTTTGAGAAATGCCTCAAATTCTGCGAGATTCTCCTCATTGGGGGAATCCATCTTTGATGCACCGATTATCTCTGTTTTTCCCGCAACCGCGCCCTCATATTTTTCAAGCTCGTTACGGAGTATCTTATATCGTTCAACCATGGATTCATCGGCTGAAGCGTCTATAAGGTGCAGAAGCACCTTTGTGCGTTCGATATGTTTAAGGAACTGTATGCCTAGTCCTATGCCGTCTGCGGCTCCCTCGATAAGTCCGGGCATATCCGCCAGAACGAACGAGTTGCCGTAATGTCCTTTGACAACGCCAAGGTGGGGTGTAAGTGTTGTGAAAGGATAATCCGCAACTTTAGGTTTCGCAGCGGAAACAGTTGATATGAAAGTCGACTTGCCTGCGTTGGGAAAACCGATTATGCCCACGTCTGCGATGAGCTTAAGCTCAAGTGCCAGCTTTACGGTTTCGCCTTCAAACCCGGGTTCATGGCGTGTAGGTGCTCTGTGGGTGGGGGACATAAAGTTTGCGTTCCCGCGTCCGCCCTTGCCGCCTTTTGCCACAAGAACCTGCTGACCGTTCTCTGTGAGATCGGCGAGGACTTCCTCAGTTTCAGCATTGTAAACTATGGTTCCGGCAGGCACTTTAATTATCTGGTCGACGCCTCTGCGTCCGTGCATGCCTTTTCCTTTGCCATGTACGCCGCGTTCCGCTTTGTAATGGTACTGCTGGCGTATATCCATAAGGGTATGCTTGGAGTTGACGGCAACAAGTATGACGTTTCCTCCGTCACCGCCGTTTCCTCCGTCGGGACCGCCTCTGGGAACGTATGCTTCTCTGCGGAAGCTCATGCATCCGTTTCCGCCATTGCCTGCAATGGCCATAATCTCGCATGTATCAATAAATTTCATGAAGACCTCTGATGTGTTGAAACTATAGGATTTACGCAGAAAACTCAAGAAAAAAGCCCGCTGTTGTCAGCGGGCCTTGTTGTTATGCTCTTTCGGAAAGAATGTTAACGAATTTACCCTTGCTGCCTCTGTCCTGAAACTTGACGAAGCCGTCAGTCAGGGCGAAGAGTGTGTCGTCTTTGCCGATGCCAACGCCTGTACCGGGTTTAAACTTGGTACCGCGCTGTCTGACGATGATGTTTCCTGCGATAACCACTTCACCGTCATATTTTTTAACGCCGAGGCGTTTGGAGTTGGAGTCCCTTCCGTTTCTGGTCGATCCGCCAGCTTTCTTGTGAGCCATCTTACGCCTCCTTAGCCGACTTTAATGTCGGAGATTTTAAGAACGGTCAGGTGTGATCTGTGACCGAACCTTGATTTGTAATCTTTACGTCTTCTTCTTTTGAAAACAAGAATCTTGTCGTCTTTAATCTGATTTACAACTTTCGCAGTAACAACAGCTTTGGCAACAAAAGGTTTACCGATGTTGAGCTGTCCGTTTTCGCTGACTGCGAGGACATCGCTTATTTGGATGTCAGAGTCTACTTCAGCGTTGATGCTGTCAACCTTCAGCAAATCGCCGGGTTTGACAGTATATTGTTTGCCGCCGCTCTTTATGATTGCGAACATTTTTCACATACCTCCACGAATCCTGTCTAAACAGGGAAATCAGTTATACATGCCACGCAATATTGTGTCAAGAAAAAATATAGAGAAAGTTTGCGCCTTTCGCGCTGCTGCCGCGGTTCGTTATTCAAATTTATTTGATATGCGGTTGACAAACACTGTGACGGCGGATATAATCACAGGCTTACGCTTAAAAGTATGCTAATACCTTAGTCTTTAAAAATAGAAAGGAGAGTTCTTAAAATGGCACAGCTCACTATGAGAAAGCCCAGCAACCTGAAACGCAAACGCGCACAGGGATTCAGGGCAAGAATGAAAACCAAAGGCGGAAGAGCAGTTATCGCCAGAAGAAGGGCGAAAGGCCGCAAACGTCTCGCCGTTTAATGTCGGAAAGCTTTCCGGAAAAGGATCGCTTAAAGATCACGCGGGATTTTGAAAGGGTCTTCAGACAGGGAAAAAAGAAACAGGGCAGATTCGTCTGCATCCACTATCTATATAATGAAGAAGACCGCACAAGGGTCGGTATCACCGTCAGCAAGAAAGTTGACAAGCGGGCGGTGGTCCGAAACCTGATCAAACGCCGACTGAGAGAGATTTTCCGCAGAAACAGACAAGTGTTTCCCTGCTGTCTGGACATGGTGTTCCGCGCATTGCCGGCATGCACGAACGCAGATTACGGTGAACTGAGAGATGAAGTTATCAGCCTTGCGGCAGATATTGGACTTAAGAAGACCGATAATATTTCTGATACGATTATATAAGCTTTTCATCTCACCCCTGCTCGGCAACAGATGCAGGTTCTATCCCTCCTGCTCGGACTACGCAGTGGAGGCGCTGCGTAAAAAAGGGCTTGTCAAGGGTACGCTCATGGCAGTGTGGCGTATCTTACGTTGTTCCCCCCTTTCAAAGGGCGGCTACGACCCTGTTAAATGAAAAAAGGACGACCCTCGGAGGATAATTCATAATGAATAAGAATTTAATTCTGGCTTTCGGTCTCAGCGCGCTGGTTCTGATAGGCTTCCAGACATTCTTCGCTCCCAAAGCAACCCCCGTACAAAAAACAGAACAGACCGAAACCACAAAGACACAGGAGCCCTCTGTCAAGCTCACTGTGGACAACACTCCGAAAGTTAAAGAAAAAGTTGTTACATTCGACGTTCAATCGCCAATCGCAAAGTACACATTCAATCAGAACACAGGTAACATCAGAAGCGCACAGGTGCTTGCATACAACGGCAAACCGCTTCAGGACATTATCTTTGACAGCAAAACAGACGACTCGATATTTATAACCGTTCCTCTCGTAAACAGCTATACGACCTCAAAAAAAGAGGATGCTGAAAGCATTACCGTGACCTTTTCAGGCTCACAGGGCGACATGGTTGTGGATAAGACATATGTTATCAGCAAGACAAGCTACCTTGTCAGCGGCAAGGTCACTGTTAACAACATCGGCGGAAAAACCCTTGAGGTTCCCGTTCGCATGGGTATGACAGGCGGCATCAATCAGGCTCTGCGCGAAGACAAATATACCTTCGGCGGACCTCTTATGTATGACGGAAAGAAACTCAGAACAGAAAAGCCGGAAAAACTGGACGAAACGGTCTCCTATGACAAACCGTCATGGATTGGCTATACATCGAAATACTATCTGGCAGCTATCACCAACTCATTTGCAAAAGGCGAATTCGTTCCCAAAAACAAGACCGCAGACATATACGGCGACACTTCGGTACAGGTTAACCCCGGTTCAAGACAGGTCGTTGACTTCAATATCTACGCCGGTCCCAAAGAATATGAGCTTCTTAAAGGCTATCACCTTAAACTGGAAAAGAGCATCGACTTCGGCATCTTCGCGTTTATCGCTATCCCCATGCTTTATTTCCTGAACCTCATCTTCGGATATGTGCATAACTACGGTATCGCCATTATCCTGCTCACCATCGTCGTCAAGGCGCTCACTCTTCCCCTTACGCATAAGAGCATGGTAAGCATGAGAAAAATGGGTTCACTCGCACCCAAGATGACCGAACTGAAAGAGAAATTCGGCGCGGACAAAGAAAAACTGAATCAGGCTATGATGGAGCTTTACAAGAAAGAGGGCGTTAATCCCCTTGGCGGCTGTCTTCCTATGGTGCTTCAGATACCGATATTCTTCGCGCTTTACAAGACCCTGCTTCTCGCTATCGAGCTTCAGGGCGCGCCCTTCTTCGGCTGGATAGTCGACCTTTCAATGAAAGACCCCTACTACATAACACCCATCATCATGGGCGCTACAATGTTCATCCAGCAGAGAATGACACCCAGCAGTGTACAGGATCCCATTCAGCAGAAGGTATTTATGCTGATGCCGTTTATTTTCACCTTTATGTTCCTTACATTTCCGGCAGGTCTGGTGGTATACTGGCTTACTAACAACATACTTTCAATTGCGCAGCAGTATTATATTAATAAAAAGGCTGCCTAAAACGGAGACTGGATCTTTATGAAATATTTTGAAATAGAAGGGAAAAACGCAGACGAAGCTGTAGCGAATTTCCTTTCGGAGAACAATATACCCAAGGATTTCATCACATTTGAGACCCTTGAAGCAGGAAGCAAAGGCTTTCTCGGTTTCGGCAGCAAAAACGCGCTTGTGAAAATTAAATTCAACGACGTGGAATTCTACAAACGTAAAGGCAGACTGGTTCTTTCCGAACTGCTGGAAAGAGCGGGATTCCATGAAGTTACCATAGAAACAAAATTCAAACATCCGGATGTCATTTACAACATCATCTCTCCCGATTCAAAGCTTCTGATAGGCAAAAACGCCCAGATGCTTGACGCTATGCAGTTTCTTCTTAACCGCATGGTCAGTTGGAACGACAACGAAGGCTCGTTTATCGTTGACGTTGAGGACTACAGGGACAGAGTTGTGGAGCAGCTCAAGGACAAGGCAATAAAACTTGCAAAAACAGTCCGCAGAACAGGCAAACCGATTAAAATGGCTCCTATGGTTACAATGGTGCGCAAGGAAATACATATTGCGCTCAAACAGATAAAGGGCATTAGCACGGTGAGCAAAGGCGAGGGGCATCTTAAAGAGATACTCATCGTTCCCGAGCGCAAAGGCGGCGCCCCCAGAGACGGCGGCAGACGTCCTTTCCGTCCCAGAAACGAACACCGTGAGGATAATAATACAGAACCCGAGGCACCGAAACAGGATGCCGAGGTAACACAGGAAGATTAACTATGGTTAAAGTACTTCTATTCATTCTCATCGCATTTGTTGCATTTAAACTTTTCCGTAAGCCTGAGTCACTTAAGAAAGTGAGGGAGGAGGCGCAGGCACTTGAAACGGCAGTTGACCCCATCAGCGGAACTTATGTCAGCAAAGACACAGAGTTTAAGGTGAAACTGTACGATAAAGTGTACTACTTCGACTCAAAAGACTCTATGGACAAGTTCGTTGCCCAAAAAAGCGGAGAGAAAGATGAAACTGTTTCTTGACACAGCAAATATTGACGAAATCAAAGAGGTTAAAGACCTCGGCATACTCGACGGCGTTACCACAAACCCGTCGCTCATAGCGAAAGAGAAGAAAGACTTTAAAAAGACGGTGGCAGAAATCTGCGAAATCGTTTGCGGACCCGTCAGCGCGGAAGTTATCGCGCTTGACTGGGAAACTATGGTTAAAGAGGGCAGAGAGCTTGCAGACATCAGCGAGTATATCGTTGTAAAAGTTCCTTTCACAAAGGACGGTCTTAAAGCCACAAGCATCCTTGCAGGCGAAGGCATCCCCGTTAACGTAACGCTTATCTTCTCTGCAAATCAGGCTCTTCTGGCTTGCAAAGCGGGTGCATCATACATCAGCCCCTTCGCAGGTCGTTTGGACGACATAGGTCACGACGGTATAGAAGTTGTGAGCCAGTGCCAGCAGCTTGTTGAAACATACGGATTTGAAACAGAGGTTATCGCCGCCAGCATCAGAAGCACGGCGCATATGCTCCAGCTTCAGGATGTAGGCGTGGACGTCGCCACTATCCCTTATTCCGTTGTTAAGCAGATGATGAAACATCCGCTGACTGACATCGGAATAGAGAAGTTTCTTAAAGACTGGGAAAACGCAGTAAAATAGGTTGATACTTATAACGCTCCGCATTTCTGCGTTGTCGGAATAAAAATATTGCTCATGTACATGCAACGTACACTGCGCATATTTTTAATCCTCCGCCTTGAACTGCTCGGTTCTGAGCATCAACAAGAGAATAGACTTTCCAAAGCCCTGCACATCCTGTGGGGCTTTTTTTATTCCGTCTTTGCGAGCGTAGCGAAGCAATCTGTGTTATCTCCCTCCTTTGTCAAAACATTCGCCTTATTTTATGCGAATGTTTCTGTGCCGAGCTAGAGCATATCACGAAATAATTAACGTATATTATGATTTGTTCGATATATTATGAATGAAACATGCAAGCAAAGATACCCGACAGCGAGCCTTGGCTGCATATGAACAAGGTGGTAGAACACA
>JBFWLW010000005.1:0-234067 GCA_050251945.1 Deferribacterales bacterium | reverse complement strand
AGCAAGAACTAAAGACGAACTATGCAATGCCATCGGAAAAGCTCTCGAAAAAGTGACTTACTCTGATTTATATGGATGGTTTAAGCATGCCGGATATACGACATAAATTTCGTGAAACGCTCTAGTGTCCAGCAGAGCATACACCCCATTACTTGTAAGCTCACTTTTGTAGATAATCGTGTGGACGATATTCAACAACGAGGCAAAATACATACAAACGGTCACCACGACTAAATAGCTTTTCTGATAATGTCTTAAAAACAAAACAGGTAAAAATAATATCGCTGAAACGCTTAGACTTTTCAGGAAGAAGCCGATATAGGCGGCATCGTGAGAATAAAGGATATTGATGAAGCACAAGTAAACAGGAAACGATAATATAAAAATCAAAAACGCCTTAAAAATACCAATTTTCATATAACACCCGCACGGGATACATAAGTAGTACCCAGCTTTTTCGATACACGGATGTTATAGGCTACAATAATTAGATTTACAAGATAAAATCTAATTTAATAAGACTTATGATGATATAAACAAAAATAAATTATTCATCAGATTTATGTATGGAATCAAATACAAGCTCTTTTTCAGCCTGTTTCATAACCTCTCTTATACTGTTCGGACTCAGTTTTTTTATTATTTCAAAGATTCTGCCGATGTCATTATCTTTAAGCATAACAAACAGCTCAACAATTTCGTAAATATCATCAGATAAATATTCCTTTACTCCTGCAAGAGCAATCATGGGGTCTTTTTTTCCAAAAGCTTTTTCAAGATTGATGTTCCCCAAAAAATAATCAATAGGCACATCAAGGTATTTAGCTATTCTATTTGCCATATCAAGAGCTGGTTCCGACCTGCCGGCAATGTAACTACTGATGTTCTTCGGGTTGCTGCCGACCGCCTCGGCAAGCTCAACCTGTTTGATGCCTTTGACATTCAAAATTGCTTTAAGTCTTGTTCCGTAATTATCCATAAAAAAATTATGACAGGAGATTTTTGAGTGTAAATCTGTTTATATTAGATAAAAATGAATAAAGGATGTGTTTTTTAGATAAAAGAGGCGCATCCTTTCGGGTGCGCCTCTTTCGTTTACTGAAATTATTCTTTATCGAAGGCTATGAAGTTGCTTCTTCCTGATGCATATATCTGGAACACAACTACGCTGCCTTTAGGTATTTTATTGTATTTAGCGGTAAATTCCGCCGCTGTTCTCACCTGTTCGCGGTTGATGGTGAGAATTATCATTCCGGGTCTCAATCCGGCTTCATAGGCGTTGTTCTTCTCGTCAACGTTGAGAACTTTAACACCGTATTTCAGGTTCAGTTTTGCCAGTTCGCCGCTGTTGAGAGGTGCGACAGAGATTGTTGCGCCGGGTGTCACTGCTGAATCACTCTCTTCGCTTTCACCTTTTCTGGTGCCGAGCTTAACGGGTATCTTAAGTTCTTTTTTGTTGCGCAGAATATCAAGCGTCACAGTTTGTCCGGGACTGTATGAGCCTATCAGCGTAACAAGGTCTTTGGAATCTGTTATCAGCTGACCGTTGACCTTAAGGATAACGTCGCCTGCCTTAACACCGGCTTTGTCCGCAGGGTCGTCTTTTGTAACGTCGGCAATCAGAGCGCCTTTGGCATCTTTCATTCCGAAACCTTTGGCAAGTTTGTCGTCAATTGGCTGAATGGAAACACCGAGCCAGCCTCTCTTAACAGAGCCTTGTTTCAGCTTCGGAAGCAGTTCTTTCAGCATATTGACCGGAACGGCAAAGCCAAGACCCTGACCGGAAGGGATGATTGCAGTGTTGATAGCCACAACCTGACCGTCCATATTTATCAGGGGACCTCCGGAGTTTCCGGGGTTAATTGATGCGTCCGTCTGCATAAAGTTGTCATAAGGGCTGCTGCCGAGTTCTCTTCCTTTCGCACTGATTATGCCCGCGGTCACAGTCCACTCAAGTCCGAGGGGGTTGCCTATGGCTATAACCCAATCGCCGACCTCCGCCTTGTTGGAATCGCCAAGCGGGAGAGACGAAAGCTTAACGCTGCCCGGGTCTATTTTGATAAGCGCAAGGTCTGTCAGCGGGTCTCTGCCAACTACCTTTGCGGGAAATTTATGTTCGTCGTTGAGCTTAACGATTATCTCGCTTGCTCCTTCAATAACGTGGTTGTTCGTAACTATGAGTCCGTTGTTTTCAATTATGAAACCTGAACCGAGTGAAGTTGTCTTGTACTCTTTCGGAACGCTGGGCATCATGTTGCCGAAGTCGTCACCGAAAAATCTTCTGAATACGTCGTCGTTGATAGTCGGGTGGGCGGATCTTTTCATCACCTTTGTGGTGGAAATGTTCACCACCGCATCTTTTGTGGATTTGTAAACGCCGGAGAACGACTCCGGTGTGCCTGCAGCAAAGGCAGTTACCGTTGAAATAATAAATAAGGTCAGTACCAGGAATTTTTTCATACTATTCCTCCAGTTTTGAGTAGTTTTCAATCATGGTCTGCATAGCATTGTAAGGAATCGTTCCGACAACTGTAAACAGCTCATCGCCAAGTTTTCTGCGCATGACATAGTTACCGTAAACGATCTTTTTGCTGGCAGGAACCTCACCTGAAACTCTCTTTCTGAATATTGAAAATTTGTTTATTCCGTCTGAAAGCATTATGTGGGATGTTCCGTCTTTAAGCATCCTTTTGCCGACAACACAGAACCCCAGAAAACAGCGTCCTGTTTTGTCCAGACCCTCTCCCGTTGTAACCGGTTTTGCGGAAGAGTTCTCCGGCTCAAGAATGGTGAACGAATACACCAGCTTTCCCGACGGGTCGTACACATCTTTATGAACTATCTCGTTTGTGGAATCCACCATCAGCATATGCCTGAACCTGTCGCCGTTTTTAGGCTTCAGATCGTACTGCAGAACGTCTCTGCCCGCAAAACGCATTGATACCGGCTGGGCTATATCATAATATGCCCTGTCAATATCGCTTAATTTAAACTGCTGGTTCCGCATCTTTGATGCAAGATAGTTCAGAGTGGTGTTGTCCAGCCCGGCTTTTCCGCCCATAAAGGCGGTATAGGTGCTGTTGTCCACTGCCACTTTAAAATAAACCTGTTCGGCGGCGTAAACATCGAAGGAAAAGATCAAAATACCGAAAAACAGGAAAAATTTGATCATTTTTTATAGTTTACAGTGGCAAGTGTCCCGTTGAAATCTGCGACACCCGCGCCCACATGCTCAATAACATATTCTTCAAGCTTTTCATTGCCAGCAACCTGAGTCTCTTCATTACCCATGGTCATGATAGCCGCAAAAGCCAGAACAAAAAGAGCCGCAACCGCCGCCGCAAAAACAGAGAATTTTTTATAATAGGAACCTTTTTTCAGAACAGGCTTTTCGGCTTTCGGCGCGATCATAGCCATAATGTTCTTTGAAAGGTCAATTTCCGCAGTTCTTTCATATGAGAGTTTCACCATGTCTTTAAGGCGAAGTTCGTTCGTAAGCTCAGAGCGGCAAGCGGGACAAGCCGCAACGTGTCTTTCGACCGCCTGTCTTTCAAGAGAAGAGGCTTCTTCGTCTATGTATGATGAAATCAGTTTATGAAATTTGGTACATTCCATCTGCCAACCCCTGATTGATGAGTCTGTCTTTTATAATCTGTCTGGCGTTGAACAGCCTGCTGCGGACAGTTCCCAGCGGTATGTTCATCATCTCGGCAATCTCTTCATAGCTCATGTCTTCGACCTCGCGAAGAACGATGACCACACGAAGTTTGTCGGGAAGGGAATCCACATAGCTTCTCACATATCTGTGAAGTTCCTCTTTCAGAGTAAGTTCCTCAGGGCTTTCGCCGCTGCCGATGTTCTCGAAGAAGCTCGTTTCGTCGTCTTCAGTCTCGACATCCATCACCCTTTTCTCTTTTTCAAAATGGTTAAGGGCGATATTGAGGGCGATGCGTTTAAGCCACGGATAGAACTGTTCCCTGTTCTTCAGAGAATCAAGCTTCATAAAAGCTTTCATGAAAGCTTCCTGAACGATATCCTCTGCCAGCTCTCTGTTTTTCACCACGTTCATCGAGGTGGCGAAAAGTTTCGACTGATACTTGAGTATCAACATTTCAAACGCCTGTGAATCGCCATCCAGCACTTTTTCGATAATTGCCGTATCTTTCACATTTCCTCCGAATCGTATGGTTATAAGACTGACCACCAATCCATAAGTTCAAACAAAAATATACTACCGTAAAAAATATTTTTAAAGGGAATTTTACATTCTCCATAAAAGCGTCACATTATACCCAATTCTCAACCCGCAGTCCTTTAACACGCTCAAACTCTTTAACATTATTAGTTACAAGCACTGCATTAACAGCTATTGCATGGGCGGCAATAAGCATATCCATGGAACCGATCACCTGTCCGCTGGTCTCAAGCTCTGCTCTTATACTTCCATATGCTTCCGCAGCTGTGCCTTCAAACGGAAGTATTTCAAGAGGCGCAACAAACATTGCCAGAGCATCCCTGTTGCGTTCAATAGCCCTGCTTTTTGCAACGCCGTATTCCAGTTCGGCGAATGTTACGGAAGACATGCATATATCAGAAGGTCTGAAAGTTCTGAATTTCTCAATGACATTCTTAGGTTTGCTCTTAATGATATAGATGCAGATATTTGTGTCCAGCATATACATCAGAAGACCTCCCGATCCTGAACATCAGGCTGGTTTCTGTCGGGCATAAAAGAATCATCAAACATATCAAGGCTCTGCTCAAAGCTATCCCATGTGTCTACTTCAGGAATAAGGATAAGCATATTCCCAACTTTTTTTATGCGAACCTCTTCCGCGCTGATATGAAATTCTTTGGGAAGCCTTACCGCCTGACTGTTTCCGCTTTTAAAAATCTTCGCATGGCTCATACGGCACCTCATGTATATACTATAATGTATATACATTTTTTAGCAAGCCTTTCAGACAAAGAAATCCAGTGAGGGCATCTTTTTGATACGCCCTATTTTATGAGCGAGGCTGTAATATTTAAGAAGCCCCTTGATATGGCTTTCCGAGAGGTCGTAATTGATTATCTCCCAGTAGTCGATGATCTGATAAGACGTGAGTCCTTTCATCTGATAATGGTCAATGAGCGAGGCGAGATTCCCTTTGCTGTCCTTTTTTATACGGGCAAGCAGTCTGACGAAATCCTCGGTCTCTTTGCGGTTCGCATCCGCCGTGTCCTTGCGGATTATCCACAGCGCAAAGACAAACGGAAGTCCGGTAAACTCTTTCCAGAGAGTTCCGAGGTCATATATATATTTCGCATTGTCGTTGTAATAACCGAAAAGCGCCGTATCGCCTATGTATACCTTTGCGGGTGCGTCAGTGTTCTCTTTTGTAAACTCCGGCGCAATGCCGTAGCGCTCACGCATCAGTATCTCAAAAAGTATCACGGAAGTGCCTGATTCCGAAGTAAGATAAACCTGTTTTCCGCCAAGCTCTTCTATGGGCAGGTCGGAGAACAGAAGAACGCTCTTGACCTCGTCGATACTGCTGATTGAAATATCTGGAATTATATAATAGTTGTCTGGGTTTCTCCCGTATTCAATACAACTGCACGGCGACAGGTCTATTACACCTTCGCGTATAGCTGTGTTCAGGTATGAAGGAACGCCCTTTATGAGCTTAAAGCCTTTCTCTTTCTGAAGATGATGAAATATCGGGTACACGTTCGCATAATCAATCTGACCGATTCTAAGCATATATTTCCCCCGTTGAAGGTCCCCTCCAGTTTCCGTCCAGTCCTTCAAAGTCCCTCCGGCGCAGGATATCATAGCCGACAAGCGCCACCGCGTTTGAAAGGTTCAGACTGCGCACCCTCCCCGTTGTGGGGATGCGGTACAAATGCTCCGCGTATTTTTCCTGAACGCTGTAGGGCAGACCGCTGGTCTCGCGTCCGAAGATAATCATAAGGTTCGGGTCGTTATGCGGGATTTCGGTATAATTTTTTGTGCCGAACTTTGAAAGAAAAGCGTAGGGATGGCTGCTGATGGGATATTTTTCAAAGAAAGCGTCCAGCGTGTCGAGGGTTTCAAGATTAACATTTTTCCAGTAATCAAGTCCCGCTCTTTTAACGGCTTTGTCGTCGATACTGAATCCAAGCTTTCCGGCAAGGATCAGCCTGCTGTCCGTCGCCACGCTGAAACGTCCGATATTCCCCGTGTTCTGGGGAATTTCAGGTTCAAAAAGGACTATGTTAAGTCCTGTAAGTTTCTCAGTCGTAAGGAATCTCCACTTTGTCGCATCCGCCCCAGATAGACTCAAGATTGTAATATTGTCTCTCGTCTCTGCACATCAGATGCACCATGACCTCGCCGAAATCGAGGCATACCCAGCGCGAGCGTCCCTGTCCCTCAACTGCGAAAGGACGGATGCTCTTCTCTTTCATCTTCTCCAGAACGTATTCCGCAATAGCGTTGACGTGCGGTTCGGAAGTTGCCGTACCGATCACGATGTAGTCCGAGATACTGCTTTTGGGGGCTATGTAATAGCACACAACGTTCTCGGTCTTGCGGTCAGTCATCTCTTTCAGAATATCGTCCAGCAGAGCTGTTCTTGTCATTCGTTTCCCCTGTAAAGTCCGTTTTCGGCGATATATTCATAAACACCGTCCGGCAGATTCGCCTTACGGTAGCTCTCTTCAAGGATACTGCGTATTTCAGTACTTGATATATCAACCTCCGGCATTCTGTATAAAATTATTTTGCCGGATCTCTCATCTTTATATTCACCCGCATCCACAACCCTGTCAAGGAGCGTCTGCGGGATTCTTTTCAAAAGCTCTTCAAAGCTCATTGTGGATCTGCTGACCACAATGAAATTTACATAATCAAAAAGCGCCTCGGACTCGTACCAACCTCCGATGGAAGCAAAGATATCGGTTCCGCAGGCAAAAAATATTGCATCGCCGGGATATTCGTCCCTGAAATGCCTCAGAGTTTTAAGGGTAAAAGAAACCCCTTCCTCGTGTATCTCAAAATCGGAAACGATGAACCTGTCGCCAAGTCCAGCCGCAACAAGCTCCACCATGCGCAGACGCAGTTCAGGGGCTATCACCCCTTTCGTCTTATGCGGAGGCACTTTTGAAGGTACAAAGATCATCCTGTCCAGCCCGAAGCTGTCAGCGACATTCTCGGCAAGCGCAAGATGTCCGATGTGTATGGGGTTGAATGTTCCCCCGAAAAGCCCTATCCGCACTACTTTATCTGTCCGCTTCCGTAGATGCGGTACTTTGTCGTGGTGAGGTCGTCCGCTCCCATAGGTCCGCGGCAGTGCAGTTTCTGGGTGCTGATGCCTATCTCGGCACCAAGCCCGAACTCTCCGCCGTCTGTCCACCTTGTTGAAGCGTTTACATAAACAGCGGCGGCATCCACTCTGTCGAGAAATCTTTCGCTGTTGGTATAGTTTTCGGTCACAATGCTTTCAGAGTGTTGTGAACCGTATTTGTTAATGTGTCCGACAGCTTCGTCAACACCATCCACAACCTTTATGGAGAGGATGTAGTCCAAATATTCCGTTTTCCAGTCCTCTTCCGTTGCGGGTACACATTTAATTATCTTCTGCGTCCTTTCGCATCCGCGCAGCTCAACATTATATTCCGCATATGCTTTTTCCAGCATCGGCAGCAATTTTGCGGCGATATTATTATGAACCAGAAGGGTCTCCATGGAGTTACACACACCCACACGCTGGCATTTCGCGTTTACTGCGATGCTCACAGCCATGCCTGCATCCGCCCATTCGTCGATGAAAACGTGGCAGATACCCGCATCGTGCTTAATCAGCGGAATAAGGCTGTGTTCCGTGCAGAATTTTATGAGGCTGTCGCCCCCTCTGGGAACCATGATATCTATATAGTCCTTCGCCTTGAGCATCTCCATGACCACGGCGCGGTCTGTATCCTCTATAATGTTCACTGCTGCTTCGGGAAGTCCGGTGCCCTTCAGAGCCTCTTTCATGAGCCTGCCGAGGCAGCGGTTTGAATTTATAGCCTCTTTTCCGCCGCGAAGTATGGAAACGTTACCCGATTTCAGGCAGAGCGCAGCAGCGTCGATAGTGACGTTGGGTCTTGCCTCAAATATGATACCGACAACACCGAGCGGAACTTTTACTTTCGTGATATAAAGTCCGTTGGGCCGCCTGTATCCTTCGACAACTTTGCCCACCGGATCTGTCTGAGCTTTTATTTCATTAACAGCGGAGATCATCGCGTCGATACGCTTATCATCCAGAAGTATCCTGTCGGTCAGTGCCGCAGAAAGTCCGGTTGCTTTTGCATGCTCAATATCTTTGGAGTTCTCGCTTTTTATATGTTCGCGATTCTTATCAAGCATTTCCGCAACAGCAGCCAGCGCCCTGTCTTTAACATCCGAACGCATGCTCATAAGTTCATATGTTGCTTCTTTAGCTGCTTTCAGCATGTTTTCAAGCATAATCAGTCTCCGATGATATTGATGACGACCAGGTCATCGCGATGGATTATCTCGTCTGTAAACTTATAACCCAAAATATCAAATATGTCAGATGTTTTTTTACCTTTTATCCTGTCGAGGTCAAGGCTGTTGTATCTGACCTTTCCGCGGGCTATCTCTTTTCCGTGTTCATCGCATACGGAAACAACATCGCCCATCTCGAAATCCCCCTCAACGGAGACCACTCCGCCGGGAAGCAGTGATTTCTTCTTATGAATAAGGGCGTTGACCGCACCTTTGTCAAGTCTTAATATTCCCGTAACACCAGCGGCATAGGCTATCCAGTGGCGACGGCGTGAAAGAGCGTCCTCGGTATGGCTGAAATATGTGCCGATGTCCTCTCCGTGGAGAAAATCCAACATAGCACCGGGTTTGCGCCCGTTTATGATACCGACACAGCATCCGGCGTCCAGTGCCTTTGAAGCAGCCGTCAGCTTTGATTTCATGCCGCCGGTACCCACCCCTGAAACAGAACTTCCGGCGATGCTGAAAAGCTCTTCGTTGATGTATTTCACCTCTCCGATGCGGTGTGCATCGGGGTTGTCTGTGGGGTCGCTGTCGTAAAGCCCGTCAACGTCGGACATTATCAGAAGCATATCTGCGCCTATCAGCCCTCCGACAAGGGCGGACAGATTATCGTTGTCGCTGAAATTCTCTATGTATTTAAGTTCTTCTATAACAACCGAGTCGTTCTCGTTTATTATAGGAACCACACCCATCTCAAGGAGACGTCGTATGGTATATCTCGCATTCAGATAACGTCTGCGGTTCGCGAAATCGTCCTTCGTTATAAGTATCTGAGCGGGGATGATATTATATTTCTCAAACTCTTTGTCGTAATACCATATAAGTCTCGCCTGCCCCACAGCGGCGCATGCCTGTCTGTCAATTATGTCCTTCGGGCGGCTTTTAAAGCCGAGTATCTTGAAACCCGCACCGACGGCACCGGACGAAACGATGACAATATTTTTGACCTTTTTCTTTATCTCGCAAATCTGGCTGACGAAAGAAGAGAGGAATTCGAGATTAACCCCTTTATCTTCCTGTGTGAGGATGTTGCTTCCGACCTTTACAACAAGTGTGTCAATTTGGGGTAAATTTCTCATTTTAGGCCTTCTCAGAGCAGTCTGTCCTGAGATGAATTTAGATAAAAAAATGGCAGGGGTAGCAGGACTTGAACCCACAGTACACTGGACCAAAACCAGTTGCCTTACCAATTTGGCTATACCCCTGCAAAGCAGAACGGGATTCTGCCGTAAAACATCGTGGATGTCAAGAACTTTTTTAAAGATTTTTTCAGGCGCTGTTTCCACCCGCGTCAAGCATAATTTTCTTGCAAATAACGCTCTCTGAGGTTATATTTATACAAATAGCATCTTATTAATATTATTCCGAAGGAGACAAGATGAAAGTCACCAGAGCCAGCGATTACGCCATAAGAGCACTCATTCATATGGCACATAAACCAGCAGGAACAACATTTATGCGCTCTGAACTTGCCACAGAATGCGATATCCCCGACAGCTTCCTTGGAAAGATTTTACAAAACCTTGCAAAATCTGAGATACTCTCCTCCGAACGCGGGAAAAAAGGCGGCTTCAGAATATCTAAAGATATCGCTCAGATTTCAGTCTATGACATAATCACTGCTATCGAAGGCGAACTCAGCCTCAACAAATGTATCTTTGACGAAGATTTCTGCAACCTTGTACACTCTTGCACTGCTCACGTCATGTGGACAGAAATTCAGGAAAGCCTCATTAAAATGCTTAAAAGTTATACACTTGCAGGATTGGCTGAGAAATACTGAAAAACAATAAGGCAAAAGTCTGTATCCAGCAGGGGTTTTGAAGCGGAAAACAGAACGGCTATTTTTTAAACCCTGCTGTTTATATAACATTGATTGATTTTCATATCACATGTTTCTTTTTATATATCAATGTGTTATTCATTTATCAATCACTTAGAAAAATTTACACCATCACAGAAAACGGACTTTACAAAGTTTTTAGTTGCATATAACATTACTCATTAAAAACAAGTGCCGGAGGAAATATGAGTCTTAAGGACATCGAGAAAGTGCTTTCTCGTGAGCCGGAATTAAGCCAGAACGCCATTACTGTTCTGGAAAAGCGTTACCTCAAAAGGGATAACAACGGAAAACCTTCCGAAAAACCGATAGACATGTTCAGAAGAGTCGCTCTCAACATTGCAGAAGCCGACAGGAATTACGACAAAGACGCAGACATACTTGCCTCCGCCAAAGAATTCTATGACCAGATGGTCACTCTGAGATTTCTACCCAACTCCCCCACCCTCATGAACGCAGGACGTGAGCTTCAGCAGCTTGCAGCTTGTTTCGTTCTTCCGGTGGAGGATTCGCTTGAAGATATTTTTGAAGCCGTAAAAAATACGGCACTCATACATAAATCAGGCGGCGGTACAGGATTTTCTTTCTCGCGCCTGCGTCCGAAAGACGACGTCGTTAAGACCACAAGAGGCGTGTCCAGCGGTCCCGTATCATTTATGACAGTTTTCGACGCAGCCACTGAAACCATCAAACAGGGCGGAACACGCAGAGGCGCGAACATGGGCATTTTGCGCGTCGACCACCCCGATGTTATGGATTTCATCTACGCAAAAGAGGACAAAACGAAGCTCACAAACTTTAACCTCTCCGTAGGCATAACCGAAAAATTTATGCAGGCTGTAATAAACGACACCGACTATGACCTTATAAACCCCAAGACAAAGGCTGCTGCCGGAAAACTGAAAGCCAAAGACGTTTTCGACAAGATGGTTCAGCTCGCATGGGAAGGCGGCGACCCCGGTATCGTTTATCTGGACAGGATAAACGCAGAGAATCCCACCCCCAAAGAGGGTGAGATGGAGAGTACAAACCCTTGCGGCGAACAGCCTCTTCTGCCCTATGAATCATGCAACCTCGGTTCAATCAACCTTGGCAGGTTCGTTAAAGACGGAAAGATAGACTGGGAAGACCTTGAAAAAACCATCGACATTGCCGTGCATTTCCTCGACAACGTAATAGATATGAACAAATACCCTATTCCCCAGATAGACAAACAGACCAAACGCAACCGTAAAATCGGTCTGGGTCTCATGGGCTGGGCGGATATGCTCGCGCTGATGTGCATCCCCTACAACTCTGACGAGGCAACGAAACTCGCAGAGGACGTTATGCAGTTCATCCGCGACACAGGGCGCGTGAAATCTGCTGAACTCGCCGTTAAACGCGGTGATTTCCCCACTTTCAAAGACAGCGTATATCCCGGAAAGGGCTTTAAGAACATGCGCAACGCAACCATTACAACGGTTGCGCCCACCGGAACAATCTCCATAATAGCGGGATGTTCCAGCGGTATAGAACCCTTCTTCGCCATCGCTTTTTACAGACAGGTAATGGACAACAACAAACTCGTTGAGGTCAGCCCTGTTTTCAAAGAGATCGCAAAAAGAGAGGGATTCCTCACCGACGCGCTTCTTGAACAGGTTGCCGAAACAGGCAGTCTGCACGGGGTGGACACCGTTCCCGAAAAATGGCAGGAGGCTTTTGTCACTGCACACGACATAACCCCCTTCTGGCATACAAAAATGCAGGCTGCGTTCCAGAAATTCACCGACAACGCTGTCAGCAAAACCGTAAACTTCCCCAATGAAGCAACAATTGAGGACGTACGCAAAACATACCTGCTTTCTTACAACCTCGGATGCAAGGGAACAACAATATACAGAGACGGAAGCCGCACCGGACAGGTTCTCAACGTCGGCACAAAAGACAAAGAGGAAAAAACCGAAACCGTTTCAAAAGAGCCGTGCGAGTTCGCACCCAAGCCCAGACCGAAAGTTCTGGTGGGACGTACCGTCGAGATGATGACAGGATGCGGAAAGCTCTATGTAACCATCAATCAGGACGAAACAGGCAAACCTTTTGAAGTGTTTACCAGCATGGGCAAAGCTGGCGGATGCGCCCAGAGCCAGTGCGAGGCAATAGGACGTCTTATCTCAATAGACCTCAGAAGCGGCGGCGATATCGACCGTATCATCAAACAGCTCAAAGGCATCAGCTGTCACATGAGATACGGCTTCGGTCCCAACACTGTACTGAGCTGTTCCGACGCTGTTGGCAAAGCTCTTGAACAGGCTATACGCGACAACACGGAAATAAAAGTGAGCGGAAAACAGGACGACAGCATAACTGTCGACAAGCTCCTTGAAAAAGCCGAAAAAGCGGACAGCGGCAGCGGAAAGGTCAAAAACGGCGCATGCCCCGACTGCGGCGGACCTGTTGAGCATGTTGAAGGCTGCGATATCTGCTATTCATGCGGATACTCACACTGCTCATAATCACCCTACAATTTCTCCTTATAAACAGAGCCTCCGTATGCTAAGATACGGAGGCTTATTTTTTTCGGGGAGAACATGGAAAGTTCAAAAGCGGACATACTGATCTCCGCATACGGATCGGAATATTTTGAGCAATGCCTGAAATCGGCACTGAATCAGAAAATGGCGGCATCCGTCATAGTATGCGACAACACACCGGACAACACCGTTTCGGACATCATAGACAAGTATTCATGTGACAGACTGAAATATTTCAAACCTGAAAAGCCTCTCTGTCGGCATACCTCATGCGTAAAACTGGCAGAAATGGCAACGGCGCCATGGGTGAGATTTCTGGAGGACTGCGAAATACTCTCCGAAAACTCCCTCGAAAAGCGTCTTGAGCAATCCGACACCTTCGGCGGCATCTCAATGACCTTCTCCTCCTACATAACTGTTATGCGGGACGACAGGAAGGAACGTACCACATATAATCTGCCGGAATATGTCAAAGGCACGGACTACCTCTTTAATGTCTTTACCGAAGTTCCTTTCAGAAGATTCACCAACGTTCTGATACGCCGCGACATAGTTCTCTCATCCCTCTTTCGCGGACTTCCGGCGAGACCGGACTGCTTCCCGTCTGCCGCCGCAATGCTGGCAATGGCGGAGGGTGACCTTGTCTACACCTCTGAAAGCCTTGTGCTGAGATATGAACCGGAGATTGAGAATAAGACAGATGTTGAAACCATGCTGGACGAGACAGACTGTATTATAGACATAATAAATTATGTGGAAAGCGTCACAGATGACAAGAAGCGGGTGCTAAAACTCAGAAAAGAGCTGCTTTCACAAACATTCAAGCAAAATACCGTCCGTCTGCTGAGAGAGAAACAGTACATGGATGTTAAGGAATATATCGGCGAATCATGGCATAACGACCGCACATCCGTATTAAGCGGGCTTTTCCGTCTTTCGGTGATGGGGCTTATCGCGAAGGCATTAATGAGAAGTCTTCGAGTATTTCATAAAGATTAGCGATATAACCTTCCCATGAGTAGTTGATGGCGTTAATAGCCGAGCTTGCCCCTGTAACGGCTCTTGCGTGGCTGTCCTCAAGCAGTCCGGAAGTAAGCTCCGCCAGAACAGAAGCGTCCGGTCTCTCCATGACATACTTCCGTTCGTCACCTCTCAGAATCTCAGAAAATCCGGTCATTTTTGATGTTATCACGGGAACACCGCAAGCAGCCGCCTCAAGCAAAGTCATACCGAATTCTTCAATATGAGCCGGATGAAGAAGAATATCTATAGACTTATAATAATTTGCTATGTCGTCAACGGCACCGACTGCAATTACCTGTATTTCCGGATTCACTTCGGCAATGCGGCGTTTGTAGTCTTCAATCTTGCCATCTTTGCCTATGAGCAGGAGCGAGCTGTATTTTGAAAGCTCTCTGTCCAGAAATCCCATAGCATCTATAAGAATATCCACTCCCCTTTTAAGAAGATTTCCGGAGGAAACAAAACCTAACATATATTTTCTGTCTATGGCATGCCGTTCGCGTATCAGATCAGACGCCTGTCTGACATCCGCGGTGTTAAAGATCGCTTTATCATATCCGGGATAAAGCACGCGTACGCGATTTCTGTCCAGATTATATTTTTCAACAAAATAGTCACGCATCATCATAGAGTTGCAGATAAGAACCTTATAATTTTGTTCGGAGAGAATACGGTTGTGGATGTGAAAAACAGAAGATTTAAAAAAGCTGTTATCGCCCTTAACAATACAATTTTCAGCTTCCAGCATGTTATGCATGAAAAGCACATCCTGAAAAAACGTATCACCGTTGCCGAAGGCAATATCTATCCTGTTTTTTCGGCAGAACTTTTCATACCCTTCAGCATAAGCGCGTCTTCGCTTCTCCTTACCCGGAATAATTGAAAAAAAAGTTTTAATATTAATACCTTCACCGATGACATCAGAATTGCATCTTGCACTGTAAAGATAAACATCGTGACCGGACTGTCTGAACACGCGCATCTGTTCAGCAATAATACGGGATGCACCATTGCGCCCAAGTATCTTTCTTTGTGCAAAAGCTATTCTCATATACTCTCCCGTAATGCAGACTACTCATAATCTAGCATAAAATAATTTTACACTAAACATCTTTTCCCACTAAACATTGATAAAAATAAACCGATACATTAGTATATAAAAACAGAGGTGTGTGATGAAACCTTCGATGGAGTTCATGAGTAATGTTTGTTCTGTTCTGGGGCACATTAACAAGAATATTGAAGAAACAAAAATTGCCCTGCTGTTGGAAAAAAAGATGGAAGCCAGCGGCGAAACATATAATCTTGTGCTGAAAGGTCAGAGCGAATCGGATGTTTTCACCCTCGCAAGCGATCTTACGGATGAACAGCTTAAATGGTATGTATTCGGTCTGGGCGACGGAATGGGACTTAAACCGGAAAAGCTTGAAATAGCCTGACATCCTTTGACCTGCACAACCTTTTCACTTCATATTTTCCGATTCATCTGATATTCTCCTCTTCATCGGAGGCGGAATGAAATTTCTTTTGATACAGCTATATCAGACAGGCGACGTTGTTCTCACCACACATATCCCCAGAGAACTGAAAAAATATTATCCTGACGCGGAGATAGACTTCCTGACGTTCAAGGCTAACAAACCCGTTGTTGAAAACAACCCTGACATCAGAAATATCCTGACCACCGAGCGCAAAGGCGGCATAAAAGAGATGGCGAGAATCATCAGAGAAGTGCGCAGAAACAGATACGACGCGGTTCTGGATTTTCATAACAACCCCAGAACGGCCTACATTTCATTTTTGAGCGGCGCGAAACATAAAGTCTGCTACGGCAATTCCCCTCGCAAATTCTTTTATAATACGCCTGTAAAGGTCTATGACGGCTGCCCGGGAGTAATAAAACTGTCCCTCACAGCTCCTTTCATAAAAGATTTTGATCCGGCGAAGCTTAATGCGAAACCCGAAGTGTTTCCATCTGTAAAGGCTTCGGCACGCGCGGAAGAAATACTGAAATCTTTCGGCATATCAGATTCCGACTTTCTGGTGACAATGTCGCCCACACATAAAAGGGACACGAGGCGCTGGAAATTTGATCATTTCATTGAAACTGCCGTATATCTCGTAAAAGAACACGCCGCAAAGGTGCTTCTTACATACGGACCGGGTGAAAAGGAATACATAACAGACAGAATAAGCAAAATGCCTGAGAACGTTTTTCTGATGCCCCAGACGAGCCTTCCGGAATTCATAGCCGTGATAGGCAGAGCGAAACTGCATATCGGCAACGATTCTGCGCCTCACCATATTGCCACCGCACAGAATGTGCCGACGTTTATAGTGATAGGCTCAACATCCCCCCACTGGGTGTTCCCGTCACCGGAACATACATACGCCAACGCAGGGCTGGAATGTCAGCCATGTCTTAAAAGCACATGCAGAATATCACCGGATATCCCTTGCATGTCTCAATTCGGTTTTGAAGATATCAGAGAAAAACTGGAAGAATTTATACAGAAACAAAAAAGCCGGTCATAAGATCGGCTCAGACTGATGACAAAGTCAGTAAAATGCGAGATCGCGTCGTCGCATACACTCCTCGCGAAGACAAAAAAACGTCTCTGCGAGGGTTTTAACCCGAAGCAGTCTAATGTGTGTCTGTGTATATTTAGTTTATCAACAACCTGAAGCCAGTCATAAGACCGGCTTTACTATTTTCAATTACATCAAACTTCCGTCACTTCGCACCTGAGAATTCCGCAGAAGCGTAAAACGGACGTCACGCCCATACGCACTGTTTATCTTCGCCACCAACGGCTTAACGGCTTCTTTGAAAGCAACCTTCTGAGACCTTGGCAGTTTCAGGTTTGGCGATGTAAACGTCAGAGGGTTAAGGAACTTACCATATTGCTTGATACGGTAATCAAGGTGCGGTCCGGTTGATATACCTGTGGAACCGACATAACCGATCACAGAACCTTGTGAAACCTTGGATCCTTTTCTTATCTTTGCAAATTTTGAAAGGTGCAGATAAAGGGTCTCGTACCCGTTCAGGTGGCGTATCTTCACATAGTTGCCATTGAACTGGTTGTATTCCCTGTTCAGAACAACGCCGTCTGAGGTCGCATGTATAGGTGTCCCCACAGGAGCAGCGTAATCGACTCCGTGGTGGGGGATGTATCTGTTGAGAACCGGGTGGAGTCTTCTGCCTGTATATGTTGATGATATTCTGGTGAATTTGAGAGGTGCTTTGAGGAATCCTTTTTTGAGTGATTTGCCGTCCGCGTCATAGTAGCCTTTTACTCCGTTATACTCGTAATAGAGTGCTCGGAGAAAACGTCCCTGATTCACGAAATCCGCCGCCAGAATCTTTCCGTAGCCGATGAATCTGTCCTTGGCAAATTTTTTCTCAACCAGAACAGAAAAAGAATCGCCTTTTCGCAGAGCATGGAAGAAGTCGATCTCCCACTCGTAAATGTCTGCAAGCATGAAAGCCAGTTCGACACCCTCGCCGGCTTTCACCATAGCATCGGTGAGGCTGGATTCCACAACTCCGTGAGCGATGGCGGTGACAGTATGCACCGGATGGTTAGTCACCTTAAGATCAAAATCGTCATCAAGGAGATTAACTGAAATATCCGTCAGGCTGTCGGGGGAGATTGTAACGGAGGCGGGGTTTATTTTGACTACAGCGCCTATTCTGAGTGTAAAATCCGGAACAAGCCGCTTAATCTCTTTTTCGAGGTTTAAAATCGTCGCCGCAGAAAGTTTATCGGAAAATATAGAAAAAAGACTGTCGCCTGTTTGTATTTTATGTATTTTATCTGAAGCGTTTGCTGAAAAAAACGTGAACAATAGCATTAAAAAAACAAGTAAAACCCTACGCTGCTGCATTTTTCCTCCTTTTTTTGTGCCAAATGACGTAAAGAATAACAACCACCGTTAAGACACATAGTGTAATTATGGTAATCGGATGTAAATTTGATTTGATTAGCTCAATATTATTTCCGACGAAATATCCGAGGATAGCAAGGATAACAACCCATATTCCGGCACCGAGCGAGGTAAAGAAAATAAACTTCGGCATGTTCATGCGGGCAAGCCCTGCAGGAAAGGAGATATACTGCCTCACGGCTGGTATGAGACGACCGACAAAAGTGGTTATCTCTCCATGCACTTTAAAATAATTCTCCATCTTATCAAGGCGTTCCACAGGCATGAAAAAATATTTGCCGTATTTGACCAGAAGCGCCCTGCCCATGAACACAGCGAGATAGTAATTCACAAGCGCTCCGATGACAGAGCCTGTGACACCGCTTATTACAACAAGATAGATATTCATTTTTCCCTGCGCGGCAAGGTAACCCGCAGGCGGAACGACGACTTCGCTGGGAAAAGGGACAAAGGAGCTTTCAAGCGCCATCATGATGACTATTCCAGCATAACCCATGTTATGAACTGCGTTAAGAATAAACTGTACGAAAGCGTCAAGCATCCTTCATATCCTCTATCATCTCCTTTGCCTGCTGCACAGCAGACGGTGTGTCATTTCCGGCTATCATCTGCGCCAGCACTGCAAGTCGCGTATCCCCGTCTATCTCGTTTATCTCTGTTCTTGCAAGTCCGGTGTCTGCGGCTTTTGTGATATGCAGGTGATTTTTCCCTGCGCTCGCGACTACAGGCAGATGTGTGATAACAATCACCTGTCTGGCGTTCGCCACTTTTTTCAGCTTAACAGCAACCTGTTTAGCCGTTTTTCCGCTTATTCCGGTGTCAATCTCGTCAAAAACAAGGGTCTGCACCCTGTCTTTTTCGGCAAAGACCTCTTTCATGGCGAGCATCACGCGGGAAATCTCACCGCCTGACGCAACCTTCTGAATAGGTCCAGGTTCAAAACCTCTGTTGGTGCTGATATGAAATTCCGCTTTCAGCCCTGCGGACGCATCCATATCCTCGATATTTTCAAATACCACTTTAAAGACAGAGTTTTTAAGTTCAAGTTCATTTAAATTTTCAACTATGGATCTTTCAATCAGGTCAGCCGCTTTACGGCGCGCCTTGTTCAAAGTTTCCGCTTTTGCGTCAAGCTCTTTTCTTAAAGTGCCAAGCTCTTTCTCAAGCTTGCCCAGACTGTCCTCAGAGAATTCCATCTCCGTAAGTCTGCTTCTGACCTTATCTGCAAACGCGCATACGTCTGAAAGTTCCGGTCCGTATTTCTTCATAAGGTTCTGGAGTTTGTATTTTCTGTCCACAAGCCTGTCAAGCTCGTCGGGATCCGTGTCGGAAGCGTCAGCAACGGATTCGATATTAGCCATAATGTCGTTGAACAGATATGTCATTTCAGACAACTGATCAGCCGCCTTACTAATCGTTGCGCTGTATTTCGAGATACCGTTCAGAGCCGCCGCCGCAGAGGTGACGAGTTCGTATGCGTTCACCTCACCGTCACGGAGAAGCTGCAAAGATTTCGTTGAGTTCTCAAGTATTTTTGAAAGGTTTGAAAGGACGTTTATTCTGTCGTCGATTTTGGAATCTTCATCGGGATTTATCTTAAGTTCGTCAATCTCGCCAAGCTGGAACTCAAGCATGTCCTTCTCGCGCAGGAACATCTGCCTGTCCGCCTTGATTTTGGCAATGCGTGAAACAAGCTCCCTGTAGCCGCCGTAGCATCCGGCATAGGCGTCTTTCGGCTCCTGCGGAACAAGGCTGTCTATGAAGCCCATATGTGTTGCGTTGTCCAGAAGCTGCTGATGTTCATGCTGTCCGTGAATATCGCAGAAAGAAGCCGTAAGCTCCCTGAGCTGTTCAACGGTCGCCATGCGCCCGTTTATAAATATCCTGTTCTTGCCCGCCTTATCTATCTCGCGGCGAATTATTATGCCGTCGTCAGTTTCAAACTGCTCCGCAAGCTCATGCGAAACGTCCTGTGCGCCGAGAAATTCCGCCTCGACAGTTATCTTTTTTTCAGGGTCGCGAAAGAGTGTTCTGCTGAATCTGGCTCCCAGAACGAGGCTCAAAGCGCCTATGAAAACAGATTTACCCGCTCCGGTCTCACCTGTGATGATGTTCAGCCCGTCCGTGAACTCCACGGAAACTGATTCGATCACCGAAAGGTTTTCAACCCGAAGCATACTCAGCACTGAACACCGCCCCAGCCGAGTTTTTCGCGGATAAGAGCGTAATAGTTCTTATCCTTCGGCACTATAAGCTGCGTGCATGTACTTGCTTTCTTCACGGTAATGGTCTTTTCCGTGTCGAGCTGACGGTATATCTGACCGTCAAATGTTATGGAAACTTTTTCGTTTCCTGTTTTTATGCGGATTTCAACCTCGCTGTCATCGGAAATTACTATCGGTCTGTTTGAAAGCCCCTGCGGGCAGATAGGCGTTATCACCATGGTCTCAAGACCGGGATGCACTATGGGACCGCCCGCCGCAAGACTGTATGCGGTGGAACCCGTCGGGGTTGCCACGATAAGCCCGTCGGCTCTGTATTCGTTCACCAGAACTTTGTTGATGTATAAAGACATTTCTATGATTCGCGCCACGTCCGACTTGTTTATTACAAGATCGTTCAGCACGTCTATCTCAAGGACTTTTTCGTCCTCTTCCAGAAGATGAGAGTGAAGCTTCATCCGTCTTTCCAGCCTGTAATCGCCGTCCAGAACGGACTTCAATGCGGAAAGAGCGTCCGATGCCCGCGTTTCGGTAAGAAAACCGAGCCTGCCGAGGTTTACACCAAGTATGGGAGTTTCCTTCATACCGAGGATACGGACTGCGGAGATGAGCGTTCCGTCGCCGCCAAGCACCACAACAAGATCCGATTTTTCCTTTATCTCATTGTCGGTGTTATATTCTTTCTCGCCCAGCACTTCTGCCGTGCGTTTCTCTTTCAAAATTGTAACGCCGCGCTCTGTCAGAAAAGAGATCATCTCCCCCAGAAGCGGACGAACCCTGTCACCGTGGGGTTTGGCGACTATAGCTATGGTTTTCATACACCACCCTGTTGACGATGCTTTGGACATCAGGCTCACCTGCCTGAATATTGTACCTAAAATATACGAGATATTCAATATTTCCTTTGGCACCTTTTATGGGCGAAACGCAAAGCCCGAAAAACGCAAACCCGCTCTCTGCGCCCCATGTAATTACCTGACTAATCACTCTTTCATGCACCGATCTGTCAAAGACGATACCGCCTCTGCCGACTTCGTTCCTCTCCGCCTCAAACTGCGGTTTGATGAGAAACACCGCCTCGGAATCTTCTTTGCAGAACTGTACGCAGGCGGGAATTATCATTGAAAGCGAAATGAATGAAACGTCGCATACGAAAATATCCGCCTTTGCGCCTATGGTCTCATATGGAATTATTCTGAAGTTTGTGGCGTCAAGAACCGTCACTCGTTCGTCGCGTGCCAGACGCGGGTCGAGCTGCCCTTTTCCGGTATCCACGGCAAATACTTTCGCCGCTCCCGCATTAAGAGCCACGTCGGTGAAACCGCCTGTGGATGCACCGATATCTATTACTGTTTTGTCTTTGAAATCTATCAGGAATTCGTCCGCCGCCTTCTCAAGCTTGAGCCCGCCGCGGCTGGCGAATTTATTGTGAGCTTTCAGTCTTACAACGCTGTCGACAGGAAACATCTGTCCCGGTTTATCTGCCCTGTGGTCGTCAACAACCACAAGACCTGCCATAACAAATCTCGCCGCCTCGTCCGTTGTCTCCGCCAGATCAAGCTGAACCAGAAGATTGTCAATGCGATCCTTTTTGGGTTTCTGCATTGTCAGATATGTTTAACGATATTGTCCAGAATGCTTTCAGCATCAAGCTGTATAAGCTTTCTGAGGCTGTTGTGATCGCCGTGTTCGACAAACAGATCGGGGATTCCGTGTTTGAGTATTTTCACGAGTACGCCCTTTTCCATAAGTATGTCGGCTATCTCGTCTCCGGCACCGCCTTTGACACTTCCCTCTTCAACAGTGACAACCAGTCTGGCACCGCGCGCCGCATCGGCTATTCTGTTTTTATTGAGAGGTTTCAGAAAGCGGATATTGACGAGAGTTGCAGAAATACCTTTTTCGGCAAGTGTGTTATAGACCTTATAAGCTTCGTCGAAAACAGATCCTGCCGAATAGATCACAACGTCTTTGCCATTGCCTATGACTTCCGGTTCGCCCAGCTCAACGGGTGTCACGGGAATATCGTCATAACTGCCCGCCTCGCCCCTCGCATATCGGATGGATACGGGAGTGTCCGCCTTTTCCGCCATTCTGAGCATAGCTTCAAGTTCATAACCGTCTTTCGGAAGCATAACAGTGAAATTGGGTACCGGACGCAGGTATGAAATATCATACGCGCCGTGGTGTGTGGGTCCGTCTGCACCGACAAGCCCGCCCCTGTCCAGACAAAGCACAACCGGAAGGTTTTGCAGTGCAACGTCGTGTATTATCTGATCGTAAGCCCTCTGGGCAAACGTCGAATATATTGCGACAAAAGGTTTTATGCCTGATATTGCCATTCCTGCGGCGAATGTCACGGCATGCTGTTCCGCTATACCTACATCAAAGACCCTGTCAGGAAACTTGGCTTCCATAAGGTTAAGTCCGGTTCCGTCTTTCATGGCAGCGCTTATGGCAACCACCCGCGGGTTCTTTTCAGCCAGATACAAAAGCGTTTCGCCGAAAATATCGGTGAATGACTTTTGACCGCCGAGTTTCACGGATTTACCTGTGGAAATGTCAAATGAAGCTACACCATGGAATTTTGAAGGGTTAGCCTCCGCAGGGGCATAGCCGTTGCCCTTGCGGGTCATAACATGCACAAGCACAGGTCCGTCAACGTTCTGCGCGTTTTCCAGCGCGCGCACCACTTCTTTTATCTTATGTCCCTGAACGGGACCGACATAGCGAAGTCCAAGCTCTTCAAACAGTATCCCGGGGGTGAAAAAGCCCACCATTCCCTCTTCCATTTTTTTGGCAAGATGGAGAATTCTGTTTCCGAGGGGTTTTGTGGCAAGGTATTCCTGAACGTCCTTGCGCACTCTTGTATAGAATTTACCAGTCATCATGTTCGACAGGTAATGTGAAAATCCGCCCACGTTGGGGCTGATGGACATTTCGTTATCGTTCAGCACCACAATCATGTTCTTGTCCAGATGTCCGAGGTTGTTCAGCGCTTCAAACGCCATGCCTGCGGTCATAGCCCCGTCGCCGATAACGGAAACCACCTTGCGTTTTCTGCCTGTCAGCTCGTCAGCAACGTGCATGCCCAGCCCTGCCGAAATGGAAGTGCTGGTGTGTCCCACACCGAACGCATCGTATTTCGATTCGGATGGTTTTATGAAGCCCGATATACCTTTGTATTGCCGAAGAGAACAGAATCTGTCTTTTCTGTCGGTAAGTATCTTGTAAGCGTAGGACTGGTGTCCAACGTCCCAGACGATACGGTCGTTTTCCGGGTCGAACACTTTCATAAGCCCGATGGTGAGTTCCACAACACCGAGGCTCGGCGCAAGGTGCCCGCCGGAAACCGAGCAGGTTTTTATTATTTTGTCCCGCACATCCTGAGCAAGTTCGTCAAGCTGTTCATAGCTCAACGTTTTCAGTTCGGACGGGAGATTCAGTCTGTCAAGCAGTGCCATATATTAATTTTTTCTCTCAATTATAAATTTGGCAATTTCACGGCATGGGTCTGCCGTGCTTCCGTAAACGGAGATTATCTGCAAAGCCTCTTCAATGAGAAGTTCTGCTTTGCGGTGGGAATCCTCGATGCCGTGAACGGCAGGATAGGTCGCCTTTCCGTTCTCAACGTCGCTTCCTGCGTCCTTTCCAAGTTCCTCCGTTGTGGAGGTGATGTCAAGGATATCGTCAACTATCTGAAACGCCAGCCCGATACGCATTCCGTATTCGTAGAGACGCTTTTTATCGTCTTCGTTGCCGAAACCGAGTATAGCACCCAGTTCACAGCAGTATGCAAGCAGTCTGGACGTTTTGTGGCTATGGATGAAATCCACCGCCGCTCCGTCAAATATGCCGTTTTCCGCTTCCATATCGGCTATCTGTCCGCCGACCATCCCCTTGTCGCCTGTTGCGTCGGCAAGCTTAAAAGCCGCCTCAATCATCTGTTCTGGCGTAACGTCCGGGTTCAGCTTTTTGTCGCACATAACCTCAAAAGCCTTCGTAAGCAGTCCGTCACCAGCGAGGATAGCGGTGGCTTCGCCGAACACTTTATGGTTAGTTGGTTTTCCCCTGCGGAAATCGTCGTCGTCCATGGCGGGAAGGTCATCGTGTATCAGCGAATAGGTATGGAGCATCTCAACCGCCGACGCAAACGGGGTTACTTTATCAAAATACCCCTCGAATATGCCGTATGCCGAATAGACAAGAGCCGGACGGATACGTTTTCCGCCTGCGAAAAGGCTGTAGCGCATTGCCTGCATAAGATTTTTCGTATGGGGGTCGTGTGGCTGCATATAGCTTTCAAAGAATTCCTCAACCTTGACGCCCCAGAAACCGAGGTAGCCTTTCATGTCAAAGCGGCTCATCAAACTGCTCCGTTTTAACTTCGTCGCCCTCTGCCGAAAGCACCCGGCTGACCTTGGACTCGATATCATCAAGCATTTTGCGGCATTCCTTGCCCAGCTTCATGCCCTCCTGAAAGAGTTTAAGGTTCTCTTCAATCTCAACTTCGCCGCTTTCCAGCCGCTCGACTATCTCTTCCAGTTTTTTCAGTTTATCTTCAAATTTTTCGTTACTCATCAAAGTACACACATCACTTTTTCCGCGTGTCCGTCAACCTTGACATTGCGGAACGCTTTTTCCAGTTTACCGTTTTCATCTATAACAAACGTGGAACGTATTATACCCATAACGGATTTGCCGTACATCTTCTTCTCGCCGTATGCGCCGTACGCAGCGGCAGCAAGGCGGTCGGGGTCGCTTAAAAGAAGAATGCCGAGAGAATGTTTTTCTTTGAAATTCAGGTGACTTTTTATGCTGTCGGGACTGACGCCCACGATAACGGCATTTTTCCCGCCGAAATCATCCTTCACCTGAGTGAAAGCGATCCCTTCTTTCGTACAGCCGGAGGTGTTGTCTTTCGGATAGAAATACAGAACCAGCTTTTTCCCTTTGAATGATGCAAGGCTGTATGTGTTCCCGTCGTCGCCTTCAAGGCTGAAATCGGGAGCGGTCATACCCTCTTCAAGGAGTTTTTCCGCCATCTTTCCCACCTTCTTTCGTGTAATTCGCCCGCAGCTGACCGCAGGCTCCGTCAATATCACTTCCGAGGCTCTTTCTGATGAAAACGCCTATCCTGTTATTTATCAGATATTGCTGAAACTTTAAAGCATCTTTTTGGTCAGGCGCTTTAAACTCTTTATCAGCACCGGCGTTGTACAATATAAGATTTACCTTGAGCCTATCAAGACCTTTGAGGAGTTTAGCAAGATTCTGCGCATCCTCAATGGTGTCGTTGACGCCTTTCAGAAGCACATATTCGATGGTCACGCTTTTGCGTTTCTGAATAGGCAGTTCTTTCAGCGTTTTCACAAGCTCGGCAAGCGGGAATTTATTGGATATGGGCATGATGCCCTTTCTTTTTTCCTGTGTTGATGCGTTAATGGAAACCGCGAGGTTGACAGGCGTATCTATGGAAAACAGTTTTTTTATACTGTCGGTCACGCCGCAGGTTGAAACTGTTATCTTCCTGTGGGAAAAACCGTAGCCGTTGTCGTCAAGAAGCACCGTCAGCGCCTCCAGAACGTTGTCAGTGTTGTCAAGCGGCTCGCCCATGCCCATGAAGACAAGGTTGGTGAGTTTTTCATCCTGCTGTGCCAGTATCTCGTTAAGACGTTTGACCTGTTTCAGAATCTCACCGACAGTGAGGTTGCGTTTAAGCCCCATGGAAGCTGTCGAACAGAACACACAGCCCATGCGGCAGCCCACCTGTGAAGAGATGCATGCTGTATAGCGCTTTCCGTCGTTAAGGATAACGGATTCGATATGCTCGCCGTCTTCCAGCCTGAAAAGCACTTTTACGGAGCCGTCCTGCTCCGAACGCTGTGCCGCCACTACTTCCATAACGGTAAACACGGCAATATCCGCAAGTTTCTGACGGATAGCAGCTGAAAGGTCTGTCATTTCAGCGATATTTTCACTGCCGCGGTTATGCGCCCATTTATATATCTGTTCGCCGCGGAACTTTTCAAAGCCCATGGACACGGCAAAATCTTTAAGTCCTTGAAGACAGTGGGAATCGATATAGAATTTTTCGGTCAAGATACACTCTGTATTTTTAGATGATATAACGCATAGCGTCGTCGTTGTTTTCGTGTATGTTGAAAAGCCTGTTCAGGTTTGTACTTTTAAAAACCTTCATGATCTCTTCATTCACGGCTGTAAGATAGAGCGGCTTGTTCAGCTCTCTCATATTTTTAAGTATCTGGATAAGCTCGCGCAGTCCGCTGCTGTTCAGATATGTCACGCGGGAACAGTTTATTATAACGGCGTCTGACCCGTCCATATTGGAGCGGATGTGGGTTTTCATCTCATCCCCGTTGTATGAGTCTATTTCGTGCATGGGGTAGAGAACTTCAACATTTTTTTCGCCGAAAATTAGCATTTCACTGTTAAATGCCATAAAACCCCCTCCTAGCCAAGCAGCTTCCGCTGCTCCACCTGACGTTTGAAGACGTATTTTATTATTCTGTCCCTGTCCGTCTGGTGTAAATCCACAAACTTTACGCCAATTTCAAATTTGCCTTCAACAGAGCGGCAGCGCATCACCTGCGCCTTGACCTGATCCAGCTTCTCGATGTGTCCCATAAAAAATATTTCTATTGTAGCATCTTTTGCAACGGGAATGTCGGTAAACATTTTAAGCCCGCCGCCGGACATATCTGTAACTTTGGCTTCAACAAGCTTCTCAAGCCATATATCGTCCTTTTTCACAGGAACCGTAGCCTTAATACTTAAACGGGTATCAACACGGAAAAAAGCTCTGAGCTCCTCTCGGAACACGGCATCAGGATATGCAATTTTCAAAAGCATCATGGTGCCGCTTTTCAGTCTGTCAAGCACTACGCTTTTAAAGGTGAACCTGCCCATGTCCATAACATATGAAACGTGCAGACGGGTGTTGGGAGCCAAAGGCACCGTCCGCCCCTTGCTGGTGGGCATGGACACCATGATATGTTCTTTGTGGGCGACATCCTCTATACGGGAATCGAATATCCCGGGATAATCCCCCACCTTCACCTCTATCAGCAGCTTCTGATTGATAGATATAAATTTATCAAACTTTACAAGTTTTTCCAAAGCCAAAATCCCCGGTGGTTGTGTTTAAACATGTACAATCTTACTTAAAAGAGAAAGATTGTACCACAAAATTACGTTCGTAAAAATAAAAAAAAACTTAACGGCTATTATTTTATGTTTCTGCTGCCGGGTTTATAAGCGGGTGTTCCCTCTTTGCACATAGGACACACTGACGGATCAAACGTCTGTACGTCAAGTTGCACAAGCGGGATAAAAGGTTGATCAAACTCAGCTTTCCCGCCGCTTCTGTCTATAAGGCAGGTAACTGCTACAACATCTCCGCCGGCGTTTATGCAGGCGTTGATACACTCTTTAGTTGATTTTCCGGTGGTTATAACATCCTCAGCCAGAAGCACCTTTTCGCCTTTTGCTATAGAAAAGCCCCTGCGCAGCATCATTGTTCCGTCGACTCTCTCCGTAAACAATGTACGCTTTTTCATCTGACGCGCAAGCTCATATCCGAAACGGATTCCGCCTATAGCGGGGCTTACGACAACATCGAACTCAACACCGCCGAGCTTTTCCACAAGCTCTGCTATGACAGCCTCAACTTCGCAGGGGTGCTGCATGATGAGTTCCGACTGAAGAAATTTATCGGAATGAAGACCGGAGGAGAGAAGAAAGTGTCCCTCCAGAAGTGCGTTGTGTTTTCTGTAAAGTTCCAGTACCTGCTCTGCGTTCAATTCAGTTCCTCCAATATTTTAAGCGCAGCCTGTGCCGGATCTTTCGCCTGCGTCACAGGTCTGCCAATAACTATATAATCAGTTCCCATATTCTTTGCGTCTTTGGGGGTGACAACCCTTTTCTGGTCGTCGACGGATGCGTCGGCAGGTCTTATGCCGGGGGTCACGGTGATGAAATCACTGCCCAGTGCATTTTTTATGAAAGTAGTCTCCTTTGCGGATGAGACAACGCCGTCAAGTCCACTCTGTTTAGCCATTGCCGCGAGATGCAGGACGTAATCCTTCGGCTGAGCGAAGCCTATTTTCATGGACTGAAGGTATTTTTCGTCAAGACTGGTGAGCAGGGTCACGCCTATCAGCAGAGGTTTCTTCACATTAGTTTTTGCGCAATGCTCCGAAACACGCTCCGCAACGGAAGCCATCATATCGCCGCCGCCCTGAGTGTGCATGTTCACCATCTCCGTCTCATATTGCAGAGAAGCAAGTACGGCAGACACAACAGTGTTTTGAATATCGTGAAATTTCAGATCGAGAAATATTTTTTTGTCTTGTTTCTTAAGGTATTCGATGATGTTCCTGCCGTCGGCAACGAATAATTCAAGCCCTACCTTATACCATGTGACGGCATCACCCGTCATATCTACTATTTTTTTCGCAGCATCCGCTCTGTCAAAATCCAGAGCTACTATCATTTCAGGTTTCATGCTAATTTATCCTCTTGAAGACTGTAACATATTTCTGGTATTTTTCAAGCACCTGTTGACACTTTTATTTGTTTATATAAAATTAGTTAACAGGTTTTTATCAAACGGAGAAAAGCTTAATTGAGAAACGGTTACACCACAGGTGCGACAGCCTGCGCAGCGGCGTGGGCATCTTGTGTCTTTAAATTGTCAAACTGCATTATAGAAACTGCCGATATATTTCTGCCCGACGGCACCCTCGTGCATATACCCGCGCATCGGGACATAGGCTTTTTCTATGCCGTAAAGGACGGCGGCGACGATATCGACGTTACCCACGGAATGAGGATATATGCGGATTGCGAGCTGAACGACACCGGAACGGTGGAGGTCACAGGCGGAAAAGGTATAGGTATCGTGACAAAAAAAGGCTTGCAGGTTCCTGTGGGCAGATATGCGATAAACCCCGCTCCTGAAAAGATGATAAAGGAAAATCTCGGAAAACTCCTTGACGGTAAAGGTGCAAAAGTAACCATATGGGCGCCCGACGGCGAACGCATCGCAAAAGAAACCTTCAATGAAAAGGTAGGCGTCGTGGGCGGCATATCTATAATCGGCACAACAGGCATCGTCACCCCCATGAGCGTTGATGCTATAATTGAAACGATTAAATGCGAAATAGACGTTGCCGCCGGAGAAAAGAAAGAGACCATATGCCTCACGCCCGGCAAGATAGGCGAAAAGCATTTTCTGAAAAAATATTTCTCTATCCCTGTGATATTAATGAGCAATTATGCACACGAAGCCTTTGACTATGCGAAACAAAAGGGTTTCAGCAATATATACGTTGCGGGACACCCTGCAAAACTCTGCAAGATACTCATGGGATATTACAACACCCACTCGAAGAATTCACCTATGGCAACGGACTGGCTGGCGGGCAGGCTGGGGTTGACAGATAAATTCAATACCGTGGAAGAAATACTGACATCGGTTGATATCGACATGTCCTTCATCGCGGATGAACTTGCGCTGAAGATAGAAAAAGACTACGGTTTTACGCGTGTTTCTGTTATCTTCTATGACATGAACGGGAGGATGAAAGGTGAAAGACTCTGAAATAACCGTCATTTCCGTCGGTCCCGGCGACCACGACATGATAACCCTGCGCGGACTTAAAGCTATCGACGCACAGGATATGATAATAGGGATGACGGATTCCGTTGAAACCTTCGCAAAGCACAAACCGCACTATATACCTAAAAACATGCGCGCCGATAGCATTGAGTTCATAAAAAACTGTCCCGACAGAAAAATAGGCGTTCTGGTATCCGGCGACGCGGGATTTTTCAGTCTTTCGCGATTCATAACCAAAGAGTTTGAGAACGTAAAGGTTATCGCAGGCGTAAGCTCCATGTGTGCGGGTTTCGCACTGCTTAAAAAGATGTGGTTTTCATACAGATTCATGTCCGTACACGGCAGGGAACTTATTGAAGAATGTCCCGCAGAATCCACCGTAATCCTCTGTGACGAAGCAAACTCTCCCGATGCGATAATTAAAAAATTCCCTCAGATAACAGAAAAATTCAATTTTTATATACTTTGCGACGTAAGCCTGCTATCAGAGGCGGTTTATACGGAGCTTAAAGGCAGTTACGGCACTTCCAGAATCATTCTGGTGCTGGAGGAGAAAACAGAGTGAAAGTCTATTTTATCGGCGCAGGACCCGGCAACGCGGAGCTTATAACCGTTAAAGGAGCAAGGCTCATAGGTGAATGTCAGGTGATCATCTATGCGGGGAGCCTCGTTAACCCAGATATTCTCAAATATGCTTCCGAAGATGCGGAAATACACGATTCAGCCCCTCTGAATCTGGATGAAATAATAGAAATAATCAAAAAAGCGCATAAAGACGGCAAAAACGTTGCCCGCGTCCACACAGGCGACCCATCGCTTTACGGAGCCACAGGCGAACAGATGGCGGAACTCAACCGCCACGGCATAGAATACGAGACCATCCCCGGCGTAACCAGCATGGCGGCATCGGCGGCGGCGGCAAACGTTGAACTGACGATGCCCGAAATATCCCAAACAGTAACAATAACACGTACGCCCGGCAGAACACCTATGCCCGAAGAGCTTTCAAATATCGCAAACGTCGGCGGAACAATAGCTTTTTTTCTGTCCGCAGGTCAGGGCGAATATATAACAAAAGTTCTTACAGAGAACGGATGGAACGCCGACACTCCCGTAGTTCTCGTATACAGAGCGAGCTGGGAAGACCAGAAGATAGCCAGATGTGTGCTTTATGACCTCGACAAAACGCTGAAAAAGAACGGCATGACAAAGCAGACCATGATTCTGGTGGGCAAGGCTGTAGGCGGCACTCCGGAAAACTATTCAAAGCTGTACGACAGGGCTTTCAGCCATGAATACAGGTAAATTCGCCGTTATTGCCGTTACCCAAAAGGGTGCCGGACAGGCGCATTTTATATCAGAAAGGCTGAAATATGACCTCTTTCTATCTGAAAAAATTTCAGGATATGATGCTGTAAGATATTCCTCCCTTAAAGAATGTTTTGAAAAATTATTTGAAAATTACGATGGAATAATTGCCGTAATGGCGCAGGGGATAGCTACCCGTATGATATCCCCGCTCCTTGACAGTAAATATGAAGACCCAGCCGTCGTTGTTTGCGACGAGGTCGGCAGATACGCCATCAGCGCCCTTTCCGGACATGAAGGCGGAGCGAATAGGCTGGCGCACATTGTGGCATCTTTAACGGGCGCAGTTCCTGTCATAACCACTGCGACAGAGGCGAACAAGCTTTTCATTGCAGGCATCGGCTGTCGCAAAGGTACGTCAAAAGAACAGATAATCAGTGCACTGACAGCGGCTTGCGGCAAAGCAAAAATTGCTGTTGCGGATATACGGCTGATTGCCTCCGCATGGGTCAAACAAGAGGAACAGGGGCTTATTGATGCGGCGGACGAACTTGGCATTTACCTGCGGTTTCTGCCTGAACATCTTTTCCACAATTGCCCTTACGCTGTTGATGAAACGGCGGCGGCAAAACATATAGGCATCCGCGCTGTTGCGGAACCGTGCGCACTTATGGCGGGATTCAATACGCAATTGATACTTAAAAAAACTATATATGAAAATGTTACGGTGGCAATTTCTAAGGAAATGACCCTATTTCTTTCGGAGTGATGATGGGAAAAATATTTCTCACGGGCATAGGACCCGACGGTAAGAACACTATGACGGCACAGGCGGAATACGCCATAAAAAACTGCACGGCAGTATGCGGTTATGATAAGTACGTTGAACAGGTGGCGGATATCATTCCCGCAGGAAAACCGGTTTTCACCAGCGGTATGAAGGGCGAAGTGGAACGGGCGGAAACTGCTCTGCAATACGCCAAAGAGGGACATGACGTGTGCCTTATATGCGGTGGCGACCCGTCACTTTATTCACTTGCGTCACTGGTTTACCAGCTCGCCGACCATTTGGTTGAGATTGAGGTTATACCGGGCGTGACAGCGGCAATGGCGGCATCGGCAATACTCGGCGCGCCCATTGCAGACGATCTCGCCATAATTTCCATGTCCGACCTTCTGACCCCTTGGGAGATAATCAAAAAGCGCATAGACGGTGTGAACGTAGGCGATTTCGTGGCGGCAGTCTATAACCCGAAAAGCATGAAGCGCACACAGCAGATAGAATATGCTCTGAAAACATTTTATGACACTCGCGGAGACCTCATCACAGGAACTGTGAAAAATGCCTTCCGCGAACAGCAATCTGCAAAGATATCAAAAATTTCCGACTTTGATTTTGACTTCGTTGATATGTCTTCCATAGTAATTGTAGGCTGTAAGAAAACGATAATTAAAGACGGAAAGATGATAACGCCCAGAGGGTATCCGGTTTGAAAACCCTTGTAATTGGCGGAACATCCGACACCCGCGAATATATAAAAAACCTGAACGAAGATTATGTGGTGAGCGTAGCCACACAATACGGGTATGAATCGTTCAGAAATGATTTCCCGACTGTTCTCATACGTTTTGACGAGGACACACTGACAGCTTTTATACTGGAACACGGCATAACTGCCATTGCAGACACAACCCACCCTTTCGCAAAAAACATTACAGCGCTTGCGGTTAAAACTGCGGAAAAACTCGGCTTACCCTACATAAACGCCATGCGGATACCGAAGCTGGAATCGGATTACGAGGGTATAATCATTGTAGAGTCATACGAAGAGGCGGCAGAGAGGGCAAAAGAATTTTCGTCAGTACTGCTCACCATCGGCTCAAACAGAATAGACGCTTTTAAAGACGTTATTCATAAATGCCTCATACGGGTGCTACCCTATGAAAAATCAATTGAAAAATGCAGGCTGGCTGGTGCCGAATACAAACAAATAATCGCCATGCAGGGTCCTTTTTCGGAAGAATTCAACATCGCTCTCATGCGTGAGATAGAAGCTGATGCACTTGTTACGAAGCTTTCCGGCGATTCCGGCGGATTTAAAGAGAAGATAAGCGCCTGTGAAAAAACAGGTGCGGCGTGTATAGTCATAACCGCAGGCTAAAGCATATTTCATAAATAATATCGCATATTATCAAGATGAGACTGCTTCACCCATGCAGGGTTCGCAGAGACGGGAAGAAATAAACGTCTTCGCGAGGAGCACCAGCCGAAGGCTGAATGAGTCCATTTTTAACTATTGCCGAATAACAGCGACGAAGCGATCTCATTCGATTTGATTTAATTTTGATATTTTTTAATTTAAGCCTCTCTTTAGACAAAAGAGGGAGTAATGCGAAATCTCTTAAGCGATATGCTCTAAAGATTATTCTTATTCTCACTGATATTTTGAGTAAGCCTTAACAGCTTCTGACGAAGAAGGTTCTTTTTGCGCACAATATTGCCGTTATCGGTGCTGATAACATCCAGAAGTTTCAATTTTTCGCATATTTCTTTGATTTTATCTGCCGCCAGCCCAACGTTTTCAGGTTTCTTATCCAGAGACACAACTGTAATGTCATGATCGTTTGCGGTTCGCACCGTATCTCTGTTCAGTGCGAAAAAGAACTCACTCATTCTGTAAAATGCACTCAGCCTGTTGAGAAGGGCTATTTTGTCCTCAACAAACAGACTTTGCATATCGGGAGTATTAGTGACCATAACGCTCCAAGAACATAGCTTTATTGTGTGTTTATCTTTGCAGATAAACGCCTCTCTTCTTTATCGTCCTTTTTGCGTCGAATTTGAGTAATTATTTGCTATAATCTCCAATAGCTTTTGTGGGGCATACCGCCACGCACTCACCACAGACATTACAGACGGAAGGATCTATCTTCGCTAAGAAACTGTCCACATCTATAGCGCCGACAGGGCATTTTTTCTCGCACATCTTACAGCCTATGCACCCGACACTGCAAGCTTTTTTCACTTCGGGTCCTTTGTCTTTCGACATACAGTTGACCACGACAGGCTTTTCTTCGGGAATGAGCATGATAAGATTTCTGGGACATGCCTTGACACAAAGCCCGCAGGCACAGCATTTTTCGGCATTGACCACAGGTATGCCGTTTTTGCCCATGTGCATCGCGTCAAAACCGCAAGCCTTAACACAGCTCCCCTCACCCACACACCCGAAGGTACAGAGTTTGCTCCCGCCGTTTAAGATAACGATACTGTGGCAGTCGCGGGGACCATAATAATTATATTTCTCAACAGCGTTTTCACACCCGCCGTTGCATCTGACTCTTGCAACTTTTTTAACAGAGCTGTCGGCTGTCAGTCCCAGATATTCCGCAATCTGCTGAACCATATCGCGGCTGCACACAGGGCACGCGTTAACAGGTACTTTCCCGCTTACGATAGCCTCCGCCAGAGCCGCGCAGCCCGGATATCCGCATCCGCCGCAGTTTGCCGCGGGGAGCATCTCGTTCACCGCTTCAATGCGCTCATCCTTTACCACATGAAACTTTTTTGAGGCGTACATCAGACCCAGCCCCGCAACAAAACCTGTTGCCGCCATTGTTAAAACTGCCGCTATCATATCACTTCACCAGCCCTGAAAAGCCCATGAAAGCGAGGGCGAGTATCCCAGCAGTTATGAAAGCGATAGGCAGTCCGCGGAAATAATACGGGATGTCGGACAGCTCAATGCGCTCCCTGATGCCTGAAAAAAGCACCATAGCCAATGTGAAACCCAGCGCAGAGCCGATTGTGAACACCAGCATATGCAGGAAATCGAATCCCGACTGTATATTGATTATAGCCGCACCGAGTATGGCGCAGTTGGTGGTTATCAGAGGAAGATAGATGCCAAGGCTCTGGTACAGGTCGGGTGATGATTTTTCAATTACCATCTCAACAAACTGCACGAGGGCGGCGATGACAAGAATGAAAACTATGGTCTGCAAAAAGCCGACCTTGAACCTGTCCAGCACGGCATACTGGATTATCCATGTGATAGAGCCTGCTACGGTCATCACGAATGTGACCGCAAGTCCCATGCCCACAGCCGTCTCAACTTTTTTCGACACCCCGAAAAACGGGCAGATACCGAGAAAACGGGCAAGAACGAAGTTATTTACAAGAACGGCACCGACAAACAGGAGGAAAAGGCTCATTGCGCGCCTCCTCTGCTGATGCGTCTGCGCTCTTCAACAAAGTTGTTGAACGCCATCATGAACCCAAGGACGATGAACGCGCCGGGAGGCAGTATCATAAGTATCGCGGGGCTGAAATGCACCCCGAAAAGGTCTAAACCGAACCACGAACCGTTTCCAAGAACTTCGCGGATGCTTCCGAGAACGAACAGCGTCAGCGTGAACCCCAGACCGGAGCCTATGCCGTCCAGAAGTGAATCGAACACGCCGTTCTTGGACGCAAAGCTCTCCGCCCTGCCGAGAACAATACAGTTCACCACGATAAGAGGAATAAACAGACCAAGTATCTTATGCAGGTCATGGAAATATGCGTTCATGGAAAGGTCTATAAGCGTGACAAAGGTAGCGATTATCACTACATATGCAGGTATGCGCACCTTTGCAGGTATTATATTTTTAACAAGAGCAACAGCAACGTTCGACCCCATAAGCACGCCTGTGGTGGCGAGTCCCATAGCTATTCCGTTGATTGCGGAGGTGGTCACGGCAAGTGTCGGGCAAAGCCCCAGAACCTGCTTCATAACGGGGTTGTTCTTAAAAATTCCTTCTGTCAGGATGGATAATTTCATTCAGCACCCCCGACTTTGCCGATTATGGCAAGTGCGTTTCTGACCGCCTCGCAGACAGCGCGCGGTGATATGGTCGCTCCGCTGAAACTGTCTATTTCGCCGCCGTCCTTTTTGACGGTTATATTTGAATCGGCGGTCCTGCCTATGAAGCTGTCCCGCCATGTCTCATCTTCTATTTTGTTTCCAAGCCCCGGTGTTTCCGCGTGGCTTATCACTTCGATACCAAGCACTTTTCCGTCAACGCCTGCACCGACAAGTATTTTTATGTTACCAGAATATCCTTTTGCAGTAATGCCTTCCACAGCATAGCCGAAAACTTTTCCGCCTTTTTTACCGATATACAGGGTGTTTCCGTCAACTGTCATTGTCTCCCTGTCCGGTTCGTTGTCGAATCCGGGCAGAACCGTTGTCAGACCTTTCAGAAAATCCTGACGCTCCGCATCGGCTATCTTCTGCTTCGTGGCGCTGTAAACCCCTGTCAGAAGGAGCGCGGCAAGAGCGGATATCACCGTAAGCACCACAACCATCTTAAGCTGGTTATTCATTTCTTCACCTCGCCGAACGACAGCGGGCGCATATATTTATCCAGCAGAGGAACGAACGCGTTCATGATAAGCACGGCAAAGCCGGTACCCTCAGGGTAGCTTCCGTAAATTCTGATGATTCCGGCAATAAGTCCGCATCCGATTCCGAATACTATCTGCGCTCGCTTTATGACGGGGGATGTAACATAATCCGTCGCCATGAAGAAAGCCGCAAGCATAGCACCGCCACTGACAATGTGCAGAAACGGGTCGATAGTACGCTGGGGATTTATAAGCCAAATGATGCCTGTGAACGCGAAAAGTGTTCCGAGGAACGAAACGGGGATATGCCATGAAATGACCTTGCGGTTCATCATGAAAAGTCCGCCTATAAGTACAAATATAGCTCCGTCGCCGCCCATACAGCTGCTGACGTTGCCGATTATCTGGTCTGTGTATGTGGCAAGGTTCGCCGTGACAACATGCCCGTGGGCTATTATGTCGGATTTCAGCGTTCCAAGCGGTGTCGCAGAACTTACTGTGTCAAAAAGGAATCCATGGATTATTGGCGAAGGCTTAACCCATGAGGTCATCTCCACAGGCCACGCTATGAGCAGAAACACCCGCGCCACCAGAGCGGGGTTGAACGGGTTCTGTCCAAGTCCGCCGTAAACCTGTTTTGAAACGATTATAGCAATGAATGATCCCACAAGCATCGTCCACCATGGAGCGGCGGCAGGCATGTTCATTGCCAGCAGAAGCCCCGTCACCAGAGCCGAATTATCTTTTATAGCCACAGGTCTGCCGGATATCCTGTTGAAAAGATATTCAAAACCTATGCAGAAAAGGGTTGTAAGCACATAGCCCTTAACCGCGTAATAACCGTAATACCATATTGAATTGGCAATGATGGGGAGCATGGCTATCACCACCGTCATCATCACCTTATTCGTCGTATCGGGGTGTCTGTCGTGGGGTGAAAAGGTCACCAGAAATTTTCTGTCAGGCATTTTTCGCCCCCCTCTCCTTTATCCTCTGCATAATGTGACGTTTGGATGTTTTGAAACCGCCCACCAGCGTCCTTCTGGACGGGCAGACGTAGGAACAGCATCCGCACTCTATGCAGTTCATCACATGGTGTTGTTCAAGTTCTTCGTACATTTCCTTTTTCACGAACCTGTCCATGATGGAAGGCACAAGAAGCATCGGGCATGCGTCAACACACCGCCCGCAGCGTATGCACGGATATTTTGTCAGGTCGGGCATATCCTCTTCGCGGTAAACCAGAATTCCGCTGGTTCCTTTCATAACGGGAGTTTCGACGGATGTCACCGCCATACCCATCATAGGTCCGCCCATAATTATCTTTTTCGGAACGCCTAAAAACCCGCCGCATGCGTCAATAAGTGACAGAATGGGGGTTCCCACCCTGACGCGGAGGTTTTTCGGGGTCACTACAGCGCCCGTAACAGTGACAATACGCTCAAAAAGCGGCTTTTTGTCATAATATGCCGCATAAACAGCGGCGGCGGTTCCGACGTTATGCACGATAACGCCCACTTCAACCGGAAGTTTACCCTCCGGCACAACCCTGTTCACACAAGCTTTTATAAGCTGTTTCTCTCCGCCCTGCGGGTATTTGACATAAAGAGGAATAAGCTCGAAACCGTACTCTTTTTCGTATCTTTTAAATAACTGTACGGCATCGGGCTTGTTTTTCTCTATACCAATTATGAGATTCCTGATATTCAGTTTTTCTTTGATAAGCACAGCGCCTTTTATGACCTTGAGCGTCTGTTCAAGCATCATGCGGTGGTCGCATGTGAGATATGGCTCACACTCTGCACCGTTGATGAGCAGTGTATCCACTTCTTTCGGCGGTGAAAGCTTAACGTGAGTCGGGAAGGTCGCCCCGCCCATACCTGTTATGCCGGCGCGCTGGACTATCTGCTGAAAAGTCCCCTCGTCCGAGATGGGTTCGTATTCGTCGTTTGTCTCGTCCGCCTCGATGATTACCCCTTCCATGCGCCCTGCCATTGGGTGTATGACATGGGATATGGACGTAACCTTGCCGTTGACGGGACTGTGGATGGCAGCGCTTATAAATCCGCCCGCCTCTGCCACCAGTTCGCCTGTCTTAACCTGCTGATTTTTAACAACCACAGGTTTTGCCGGGGCGCCGATGTGCTGGGAAAGCGGCAGGTAATACTTATCCCCCGCTTTAACGGGCAGGGTTTCAGTGGGTTTCCCGCTGGTCAGTGATTTATTGTAGTCAGGATGGACACCGCCCTTAAACCCGAAAAAAGGCATCAGATCTTTCCTTTTTCGTACTTAATAAGCTGAACCCGCTTTTCGTAAAGCATTTCGTCCGCCAGCGGGTCGCTGTATCCCTGTTCATAGATAACTTTTTCAATGCCTGCGTTGCATATCATTTTCGCGCAGATGGAGCATGGTTTCGTATTGCAGTAAAGCACTGAGCCTTTTATGCTTATCCCGTGATATGCCGCCTGAATGATGGCGTTTTGCTCGGCGTGAAGCCCCCTGCATATTTCGTGGCGTTCGCCGGAGGGAACTTTAAGCTGTTCGCGGAGACATCCGGTTTCAGCGCAGTGGGTTATGCCGCTGGGAACACCGTTGTAACCCGTTGCGAGTATATGATGGTCTTTAACGATGACTGCTCCTACCTGCCTTCTCAGGCATGTCGAGCGCTCTTTCACCAGATTTGTCATTTCGATAAAATATTCATCCCATGAGGGTCTTTCTGTTTTACCCATCTCAGCACCAGCTTTCTTTTGCGAGTTCGTCTATCTTGTCGATGCGTCTCTGGTGACGTCCGCCCTCAAATTCAGTATTGAGGAAAATATCAACCATATCAACCGCTCTCTCTATTGTGGTGATGCGTCCGCCAAGCGCCATTATGTTTGCGTCGTTGTGCAGACGGCACATCTTCGCCGTGTAGGTGTCAAAGCAGAGCGCACAGCGTATGCCTTTGAATTTATTGGCAGAAATGGAGATGCCGATACCAGAGCCGCACATAACTATTGCGCAGTCGGCATTCTTTTCAAGAACGGCTTTTGCCGCGGCAGCACCAAAATCGGGATAGTCAACAGAAGATTCGGAATCGGTACCGAGGTCGACAACCTCATAACCTTTTGATGTAAGATAATTTTTGATTTCCGACTTAAGACCGAAACCGCCGTGGTCGGAAGCTAGAGCAACACGTTTCATATAATGACCCTCAATCAATTATAACGGCTTAAAAACAATATCAGATTTTTCAATATAATGGAAGCCTATATTTAAAAAACCTATTCGTTTCTTGGTATGGCGAGCATCCGTTCAATGCAGGTCACAGCTTTTTTAGCAACTTTCTGATCAACAGTGATAACGTTGCTCATGTTTAAAAGGCACTCGTAAACATCTTTAAGAGTTGTCTTTTTCATGTTTTTGCAGGTGAAGCCTTCATATGCGAACAGGAATGTCTTATCAGGATTTTCAAGTCTCAGCCTGTAACCTACGCCGGTTTCAGTTGCGATTATGAATTTCTTCGCATCGCTGACCTTGCAATAGGTATAGATACCCGATGTTGAGCAGACGTGGTCTGCGATATCCACCACAGAAGGGGGACATTCCGGGTGTGCGACAACTATTGCGTCCGGGTGTTCGCGTCTGAGCTGCTGAATTTCCGGAACCGTCACCCGATTGTGTATCGGGCAGAAGCCGGGATAAAGGATCACCTCTTTGTCGGTGAATCTCTGAACGTAGTTTCCGAGGTTCTTATCCGGAACAAAAAGAATCTTGTCCGACTGTATGCTTTTGATAACATTGACAGCGTTGCCGGAAGTACAGCACAGATCGCTCTGAGCCTTAACTTCCGCAGTGGAGTTTACATAGCAGACGGTCACGGCACCGGGGTGCTGAGCCTTGAATCCGGCGAGCTTTTCGCCTGTTATCATATCCGCCATGGGACATCCCGCGTCAGGTCTGGGCAGAAGGACAGTCTTTTCCGGTGCGAGCATATGAGCGGTCTCCGCCATGAAATGCACGCCGCAGAAAACAATGACCTTATTTGGAGTTTTAGCAGCCTCAATGGACAATCCGAGGGAATCACCTGTTATATCAGCTATTTCCTGAATATCATCTATCTGATAATTATGGGCGAGAATAACCGCATCCCGCTGTTTTGCAAGCTTTTTAATCTCCGCTTTATAGTCCATATCAGTCCCCTGACGTTATACATACTTTAGAGAAATCAGTGACCTTCAGGTCGCTTCCGTACTCGAAAAACAAGGCATTAAACAATATTTTACCCCGCTTTTCAACCTCAAATTTGCGCGGCATCCCCGTCAGAAACCTTTCTATGGGCGCGTATTTTTCCATTCCTATCACGGAATTCAGAGCGCCGCACATTCCGGTGTCCGTCAGATACAGCGTACCCTTGGGGAGCAGGCGTTCATCATTAGTCTGAACGTGGGTGTGGGTTCCCGCAACAGCTCCAGCCCGTCCGTCGGCATAAAATCCGAAAGCTGTTTTCTCGCTGGTGGCCTCCGCATGAAAGTCTACAAACACAAAACCTTCCGCCTCTTCCATGATACTGTCAAACTTGCGGAAAGGACAGTCGGAAAGCCCCATGAAGACACGTCCGATGAGGTTCACACAGGTGAACTTTTCGCCGTTCTTCTCAATGGTTATGCTGCCTCTGCCAGGCACGCCTTCCGGCATGTTAGCGGGGCGGATAAGCTTGTCCATCCTGCCGATGGTCTTTTCCACCTCTTTGTTATCCCAGACATGGTTTCCGGTGGTGAGGATGTCAATATCCAGACGCAGAAACTCCTCATATACAGCATAGGAAATGCCGAAACCTCCGGAAGAGTTTTCGGCATTTGCAATGATGATATCAGGTTCGTATTCAGCCCGGACGGCGGGCAGAAAGGTTTGAACCGCCTTTCTGCCTGTGCGCCCGATAATATCTCCGATATGGAGGACTTTCACTTTGCGTACCCGACCGCTCTTGATTCACGGATAACAGTGACCTTGATCTGACCGGGGTAGGTCAGCTCGTCCTCTATCTGTTTTGAAATGTCTTTGGACAGGGTGACAAGTCTTTCGTCATTAACCTTTTCGGGTTCAACGATAATTCTGACTTCGCGTCCTGCCTGAATAGCGTAGGATTTGCTTACGCCGTCAAATCCGCTGGCGATGGTTTCAAGGTTTTCAAGACGTTTGATGTAGCTTTCCAGCACTTCGCGTCTTGCGCCGGGGCGTGATGCAGAGATTGCGTCAGCCGCCTGAACAAGCACAGCCTCGATACATTTGAATTCCTCTTCGCCGTGGTGGGAAGCTATCGCGTTGATAACTCTCCAATCCTCTTTGTGCTTTTTGGCAACTTCAACACCTATTTCGGTGTGCGAGCCTTCAGCTTCATAGTCTATCGCCTTACCAATGTCGTGCAGAAGACCTGCGCGTTTGGCTATCTTCTCGTTAAGACCAAGCTCAGCCGCCATAAGACCTGTGATCTTGGCAACTTCAATGGAGTGACCGAGAACGTTCTGACCATAGGAAGTTCTGTATTTCAGCCTTCCCAGCAGTCTTGTTATGTCTTTGCTGACGTTGTGCAGACCGAGGTTGAAAAGGGCTTCTTCGCCCACTTCAAGAACGTGTTTTTCAAGTTCCTCTTTCGCCTTGTTGTAAATTTCCTCAATGCGCGCAGGGTGGATACGTCCGTCGGACACCAGTCTTTCCAGTGTCATTTTGGCTATCTCTCTGCGGAAAGGGTCATAGGACGAGAGGATAACCGCTTCCGGCGTGTCGTCAACGATGATGTCAACGCCTGTAACGCTTTCAAACGTGCGGATGTTACGTCCTTCACGTCCGATGATACGTCCTTTCATCTCGTCGGAGGGCAGAGCCACAACAGTGACGGTGATCTCCGAGATGTATTCGGGTGCGCAGCGCTGGATAGCAGTGGAGATGATGCTTCTCGCCTTTTTGTCGGCTTCGGTTTTTGTCTCCTCTTCCAGCTCGCGCAGAGTTCTTGCAGCTTCAAGTTTCGCGTCGTCAACCATCTGTGCGATAAGCATCTGTTTGGCTTCTTCGCTGGTCATATTCGCTATCTTCTCAGTTTCAAAGATGATGTTCTGTTTCATCTCGTTGATGCGTTCTTTCGTCGCATCGATCTCTTTCAGGCGTCTTTCGTACTCAGCATCTTTCTGTACAAAGGATTCCTCTTTCTTTTCAAGAGATTCCATCTTTCTGTCAACTGCCTCTTCCTTCTGGAAGATGCGTTTTTCCTGTACTTTCAGGTCGTTGCGTTTTTCGCGCACTTCTCTTTCGATTTCAGCTTTACCTTTGTTGACAATATCTTTGGCCTCGAGTTTGGACTCCTTTACGATGTCGTCGCTCTCTCTTTTTGCTCTGCTGATAATGTCTTCAGCGGTTTTGTTCAGTTTCAGATTTTCAGCGTCATTTCTTTTTTTCTGCCAGAACATTCCTAAGAATGCTCCGATAACAGCTCCGGCTACCACCAGAAGGTAATAAGATATACCCATTTAGCTGTTCCTCCTGTATATGTCAGTTTCGGTGACGAGCATGTCGCATGGTATGTCGTGCGGTTCTGCTTCGATGGTGTCAAAAAGCTGACACCGGAAAGCCAGACCCACGGCTTTGCGTATTCTGCCCGCCGCAAGGAGCCTGTCATAATAACCTTTGCCCCAGCCAACCCGGATAAGCCTTTTATCAAAGGCAACGCCCGGTACCGCGGCAACGTCTATGGATTCGTAATCGGTACATTCGGCAGGCTCACAGATTCCGTATGCACCGCAGATAAGGCTGTTTTCACCTTTATAAAGCCCAAGCTCTATACCGTCCCCGCGCACGCAGGGCAGATAAACCGCCTTTTTCATTCCGTATAAGGCATTTATAAGTTCCGCCGTGTCAACTTCGCCTTTGAAGCTGACATACAGCAAAAAACTGTCAAACGCCTGAAACATGGTAAGAAAGCGCTCCGTTATGCTTCTGGAAGCTCTCTCTGCATATGCCGGATCAAGGTTTTTCCGTCGGGCAAGTGCCTCACTTCTGACCTTTGCCTTTTCCATATTCCTTGACACCCGCATGAAGTTTTCTCAGCCTTTCGGCTATTTTGCTTTCAAATCCCGCGTCGGAAGGGTCATAAAAGACCTTTTCCGTTGCTCCGTATTCCTGTTTAACGAACCCGCCGCGATCGAACGGATAAACATACCCCTGCCCGTTCGTCCGTAAAGGTTCCGGCACCGCCGGCGTGTTCTCTTCAAGATACTCTTTCACCATGTGCATGGACATATAGCTCCGGTTGCTCTTGGGGCATCCGGCAAGGAATGTCACAACATGGGCGAGGATGATATCCCCTTCGGGTCTGCCCACCGCCATGAAGTTTTCATAGCCTGCGTGCGCAAACGTCACGGCATCGGGAAAGGCACTGCCTACGTCCTCCGATGCGCTTATAAGCAGTCTGCGGAAAATCGCCTCCGGCTCCATGCCGCTTTTAAGGAGCGAAAATGCCCACAAAAGCGCGGAATCGGGGTCTGTTCCCCTTATGCTTTTAATCATCGCCGAAAGCATATTGTAATGCTCGTCGGTGTTATACCTTCCGGATGCGGTGTGCTGTGCAGCCTCTTTTACATTGAGATGCAGAACGTCACCGACAAACTTTCCGCCCACTGCGGACAGCTCCAGAAGACTGTAAAAACGCCGTCCGTCACCGTCAGATGCCTGAATGAGCCTGTCAAGGTCCACGTCAGACAGAATGACATCAACAGCGTTATACCGCTTTTTAAAATACTCGTACGCCCTTGCGAACATCTGCGCAAATGCATTGCGGTCAAGCCTTTGAAGTTCAAAGACAAAACTGCGCGAACGCAGAGGGTGTATTAAATTGTGATAGGGGTTTTCTGTGGAAGCTCCGATCAGCTTTGCGTGTCCGGAATCTATCAGACCCAAAAGAAGAACCTGCTGACTTTTGTTGAACCTGTGCAGTTCATCCAGAAAAACCAGCGTCTTGCCTCTGGTGCCCGCAGACTCCATAACCTGCTTGATTTCCGCCGCGCCCGCCGTGGCCGCGTGGAGACTGACAAAAGGCATCTGTAAATGGTTTCCGATTATTTCTGCCAAGGTGGTCTTTCCTGTCCCGGGTGGACCGATAAGGATTATCGAGTCGAACCCGCCGTCTTCTGCCATCTTACGAAATACGGAATCTGCACCCAACAGATGATCCTGTCCGGCTATATCGTCAAAGACCTTTGGTCTTAACTCTTCCAGTATTCTCATTTATGTATAAACCCCTAACGGGCGGTAAAAAACTTTCCTCACAAGACACATTCATGTGTCTTTGATTATTATATTAGCACATCATCAGAATAGAGCAATGATATGTTTAAAACTTTATGACAAAAAAGGTATAAAAGCCCCCGCTCATGCCGTTAACATAATCCAATTGTAGCCCTGTTCATCAGGGCGGAGGAATCACGACGCATCAGGCTTCCTGCTCATGGCGGGCTTGCACACCGCAATCAGTATCATCCCCCTTTTCTGGAGTATTGGCTCCAATTTTCATATGATACACGAACACAGCAGGGGCATCCTTAGATTTTTAATTCAATGAGACTGCTTCGTCAGCATCAGCTTCCTCGCAGAGACATGTTTTGTCTTCTCGAGGAACGCAGAGACAGGCAAAGCCTCGTCTTTGCTCACGCTATTTCAGATTTTTGCAATAAATCACAAAAATCTGAATCCGCGAGGCACATCCTGTGCCTTTTATATTTTCAGACGTCAGCCTTTCTCAAAAGATCATCAAGGACAACGTCCGCGGCATCAGCCGCTTCTTTCAGGTCAAGGTATTGCGCAGACAGAGTAAGCGCCGCCATAACGGCGAGCTTTTGGGTGTCAAGCACGTTGACCTTATTCTTTATCTCGTTCATACGGTTCTGCAAAAGATCGGTAGCTTTGTCCACAAAGTCTTTGTCTCTGTCTGTTACCAGCGGGTACTGCAAACCGTTTATATTGACCTTATGTTCATAGACAGGCACTTTTGCACCTCTATTGCTTTTATAGTCTGCCGATCAGATTTTCTATACGCTCGCGAACGGCGTCTTTCTGTTCCGAAAGCTGACGATTTTCCTCTTTCAGGCGGATATTCTCGGACTCAAAGAGGGAACATCTGTCCTTTTCTCTTTTAAGCTCGGACACCAGACTGTCTATCTTACTACTTAAAACATCCAGTTTTTCAAGAAGTTCCATGAAACCTAATTACATCATTTATACACAGTTGTCAATAAATTAGAATAGAACCGAACCCAGCAGATTTTTGTAGACCTACACTTAATCCGATGCTAAAATTCATCCATGAGAAACATATTCACTTTAATTCTTATCATACTTACAGTGGCTCTTGCCGTTTCGTATTCAGTCAATTTTTATACCGGCAAAAAGCCCACGGAACTGCCTGTTCAGCTCAACAAAGCGGCACAACCTGAAACACCAGCGTTTCAGATGCCAGATTCCGGCGTAAACCTTGTGCCGGAAGAACCTGACATGGCGAATACAGACGTCTACACAAGCGTTGTCGCACTTGAAAAATCAATAGGTAAAAAACTTTCAATAATAGCGCGCTCTTCAAACAACAAAGAGGTTATCGCGCGTATAGACCAGCTCAGCAAACAGCTTGAGAACGACGTAACGCTTGTTCTCGCCGCGGTCAACAAAAAAGAGCAGTGGTACAGAAACGAATTCTATCAGGTACTTATCGGACTTCTCGCGGTCTTCGTACTATTCACTGTAATAATGATAATGGGCTATGTGAGCATAAAAAAATTCGTAGCGCAGAGCCTGATGATATCGGGTTTTAAACCTGTTCAGACCTCCGTGGACGACGCGGAAAACCCCATACTGACTGCTGTCGGCGCTGTAGCCGCGAAACTTGCCGTTAAAATAGGCGAAAACCGCTATCTGTTCGACGCAGACAAAGCAGTCAGACTGACCAGCGTACAGAAGAACGTCCTGTCCGAAATAACAGACGAAATACTGTTTCTGGATAAAGCTGGAAGCAAACTCTCTCCGGAAGAACTTTATCTTCTCGGTGTCGAAAGACTTAATGAAAAGAATTACACAGAGGCGAACACCCTTTTCGAGCATATCAGAAAGGACGACTCCGATTTCGCCGCCGCATGGTATATGACAGGCTACATAGCCTATCTGAATAAAAAATATGACTTAGCTGCCGAAAATCTGGCGAAAGCCTGCATGATAGAACCGGAAAACGATACTTTCCAGTCAACATACGGCAGCACATGCCTTAAACTGAGAAGATACTCAGAAGCGGCATCTGCACTTGAAAAAGCGGCATCTATAAAACCGGACGATGCGGCTGTATGGAACAATCTGGCTCACGCCTACATTGTTTCGGGCGAAACGGAAAAAGCGGCGGAAGCTTTTCAGAAAGCGGCAGACCTTAAACCGGATTTCCACGAGGCGCTCCATAACCTCGGCTTGGCTCTGGGCAGGCTGAACAAACAGGAAGAGGCACTTGCGGCGTTTGAAAAAGCCATCGCGGCAAAACCCGACAAACACGAATCCATGTACAATGCCGCCTGTCTGTATGCAATTCTGGGCAAACGCGAAGGCGCGCTGAAAAACCTGAAAAAAGCTATCGAACTTTCACCTGACTACGCAAAAAAAGCCCGCACTGATAAAGACTTTGAAAGCTTTGCCAACGATGCCGAGTTTAAAGCTATAGCAGGATAACAGATGCAGTGGAACAAGCTGCTTAACTATAACAGACTGAACGAAAACGAAAGGGAGTTCGACGACGCGCGAAATCCTTTCAGCGTAGATTTCGACCGGATAATCTTCTCCGACTCCTTCCGCAGACTGGATCGCAAAACACAGGTTCACCCCATGCGCAGCAACGACAACGTACACTCCCGCCTCCCCCACAGCCTCGAAGTTTCATGCGTTGGCAGAAGCCTCGGCACCCTTGTCGGCGCGCAGATAAAAGACCTTCCGCCGCACATGACATCAGACCGCGTCGGACAGATAGTTCAGGCGGCATGTCTGGCACACGACATAGGCAACCCGCCCTTCGGTCATATGGGCGAAACCATCATCGGAAAATGGTTTGAAGAACGCGGCAGCAAATATTTCGATTCCTTATCCGAATCCCAAATAAATGATTTCACACATTTCGAGGGCAATGCTCAGGCATTCAGAATCATGACGCGGACAGCAATGTACAGAGACAGCGGAGGACTGCGTCCTACATACGCCGTCATAACCGCTATGATGAAATACCCGTGGATATATCAGGAAAACATCAAAAAATTCTGCTGTTTCAGCAGCGAAAGGGAGATACTGGACGATATCGCCGCAAAAACAGGGCTGAACGGCACAGACGGCATTTACTGCCGCCACCCCCTTGCCTATCTTTCCGAAGCGGCTGACGACATCTGTTACAGCATAATCGACCTTGAAGACGCATACGAAATGGGCATTCTGCGGTTTGCGGAAGTAAAGGAACTGCTCAACAGCATATGCAAAAAAACGGACGACAAACTTTCAGGCAAAACGGACAAAGAAATAATCGCATATCTCAGGGCTATCGCAATAAATAACTGTGTCAACGCCGTTGTCAGCGAATTTATCAAAAACGAAGATGCAATAATAGACGGCTCTCTCCCGTATAAACACAACCTTCTTGAAAAGTCGGCTTTCAGCGAAGAGGTATCCGGAATAAAAAAAATCAGCAGTGAGCTTATCTACAATAACAGGCGCAAGCTGGTACTTGAGGTCGGAGCGTATAATATCCTTGGGATACTTCTGGAAACCTTCTGTGAGGCGGCATACGACCACATTACAAAAATTGAGTCAAGCGACAAAACACAGCATATCATAAAGATAATGGGCGACCACGCGCCCGTAAAAGACGAAACCGTTTTTGAGGCTCTGCACAGAGTGACCGATTATATTTCAGGTATGACAGACAATTACGCAACGGAAACAGCACAGCAGATAGCCGGAATTTAATGAATATGAGACTGCCGCGCCGGTTACATCGGCTCGCTGAGACGTGAGAAAAGAAAGCTCGTCTTAAAAACTTTATGTTTAGATGTTGGTGATTCAATTCAGCTCAGAGCCGCATGTTTTCTGTCTTCGCGAGGAATAACATGACGACGCGATCTGCCATCTTCAATAATCATACAGCGTTGAATGGTATCATAAGATTCAGATTGCTTCGGGCTTTGCCCTCGCAAAGACGGAAGAGAGAAATGCACCGAAGATGAGTAGAAAGCAGGCTTAACGTACTCTGACGTTCTTAACATATTTTTCAATGAGCTTTACTGCACCGCTTCGGTCAAAAATCTCCGGTTTGAAAGACTTATCCAGCATACGCGTATCCCGAAGCGTCTGAACATAAAAAGGCGCATCGCCGATATATTCAGCGACAGCGGCGACATCAGCCTCAAGGGGCATCTTCCACATGGTATGCCGCACCTCGAAGGGTACTCCGAATATCTTAAGCGCCTCAACTGTCTTATAGAAAGAATCCTGTTTGTGCGGTGTCCTTACGATACTCTTAAGGTCTTCCGGTGAAAAAGATTTCAGATCAACTGCGACGTAATCCGCGAGTCCTGCGTCAAGTATTTTTGCCAATTTGACAGGCAGAAACCCGTTGGTGTCCAGCTTCACCGCAAGCCCTCTTAATTTAAGGTCTTCAAGAAACAGATGCAGATTTTTTGAAAAAAGAGGCTCGCCGCCTGTTACGGCGACGGCCTCGATATCCTTACCATTCAGGTAGTTAAGAAAATCAGCCAGCTTATTTGACCCCTTTCTGCCGACAGCAAGGGAAGGATTGTGGCAATATCTGCATCTTATGTTGCACCCGTGGGTGAAAGCTATGGATGAGATTTTTCCCGGGTATTCCACCAGGCTCACATGCTGATAATCTGCAAGAAAAAAGTCATATTCTGTCATTATTTAACCTGAAAGGTCTCTCTGTGTTCAAATTCCTCTTTCTTGCCCTCGTTCCATTGTTTAACGGGGCTGTGGTAACCTACCACGCGGCTGTAAACGTCACAGGGCGTACCCTTCACGCTGTCCAGCTCAGTTTCCAGTTTTTGCAGTTCTTCTTTCTTATCCATTAGATACCTCCTGTTCTATTTGGTTCTTAAGTCTTTCAATCTGAAGACTTATCTCATGTTTTTTTTCTTCTTCGCAAAGCGGACATTCTTTATGCTCGCCTTTGATATAACCATGTATGGGACATACGGAAAAAGTTGGCGTTATGGTTATATAGGGCATTGCATAGCTCTGCGTTATGTTTTCCAGCAGTTTTGAAACGGTCTCAGGTCTGTCCACCGCCTCGCCGAGAAAGACGTGGAATACAGTGCCTCCGGTATAGAGCGGCTGCAATTTATCCTGATGGGACAGAGCTTTGAAAAGATCTCTGGTCTGTTCCACCGGAAGCTGTGTGGAGTTGGTGTAATAGGGTCTCTCTGCCGATCCTGATGTCACTATATCGCCGAAGTCTGCAAAATCTTTTTTCGCCAGCCTGTAGGAAGTTCCTTCGGCGGGTGTTGCCTCAAGGTTGTACAGCATGTCGTCCTCATCCTGAAAATCGACGAGTTTGTCACGCATGAAATTCAGAACCTTCACGGAGAATTCAAGTCCCTGCTGGTTCAGGATACCAACGCCGAGGAAATTCAGCAGACATTCGTTCATCCCGATTATACCGATTGTATTGAAATGATTCTTCCAGTATTCCCCGTTGCGTTCGTAAATATCAGACAGATAATATTTGCTGTAAGGATACAAACCGTTCGATGTAAGCTTTTCCAGAGATTTTCTTTTTATCTTCAGACCCTCTCTGGCAAGCTCCATAAGGTTTGAAAGTTTGCTGAAAAATTCCGCTTCATTGCCCGACGTGTAGCCTATTCTGGGCAGATTTATCGTCACGACACCAATGGAACCCGTCAGCGGATTAGCACCGAACAAACCGCCGCCGCGTTTGCGAAGCTCTCTGTTGTCCAGTCTCAGACGACAGCACATGCTTCTCGCGTCGTCAGGACTCATGTCACTGTTTACGAAGTTGGCAAAGTACGGAGTGCCGTATTTCGCGGTGATCTTCATAAGCTCGGTAACAATGGGATTACTCCAGTCGAAATCCTTGTCAACGTTGTAAGTCGGGATCGGGAAAGTGAATACCCTGCCCTTCGCGTCGCCCTCCTGCATAACCTCAATGAAGGCGCGGTTGAACATGAAAAGTTCGTCCTGAAACTCGCCGTAGGTGCGTTCCTGAGGAACGCCGCCTATGACCACCGCTTCGTTGCGGAAAGCCTTCGGAACATATAAGTCCATGGTCAGGTTGGTGAAAGGAGTCTGAAATCCCACGCGCGTGGGCACGTTCAGATTGAATATGAACTCCTGCATCGCCTGTTTCACTTCGGCATAAGTCAGGTTGTCATACGCTATAAACGGGGCAAGGAGCGTGTCGAAGTTGGAAAAAGCCTGTGCACCCGCCGCCTCGCCCTGAAGCGTGTAAAAGAAATTGACTATCTGCCCCATGGCGGAACGCAGATGTTTGGGCGGTTTGCTCTCCACCTTTCCGTGAACGCCGCCGAAACCGCGTGTAAGAAGGTCTTTCAGGTCCCAGCCGCAGCAGTACACAGCCAAAAGACCAAGGTCGTGGATGTGGTATTCACCATTAACGTGCGCCTGCTGGACGTTTTGCGGGTATATCTTGTTCAGCCAGTATTTAGCCGTAATCTTTGACGAGATATAGTTATTGAGTCCCTGCAGGGCATAGGTCGTGTTGCTGTTCTCGTTAACGCGCCAGTCGCTTCCGCCCAGATACTCCTCAACGATGGATTCCAGCCCGCCGAACGCCTCTTTGATATCGCGCATTTCGGCTCTCTGCTTCCTGTAAAGGATGTAGGCTTTCGCGGTCTTCGCATGCCCCTGCTCGATCAGCACCTTTTCCACTTCGTCCTGAATCTCTTCAACGGACACTGTGCCATACTGACCGTATTTGTCTGTGATATTCCGGCACACTTTTATGGACAGAGCAGACGACGTATTCCTGTCGGTACCGCCGACAGCCTTCGCCGCCTTATAGATGGCGTTGGCTATTCGTTCCGCGTCAAACGAAACGAACCGTCCGTCGCGTTTGCTTACCTTTTCTATCATATTTCCTCCTCTGGACACAGCGGGAGGGTATGACAACAGAGACGTATAAAGTGTGATTTGTGTTAATGGAATGATGTAAGATCATCCATCCCTCCGCTGGTTACTACGGGGCAGGTATCCTGACTTTCCATCAACCTACTCTCCTCCGTCTTCCCGCTTTCGCAGTGACTTAAAATGAGGATTTCGTCCGGATTACAGTTGCGGGGGCAGTGCCGGATTTTAACCGGACTTCCCTGAATCCCGATGAATCATTCTGGCATATTCAGACCAAATCTGTCAAATGATTTTACATATAAAAACAGTTCGCTTCGGACAGACGCCCTCGCAAAGACCTTTTGTGTCGATGCGGCTTTTTCAGATAACTTTTACGGTGTCCGCTATCTCATCGAAGAGTCTTTCGGCGATGCGGGCGGTTCTCCATATTATATATCCGGCGGCGGCAAGAAAAAATATAAGGGTCATGTCGTCACCTCGTTATTTTTTACTAATCTAGAACCGAAGTGACATAAAACTTTCCGCAATTTGTAAGGATTCCGTCAGATTTTTCAGGGAAAAAAAGTGTTTGCTAAACATGGCTTATGCCTATATTAATAAGATATCTTTTGTGGGGAAAGGATATAAGAAATCAAACGTGTCCGTTTGTGCGGACTTACGGAGGAATATTATGCCCCTTGTCACCACCGAAATGACCCTTTCAGAGGTCATCTCAACCTATCCTGATACCAGACCGATATTTATCGCCAACGGTCTCTCCGTTGAGCAGAATAACCACGTCTTTATGACGGCGCTCACAGTTGAATCTTTCATGAAACTGCGCAGCCTGAACCCCGGAATATTTCTTAAACTGCTGAATGAAACTGCAGAGAACTGTTCGCAGGTCAAAATACTCTACACAGACGAAACCCCTGCCGTGCGCACGGATTTCCTCGGCTACGTTGTTTGCCCCTTCAAACACCTCTTCAAAGAGGCATTTGAAAGCACACTCAACGGGCATTACGAAAAAACGGGCGAAAAGCTCATCAGCTTCGTCCCCATGGGCTGCGGCGGTCCCGACCCCTATGAATACATATGGGATACGGAAAACATAGACGACCTGCCCGACGCGATAGCATCGCTGGGATTCGGCGCATACTGGCGCAAACCCTTCCGCGAACGCTTCCTCGACACAGGTCTTTTCAAAGCCGTTGAAACGAAACCCTACATCGAGGAATTCAAAGACCTTAAGGATCCGCTGGAACATTACACCGTCTATTCGTTCTCAGCTTATGTCATGCTCATCGACCACAAAAAACTCGGCAACCTGCCTGTTCCTCAGCGTTGGCTTGACCTTGCAAACCCCATATACAAGGACAATATCATCGTCAGCGGCAGTGAAGACGAAATAAACGAAGTCCTCCTTATGCACATTTATAAGGACGGCGGCGAAGAAGCCGTTAAAAGCATGGCAGGCAACATAAAGGACACATGGCACGCTTCCCAGATGGCGAAAGCCGCAGGCAGCAGTATGAAAGAGGGCACGGCTATCTACGTTCTTGCGTGGTTCTTTGCAGACACCTGCCCCAACACCGACCACATATCAATCGTCTTCCCCGAAGAGGGCGCCCTTGTCAGCCCCATGTATATGATGGTGAAAGCCGGCAAAGAGGAAAAGATGAAGGTTGTGACTGACTTCATGACAGGCTCCGTAATGGGCGGCATCTCTTCCGGCGCTAAATTCCCGTCAACATGCCCCGATGTGCCGAACGTTCTGCCTCAGGGAACAAAACTGAAATGGTTCGGATGGGACTTTGTGCGCGAACACGATATGAAAGTATTTTCCGACGAGTTGAACACCCGCTTCGCAAAATACCGCAAGGAAGCAGGTTCAGTCAGCAAACACAGCTCTCACGGTAAACGTAAATTTCAGATACTGGTGAACAAATAAAACAGACTGCTTCTGAAGCTGGCGCTTCCCCGCGGAGACGTCTGTCTGTCTTTGCGAACCATGAAATGGTGAGGCAATCTCATTGAGGAAATTAATGAAACTTGTAACAGTTGCGGGACCGCCCTCCGCGGGCAAAACCGCCGTAATAATAAAGACCGCCGTACATCTTAAAAAGATGTATTCCAGAATAGGCGTGGTGAAATTCGACTGTCTTTCAACGTCCGATCACCTGCTTTACAAAAAAGCGGGAATATCCGTCGTAACAGGTCTGTCGGGCAACCTCTGCCCCGACCACTATTTTGTCAGCAACATTGACGACTGTCTCCAATGGGCAAAGCGCAAAGGATTCGACATGCTCATAAGTGAAAGCGCAGGACTGTGCAACAGATGCAGTCCCCACATAAAAGAGATACCTGCTGTCTGCGTGATTGACTGCCTCGCAGGAGCTGACACACCCAAAAAAATAGGACCCATGCTCCGCTATGCCGACACGGTTGCCATAACAAAGGGCGACATAGTTTCACAGGCGGAACGGGAAGTTTTCTCTTTCCGCGTGCGTCAGGCAAACCCGAAAGCATCCGTTATATTTGTTAACGGCATCACAGGACAGGGCGCATATGACCTGTCACATGCTTTTTCAAAGGCTTCGGATGTCGAAAGCCTTGAAGGCGCGAAACTCCGCTTCTCAATGCCAGCCGCCATCTGCCCCTACTGCGTGGGCGAAATGACCATCGGTACCGACCACCAGAAGGGCAACGTGAAAAAAATGGTATTCAAAGAGGAAGAAGAGGCAGCGGTATGACAGAACTGATGAACACCCCCATAGCGGTGATAACGGAAGAACACCCCTATGCTATGGACTATTTCCGCTCCGTGGGCGTATCCGTTGCGGACAGCGCGCTTACCCCCAGAGAGATAATTGACGCGCTGAACGAAGAAACACTTGAAGACAAAGGATTCTCGAAAGAGCAGATATCATCCCACTTTATAGAGTTTCTGAAACAGGCGGCAATGCTGAAAAGCACCGCGGAACGTTCCGTTCACAGCGTCACAATCATAGGCGGAAAGGACAAATCCGGCACACCGGAAAACTTTGAACTGACACTGAAACCCGGCGACATACTCTGCATCGTCGGAACCACCGGTTCAGGCAAGAGCCGTCTGCTGGCAGACATTGAGTGTTTCGCACAGAAAGACACACCCACGGAACGAACCGTTATGGTTAACGGAAAGATACTGGACGGCGAAAACAGGTTCCGTCTGGAAAACAAGCTGGTAGCACAGCTTTCTCAGAACATGAACTTCGTTGTGGACATGAGTGTCGGCGAGTTCATCGCCCTGCACGCATCAAGCCGCATGATACCCGACATCGAAGCCACAGTGGAAGCCGTGATAACCTGCGCAAACGAACTTGCAGGGGAAACCTTCACATACGAAACAGCTCTGACACAGCTTTCAGGCGGTCAGTCAAGAGCGCTTATGATAGCGGATACGGCAATGCTCAGTTCATCCCCTATAGTGCTTATCGACGAGATAGAGAACGCCGGTGTGGACAGGCGAAAAGCGCTTGAACTGCTTGTTAAAAAAGAAAAAATAGTTCTGATGTCCACCCACGACCCCATACTGGCACTGTTGGGCAACAGAAGGCTCGCCATTCACAACGGCGGCGTTAAAACGATCATTGAAACGGATAAAGATGAACTGGCAGGGCTTGAGGTTCTGCAGGCTGTCGATGCAAAACTTATGCAGCTTCGCACAATGCTCCGGGCAGGTGAAAAAATTTCTATGGATATGAAGAAATTTTTCCAACTATAGTTTTAGTAATCTGCTAGAATATAAGTAGATATTTTCATCTATCGGAGTTTCATTTGGTCAGATCAGTTATTTTAGGGGTATTGCTGTCAATCATATCCGTCTTTCCGGTATGCGCGCAGGAAAAGCAGAAGATCACCCTTCAGCTTAAATGGACGCATGCATTCCAGTTTGCCGGATATTACGCGGCAAAAGAGAAGGGATTTTACAGCGACGCAGGGCTTGACGTAACCATCAAAGAAGCGCAGCCGGAATCCGACGTCATAGGCGAAGTGCTGAGCGGAAAAGCTCAGTTCGGCGTCGGCACGAACAGTCTGCTGCTGGAAAGACAGAACAATCAGCCCGTAGTCGTTCTCGCCGTGATATTTCAGCACTCCCCCCTTGTGATACTGGCATTGCAGGAAAATAACAGAGTTAAGACCATACACGATCTTGTCGGCAAAAAGGTCATGTTTGAAAGACAGTCCGAAGAGCTTCTTGCCTATCTTCAAAGCGAAAAGATATCGCCTAAGGACATCAGATTCATCCCGCACAGCTTTGAAGTCCGCGACCTCATTGACCATCGTGTCGATGCCATCTCCGCATATGTTACGAACGAAACTTATTATCTGGAAAAAGAGAATATACCCTATCAGGTGTTCGACCCCAGAGCCGCAGGAATAGATTTTTACGGAGACAACCTGTTCACTTCTGAATACATGATAAAGAACAACTCCGACACTGTGGAAGCTTTCCGCCGCGCGTCCCTTAAAGGCTGGTATTACGCCATGACGCACAAGGAAGAGGTCGTGGACATCATCTACAACAAATATTCCTCCAAACATCCGAAAGACTTTTATCTCCACGAAGCAATAGAAATGGACGAAATGCTCAAGCCGGAACTTATTGAGATAGGATATATGAACCCCGGACGCTGGCAGCATATCGCAAACGTTTATAAAAGCCTCGGTATGCTGGATCATGATTTCAGCTTTAAAGGCTTCCTCTATGAACCCGAAAAAAAGGAGAACCTGCCGCTCTTTAACGTCTTCATTATCGCAGGGCTTGTAATCATTGCCGCAGGGCTTCTCATCTATATTTATATGCTGTTCAGAAAAATGAAAATGACACGGAACGCGGACGAAAAGATAAAGAACGAACTGACAGAGGCTCAGGAACAATACCTCACACTTGTTGAAAACGCCACCGCAGCCATCTATATGCTTAAAGGTTCAAGGATAATCACGGCAAATAAAGCAATAAGCGAGCTTACGGGATACTCCAAAGAGGAACTTTTACAGATGGATGAATTTGAGTTCGTCCACCCCGATTTCAGAGAAATAGCCAAAGAGAGAACCCGTGCAAGGGCAAGGGGCGAAAACGTACCCGACAGATATGAAATGAAAATACGCAAAAAAAACGGAGAGGTCAGGTGGATAGACCATTCAGGCAGAACAATAACGTATAACGGCGAAATGTACGTAATAGGAACAGCCATTGACATAACTGAAAACAAGGTAACCAGAGACCAGCTCCGCATAAGCGAGGAGCGCCACAGACTGCTGGCAGACAACAGCCTTGACGTTATCTGGACAATGGATCTGAACGGTAAATTCACATATATAAGCCCGTCCGTAAAAAAGGCGCGCGGATACACCCCCGAAGAGGTAATGGAGCAGCCGCTGGAAAAAGTTCTGATGCCCGAATCGCAGATGATTGTGACGGAGGGACTGAGGCTTCTGAGGGAATGTCTTGCGAACGATTTGCCCTTCCCCGGATTCCGTGCCGATCTGGAACAGCCGTGCAAAAACGGTTCCACCATCTGGTCGGATGTGAACGTCACGGGGATGTATAATGAAAAAAACGAGTTTATAGGACTTATCGGTGTCACGAGAGATATAAGCCAGCGCAAGCAGTTTGAGTCAAGCATCGCGGAGATGAAAAAATTCGACAACATAACCGGACTGCCTAAACGCGAATTCTTTACAGCCAGACTGGAAGACGAAATAGAGGCGGCAAAACTTGTAGATGCATCGGGCGCGCTGCTCATTGCGGGCATGGACGGCTTTAAAAGAATAAACTCGTCATTCGGATTCAGCGCCGGTGACATAGTGCTTAAAAACGCCGCGGACAGAATGAAACAGGCGGCGGAAAATTCCGTCAGCAGGGTTGCGGGAGACGAATTTGCAATACTTCTGCCGAGGATATCAGACAGAAACGACCTGTTTGAAAAAGCGGAAAAGATAAGGACTCTCTTTGAAGAACCCTTCTATGTCGAAGGGTACGATCTCAGCATAACAGTGAGCATCGGAGCCGTTATATTCCCCGAACACGGCAGCAATGAGATAACCCTTATGAAAAACGCGGAAGAAGCACTTTCAAAAGCGAAAGAGAAAGGGCGCAACTCAACGTGCATCTATGAGCCGGAGGATGCATCCTGAATCTCTTTAAAATATTCCTCCAGAAGCTCTGACGACTGCTTATACTCTTCAATTATCAGCTTTGCCAGTTCGCTTCCAATGAATTTATCCGAGTTTTTCAGCATATCCTGCGCATCGCCGCAAAGCCGCGACAGACGCAGACAGCCCATTGAAGCGCTGCTGGATTTAAGCGAATGAACAGACATCAGCATAAGATTGCTGTCCTTTGCCTGAACAGCCGAAATGACATCTTTGATATATTGTTCGCTGGTGTGCAGATAGGTAGTCACAAACTCCTGCGTAAGCGTTAAATTCCCCCCCAGCATGGAGAAAAGTTTATCAAACGTTCCCCTGTCAAACGACGCGGTGTCCGCGTGCTTCTCTTTTTCCGCTTCCTTTCGCGTCGGCATCAGAGGCGTTATCCACTTTCCGAGTTCTTCAACAGCCTCGTCCTCTTTGAATGGTTTGCTGATATACCCGTCCATTCCCGCGTTGATACACATTTCCCTGTCGCCTTGCATGGCGTTGGCGGTCATGGCTATTATGGGGACGCGGTGCGATTTTTTCGCCCGTTCGATGTTGCGTATCACTTCCGTCGCCTGATATCCGTCCATAACAGGCATCAGACAATCCATAATTATGAGGTCGAACCCGCCGTTAACGGCGATATCCACAGCCTGTTTTCCGTTATCAGTCATGACAAACTCACACCCCCATATTTTCAGGTATATGGAGATGACCTGACGGTTTATCTCGTTGTCCTCTGCCACAAGAACACGATAGCCGTTGAAAATATTATCATATTCGCTGCGTTTCTCCCTGCTGCTGCCTTCAGCCCTGAACTCCAGCGTTTCGGAGATGAGCCGTTCGTCGTCCATAGGTTTTGCCAGCACGGAAAACCGCATATAATCTATGTTTTCAAAAGGAAGCGACGAATCCGCGCCCTTCTCCAGAAGGATATAACGGATACTGCCTGTGTGAAATCCACTGTGCCGCCCGTTCAGCTCCGTATTAAAAAACAGATCCGCATCCGCTATTATGACAAATTCCGGCGTTTCTCGATTAACCGGATCTTTGAGATAAGACCCTTTATATAATGCTCCGCAGTCCACAAGACAGCTTATTATCCACTTCTCCAGTTTCGGGTCTCTGACCATTATCTGGAATGAAATGTCCGAAAGATCACGGCGGACGCTTACGATATTCGATGCTCTGTCCACAGGCTGAGTGAACCAGAAGGTACATCCGGCGTCTTCATTGTTATAAAAACCTATTTCACCGTCAAGCTCGTCCACCACAGATTTACAGATCGACAGTCCCAGTCCGGTGCCTCCGTATTTTCCGGTTGATATCCCCGCCTGTGAGAACGGCTTAAAAAGTTCCGACGCCTTATCCTCCGGAATACCTATGCCGGTGTCGCTGATACGGAACACTATCGAAGACGTGTCCGGTGAATAGCTGACCTGAAGAACGATACTGCCTCTTTCGGTGAATTTAAGCGAGTTGCCGATAAGATTCACAAGTATCTGTCCGAACCACATTCTGTCGGATATGATGCGCTCCGGCATGTTGTCCTCATAATCGACAATCAGCTCCAATTCCTTGCCGTACACGCTGACGCTTAGCATATTGATTATACCGCTCACTTCATCGCGCACACACACGGGTTCTTTGCTGACATGCATCTTGCCCGCCTCTATCTTTGAAAAATCGAGAATATTATTGACTATGCCCAGAAGCATCCTGCCAGACCTTTTAAGTATATCAACCTGTCCGCGTATCTTTTCCGGTATATCCTGCTTCATTATTATGTCTGATATACCTAAAATGCCGTTCATAGGAGTGCGTATCTCGTGACTCATATTCGCAAGAAATTCGCTCTTTGCCCTGTTTGCAAGTTCCGCCTCAACCTTTGCAGCGATAAGCTCGTCTGTCCGCTGGTTGATGATGTCCATAAACATCCGCGAACCGTATCTCCATGCCGCATAACCGCAAAGAACCACTATCACATACGCCGCCGCGGCATAGGCTATCATCATGTTGTTGTTCTGTCTGAATTTCGCATATAGGGCGGTTATATCCTTTCTTATAACCACATAGCCGACAGGTTCGTGCTTTTTGTCCCGAATGGTCACATAATCATAAAAAGGAAACGAACTGAGATAATAGACCTTTCCGCCATCTTCTATGATACGCGGACGGCTCCGTTTGAATATGTCGAAGTCATGGTTCTTCTCTATCTCGTCCTGAACGATGCTGGTGGAAGCGTCTTCAGCTATATAGCCGTTAACGGGCGAAGCCTCGTTGAGTTTTTTTATATACTGGTACTGCCACATAGTTTGCCTGAGTTTTTCCGTTGAAAGATACACCGCCAGATCTGCGGACAGAGAGTTTTTCAGAGTCCGAAGTATGGTGTCAAAGGAGGAACATACCTCTATTGCACCGATATGCTCCGGCTCTTTCCCAGCCTCAGCGTAGAAGAAAGGAATTACGCCGCGTATGCCGGCTTCAACACGACCGACCTCGAACCCCATTTTTTTGCTTTTCGTGCTGTTGGCGTCAACGATTGAAAAACGGACGTGGTGCAGATCGTCGCCGAAATTACCCGGCTTGTGCATACGGAGAAAAGAAGTTGCACCGTCGGGGAGAAAAAAATGAATCTGTGTTATTCCGTAAATACCGTGAAGCTGGTTCCAGCCATCTTTCAGATGGTCGTAAAGCTGTTCGCGGCATTTATTTTCAAGATCTGTGTCGCCGGACTGTGCCGCCTTCACACCTTTATAGAAAAGTTCCTGAGTTTTACTGTCGGATGCTATGAATGTGGCTATCTCCTGCATATATCTTGCGGAGAATTCCATACTGGAAGTAAACATCTGTTCAGCAGATACGGTCTCGTTTCCTGTCTCCCTCAGAAGTCCGTCCTTTGAGGTGAAATAACTGAAACACACAAATATTATATCAATCAAAAAAAGAAGAAAGAGACTCGCAAAAAGCCACTTTCCCGAAAGAGACCTGTGCATCGGATAAACCTATATTTTAATAAATGTTAAACAATAAAACCACCGCAACAAGAAATTGTCAACTGCAAACCACCACGATAATGAGCAATTGTGAAAAAGGCACATTCATGTTCCGAGGTTAATCAGTCAACCATCGGATTTGATGATTTTTGCGGTTTCACCTTTGTTTCTTTCCCGAAAATCAGGTATATTATTATTGCGAGAAAATTGAAGGCTATAACAGCGATTATCCAAACTATCTTGGTTGCGCCGTCTTTAAAATCGGAACGGATGATATCAACTATGGTCCATATAAACAGCACTGCGGCGGCAAGCCCGAAGATCATAAAAGCGAGAGTGACAAGACCGAAACCTATCATAGGTTTTCTCCTGTTTTTTTAGTCATTATAAATTATTTTTCTTAATTATCAATGTAAATAAGATTCCAGACAAAAATACACAAAGTTATGTATTGACTAAATGACCGTTCGGTCATATTGTTGACCAATTAATCCCAAACAATTGTTTAACGGAGAAAAAGTGAATACCATTTCAAAGAAAAAAAAGATGATGGACGAGATGATGAAAAAGGAGATAGTTTCGGCCGTGCTGTCTCTCATCGACAAAGACGCGCCCATTACAATGGAAGTGGTGGCAAAGCACTCCGGTGTGGCAAAGGGAACTCTTTACAATTATTTTGCCAATAAGGAGGAGCTTTTCCATTATGTTCATAATGAATTCATAGGCCCCTTCACAGAGGAAAAAATGCGTCTGTTCAGGGAGGACAGAGACCCTATGGACAGTCTCTGCGAATTTCTGGATTACACTTTTCAGGCGTTTGACCGCGTGAACAAATATTACATGTTCATGCAGAAATACCGCACTGTGGAGGAAGATATCATCGAAAAGAACGAAATAATCATTGACCCGCTTGCAAAAACCATAAAGCGGGGAATTGACATGGGGCAGATAGTTGACGCCGACCCGATTGTTCTTGCGGAAATGATATGGGGAACTATTATGGGCACTTTCAGGTCTGTAATGTGTCAGGGTATAGAAAACTATGACATGGAAAAGAAGAAAGAGGACGTTATCAGGCTGCTTAAAAAGCTCCTGATTGTAGAATAAATCTGATTTTTGAGGAAAAAAGCGATGAAAAACAAGGTATTATTCGCCGTTGCCGCATTGGCTATCGTTGTTATTGCCGCTGCGTACTGGATGACAAAAAAACCTGCCGGACAGCAGGGTCAGGCAGGAGCAATGCCCCCGACAGAAATAAGCGTTGTAACGGCAACACCTGAAACAGTCGCCGTTAGCAAAGAGCTTCCGGGAAGGACATCAGCATACCGCGTTGCACAGATACGCCCGCAGGTATCAGGGATCATAATCAAAAGACTGTTCACAGAAGGGGGCAACGTTAAAGAGGGACAACAGCTTTATCAGATAGACCCCGCACCTTATCAGGCGGCATATGACAGCGCCGTTGCCGCTCTGCAGAAAACGGAAGCGAACATTATGTCTGTTCAGGCGAAAGCTGAAAGATACGCAGAACTCGTTAAAGCGGGTGCTGTGAGCAAACAGGACTATGACGACGCAACAGCGTCTCTGGCTCAGGCAAAGGCGGATATCGCCGTTGCAAAGGCAGCCGTTACACAGGCGCAGATAGACCTTAAATATACAAAAGTGCTTTCACCCGTTTCCGGACGCATAGGTAAATCGTCCGTCACCGAAGGTGCTCTTGTAACAGCTAATCAGGAAACTGCACTTGCAACCGTTCAGCAGCTCGACAGAGTTTATGTTGATCTTACGCAGTCTGCAGAAGAGGTCATGAACCTTAAAAACACCCTTGGAAGCAAGCCTCAGGTTGAGCTGATATTTGAGAGCGGACAGACGTTCAGACTTCTCGGACACCTTCAGTTCTCCGACGTTACCGTTGACGAAACAACAGGAATGGTGCAACTGCGCGCAATATTCGATAATCCGGAAATGGATATACTCCCCGGACTTTTCGTACATGCGAAACTGGTACAGTCAAAGGTTGATAACGCAATACTTATCCCCCAGCAGGCAGTTATAAGAAACGCCGACGGCAGCACCATCATTTTCAAGGTTGACAAGAACGGTGTGGTGAATCCTGCACCTGTTAAAGTTTCTTCCGTTGTGGGCGACAAATGGCTGGTTGACAGCGGTGTTGCGGCGGGAGACGTTGTAATGGTGGAAGGACTTATGAAAGTTCAGGCCGGAGCAACCGTTAAAACCGTTCCCTATGAAAAGAAGTAAGGATTAAATAGATGTCAAGATTCTTCATAGACCGCCCAGTCTTTGCATGGGTGATAGCTATCGTAATTATGCTTGGGGGTATTCTGGCGATTGAAACGCTGCCCGTTGAGCAGTATCCCCGCATAGCACCGCCTTCTGTCGAGATACGCGCCTATTATCCCGGCGCATCCGCAGAGGCTTTGGAAAACAGTGTCACACAGGTCATCGAACAGAAAATGACAGGTATCGACTATCTGCGTTATTTCTCATCTGCCAGTGACTCCACAGGTAACGTTACAATTACGCTGACGTTCGAGCCGGAGGCAGACCCCGATATCGCGCAGGTTCAGGTACAGAATAAACTGCAAAGCGCCATGTCCACACTGCCGCAGGAAGTTCAGGAACAGGGAGTAACGGTCACCAAAGCATCAAAAGGTTTCCTTCTGGTCGCAGGTTTCTATTCCAAAGACGGAAAGATAGATCAGAACGCCATCGGTGACTACCTGAACTCTAAGGTTGCGGATCCCGTAAGCCGTGTTCCGGGCGTCGGTACCCTTACGGTCTTCGGTCAGCAGTATGCAATGCGTATCTGGCTCGACCCAAGCAAGCTGAACAACTACAAGCTGTCCGTATCGGACATATCTTCAGCTATTGAAGCGCAGAACGCGGACGTTTCCGCGGGTCAGCTCGGCGGTACCCCCTCTGTTAAAGGTCAGCAGCTTAACGCCACAGTTACGGCTCAGTCCAAACTGAAAACGGTTGCGGATTTTGAAAAGATACTCGTTAAGGTCAATACCGACGGCTCACAGGTTCGTCTGAAAGACGTTGCGAGAATTGAACTCGGCGTACAAAGCTATGACTTTTTGACAAAATACAAAGGGATGCCCGCCACCGGTATGGCTGTGAGCCTTGCCACGGGAGCCAACGCCCTTGAAACTGCAAGACTTGTTAAAGCTAAAATAAATGAACTTTCAGCCTTCATGCCGGAAGGTCTTGAGGTTGTCTACCCTTATGACTCAACGCCTTTTGTTGAGCTTTCTATTCACGAGGTTGTTAAGACACTGATAGAAGCCATCATTCTGGTGTTCTTCGTAATGTTCCTGTTCCTTCAGAACTTCAGGGCTACCCTGATCCCGACGATTGCGGTTCCCGTTGTTCTTCTGGGTACGTTTGCTGTACTTTCGGCATTCGGGTTCACCATAAACACCCTTACGATGTTTGCGATGGTACTTGCCATCGGTCTGCTGGTGGACGACGCCATTGTCGTTGTCGAGAACGTTGAACGTATCATGAGTGAGGAAGGACTGAGTCCAAGAGATGCTACGCGCAAATCAATGGATCAGATCACATCCGCACTTGTCGGTATCGCTCTGGTTCTCTCCGCTGTGTTCGTTCCCATGGCATTCTTTGCAGGCTCAACAGGAGCCATCTACCGTCAGTTCTCCATCACCATTGTTTCGGCGATGGCTCTGTCGGTACTGATTGCACTGATACTGACTCCGGCGCTCTGTGCCACAATGCTCAAACCTGTTGAAAAAGGGCATAAGGAACACATGACAGGCTTTTTCGGCTGGTTCAACAGAATGTTCAACGCAAGCCGCGATATGTATGAAACCAGCGTAGGCTACGTTGCCGGAAAGGTTGGACGTTTCCTCATCCTTTACGGTCTTATAATAGGCGGTCTGGTCTATCTGTTCATGCATATCCCCACTTCTTTCCTCCCCGACGAGGATCAGGGTGTCGTATTCGTACAGGTTTCAACACCTCCCGGATCAACGCAGGAAAGAACAAGAGAAACAATGAAAAAAGTCGAAGACTACTTCATGACTGCTGAAAAAGATAACGTTGAAGCCGTTTTCACAATTGTAGGCTTCAGCTTTGCCGGACGCGGACAGAACTCGGGTCTCGGCTTTGTAAGGCTGAAAGACTGGTCTGAAAGAAAAAGACCCGACCAGAAAGCGGCAGCCATTGCTCAACGCGCAATGGGAGCATTGTACCCCATTAAGGACGCAATGGTGTTCGCATTCTTCCCGCCCCCAATCATCGAGCTGGGCAACGCAACCGGTTTCGATATGCAGCTTGTCGACAGAGCAAACCTCGGACACGAAACACTGATGAACGCCAGAAACCAGATGCTGGGAATGGCTTCACAGGATAAAAGACTTTCGGGCGTGCGTCCCAACGGTCTGTCCGACGTTCCTATGTATAAAGTGGACATAGACCATGAAAAAGCATCGGCTCTCGGTCTCTCCATATCGGATATTAACAGTACACTCCAGTCAGCGTGGGGTTCGTCATACATAAACGACTTCCTCCACGAAGGACGTATCAAAAAGGTCTACATTCAGGGTGACGCAACATCCCGTATGAAACCCGATGACATAAGCAAATGGTATATCAAGAACAGCAGCGGGCAGATGGTTCCGTTCTCGTCCTTTGCCACAGCGCACTGGACATACGGATCACCTAAACTGGAAAGGTATAACGGTACGTCTTCTCAGGAGATAATGGGACAGGCGGCACAGGGTGTCAGCTCCGGCGAAGCGATGTCCATCATGGAAGGCTTTGCGCAGAAACTGCCGAGAGGTATAGGTTTTGAATGGACGGGACTCTCATATGAAGAGATTCAGGCGGGTTCACAGACCATGCTTCTGTATTCTCTCTCGCTTCTTATAGTGTTCCTCTGTCTGGCGGCACTGTATGAAAGCTGGGCTGTGCCTTTCGCGGTAATCCTTATCGTTCCCATGGGTATCTTCGGTACGGTCGCTGCGACAAAATTCTTCGGAATGTCAAACGACGTATACTTCCAGGTGGGTATGCTTACCACCATCGGTCTTGCGGCGAAGAACGCCATTCTTATCGTTGAGTTTGCGAGCGAACTTTATGACCACGGAATGGATCTTATAGAATCGGCAATGCACGCATCAAAAATGAGGCTGCGTCCCATCGTAATGACGTCACTGGCGTTTATCCTCGGTGTTACACCCCTTGCCATTTCAAACGGCGCAGGCTCTGCGAGCCAGAACGCAATCGGTATAGGTGTTATCGGCGGTATGATAGCGGCAACGTTCCTCGCAATGATATTCGTGCCCATGTTCTTCATTATGATCAGAGGAAAATTCGGCAGAAAGATCATACGCAGGGAGATTGACAATGTTAAATAAAATCGTAATAACTGCGGCGGCGGTCACCCTCATGGCAGGGTGCGCCACCATGGCTCCGGAATACAAACGCCCCGACATGCCGGTTTCAAACCAGTGGGGCGACACCAAGACCGAAGTTTCAGAGCAAAAAGCGGCAGACATCGCATGGAAAGAATATTTCCGCTCAGAAAACATGCAGAAGGTCATACAGACCGCTCTGGATAACAACAGAGACCTGCGCGTTGCCGCTCTGAACATTGAAAAGGCAAGAGCAGCGTACAGGATACAGAAAGCTGACCTTCTTCCGTCTGTAAACCTTACGGCTGAAGGCTCAAGAGCCGCTGTACCGGAAAACGCAAGCTCAACGGGACGATCTGTCACAAGCTCGTCGTTCTCCGCCAACGTGAACACCTCTTACGAGATTGACTTCTTCGGCAAGGTCAGAAGCCTTAACGAAGCTGCTCTGCGCCAGTACATGGCAACCGAAGAGGCAAGAACAGCGGCTCAGACTTCGCTTATAGCTGAAACAGCCAACGCATACATAACCTATCTGGCGGATTCCAGAATGTTGGAAATCTCTCAGGATACGCTGAAATCAAATCAGGATTCTTACGCCCTCGTGAAAAGAGGATATGACGCCGGTGTCCGCACCGAGCTTGACCTCGTTCAGGCAGTGTCATCCGTTGAGGCGGCAAAAGCATCCATTCAGCAGTATACAAGGGCAAAAGAGCAGGATAAGAACGCTCTCGTACTCCTTGCAGGCGCAGACCTTGACGGATCGCTCCTTAAAGAGGACATGGACAACGTCGAGTTCATAAAGGAACTTCCGGTGGGCATGCCTTCCGACGTTCTGCTGAACAGACCCGACGTGCGCCAGAGCGAACAGAATCTCATATCGTATAACGCCAATATAGGCGCGGCAAGAGCGGCATTCTTCCCCTCTGTCTCACTTACAGGCTATTTCGGTGTGGCAAGCAGCGAGCTTGGCGACCTGTTCTCATCCGGTTCCACCTTTGCATGGAGTTTCGCTCCGAAAATAGACCTGCCGATCTTTGATGCAGGCAAAAACAAGGTGAATCTGGAAAACGCAAACAACAACCAGAAGATAGCTGCGGCAGAATATGAACTTGCCATTCAGACCGCTTTCAAAGAGGTTATGGACGGACTTTCCGCAAAGGCTACCTACGGTAAACAGTTCGACGCGCAGAAAGCGCAGACGGCAGCGGCAAAACGCTCCTATGAGCTTTCGTTCCTGCGTTATGAAAAAGGTGTGGACAGCTACCTTGCCGTACTTGAAGCACAACAGTCACTGTTCAATGCACAGATCGCACTTGTATCTGTGAAGGAGGCTGATATAACCAGCCGGATCAACCTTTACAAGGCACTTGGCGGCGGGCAGAAATAACAGATTTCAGTGAGATCGCCGCGTCGCTGCGCTCCTCGCGAAGACATTTTGCGTCTCTGCGAGGGCGAAGCCCGCGGCAGTCTCATTTTTATACATAATTTTTTCTTCGCGGATTTCATCCTGAAATCTCAGGTTGTTGACAAACTAAATTTACACAGACTCACATTAGACTGCTTCGGGTTAAAACCCTCGCAGAGACGTTTTTTTGTCTTCGCGAGGAGCACTAGCCGAAGGCTGAATGAGTCCACTTTAAACTATTTATCGAATAAATCGACGACGCAATCCCGCATTTTACTGACTTTGTCATCACTCCGCGGATTTCATCCTGAAATCTCATTTTTATACATAATTTCCCCTTCCCTTTACTCTGTCCACTTTGCTATCATCGTTAAAAACCATTTGAAGGAATAATATGAACCTCGTATCAGTTGATTCAGTATCAAAAACAATGGGGGACAAGACCCTCTTCACAAATATATCCTTCGGCATTGAAGAAGGACAAAAGACAGCGCTCATAGGTATAAACGGATGCGGAAAGTCAACGCTTCTTAAAATGATGGCGAAGGACGAACAGCCCGACAGCGGAACTGTCTCATGGAACAGGCAGTGCAGAATAAACTACCTGCCTCAGCTCCCTCTGTTCGAGCAGGGCGACACCATACTTGACCACATATTCAGGAGTGACAGCACACTTGTCAGCCTCATGAAAGAATATGAAAGCCTCTGCACACACCCGCAGGATACAGACGACTACAGGAAGCGGCTGGACGACGCAATCGGCGAACTGAACAGGCTGAATGCATGGGCGTTTGAATCGGAGATAAAATCCATCCTCGGCGAACTGGGCATAAACGATCTCTCCATGCAGATGGAGAACCTTTCCGGCGGAATGCTGAAAAAGGTTGCGCTGGCGCAGGCACTCATAGACGAAGGCAATCTGCTCGTTCTGGACGAGCCGACCAACCACCTTGACATCGACACGGTTCAGTGGCTCCAGACATTTCTGAAACGCACGACAAAATCCATACTTATGGTCACCCACGACAGATACTTTCTTGACGAAATATGCAATAATATAATCGAGATAGACAGAGGCACCATCTATACGTTCTCTGGAAATTACTCCTATTACCTTGAAAAGAAGACAGAGATGGAAGAGTCCGCCGCAAGGGAAGAGGACAGGATGCACAATATCCTGCGCAACGAACTGAAATGGCTGCGCAGAGGAGCGAAGGCTCGCTCAACCAAACAAAAGGCGCGCATTGACCGAATATCAGATATGCAGAACCGCGAAGCCGTAAAGCGCCCCGAAGCGCTGGAACTTGAGATAAGCGGACGCAGACTGGGCGGCGTTATCCTTGAAGTTAAGGACATTGAAAAGAGCTACGACGGCAGACGCATAATCAGTCCCGTGTCCCATGTCTTCGGGCATAAAGAAAAGCTCGGCATAGTGGGACCCAACGGAGCGGGCAAGAGTACGTTTCTGCGAATCATCACAGGGCAGGAAGAACCGGACAACGGTGAAATAACTGTCGGTGTGAACACAGTTTTTGCCGTATTCGACCAGCACAGCCGCGAGCTTGATCCCGAAAAGCGCATAATAGACATAGTGCGCGACGTTAAAGAGAACATACTGCTTCCCAACGGCAAAAGCATAAGCGCCGGACAGATGCTTGAAAAATTCCTATTTCCGTCACAGATGCACAGCACCCCTGTGAAAAAACTGTCCGGTGGCGAAAAACGCCGTCTGCACCTTGTCATAATCCTTATGCAGAACCCCAACTTCCTGATTCTGGACGAACCCACAAACGATCTGGACATCAAGACCCTTTCCGTGCTGGAAGACTTTCTGGCAGATTTTGACGGATGTATTGCAGTGGTCTCACACGACCGGTGTTTCATGGACAGAGTGACGGATAAACTGATGGTGTTCGACGGACAGGGCAGTATTGATATGTTCTACGGCAGTTTTACCGAGTTTATGGAAGCGAAGGTACAGGAAAAACAGGAAAAAGAACCAAAAAAGCAGGCGGAAGCACCTCAAAAACCGAAATCGGCAAAAAAACTGACCTATGCAGAGAAAAAAGAATTCGAGACCATTGAATCCGACATTGAAGTGCTTGAAAATAAAAGGGACGAGGCAGAAAAAGAGCTTAACAGCGGAAACGCTGACTATACAAGACTTGCAGAACTGCAAAAAATTATAAATGAACTTGATGTTCAGATTCTTGAAAAGTATGAGCGCTGGGAATACCTTACTGCGCAAAACGAGGGCTAGAACGGCGTATATTACTTATATAAAATAAAAAATCTCTCTTGCACATTACATATTCAAGTGTATAAATATGACATAATCTCAACTGAGGTCATATAAAAATGGAACCTTCAACTATCATCGGTCTCATCGTTGCCTTCGTTGCGCTTGGCGTAGGAATGGTAATGAAGGGCGTTGCCATGCATGCGCTTCTCGTACCCGCGGCATATCTCATCATCATCGGCGGAACAGCCGCCGCAATTTTGAACGCCTTTCCACTGCGAGATCTGAAAGCATTTCCGAAACTTCTCGGCAAAATATTTCTTGGTCAGAAACTAATGAAAGAGGAGGAAGTGATTGAGATGTTTCTCCATTACGCATCAATAGCCAGACGCGACGGGCTGCTCGCCCTTGAACCCCATGCGGCGGAGATGCAGGATCTGTTCATAAAAAAAGGGCTGATGATGATCATTGACGGGCGCGAACCTGATTTTGTCGAAACCGTTCTGGATCAGGACATCGCTCTTATGGAGGAACGCCACCACGGTTTTGCATCCATATTTTCACAGGCGGGAGGATATGCCCCTACACTGGGCGTTCTCGGTGCGGTCGTCGGTCTGATAGCGGCTCTGGGAAATCTGAACGACATTGAAAAACTCGGTCACTCCATCGCTGCGGCGTTCATAGCCACCCTGCTAGGTATCTTCGTCGGCTACGTTATCTGCAACCCTTTCTGCAACAAACTTAAAAGGATGTCCCACCACGAGGCGGAACTCAAAAAGATAGTCTTCGCGGGCATAATGTCCCTTCAGGCAGGAGATTCAGTATCAACAATGCAGGATAAACTTTCAGTGTTCCTTCAGGCGCACGAAAGAAAAATACCGGAAATATAATATGGCAAGGAAAAAACGCTGCCCCAAACATGAGGAACATGCCGACGAAACGTGGCTTATACCCTATGCCGACCTTCTGACCCTGCTTCTGGCGCTGTTCATAGTTCTTTTCGCCACAAGTCAGGTGGACAAAGTGAAACTTCAGGAGATGAGCAAGGTGTTCAGCATCATCTTCACCTCTCAGAAAGGGGTGATGGGTGACGCTTCCATACAGCCCTCCAACGAAAAGCACTCAACCGACAACAACGAAAAGACAAGCGATCAGGGCGAGGTCTCCAAGCAGCTGATCCCCAACAAGAACGGTGAGCTTTCGTCCGTACAGCACAAGCTAAACCAGTATATCACTATGGAGAACCTGCCCGGCTATATGGTCACATCCATGACCGACGAAGGGCTTATGCTTACCATAAAAGACGTCGCACTGTTCCGGTCCGGCAGTGCCGAGCTGATCCCGCAGGCGCAGAAGATAGCTTATGACCTGTCCATCATACTTGAAAAAACGCAGGAAAAGGTACAGGTAGCGGGTCATACCGACGATAACCCGTCGGAAGGCAGCGAATTTACATCAAACTGGGAGCTGTCCTCCGAACGCGCCATAAACTTTATGAAAGAGATACTGAAAAATCCGGCACTCAGCCCCGAACGTTTCAGCGCAGTGGCATACGGTCAGTATCAGCCTGTGGTGCCTAACATAACCGAGAGCGACCGCGAGCAGAACAGACGTGTCGAGATACTCATCCGCAAACCCGCGGGACAATAGAATCAGTTGCAAAATTAAACCGATTACGCCATAATCCTGTGACTTTTAAAAAGAGGTTGTGATGGAAGGTTCAGCCGAAGTTGCCGCACCGTTATTTCTGTCAATTGGCGTGCTTCTGTTTTTCGCATGGAGTTTCGGCGAAATCGCCCGCCGCCTGAATCAGCCTGCCGTTCTTGGCGAGATCATCGCGGGGCTTGTTCTGGGTCCAACCGTCTTCGGTTATATCTCTCCCGACATGCTCCATTGGATGTTTCCCGCAGAGGGACACACAGCGTCCATGATTGAGGGCATCACCTCCGTATCAATCGCACTTTTCCTGCTGGTCGCCGGAATGGAGGTGGAGTTCGCCGCCATCATAAAAGCAAGACGCATCGCCGCCATAACAGGCATAGGCGGTCTCATAGTCCCCTTCATAGCCGGATTCGGCGCGGCATACATGTTCCCCGAACAGTTCGGAGCCGCCGTAGGGCATTACGACACCATCTTTGCGCTTTTCATCGCGACTGCAATGTCCATATCCGCCCTGCCTGTAATAGCAAGAACACTTATGGATCTGAACCTTTACAGAAGCGAGCTGGGCATGATAACCATAGCCGCCGCCGTTCTGAACGACCTTATCGGCTGGCTTGTGTTCGCGGTCATCCTCGCTCTGTTCGGCATAGGGCATACCGGAGCATCGGGAATTGTCGCCACACTGGTTATGACGATACTCTTCTCTGCCGCGATGCTCACAATCGGTCGGAAGATAATAGATAAAGCGCTGACATGGGTTCAGGCATATCTCAGCTGGCCTGCCGGAACTCTCGGCTTCGTGCTGGTGGTGACATTTTTTAGCGCCGCCGCGGCAGAGGTCATAGGCATACACGCAATATTCGGTTCGTTTCTCGCCGGCGTTGCACTGGGCGACAGCAAACACCTTTCAGAACACACCAGAAAGACCATCACACAGCTTGTGTCTTTCGTGTTCGCACCCCTTTTCTTCGCCAGCATCGGGCTTAAGGTGAACATCACCGCCAATTTCGATTTCGTACTCACAATGATAATCATAGCCATAGCTTTTGCCGGCAAAATATTCGGAAGCGGCATAACCGCGAAACTGAGCGGACTTTCAAACAGGGAGTCCATTGCGATAGGCGTTGCGCTGAACGCGCGCGGAGCAATGGAAATAATCCTTGCACTGCTCGCATTGCAGATGGGCGTTATAGACGAAAAGCTATTCGTGTCGCTTCTGGTGATGGCTCTTGCGACATCGCTCTTCTGCGGTCCGGTGATCAAAAGGGTTCTGCAGCTTAAACCGGGCAGAAGGTTCGTTTCATACCTTTCGGATAAATACTTCATCAGCAACGTTTCGGCACGAACACCGATAGAGGTCATTGAAGAGCTGAGCGTCCTTTTCCGAAGGACAGGTCTTGACGTAAACGTGATAAAAGAAACGCTGATAGAGCGCGAAAAGCTTATGCCAACAGGGCTTTCAAACGGCGTTGCGGTTCCTCATGCAAGGGTTAAGGGCTTGAAACATCCAGTCATAGCCGTCGGCATATCACGCGGCGGCATAAATTTCGACTCGTCCGACGGTACATTCGCGCAGGTAATAATAGTCATACTGGTACCTGAAAGCGAAAACGCACTTCTTCTGAACCTCTTCGCAGAAATAGCAAAAACGTTCAACCAGCCCGACGCATCCTCCGTACTTGTGGATTCAAAGAATTTCGCACAGTTTCTTTCCAGTCTCCGCGTTCTAATAGAGAATGTAAGAAGGTGAGAGATTGCTCTCCACAACCCAGAGCACTTAACGTAAGTTATATCTTATACCGAAAGACGAGATTGCTTCACCCCTAAAGGGGTTCGCAAAGACGAATAGAAAGCCCGTCTTCGCGAGGAGCACAGCGACGACGCGATCTCGCATTTATCTTATTGCACGGCATATGACATCCATTTCCTTAAATGCTCTAGAGTTTTAAAAAATCCTCATAACCTTTCGACCGCAGTTTACATGCGGGACATTCACCGCAGCCATAGCCCCAGTCGTGTCTTTCGCTTCTGTCGCCCTGATAGCATGTGTGGCTGTCTTCAAGAACGATATCAAGAACTCCGCAGTCCTTCGCCAGTTTAAAAGTTTCCGCCTTGTTCAGATACATCAGGGGAGTATGTATGATAAGCTCCGTATCGCTTCCGAGGTTAAGCGCCCTCTCCTGCGCCTGAACAAACACCATGCGGCAGTCGGGATAACCTGAATAATCCGTTTCGCAAACTCCTGCCACAAGATTGTCGCACCCCTTGAGCTGTGCATAGGCATGTGAAAGTGTCAGAAAAAGCGCGTTACGGTTGGGAACGTATGACGCCGGAAGTTTTTTGAGTCTGGGGTGGCGCTCGGAAACGTCCGCGCCTTTCGTTGTCAGCGCGGAATCCACTAATCCTGCAAAGAACGATATATCAACAAGTTTATGGCTCACGCCCATTTTTTCCGCTATTTTTTCCGCCTGAACCAGTTCAACTGAATGGTTCTGTCCGTAGCCAAAAGTTATGGTATGTACCTTTTCAAATCTCTTTAAAGCCCAGCCGAGACAGGTTGTGCTGTCCTGTCCGCCCGAAAATACAACAAGCGCTGAATTGTTTCTCATTTTTCACCCGAAAATTTTCTATAGTCACCGCCAGAGACCTCTTTCATTCCGAAAAAATGTCCCCTGCCGAAATACATGAATGCCGTGAAAACAGAATCACCGCACTCAACCTCCTCCATCTTGCGGAAATAAAAATCGCCTTCATATTCGTCCAGATATTTAAGCATATCATCAGGCACTTCGTAAAGCTCACCTTTGATGCGGTATCTGTTTCTTCCCTCAAAAACGAACGGACAGCCTTCGTAAATATACATACTGAGTTCTCGGGACGTGCGGCATTCCGCGCAGGTAAGCTCTGCACCGTTCATCCTGCCCTCTTTATCCAGTCCCGACATAAGCGTTCCGTAAACGAACAGTTTTTTCATATCACTCCAGTGTCTTTTTAAACTTCATTGATGCAAAAACCATAAAAAAGGTCGCATGTAAGCAAAGCCATATAAGCTGTTTTGAAAGCTCCGCCGCAGTCGCACCCTTTATAACAACGCCGATGATACCCTCAAGGCTCCAGCGCATAGGTACAAGACAGGTGAAATACTGCACAGGTTCCGGCATATTCGACACCGGAAATATGTACCCGCTCAGAAGCGCGCTGGGCATCATTAGAAAAAAAGATGTCAGAAGCGCCTGCTGCTGGGTTTTGGACGATACGCTCACCAGAAGCGCAAGCCCCAGATATGTCGTTATGCTCAGCACCACCACCGCAATAAGCAGAAATATGCTTCCCTTAACGGTTATGCCGAATATAAAATATGCCAGTACAAACATCATCGTGGTGGTTATCAGCCCCGTCAGCATAAACGGAACAGTCTTGCCTATGATAAACTCTGTGCGGCTTATAGGCGTGACCATAACCTGCTCAATGGTTCCTATCTCCTTCTCACGGACTATCGCTATACTGGTCAGAAGCATGCCCGACACCATCATCATAAGTGTGATAAGCCCCGGAACATAGTAAAACTTGCTAAGCAGGTTCGGATTGAAAAGGTTCCTGTGCTGAATAGAAACCGTTTCCGTCACATTTACGCTGTTTTTCGCCGCGTATGTGCTGATAACGCCGGATGCATAGTTAATTATTATCCCCGCGTCGTTGCTCATCGTCCCGTCGGCAATAACCTGAACAGAGGCTTCGCGACCTGAAAGGATATCCTTTTCAAACCCTTTCGGAAAAACTACGGCACCGCGCACGTCGCCTCTGTCCAGCAGTTTTTTCACTTCATCAAGCCCCGTCGGTCTGTACTGTATCTTAAAATATCCGCTGGCAGCAAAACTGTCGGTTATCCATCTGCTTTGCGGCGAATTGTCGTAATCCAGAACGGCTATCCCTATGTTTTTGACATCCATTGTGAGCGCAAAAGAGAACACCAGCAACTGAAGAAGCGGCATAACGAAGACGATCGAACGCATCTTCGGGTCGCGAAGCATCTGTTTCAGTTCTTTGACGAGCATCGCCTTCAGTTTCGTTATCATCAGTTCAGCCTCAGCTTAAGCCGCTTGTTTGCCGCGACTATCATTATCAGAGTATACACGCAGAGGAACAGAAAATTGACGTATATAATCTCAAGCCCCACCCCTTTCAGGTAAATGCTTTTCAGCATCGACACGAAATATCTGGCGGGAAAAATGTAGGTCAGAAACTGTATGGGAAGCGGCATATTGGCTATGGTGAACACAAAGCCGCTTAATATCATAGTTGGAAGAAAGCCTGTTATAAGCGCTATCTGGTTGGCAAGCACCTGCTTTTTCAGGGTTATGCTGAGCAGAAGCCCGAAGAACAGCACCCCTGTCAGAAACAGCGTAGCCACGAAGAACAAAAGCGCAGGATTGCCGCGCATCGGCACTCCGAAGACCAGCCGCCCCAGCCATATAGCTATCATTATATCCGCAAGCCCGATGCAGTACAGCGGGATGAACTTGCCGAATGTCAGCTCCAGCCGCGTAACAGGCGTACTGATAAGCTGTTCCATCGTGCCTGTTTCCCATTCGCGGGCAACGGTGACACTTGCCAGCATCGCCGCGATAACAGCCATGACTATGGCAAGGATGCCCGGCACTATCATATAGGTGCTGACCATGCCCTGATTGTACCACGCGCGTGGCAGAACGCTTACATTCATGCCGTCCGTCCGCAAAGCCTGTGCTGACAGTTTGATATTATATATAGTGGAAAGTGCCTGAACATAGTTCAGCGCCGTGCGTCCCACGTTCGCGTCACTTCCGTCCACAAGCACCTGCACTTCAGTATGCTCACCCTTGAGCAGTTTTTCAGCAAAATCCTTTTTGATAATTATGCCCACCAGTGCCTTTTTTTCGCGCATAAGCCTCTGCATATCTTCAAAACCTTCAGCGCGGGATGAAACGTTAAAATATGCGGAACCGTCGAACAGGCTCACAAGCTCTCTGCTCTGGGGAGTGTCAGACAGGTCGGCAACAGCCGTAGGGATATTTTTCAGGTCGGTATTCAGCGCATAGCCGAAAAGGAGTATCAGCATGACGGGTATGGCTATTGCGAGGAAAAGACTGCGCCAGTCGCGCAGAATATGCATAAATTCTTTTATCACCATCGCTTTCAGACGTCGCGGACTGAATATCATTTTTTTCCCCCGTCGGCTCTCTCTATCATGGAAACGAAAACATCCTCCATGGTAGCCTCTATGACGTTCACTTCCGCACTCGTACCCTTACCTGCGAAATATTCTTTAACGGAGGTCTCCGCCGCATCCTTTGTTCGCAGATGAAGCCCCGCGCCGAAAAGCGAAACATCCAGAACGGAATCCAGCTTCGCCAGCGCCTCCATATGGGAGAAAGGGTCTTTTACAAGCACCTCGATTATCCTGTCCTGCATTTGCGAGGTCTTAAGTTCGGACGGTCTGCCCATCGCTATCGTATCGCCGCGGAAGATCAGCGCCAGCCTGTCGCAGTATTCCGCCTCTTCCATGTAGTGCGTGCTGACAAACACCGTCACGCCGCCCGCCGCAAGTTCGTTTATAATAGCCCAGAAAAGCCTTCTGCTGGAGGGGTCGGCACCGCTGGTGGGTTCGTCCAGAAACACTATGGAGGGTTTATGCAGGATGGCGCACGCAAGGGCAAGCCTCTGCCGCCAGCCGCCTACAAGCTCCGAGGTCATAAGGTTCTTTCTGTCCTCAAGTCCCGCAAGTTTCAGCGACCAGTCCCTTCTCTGCGCAAGCTCTGCACCTGTCAGCCCGTATATCCCGCCGTAGAAATCTATGTTCTCATACACCTTAAGATCTTCGTACAGCGAAAATTTCTGGCTCATATAACCTATCTTTGACTTTATGGTCTCAGGCTTATGCACTATGTCCACACCACCCACAACTCCTTCGCCGGATGTGGCGGGAAGCAGTCCGCAAAGCATCTTTATGGTCGTACTTTTTCCTGCGCCATTAGGTCCCAGAAATCCGAATATCTCACCGTAAGGCACTGTCAGACTTATATTGTTCACCGCCGTGAAGTCGCCGAAACGCTTTGTCAGCCCCCGCACTTCAAGTGCAGTTCCGGTCTTGCCTCCTGCACCCCCGGCAATGAGCGAAAGGATATTCTCATCGGCATCGGCAGATTCGCCTATGCTCATGAAGATATCCTCAAGCATGGCTCTGTCGGGCTCTACAACAGCCTCCGGAGCCAGTTTTTTCAATTCATCAGTGTCCGCCTGAATATCATGCGTCAAAACCCTTATCCTGTCACCGTATGCGTGTACACGCCCGCCGCCCATAGCGGCTTTCAGCTTTTTCACAAGACTTCTGTCGCCGCCGTCCTTAACGCTTATAACCTGTATGCCGCTGTTTCCGACGACCTCTTCGGGTGTTCCTTCGGCGATTATTTTTCCCTTATGCATCAGACCGATGACACTGCACCGCTCCGCTTCGTCCAGATAAGCCGTACTCATGAGTATCGTCATGCCCTCTGCGACCAGCCCGTAAAGTATCCGCCAGAAATCCCTGCGGCTCACAGGGTCAACGCCGTTGGTGGGTTCATCCAGAAGAAGCACCTCCGGCTTATGCACCAGCGCGCAGATAAGCTGCAGTTTCTGCTTCATGCCGCCGGAAAGCTTCCCTGCCTGTCTGTGTTTGAAGGGTTTCATATAGCTGAAATCGAGAAGTTCTTCGATGCGCTCCCGCATACCGTGTTTTTCAACACCGTAGAGGTCGGCGTAAAGTCTGATATTTTCCTGAACAGTCAGGTCGGGGTACAGTCCGAATTTCTGACTCATATAGGCGATTGAATTTTTAACGGCGGTCTGTTCACGTTCACATGAATGACCGCAGACAAAAGCCTCGCCGCTGTCCGGTCTCAGAATACCGGATATGACGCGAAGCATGGTGGTCTTCCCTGCCCCGTCTGGACCTATCAGACCGTATATGCCGCCGCGTTTGACGTTAATGGATACGTTGTCAACTGCGACGGCGGAACCGTAGCGCTTTGTTATACTGTCCGCAGTGACAGCATATCCCCCGCTGTTCATCACTGGCTCAGGACTATCGTCCCGTCCACCGGCATACCCGTTTTAAGCATCTGGTCTCTGTTGTCCAGACTGACCTTTATCCTGTACATGAAATTCACGCGTTCTTCCTGTGTCTGCACAGATTTCGGAGTGAACTCCGCTTCGTCCGCAATGAAGGATATCCTGCCTTTAAAAACTTTGTCTGGGTAGGAATCACTGCGTATTTCAACCATGTCGCCGAGATGTATCTTACCCAGATCCTTTTCGCCGACATAGCCCCTGACCCACGAATCGTTCAGGTCGGCAACATCAAGTATCGGACTGCCAGCCTGAAAGAACTCCCCCGGCTCAGCGGAGCGCGTAAGCACCTTTCCGCTGACGGAGGATTTCAGTTCGGTGTATTCAAGATTCTGCTTCGCCGTCTGCAATTCTGTCTTTGCAAGTTCAAGCGCCGCATAGGCTTTTTTTATGGTTTCGCTTCGCGTCCCTTCAAGGGCAAGGCTGAGGCTCTCTTTTGCAGATTTAAGAGACGCCTCGGATTCCCTGACGGTGTTCACCGATTTTTTATATTTTGTGTCATACTGCTCAAAGTCGTATTTGCTGAGTCCGTTGTTCTGATACAGATATTCAAACCTGTCTTTGTCTGCCTTCGCCTGCTGTGCGTCGTTCTTTGAGCGTAAAAGCGCCGCGTCTGCCATGTCAACCGCCGCCTGAGCGTTCATTATCTCCTGCTTGCGGCTTCCCGCAAGAAGCTCCTGCAAAGCGGCGTCGCTCACAGCAACGTTCGCCTCTGCCGTTTTAACCGCAAGCTTCTGATCGGCATCGTCCAGCCGCGCCACCACAACACCTGCGGGCACAGAATCACCCTCTTTGAAGAGAACGTCTATGACCCTGCCTGAAATCTTGAACGACAAAAGAACGTCCGTAACCTCAACAGTGCCGGAAAAAACGATATCTTCAAGATCGCCGTCGCTGCTTCGCCCCAGATACACCAGAACCGCGGCAACAGCTATGACCGCCGCAATGACAATGACAATCGCTTTTTTCATATTTATTTGCTCCGCATATTCTCCAGCGCACTTATAGTAAATTCGTACACATGATCAGTAAGAGCTTTGCAAAATTCGTTCATGGGTCCGGTAATGAGTCCGGATTTTCTGAGAAGCTCTGTTGAAAACATTGGATAGGCACACTGACCGACAACACTTATTATCAGCAGTTTAATTTTTTCAATAGGCAGGTCTTCGCCAAGGAATCCGCAAAAAACGTCTTTCCCGGCTTTCTCGAATTCTGCCATTTTCGCTATGATGGTCTGCTCCATAACGTCTGTCGGTTCAATCATTTCACGGTTAACCAGTTTAAGTCTTGTTTTTGAGCTTGAAAGACCGTCAGGACCAAAAAAGCGGCTGACGAGCATATCAACCATCCCTCTGAGCTTTTCCTCCTTAGTCATTTCCGGCTTCACAAACTTTTCAATTGGGTATCTGCTGTCGATATCTGAGGAGATAGCGTTGAAAAGCTCAAAATAAAGCAGCTTTTTACTCTTGAAATGATAATTGACCAGCGCTATATTGACACCGGCCTTTTTGCAGATTTCACGAACGGTCGCCGCACGAAAGCCTTGTTCACCAAAGACCTCCATTGCCGCTTCAAGTATTTTCTGTTTTGCATTCTTTTTCAATTTTAACACCTTTAAACAAATGTATTAAACAATAGTATACCATCGCGAAGTATTTTTCCACCTTTTTTGTATCATTCATGTAGAAATACGCATTATTTTATTTTTAAGTATAGCAGATTTAACATATGCTCACCATTCTGAATAATCGTTGAATTCGCATATTTTGTATGTTAGGGTGTTAGACTTTTAAATAAAATTTATCGGAAGATGCCATGTCAGAGAAAAATGTACCTTTTAACAAACAACAAATCGAAAAAATAATCGAAAAATATCCCACTCCCTTTCACATTTATGATGAGAAAGCGATACTTGAAAACGCAAGAAGACTGAAAAAAGCGTTCAGCTGGGCGCCGAAATTTCAGGAATATTTTGCTGTTAAGGCACTGCCCAACCCCAGCATAATGAAAGTGCTGAAAAAAGAAGGATTCGGCGCGGATTGCAGTTCCATGGCGGAGCTTCTGCTTTGCGATATGGCGGGAATCAGCGGCGAACAGATAATGTTCACTTCAAACGAAACACCCGCAAGCGAATATAAAAAAGCTTTCGAGCAGAAGGCGATAATCAACCTCGACGACTTCACGCATATTCAATACCTTGAAGAATCATGCGGCACACTGCCGGAAGCTATCTGCTTCCGCTATAACCCCGGACCTTTGAAAGGCGGTAACTCCATCATCGGCGCACCGGAAGAGGCGAAATACGGTCTTACCCGCGAGCAGATGTTTGAAGCCTACAGAGTTATGAAAGAAAAAGGATGCAAACGCTTCGGTATGCACACCATGGTCGCGTCAAACGAGCTGAACGTTGACTACTTCGTTGAAACAGCGGGAATCCTTTTTGAGATGGCTGCGGAAATAGCTGAGAAGATAGGCATCGACCTTGAGTTCATCAACCTCGGCGGCGGTATCGGCATCCCCTACAAACCTGAACAGAACGAAGTGAACCTTGAGGAACTGGGCGAAAAAGTGAAAGCGCAGTATGAGAAGATACTTGGTTCCAAAGGTCTCAAGCCCGATATCTACCTTGAGTGCGGAAGGGTCATAACAGGTCCTTACGGATATCTTGTCACAACTGCGGTACACGAAAAACATATCTATAAAGAATATGTAGGCGTTGACGCATGTATGGCAAACCTGATGCGTCCCGGCATGTACGGCGCATACCACCACGTCACAGTGATGGGCAAAGAGAACGCCCCCGCCGACCGTGTTTACGACGTTGTCGGTTCGCTCTGTGAAAACTGCGACAAGTTCGCGGTGGACAGAAAACTGCCCGAAATTAAAAAGGGTGACATAGTGGTCATTCACGACACAGGCGCACACGGACACGCCATGGGCTTTAACTATAACGGGAAGCTCCGCTCCGCGGAACTCCTGCTTAAAGAGGACGGCAGTGTGGAACTTATCCGCCGCGCCGAAACCCACGACGACCTGTTCGCAACTTTGAAATTCTAATTAGCTGTTTACGCTAAATAACACAGCCCGCTCACCTGAGCGGGTCAGACTGATGACAAACTGGATTTTGCGTTCCTATCTCCCCCTTTAGAAAAGGGGGATTAAGGGGGATTTTGATTAAACATCAATCAAATCCACCCCAGCCCTCCTTTTGCTAAAGGAGGGAGAAAAATCAAAATTATGACTTTGTCAACAACCCAAGCCCGCTCATTTGAGCGGGCTTTTTTGTTCAGACTGCCGCGCCTGCGGCTCGCAGAGACGGGAGAAGTCCTATCTTAAACTTGGTGGGTAGATGCAAGCAGGACAAGGAAGGCTTTCGATTTTGAAGGGGAGTGTACAACTGATGTACATGACCCGAAAAATTGAAAACTGACGCAGTAGTGCGCCGCAGATAACCGCCAATAAAAAATCCCCGCCACTTTCGCAACGGGGATTTTATATATGTAATGGCGGAGCAAGTCCGCCCTACGGGACGTTACTTTTTGACATACGCCTTGATGATCTTCTGTTCCTCAACAGGTCTGTCGCCATAACCTGTGCGAACGTTCTCAAGTTTTTCAACTACGTCGTAACCCTCAACAACTTCACCGAATATAGTGTGGCGGTTGTCAAGCCACGGCGTCGGCACAGTCGTTATGAAAAACTGGCTGCCGTTCGTGTTGGGTCCTGCGTTCGCCATAGCGAGCAGTCCTTTCTTGTTAAAGATAAGCTGGCTGAACTCGTCCTCGAACTTGCCGCCCCAAAGAGATTCGCCGCCGCGTCCGGTACCTGTGGGGTCGCCGCCCTGAATCATGAATTCCTTGATGATACGGTGGAAGATGATGCCGTTGTAATAGCCTTTGTTCACCAGACCCACAAAGTTTTCAACTGTTTTCGGAGCCTCTTTCGGGAAGAGTTTAAAAACTATCTTGCCCTGAGTTGTCTCAAAAACCACCATAGGCGCTTTCGCCGCTTTGGGTTTTACAGCCTTCGGTTTTTCTGCTTTCGCTTCCGTCTGTTTCGCTTTTGCTTCTTTAGCTTTTGCGGGTGTGTCCGCCTTTGCTTTTCCTGCCATGATAAAAATCACTCCTAAGAAAATGATAAAAAGTTTTTTCATTTATATCCCCAGATACGCTTTTTTGACCTCTTCATTCACCAGCAGCTTCTGCGCCTCGTCCTCCATTGTAATATGCCCGTTTTCCATGACATACCCTCTGTGAGCCACTTTCAGCGCGAGGTTCGCATTCTGTTCAACAAGGAAGATGGTCGTGCCGTCCTCCTGATTGATACGTTTGATGATATCAAAGATCTGCCTAACAATAAGAGGGGCGAGACCCAGAGAAGGTTCATCAAGAAGAAGCATTTTCGGACGCGCCATAAGCGCCCTTGAGATGGCGAGCATCTGCTGTTCGCCGCCGGAAAGGGTTCCGCCCTGCTGGTTCTTTCTCTCTCTAAGCCTTGGGAACAGCTCAAAAACGTGTTCCAGATCTTTTTTAACGTTATCCTTATCCTTGCGCAGATAAGCGCCGAGGTCAAGGTTTTCCATAACCGTCAGATAAGGGAAAATGTGCCTTCCTTCAGGAACGTGCGCCAGACCCATCTGAACTATCTTATCAGGCTTTTTTCCGCTGATAACTTCGCCGTTAAAGCGTATTTCGCCGGATTTCGGATGCACGATACCGCTGATAGACATCAGCGTAGTGGTCTTTCCGGCTCCGTTCGCACCGATAAGGGTGATTATCTCACCCTGCTTTATATTGATGGAAACGTTGTGCAGTGCCTGAATGTTTCCGTAAAATGCATTGATGTTGCTTATTTCAAGCATCAATATCCTCCCCCAGATACGCTTTTATTACTTCAGGATTGTTTCTGATCTCAATAGGCGTACCGTCAGCGATCTTCTGCCCGTGATCCATAACATATATGCGCTCGGACAGGTTCATAACCAGCTTCATATCGTGTTCGATAAGCAGGATGGCTATCTGTTCCGTATCCCTTATCATACGGATAAGGTGTGTCAGGTCAACAGTTTCCTGCGGGTTCATACCTGCTGCCGGTTCGTCCAGAAGGAGCATCTTCGGCTCGGTGGCAAGCGCCCTTGCTATCTCAAGTTTACGCTGGTCGCCATATGGCAGGTTGCTCGCAAGCTCGTCGCACGATTTCTCAAGCCCAAGCTTTTCAAGGATGACATAACATTCCTGCGCGGCTTTAAGCTCTTCCGCCCGTGTTTTCTTATCGCGGAAAAGCGCACCGAATATTTTTGCGGAAAGACGGCAGTGTTTCCCTATCATGACGTTCTCAAGAACCGTCATGTTCGGAAACAGGCGGATGTTCTGGAACGTTCTTGCCAGCCCGCGTTCCGTAACCCTGTTCGGTTTAAAGCCGTTCAATCGAACTGCGCTGCCCTTGTTCGAGCTTACCAGTATGTCCCCCTTCGTGGGAGTGTATATACCGGTCACGCAGTTAAAGAATGTGGTTTTCCCCGCACCGTTGGGTCCGATGAGCGCCACTATCTCTTTCGGTTTAACATATAAATCCACGGAGTCAACGGCACGGAGACCGCCGAAATCCATGGTGAGTCCTTTTACTTCAAGTATATTTTCCATATCAGCCGCCCAGCCTTTCGTCAACGCCGTGGAAAGAGTATTTCCTCCGGAAATTGCTCACTATCCCCTGCGGACGGAAAACCATCATAAATACCATCGCACCGCCGAACACGATCATACGGTATTCGGAGAAGGTACGCATATACTCGGGCAGCAGTATCATGATAAGCGCGCCGAGGATAACACCCGGAATTGATCCCATTCCGCCCAGAACCACTATCGAAAGGATGATAGCAGACTCAAGGAATGTGAACGACGCAGGGTTGATGAACGAGGTCTTCGCTGCGAAAACAACGCCCATAAGACCTGCCCACGTTGCACCCAGTGCAAATGCCATAAGCTTCGTTCTTGTGCGCCCGATGCCCATAGCCTGACAAGCTATCTCGTCTTCGCGGAGAGCCAGCCATGCACGACCGATACGGGAGTTCTGCAGTCTGCCCACGAAGAATATGGTGATAATGGTGAATACCACCATCATGTAATATACGCCGTCCGTCATCTGGTTCAGGTTCAGTTCGAGACCGAAAAAGTTCGGTTTGTCTATACCTGCGATGCCGCTGGGTCCATGTGAAAAATCGTTCCAGTTTTCAAGAACAAGTCTGATTATCTCTCCGAAGCCAAGTGTTACGATCGCGAGGTAGTCGCCGCGCAGACGAAGCACCGGAAAGCCGAGCAGAATACCGAATATCGCCGCAAGCGCTCCGCCGATGGGAAGCACCACCCAGAACGACAACCCGAAGGTCGTATTAAGAAGCGCGTACGTATAAGCACCCACAGCATAGAAAGCGACGTATCCGAGGTCGAGAAGTCCCGCCAGTCCCACAACTATATTAAGTCCGAGACCAAGTACGACATACATGAGAGCAACCGTGAATATGTTTATCTGATAAGCGTCCATGAACATTGGAAAAAACAGAAGAGCAACAAGCAAAGCGCCCTGCAGACCTCTTTTTGCCATGGGATTATCTGCAAGATAAGCCTGAGCACGGGTTGAAATGTTCTCTTTTTTTTCAGAGGTTTTTTCTTTGCGCTCAAGGAGCCAGCGCCACACAAACGAGCCGGCAAATACGCCCGCGCCTATGTACACCATGTTCATCCAGCGCCATTCTATAGTCTTATAGACCGTGTTAACCTTTATCACCATTATGGGAAATGTCAGAAACATAAACCATATGGCAGCTTTTAAGGATTTAATTATCTCCTTTGCTACCATACCTACACCTTTTTGGTTTCGGCCTTGCCGAGAAGTCCGGCAGGGCGAAAGATAAGTATAAGCACAAGAAGAGCGAACGCAAACACGTCTTCATAGTCGCTGGAAACGTATCCTGTTGCAAAACTCTCTGTCCAGCCGAGTATAAGTGCGCCAAGAACTGCGCCGGGGATGGAGCCTATGCCGCCGAGAACCGCCGCCGTAAACGCTTTGATACCTGCAATGAAGCCGATGTAAAAGTTTATCTGACCGATGTGGTTTGCGATGAGAACACCGCCAAGCGCCGCAAGGGAAGATCCGATTATGAAAGTAACTGAAATAACTCTGTCAACGTCAATGCCGATGAGCAAAGCCATTGTCTTATCCTGTGCGGTGGCGCGCATCGCCTTGCCGATATTGGTGAATTTGATGAACACTGTCAGAAGCACCATAACGACCATTGTGGTCACCACAATGACCAGCTCGGCAGAACTGAAAATATGTGAAACAGGTTCCATGAAAGCGAACTCAGGTATTAATCTCGGAAATGGAAGGAAATCGGATGTCTGTGCAAGAAGCACATAGTTCTGAAGAAATATAGACATTCCGATCGCACTGATAAGGGGCGAAAGTCTCTGAGCGTTTCTCAGCGGTTTATAAGCAATTTTTTCAACTGTATATCCGTATGCGGAGGAATAAACTATCGCTGCCGCTGTGGCTATTACTAATATCGCGGCGGCATTCAGACCGAAAATGGTCAGAACACTGGCTACTATAAGTGCAGTGAATGCGCCTATCATATATATTTCGCCATGGGCAAAGTTGATAAGCTGAACAATTCCGTACACCATGGTGTATCCGAGTGCGATAAGAGCGTATATGCTGCCCCTCGTCAGTCCGCCGAGGAACAGTTCAAGGAAATAATCCATGATAACCTCTTTATGGTTTAATCAAGCCGGAGAATAAAAAAGCGGGGAACGCATCGTCCCCCGCAGTTCTTCTTTTGAATTGTTACTTAACTTCGACGTATGCGCCGTTCTGTACCTGATAAACAGAGAACTCGGCACCGATAGCATCGCCTTTCTCGTCAAACTTGATTTTGCCGATGGGTGTTTCAACATCTTCAGTTCTAAGAGCGTTGGTGAGTTTGTCATAGTCGGTTGAACCTGCTTTCTCGATAGCGTTAGTGATAGCAAGCATAGCAGTGTAAGCGTTCAGATAGAACGCACCGGGGTCTTCACCATAAGCGTCTTTATGTTTTTTGTTGGCTTCGATTGCAAGAGGGTTTTTAGACACGTCTTTGGGACCTGTCGCATAAACGCCTTCAGCATACTGACCCGCAACTTTGATGAAAGTGTCGTCTTTAACGCCGTCGTCGGAAACGAACTTAACATTGAGTTTTTTCTTAGCGAGCAGAGTGACTATCTTAGCCGCTTCGGGGTGGTAACCGCCGTAAAGAACAGCTTCTGCGCCGGACTGTTTGATCTTCTGAACGATTGCAGAATAGTCAACCGCGCCGGGAGTGATACCTTCGTAAAGAACGATATCAAGTTTTTTGTCTGCTTCTGCAAAGCCTTTTGCAAATTCAGCAAGACCTTTACCATAGTCGCCTTTATCATGGATGATAGCTATTTTCTTAAGTTTCAGAACGTTTGTGATGTAGTCGATCTCAAGTCTTGCCTGAGAATCGTCAGGGGCGATAGTTCTGAAGAAGTTGGGATATTCGCCTGATTTTGTAAGTTCGGGGCTGGTTGCAGAGGGAGACATAACGGGGATTTTAGCCGCAAGGTATGTTCCCATAGCCGCTTTTGTAGCACCTGAACAGATGTGACCGAGAACGGCAACAACGTGTTCGGAAACAAGTTTGTTAGCGGAGCTTACTGCCACTTCGGGTTTGCAAACGTCGTCAACAACAACAAGCTCAACTTTTTTACCAAGCAGACCGCCTTTGTCGTTGATATCCTTAACAACAAATTCAGCAGCTTTAACAGAGGGAAGACCATAGGAAGCAAGGTCGCCCGAATGTGCGCCTGCAACACCTATTTTGATAACATCGCCTGTTGCTGCGGGTGCCTCAGCAGCGGGAGCTTCCCCTGCAGGTTTGGCCTCTTCTTTCGGTTTCTGGCTGCATCCTGCAAAAACGAACATTGCCGCAAGGGCAAAAAGAAGCAGTTTCTTCATTTTTTCCTCCTATTGGTATCTTTTCAAGCGTAAAAGGGAATTGTAAAGAAACTTAATTTGACAGTCAAGCGCTATATAAAACAGATGGTAAACTATTGATAATTATAGATATGTGATTTCAATATAATTGAACAAGTTTCAGGGAAACTGCACACAATGTTTCCACACACTACATAAACTAATTTTTTCTGACCCAAACGTTCAGCGGATATCCGTAACCCGGGGTCAAAAATGAATCAGCAAGAATATAATCACGTGCCGTCATTTTTTTGACCGTTTCATCTATTTTTCTCTGTCCGCTTCTCTTTCCGCCTCTGAAATAGACCTCGTGAATTTTCCATGCATCTTCAGGAAAATCCATGTATACTATGACCTTGGGAGGGTTTTCAGAAAGAACTTCCGCATCATCTTCAGCCGCTTTATCAGGACAAACGTCGAAATAATGCAAAAAGTTGCGGGTGCTGTAGCCTCTTTCCGTCAGAACGTATAAAAGAGCCATATGCGGAAAAACATATATAGGGTCTTTTTCGGTGGTATTTCCGGTTACTATATCGTAAATACTCTTATATATCCGGTTTTCTTCCGGCGAAAGCAGAAAGCCTTCAAGTTTCGGCACACTGCATCTTTCGTTGGAAGCGGCAACGGAACCTTCCTCCCATCCCCACCATGAATAAACCCACTGGAATTTCTGTGCCGCCGAAAACAGGATTATCAGGAAACAAAGGGAGTAAAGCACGATATTCTTGATTCTGACAAACGGATAATCCATTGAAAACAGGAAAACAAGCATTATCACCATGGACGGGATCACAGAGTGTTCTTCAATGGTGAACGAAAGCCCGTGCGCGTACATGACTGCAAGCCCCACGGCACTCACAAGAGCCTTGAAAACAACAATCCGGTCGTATTCGTAAACAAAGACCATCCTGCCTGCGTAATAAAAGAAATAACAGATAATAAAAAAGAAAGTATAAAAGACTATCTGCAGTTTAACCTCATAGAACCAGTCTCTGATATGCCATGCGCTGTACAGCCCTGACCAGAGATCAATACCGATATACAGAAGAACAGGAGCAAGACAGAACGCCGCAAACACGGCAAACATCTCAAGCCTGCTCAAATTACCGTCAGACTCAGTCCGCATCGGCAGCAGTTTTACCAGAGCAGTTCGCAGAGACACCATCAGAGCGGTTATTAAGAAAAAGGGAATAAGGTATTTCGGTATAAAAGCCCTTGAAAAAAAGCTGAACAAGATATCGGATATTGAACCTTTGCTGGATGTGCCGCCGAAAACCTGCGTGAAATAGTCCGCCACAGCACCATGTCTGTGCAGAAACAGCATAAACAAGGCTATCGGAAGCAAGCCGCCAAGGACGTAAACCGTCACTCCTGCGAGTTTCCTTGTTTTGACCGCCTGCAGAACTATCACTATGAATATCGCGAACGGAACAAAAAGTCCTGTGGACTGTTTGGTAAGAAAGCTCAGCCCGCCGAATATTCCGCCGAGAAAGAGCAGTCTGAGCGACGCACGGGAGAAAAGATCAACTATATAAAACGATGCGAAATAGCAGGATAGCAGAGCAAACGCAACGCAGAGCTGGTAATATGACAGGATAAGGTCGGTGGTCGTACTGGAATAAACCATCAGAGACGTAACCAGTGCAATAAGGACGTGTTTCGGTTCAAAAAATCTTGTCAGCAAAAGGTACGCGGACGAAAGCAGCAGTATGCGCTCGAAGATGCCGTAAATCCGTCCGACGATAAAGCCGTCGCCGAACAAACTTATAAGAAACGCATGAACATACAGATAAACCGGCTGGAGAAAAGAATAAAAATCCTTATAAGGCACCTGCCCGTTGAGTATCTTCCCGCCGAAAAGCTGAAACCAGCCTTCCTGAACAGGCATTGCGTGCCTGAAAAACAAAAGGTGATAAACAAGCGTAAACGCGATAAGTGCAGACAATCCTGTTCTTTTTCCCATCCAGCCCCTCTAAATTGCTATAAATCAGTAACCTTTTTAATTGTCGCTGTCAATACCGCATAACGTTCAAATTGATTTCGTATGTTATTTTGTGATATAGCAACTGCAATGAAAAAAGCTGTTATTCTTGGCATAGCGGGTGCGTTTTTCTTCGCGTTCACTTTCGTTCTGAACAAAAGCATGCATTTATCCGGCGGAAACTGGGTGTGGAGCGCCAGCCTGCGCTACCTTTTCACATTGCCGATACTCGCGGCTATAGTTGGAAAACGTTACGGATTCAGAAACGTCCACTCTGCAATCGTCAGCATGCCGAAACAATGGCTTTTGTGGAGTACGGCAGGGTTCGGTCTGTTCTACGCCCCGCTGACCTTCGCGGGAGATCACGGCGAAGCGTGGCTTGTGGCATCATCATGGCAAATAACCATTACTTCCGGCATACTGCTTTCGCCGCTGTTCAACACAAAGATATCAATGCGCAACCTTGCGGCTTCCGCCGTCATTCTCACAGGCGTTTTTATACTCCAGACGCGCGTAACACATGAGCTGGACACAGCTTCCGCACTTTATACACTGGTGCCGATACTGATTGCCTCATTTGCGTATCCGCTGGGCAACAGAAAAATGATGTCGGTATGCTCCGGCAGAATATCCACGACGGAAAGAGTATACGGGATGACCCTTTGCAGTGTTCCTTTCTGGCTGGGTTTAAGCGTTTACGGTCTTTTTGCAAAAGGAGCGCCATCGGCAAATCAGAGTATTCAGGCGTTTCTCGTGGCACTTTTCTCCGGGATAATCGCCACTCTGCTTTTCTTTAAGGCAACGGACATGGTGAAAACAAACATAAGATGGCTTGCGGCGGTGGAATCAACACAGGCTTTTGAAGTTATCTTTTCTCTTCTGGGCGGCGTGCTGCTGCTTGGCGAAGCGGTACCCGATGCAGCGGGAACTGCGGGCATATTCCTTATAGTGGGCGGAATTGTTCTGAACAGCCTGCTTTCGTTGAGGCATTAATTACTTATCTGATTTCTTCTTAAACGCAAAATGGTCTGTAAAGCCGAAAACTTCCTCGGACCATTTCAGCGACCACGCACCGAAAGGCAAAAGAAGCTGAATCAGGCTCCTGCCCCTTTCCGTAAGCTGATAACCATCCAGAGTTCTTTCAACAATGTCGGCATTCCGCAGGTCTTTCAGACGGGTGTTAAGTATTGACGGTGAAATAGATTCGCACCTCTCCTGAAGCTCTCTGAATGTCAGGGTATGACCGTTCAGGTTCCAGATTATACCCATTGCCCAGCTTCTGCCCAAAAGATCAAAAATTGCCATGATGGGCGCTCCTGAATGTGAGCCTCTGACAGGTTTTCCGGGTGACGGAATAGACATACGCACTCCTTAAACAGTGCCGCCCTCCGATAGAGAGAGCGGCATATTATTTATTATCAGTTATTTTGCGGCATGCTTTTCCGCGATGGTCTGTCCGCCGACGCCGATGCTTTCATAATCGTACTCGTCAACAAACACCGTGAAAGATGCAGAAGGGATACCTGTGACTTCCGATGCGGTCGCGGTAACCTTCTCAATGAATTCCTTCTTCTTATCGGTTGTCATTTTACCGATCTGAACTGTTAATACTGGCATAAGACACCTCTCAGTTTTAATCGCAGCACTGCTACTGTTTTAATAGCACGCTACAGAATTGATAGCAAGAAATTTCTGATGTCATCCGCTTATATCTCCGCAACAACTCTACACGGAAGCCCCGTCAGTCCGCTGAAATTAAGCGGATACGTATGCACGAGAAATTCTTTCCCGTGGGCGGACTCACACAGCACGTCAAGATTAGCCAGATTTTCAATGACAAAGACATCGTTGTCTGCACAATACTGATCTGCCTGAACATGTTCGGACTGTTTGCGGATTCCCGGAAAATCCACTCCAATCATACTGATTCTTTTATCAATCAGTAATTTTATCAATGAGTTTGAAAGTTCAATACCAGTTTTTATATATTCAGAAGTGCCGTATCCATGTTCTTTCAGACAGCCGCTGTAAAAAATCACGAAATCATTCTCATCAATTTTTCCGATATCAATATCACCCTCTCCTATCTCCTTGTCTGTTACATTTCTAACATCAAACAAAAAACCCCTTCTCTCAGTGTTATCCAGCGAAAAAGTTTTATCCATGACATCAAAATGAGTCCCAAGGTGTCCGAACAGCGCATAAGGAGGGATCGTATCCCCTGCCGTCTTATCTGAAATCAGCCTGCGGATACCTTCGTCAGCATTTACTGTTAAATCAATTTTCATTTTTCTCTCCTTAAATTTATTTCCTAGGAAACAAAATTAAGATAATTGCTTTTTATTTCCTTGTCAACCATATTTTATAAACATGGAAACAATTTAATTTGCCTTTATGACCGTTAATGCTGTATGATAAAATAAGCATATATGATAATAATATATAAAAATAAGGATTGAAGAAATGCAGGACAGGGAACAGAAACTTCAGAATTTAATAAACAGACTCGAAGGACTGATTCACAATATCAGCAGTCAGGAAGAACTAAAGATACAGGTAATTATGGACGTCCTCGATAAAGAATGGTCTGAAAAACCGGGCGGCATAAGCCTTTCTCTTGCCGAATGCCACACCATCGACTGTATAGGACGAAATGAAATGTTCAACAGCACTGCCATCGCTAAGCATCTGAATATCACAAAGGGCGGCATTTCAAAAATTACTGCAAAACTTGCGAAGAAAAATATGATAGAAACCTATCAGACAGAGACAAACCGGAAAGAGATCTATTTCCGGTTAAAGCCTCTCGGACAAAAGGTCTTTGAAATTCATGAAAAACTTCACAAAGAAGCGGTTAACAGCATTAAAGACGCTCTCAGTTCATACAGTTCCGATGAGCTGGAATTAGTATCCGGATTCCTTAAAGAGATAACCGCTGCCATAATGACCGGCAAAGGGCTGCAGGAAACCTGAAAGATATCAGATCAACTCCAGCAGAACCGCGCTCTCCACATGGTATGAACCGGGAAACATATCCGCAACAGTGAGCTTTGCAACACGATATTTTTCCGAAAGTCTTTTGATATCGCGCGCCAAAGTGTCGGGACTGCATGATATATATATGACCCGTTCAGCGCCGCTTGTTTTAATGTAATCGGTGACCTTTTTATCAAGCCCCGTTCTTGGCGGATCGACCACTATCATGTCATATGCGTCCCTGAGACGTCCCATGAGACTTTCACTAGACACTGCAACCCAGTTGACGTTTTTGAGCTCTGAACGTTTGGCAAGCGCTATTGATTCGCGGGATATCTCAGCAGCCGTTACCTTTTCGCATCTTTTCGCAAGTGCCAGCGTAAGAAAACCTGCGCCGCAGTACAGCTCCAGTGCATTTTTGCCGCCGGAGTTCTCATGAACGAAATCCTGCAAACGACCGGAAAGATATCTGTTTCCCTGTAAAAAAGTGCCGAATCCGGCATGAAAAGTACCGTATTCCGTGTCGAAGGGAACGGTCTTCAATCCATGGACACCTGTTGCAGTCTCCAGTCCGGAAAACCCGCAAAGCCCCGAAACGGAAGCATCCGTGCTGCCAAGCGCCATCCCCTCTTCATTCTCTGTGATGTAAAGAGTGTGACTGCCTTTAATGGTTGATGCCAGACTTTTCGCCTTTTCAACTATGCTTTTTTTTATGAGCGGACAATCGTCCACTGGCAGGAAATCGTTTGATTTGAACTTAAAAAACCCTATCTGACCGTTTCTTATACGGAAAGTGGCACGGTTCCTGAATTCTTTTAAATCGGCAGACAGAACAGACGGTTCGGGATACGCTATCCCTGCTCTTTTAAGCTGTCCCAATACAAAGTTTTTCTTTATATCTATCTGATGAGCCGAAGCTATATGCCCGAACGTGCAGCCGCCGCATACGCCGAGATGCGGGCAGTAGCTCTCGCCCCGTTTATCCGATGCAGCAATCACTTCCACAAGCTCGCCGTATGTAAAATTCTTTTTGTCTTCCGCTACGCGGTAGCTGACAGTGTCGCCCTCAACGGTATGAGGTATGAACACAACACGGCCGTCGGGCATGGTTCCAACACCATAGCCGCCGTATGCAGTATCTTTTATGTAAGTTTCGTATTTCAAATCCATTCTCCTGAAAAAATATTTTCGTGCGTTGGCGAAGGTACGCCGTTTATCTTCTGGTAAAGCGGAGCCTCAAAAGAAAGCTCGCGTTTGCCGCCTTTGCGGAACTCAATCAGTATTACCTTGGGTTTAATATTGATGTCCGGACAAACCGGCATAAGCCTCTTCGCCTCGAACCCGAACTTAATCGCAGACTCGAAGAGGACAGGCATCATGTCCGCATCATAACTTAAAAACAGCCCTGCGCCGAATTTCAGAAAACTGCGGGCGAAAGAAAAAATATCATCCGCTGTCAAAGTGGTTGTAAATCGGGCATTCAGCTCTGTTTCATCCGCCGGAACCCTGCCGGAGGACGGGTCGCGATATGGAGGGTTGCACACTGCGCCATCGTACTGAAAATCCGGTCTGTATGACCTTATGTCGACATTCATTTGTTTAACGTTGTTTTGAATTTCGCAAAGTCTCACAGTTTCATCCAGACAATTAAACATAACAGGCTGCATTTCAACAGCATCGCATTGTTTAATTCCTTTAAGCTTCACAAGCAAAGCCGCAATAACGCCGCTGCCGGAACCAATATCAATAATCTTCTTATTACCAGATAATTGAGCAAACCATGCGAGATAAACCGAATCCACTCCGAATCGAAATCCGCTCTCCGGCTGGCATATTTTAATATCGCTTTTTATTATCGGGTCTATTGTCTTCTGCATTTTGGAATTACCGTTCTATATTATTATTGACATTATTTCTGCGTAGTAACATAATCTCAAAGTTTAAATATCTGGATTTATAAATATATAGTGATACAGGTTTGTCCATGAAAAAAGAAAAACGCATATCCATCAGTTTAAAACTGTCATTAATAACCCTTTCCGGCTTTATTATGCTGGGGCTTATCGTCACACTGGTGTCAGTGAACAGCAGTATAAACAGCCTGACCGAAGCCACAACACAGAAGCTCGATTCCATCAGCCGTTCGCAGAAGCTTGCCATCGAAGAGTTTTCGTCAAACGTCTCCGCATCTTTGCAGGTCATCGCATCGCAGGAGGGAACTCTTGTCGCCGTCGAAGATTTCACCGACGGTTTCGCAAAACTTCCGCAGTTTATCAATACCGAAGAATCGAAGCTGGATTCTATGCTTTCTTCAATGTACGAAAAGGACTATCTGGAAAAGATAAACTTCAGCATACTGAACTCACAGCAGAAACAGGCTCCGTCGGCATATCTTCCGCCCTCTTACACCGGAAAACTCGTTCAGCAGATAATGATATACGAAAACCCCAACGACGTAAACAACAGGATGAAACTGGACAGGGCAAAACATATCTGTTCCTACTGCACAACACACGCCCAGTATCACCACCAGTTCAGAAGTATAATGGAAAAGCTCCACCTGAAAGACATCTATCTCATAGATAACGAAGGAAACGTTCTCTACTCAGTCAGCAAAGAGATGGATCTGGGGCTCAACCTTAAAGAAGGATACATAAAAGACGCGGGTCTCGGAAAACTCTTCGCATCCATGGAAAACGAAGAGGGAGACAAGGTATATTTTTCCGATTTCGCACCGTACCTGCCAAGCTGGAACACTCCCGCCGCATTCGTAGGAACAACCGTGAGGGTTGACGACGAGAAGATCGGCTACATAGCATTTCAGCTCGATCCTGCCAATATCACAGATATAACCAACTTCGGCGGAGCATACGAAGAGGCTGGGCTGGGCAAAAGCGGCGAATCGTATCTCATAGGCAAAGACGGGTATATGCGCAGTAACAGCAGATTCGCCGATACAATGGAATTTCCTGAAGTGAAAAAGGCAGGAACCACCGTCTCCGTCATGAAAGTGGATACGGATTACGGAAAAAAAGCTGTCAGCGGAGAAACAGGCTCAGTAACTGCCAGATCAGCCAGCGGCAAAACCGTCATGGCTTCCTATCTGCCTGTTAAATTCTTCGGCGCAGACATGGGACTCATAGTCAAAATGGACAGAGACGAAGCCCTTGCAGGAGCCTATAAGCTCAGAAATACGATAATCATCACAGCCTTAGTGCTTATAATAGTTTTCACGTCGGTTGCTCTCATATTCATCAAGAAGTTTGTCGTGGACAAAATACGAGGACTTACAAAAGTGACCAAAGATATCGCCACAGGCGACGGCGACCTTACCCAGCGCATCCCCATCACGGCAAACGACGAGATAGGCGATCTGTCCGGCTATTTCAATAAATTTATAGAGAACGTGGGCAATATCGTCCGCGAAGTCCAACATTCATCCGCCACTGTGTCAAAAGGCACAACAGACCTTGCAACAACAACCGAACAGCTCAGCGGAACCTTTGCAGAACAGGCACACAGCATATCATCCGTTGCATCTGCGATGGAGGAACTGAACGCCACAACGGTTGAAATAATGAATAACTGTCAGTCCGCAATGGGAAAGGCGGAAAACGCCGCCAATATAACCAACGGCGGGAAAAACATGATAGACAAAACAGTCGGCAAGATAGGCGACATTAAGCAGAAAACAACGCAACTGGGCGAAACCATACATAACCTTTCAGATTCATCTGCGAAAATATCGGACATAGTGAACGTTATTAACGACATTGCAGACCAGACCAACCTGCTTGCGCTGAATGCCGCCATCGAAGCGGCAAGAGCCGGAGACGCCGGACGCGGTTTCGCAGTTGTGGCAGATGAGGTACGCAAGCTGGCAGAGCGCACACAGTCCGCCACAGGCGAGATACACTCCATCATCACGGAATTTCAGTCAGAAACAAAATCGGCAACGAAAAATATGGATTCAGCGGAAAGTTCGGTCAACGAAGGTGTGCAGATGATGGAACAGACAAGAAACGTGTTCGACACGATAGTCAGTTCCGTTACGGATATAAAAGAAGCCAACACTTTCATAAACAACTCTGTTTCTGAACAGATGACTACCATAGACACGGTGAACAGCGACGTACAGAGCATCTCTGCAAGCATCGAAGAGAGCAACGCAGCGCTTTCAAACGTATCAAATACTATTTCCGATCAGGAACAGGAAGCGGCAAGCCTCCACGATGTCGTAAACAGATTCAGAGTTTAAGGTCTTTTAAAGATAAGAAAAGAACCCGTGCCGATGAGGGCTGCTCCCGCGGCACGGTTCAGATTCCGTCCGCCTTTTCCGCTTATAAACCTGCCTGTCCTGTGCGCCGCATAGGCATAGACGCCCATCACACAGCTTATCACGAACGCCACCAGAACCGCAGTTACCATTGCGTCCGCAAATGACAGTTTCGTTAAGTCCATGAAGTTGGGCAGAAAGCCGCAATAGAAGATTATTACTTTGGGATTTGTTATTGTTATGAAAAAACCACCGAAAAACCTGCTCTTTCCGCTCGGCAGTGCGGGTTTCTGCGCTTTCTGTTCCTTTGAAAAAAGCAACTTGACTCCCAGATAAAGGAGATATATGCCACCGGCTACGCGGATATACATGAAAGCCTCACCCATTATTGATGCGACAGCGGCAAGACCGAAAACGGCAAACATCAGATAAACCATATCGCCGGCTATCATGCCAAGAATAAAATACACCGCGCTTTTAAGTCCGTTGCGCATACTTTCCGCAACAACACCCAGCGCACCGGGTCCAGGGCTTGCCACAAAAAGCGACATTGTGAGAACAAAAGCTATTGATGTCTGTATGGTCATATCACTTCTCCGCCGAGAATCCGTTCAAGTTTTTCACTATTCTTTTCTATGTCAAACAGATCGAGACACCTTTTCCGTGCCGCCTGTCCGTATTTCTTTCTTATGTCGAAATGCTCAGTATACAGCCTTATCGCCTCATAAAGCCCCTTTGAATCGCCCTTGTCAAGCACTATGCATGCGTCACCCGTGAGCTCCTTAACAGCTCCGGCATTGAAAGCAACACAGGGAAGTCCCGTGAACATAGCCTCCAGCAGAGTATTGGGAAAGTTCTCTTCAAGGCTTGGCAGGGCGAACATATCAAGGCTTTGAAGAAACGCAGGTACGTCGGTTTGAAACCCGCAGAACTCGACAAAATCGTTAAGCTCCTGTAAGCCGACGTATTCTTTAAGCTGTGCCTCATGGCTTCCGGTTCCGGCTATGCGCAGACGGAATTTTACGCCGTCGTCCGCAAGCATTCTCGCTGCATCCAGCAGATAGATATGCCCTTTCGTAACTGACAGCTGGCTTGAAACACCTATGGTTATCGTCTGTTGCTCTGACGGCATTTTAGGCGGAAATTTCGCTCTGTCCTTACTGTTGAAAAGGACGCTTATTATTTCTGTACGCATCCACGGCAGCTTTGATATATCGTCCTTAAGTCCCTGACTGGGAACGATTATGCCTTTTATAAGTCCGTGAAGGAACTTCTCTTCCGCAGTGTTTTTATAGTCCTGAGGCAGTCCCACGCGGTGATATACCGGAACACCCGCGAGCTTACACGCAACCGCACCGATATTCACATCTTTTGAAATGTTAACCACTGCTGCATCTATCTTTCTGCTCTTTAGAATTGAAAATATTTTTGCGACGGTTACTAGGTTATACTTCATGCCCGGGCGCATAACGCGGGTTTCAAACCCTGCGTCGATGCATTTCTGAACGAACGGTGTGCCGGGACGTACTATCGCAACAACATTATGCCCGCGTCTGACAAGCTGTTGTCCGTAATCTATAGTCCAGCTTTTTACTCCGCCCCAGCGTTTGTTAAAGTTGATGAAACAGATGTTCATGTAGCGCACCTATAATAAGATAGACTGCCGCGTCGCTGCAGCTCCTAGCAGAGACCGCATCAGCATCTAAATTTAGCGTTTAGATGCAAGCAGTACAAGGAAGATTTTTAATCACGAAGGGGAGTGTACATATAAGTACATTACCGAGAGATTAAAAAACTGACGCCGTAATGCGCCGCATATAAACGTTAAATAACAAAAAAGGCAGACTATGTTAAGTCTGCCTTTTAATCTTTAGTTGTTAAAGAAGTCTTACTTGGCTCCCTTATACTTCTCAGCGATCTGCACTCTGATGAGCTCTTTCATAAGCTCAATCTCCACAGCCTTGAATGTTTTCTCGTCAGCTTTACGCTCACTTTCAAGAGCCGCTTCTGCTTTAAGTTTTCGCTGAATAGCCTCTTCAAGGTCAATTTCATGACCAAGTTCGGCATCATCGGCAAGTACGATAACCTTGTTGTTGTTAACCTCAAGGAATCCGCCGCCGACTATCGCAACGTATTCGAGTTTGCCTTTAATTCTGTAAGCAAGCTCTCCTACTCTCAAAGCTGTAAGGAGAGGTGCGTGTTCGGGCAGAACGCCAAGGTCGCCCTCCACGCCGGGTGCTATCACTTCGTCTACATCCTCGGAGAGAATTTGTCTCACCGGAGTAACAAGTTCAAGCCTGATTGTCTCCGCCATTATTTGCTGCCTGCTTTGAGCTTTTCTGCCGCTGCGAAAACCTCATCCAGTCCGCCAACCATATAGAACGCCTGCTCGGGCAGGTGGTCAACTTCGCCGTCAAGCAGTGCTTTGAAAGCCTTTACAGTGTCTTTCAGAGGCACATACTTACCGGGAGTGCCGGTGAACTGCTCAGCAACGTGGAAGGGCTGAGAAAGGAATCTCTGGATCTTTCTGGCTCTTGCAACGGTCTGTTTGTCAGCTTCGGAAAGCTCTTCCATACCAAGGATGGCGATGATATCCTGAAGCTCTTTATATCTTTGAAGAACTGCCTGAACACCGCGGGCAACATCATAGTGTTCCTGTCCAACGATGTTGGGGTCAAGGATACGTGATGTTGAATCCAGCGGGTCAACCGCAGGGTAGATACCAAGTTCTGCGATCTGACGTGAAAGAACTGTTGTCGCGTCAAGGTGCGCAAATGTTGTTGCGGGAGCGGGGTCAGTAAGGTCATCCGCAGGAACGTATACAGCCTGAACGGAAGTAATTGAACCTTTGGAAGTTGATGTAATCCTTTCCTGAAGCTCACCCATTTCCGTACCCAGTGTAGGCTGGTAACCAACCGCAGAGGGCATACGTCCAAGCAGAGCCGAAACCTCGGAACCTGCCTGAGAGAAACGGAAGATGTTGTCAACGAAAAGAAGAACGTCCTGACCTTCAACGTCACGGAAGTATTCCGCAACTGTCAGACCTGTCAGCGCAACTCTCATACGCGCGCCGGGGGGCTCGTTCATCTGACCATACACCAGTGCAACTTTATCAATAACGCCCGATTCCTTCATTTCAAGGTAAAGGTCGTTACCCTCTCTTGTACGCTCGCCGACACCCGCGAAAACGGAGTAGCCGCCGTGCTCTTTTGCGATGTTGTTGATAAGTTCCATAATAAGAACTGTTTTACCAACACCCGCACCGCCGAACAAACCTGTTTTTCCACCCTTAGTATAGGGTTCGAGAAGGTCGATAACCTTGATACCTGTTTCAAGTATCTCATAACCCGTATCCTGATCTTCGAGCAGGGGAGCGGCTCTGTGGATGGGCCAGCGGTCTTTGTATTCAACAGGTCCCATTTCGTCAACGGGGTCGCCTGTAACGTTTATGATACGCCCGAGAACCTTATCGCCGACAGGGGCGGATATGGGAGAGCCCGTATCGATAGCTTCCGCTCCTCTAACAAGGCCGTCTGTAGAGGTCATCGCAACGGAGCGCACGATGTTCTCTCCAAGGTGCTGTTCGACCTCACAAATAATTGTGCGTCCGTCACCTTGAACTTTGAGGGCATTGTAGATTTCGGGAAGATGGCCTGTCTCAAACTTAACGTCGATAACAGGGCCGATAACTTGAACAACTTTGCCTTTGTTTTCAGCCATTTCCTGATCTCCAGTTTATTGTAATTTTCTACTATCCGTTGAGTGCTTCAGCACCGTTCACAATGTCCAGAATCTCTTTGGTGATCGCGCCCTGACGTGCCTTGTTGAAGGTAAGCGTCAGTTTGTTGATAACCTCGCCGGCATTTCTTGCGGCGTTGTCCATAGCGACCATCCTTGATCCGTGCTCACCTGCTATCGACTCCAGAATGGAGAAGAACACGGTGAAGTGGATATATCTGGGCATTATCTCTTTAAGAAGAGCTTCGGCTTTGGGTTCATAGATATAATCTGTGTCATCCGCAGCGTCCTCTTTCTTTCCCAAAGAGAGCGGGAGAACCTTGGTCACTTTCGCAACCTGAAAGGCGGTTGACCTGAACTCGTTGTGGACGATGTAGATTTCATCTGCATCCTCGTTGAGGTAGAGTTCGGCAAGTTTATCGCCTATTTCGTTCGCTTCGTCGTAAGTTACCTTTCCGCCGAAGGAAACGTATTTTGAAAGAACTTCAAAATGTTTTTTGCCGAGGAAGTCAAAACCTTTCTTTCCAATGCAAACAAGTTTGATGTTCTTGTCCTGGTTTTCCCTTGCAAACGCAAGCGTCTTTTTTACCACGTTTGAATTGAACGCACCGCAAAGACCCTTGTCGCTGGTTATAATGGCGAGGCAAACGTTCTTAACCTCTTTTCTCGCGGTGAGAAAAGGATGGCTGTCGGCCTCCACTCTGCCGGCCATATCGCCGACAAGTTCATAAATCTTGTTCGCATAAGCTCTTGCGTTGGTCATGGATTCTTCCGCTTTTCTCATACGGGCGGCAGAAACCATTTTCATCGCTTTCGTGATCTTCTGCGTATTTTTAACGGATTTGATTTTCCGTTTTATGTCCATTACACCCGGCATTTAACAGCTCCTTATGCTGAGAAGATTTTTTTAAACTCCGCAACAGCAGCTTTCATCTTAGCTGTAAGTTCATCGGAGATAGTCTTCTTAGTGACGATTTCTTCAAGGATATCCGCTTTGCTGCTCTTAAGGTATGAAACGTATTCAGCTTCAAACTTAGCAAGAGAAGCAGTAGCAACATCATCAAGAAGTCCGTTAACGCCTGCGAATATAATTGCAATCTGTTCAGCGACATTACAAGGTTTGTACTGTCCCTGTTTCAGGATTTCAACAAGCTTTGCACCGCGGTTAAGCTGTGCCTGTGTTGCAGCGTCAAGGTCAGAACCGAACTGTGCGAATGCCGCAAGTTCACGGAACTGTGCAAGGTCAAGTCTCAGACGTCCTGCTACCTGTTTCATAGCTTTGATCTGCGCTGAACCGCCAACCCTTGAAACTGAGATACCAACGTTTACCGCGGGACGGATACCTGAGTAGAAAAGGTCTGTCTCAAGGAATATCTGACCATCGGTGATGGAGATAACGTTAGTGGGGATGTATGCGGAAACGTCACTCGCCTGTGTTTCGATGATGGGAAGTGCGGTAAGTGAACCTGCACCTTCAGCATCAGAAAGTTTTGCCGCTCTTTCAAGCAGACGTGAGTGAAGATAGAAAACGTCGCCGGGGTATGCTTCACGACCGGGGGGGCGTCTCAGAAGCAGTGACATCTGTCTGTAAGCTGTCGCCTGTTTTGAAAGGTCATCATAGATAACAAGGGCGTGTTTGCCTCTGTCTCTGAAGAACTCACCCATTGTAGTACCTGCAAGGGGTGCGATGTACTGCATTGATGCGGGGTCTGAAGCGGAAGCTGAAACCACGATTGTGTAGTCCATTGCCCCGTGTTTCTCCAGAGTATCCACAACTCTTGCAACTGTCGATCTTTTCTGACCGATAGCAACATAAACGCAGATCATGTCCTGACCTTTCTGGTTTATGATAGTGTCAAGGGCGATGGCAGTTTTACCTGTCTGACGGTCGCCGATGATAAGCTCTCTCTGTCCTCTTCCGATGGGTATCATGGAGTCGATAGCTTTGATACCTGTCTGAACAGGCTGATGTACGGGTTGTCTTTTGATGATACCGGGGGCAACCTTTTCTATAACGTCGAACTCTTTAGTGTCGATAGCGCCTTTGCCGTCGATAGGTTGTCCGAGGGCGTTAACAACGCGTCCGATGAGTGCTTCGCCAACGGGAACAGATGCAATTCTGCCTGTTCTTTTGACTGTGTCGCCTTCACCGATGTGCTGATAATCTCCCATAATAACTAAACCGACATTGTCCTGCTCAAGGTTGAACACAATGCCGTAAACTCCGCCGGGAAGCTCAATAAGCTCTCCCGCCATTGCGTTGTCGAGACCATATACCTTAGCGATACCGTCACCGGCAGTGATGATGGTACCGACTTCCTGCATCTCAACTTTCTGGTCGAAGTTTTTAATCTGATCACGAATGATCTGGCTTATCTCTTCGGCTTTGATCTGCATTAGCCAATCTCCTTAAATTATTTATACCAACTGTTCTTTAATCTTATTAAGCTGTCCTCTGACGCTGGCGTCATACAGACTGCTGTCCACCTGAGCGACAACGCCGCCGAGGATAGTGTGGTCAACTTTTTCCAAAATAGTAATCTTTTTACCTGTGATTTTGTCCAGAACGGCTTTCAGTGTGCTTTTGGATTTTTCATCCATAGCGGCAGCCACTGTGACGACAGCTTCCGCCTCGCCCTTTGCTTTTCTGTCCATAGCTTTCACTTCTGTCGAAATATACTCGAGCAGACCGAGTCTGTTCTTGCTGACGAGAAGTTTAAGGAATTTGTAAAGAAATTCATCGATCATGCCTTTAGATTTCAGCACGTCAACAACAGCCTGTTTTTCGGCTTTCCCGATGAGAGGGCTTTTGATAAGCATTTTGAAATCTTCGGACTGCTCATATGCGGAAGAAACATCCGCAAGCTGTGCAATGACCTGATCCAGTTTGTTCTCTGCCTTTGCCTCCTGAAAAAGAGCATCGGCGTAGCGTGCGGCAACTATGTTCTCTTTCACCCTGCCACCTCGATCTTTCTGATGTAATCATCAAGAATCTTTTTCTGTCTGTCGGCATCAAGCTCTTTACCGATCTTAGCCTCTGCGGCTGCGATTGCAGCCATAACGGCATCTTTCTTAAGCTGAACCTTGGCTCTTTTAAGTTCCGAATCAATGAGACTCTCTGCAAATGACTTAAGCTTATCAGCCTGTTTCGCAGCGTCTTCCAGAATCATAGCTTTTTCTGCCTCTGCTGCTTTGAGAGAATTTTCTTTCATTGTTTCAAGATCTTTTTCAAAACCTTTCATCTTAATTTCATAATTGACAAGCTCCGTTTTTGCGTTTGCTGTGGCATCCTGAGCATCTTTAATTGCTTTTTCGATGTCAGCGGTTCTCTTGTCGAGGAAATCAAGAAGAGGTTTTTTAGCGAGTTTAACAAGGATAACAACAAGAAGGACGAACACGATAACTCTGAAACCGAAGTTTTTCCAGAGCGCGTGCATGTCCGGTGCGTGTTCGCCGCCGTGTTCGGCTGCGAAAGCCGCAAAGGACACAAGTCCAAGCGATAGTGCTGTAAGAACCTTTTTCACTATATCCCCCTAAAGGTATTATGCGGAAAGCATTATTCTGTCTGCGATAAGATCTGAGATCTCTTTCACCATTGAATCCATTTCAGCTTTCGCTTTGGCAGATTCGGCCTGGATCTCAGCACGGGCTGAGAGGATCTTCGCATCAACGTCCGCCTTAACAGCGGCAACCTTTGCTGCGGCCTCTTTTGAAGCATCATCTTTAAGTTTTTTGTGATGGTCTGTGAGCTCAACGCGCATCTGAGCCATCTTTTCAGTATAGTCAACTTTGTATTGTTCAACTTTGGCTTTGAGGCTTTCTGCCTCCTGCTTCATACCTTCGATTTTGGAATCGCGGGAGTTCACAGTTCCCATGACGGGATCGAGAATCATTTTCTTTCCGATAAAAATGATCACCAGAAACTGAACAATTTGAATAGCTAAAGTGTAATCGATGTAAAGCATGGACGCAATCCCCTCCGGTAGGTCAGAATTTATAAAACGGTATTCTGTATACAGTGTACAAGTCAGAGATTTTTTATCAAAACTTGCTGTATAAGTCAACAGATACTTTGCCCTTTTACATATGAAAAATCAAGCAGAGAAACATGTGGGCAATATAGTTTAAAATTACATAATTTTGTAGTTGCATCACTGTCGCTTTTGTCAAATAATACTTAAAATGAATTTTAAGGGTGGGGAAATGGCGGATAAATCAGCTTATGTGGCAGCTCAATTAGGGCAAATCGTGACGGCTGTTCTAAAAAAGATGGCTACGGAAAAATCAAAAGTATCGTCATCAACCATCTCAAATTATCTTTCGGACAGTAACGAATTCAGAAATCTGGTTCATACCGTCATGACCGGCGGAGACAAATCCGATGTTTTAAAATACGTCACCCCTCTGCGCGGCTTCGTTTCCGATCAGGGACTTAAAAGTGTGGAAGACATGGTTTTCGACCCGAAAAGGACTCATGATGAAACAATGGATGCTCTTTTGCGCACCGTTTCGGATCACCTGCTTTCGCTTGAAAAGCGCCAGCACAAGTTCAGCACCTTCATAGACGACGTTTTCTCAAAATTCGTAAATCTTCAGGCAGACCTTACAAGCAGTCTGGGTCACAATATAGAATTCGTTGAAAAAGACCTCGCCATGGACAAAAAGCTTCTTAACGAGGCTCAGGACATGCACAGAATCCTTAAAAGCGAAGACTCCATAGAGTATCTTAAATCCAAGATGCTGGATTCTTTCTCGTCATTCGTCAGCACTTTCGACCAGAAAACAACCACAAAAAGGGACCATCTAGGAACCATCGCAACCGAATATTCCAACGTAAACAACGAACTGGAGCAGTATAAAAATCAGGTTAACCAGCTTCAGTCCGACCTCAACAAGTACAAGAACGAATCCATTCAGGATCACATGACAGGGCTTTACAACCGCAAATATATGGACATGAAGCTGACCGAAGAGATAGACCGCTTCAAAAGAATGGGAACCCCTTTCAGCATTGTCATGTCGGACATTGATAAATTCAAATCAGTCAACGACACCTATGGGCACCAGGTCGGTGATCAGGTGCTTAAACATATGTCGCAGCTTATAAAAGAGAATATAAGAAGAACAGACTTCGCCTTCCGCTACGGCGGCGAGGAGTTTATGATATTGTTAGTGAACGCCGACGCAAGAAACGCCACCCACGTTTCGGAGATGATACGCAAAAAACTGGAAGCCACAAATTTCAGTCTGAAAGACTGTTCGTTCAATGTCACAGCAAGCTTCGGCATTGCTCAGTTCAAACCGGATGATACGGCGGAATCCGCCATCAAACTTGCCGACGCAAGGCTTTATACTGCTAAACAGTCAGGGCGAAACAGGATTGTAAGCAGTTAAGGCAGTCTTGCAGAGATATTTTTTAACACTTTAAGTGCAGTTTCAAGTTCAACCGCACCCAAGCTTCCACCATGTCCGTTTGCCCATGGAATCTGCTTCTCCATGACGGAGTTAAATCTTCTTACTCCCTCTTCGGTGGGGGTTATCTGTTTGGCTTTTTTGTGATAAGGATTATCCTCAAAAATAACCAGACCTTTTTCGTATAACTCGTTGACAATCCTCTGAACACCCTGCCTTCTCAGTCCCATTCTGGATGCAATTCGCGAAACTGTAATATTCTGTTCGCCGAAATATATCAATGCACCCATAACGTGCCATTTTGCGCTGGTCAGCCCATCCTCTTTCGCAAGTCTGTCACCTTCAAGAATAAGCTGTCCGTTCAGCCTGAACACCGCCAGTATAAGATCTGTATATTTCAACCCGGCTTCCGAATGCTGCATAACTTCACCTCAACTTTATTATTGACAATACAATGTCATTATGACAGCATATTGTCAATACAAACTGGAGGTTTAATCCATGAAACTAAGCACAAACGGACAGAAGATATTGAAAACAATACATATTTTTACTGCGGCATGCTGGGCTGTCGGCGGATTCACAATGTGCCTTATGTATTTCATGAAACAGGGGGTGACTGACGGCGGCGAGCTTTACGGTATTAACAGCAGTATTCATTTCATTGATACATATATAGTCGTGTTATTCGGAGCTATCGGATGCCTTATAACAGGTCTGTTATACTCCATGCTTACCAACTGGGGGTTCTTTAAACATTACTGGCTAACGTTTAAATGGGTTGTAACCGTATCTGCAATCCTTTTCGGAACCTTTTATCTTGGAGTATGGGAAAAAAATATGATGCTTATCTCAGGCAAACTGGGCATTGCCGCACTTACAGACACTGCATATCTCTATAACCAGAAAATGAATCTGATATTCGGCTCCGTCCAAAACGGAATAATAATATTTACAATATACGTTTCAGTGTTTAAGCCGTGGAAAAAGAGATGACGTCAAAGAAAAAAAATGCCATGTCACTCCGTTCCTCGCAGAAACAAAAACCACTGTTTATCAATTGCCTTTTAGAACCGAGCATACATAAGAGTATGTGAGGCAGATTGTTTTCAGCTAGCTCGGTGCAGAAACATTCGCAAAAATGAAGCGAATGTTTTTGAGGACAAAGAAGAAATGCGAAGTGTTACGAAAAACAATAATTGCTGTTCAGATGCGAGCAGAGCAAGGAAGGCTTACTTAAAACGAGCAAAAGCATACATACGAGTATGTGTTGCGAGTGAAAGTAAACTGACGCAGTTATGCGAAGCATATCAACAGCAATTTCAAAGGATCATGCCGTCATAGGCGGCTATTGAGCTGGGAAACAGCCTCCGAGCCATTATCTGCATCTCGTCCAGCATAATATCGTCGTAATCAGGATTGTGGTGAGCCATTACAAGGTTTTTCACATTCGCCTTTTTGGCGAACTCTATCCCTTGAAGATATGTCGAATGTCCCCAGCCCACCTTGCCGGTAAGCCCGTTCCCGCCTGCGTATTCTTCGGGAAAGTAGGTGGTGTCGTATATCATGTAATCACAGCCGTAAGCAAACTCTATGAGAAAATCATCAACAGTGGTTCCGTGTTCATAGTCGGATGTATAAAGTATGCTCTTATTAGGAAATACTATCTTATACATCAGCACTCCGTCCGGGTGGTTGCCGTCTGCGGAATGTATCTGAATATTGCCGAAGCGGAACTGGTCGCCCCCTTCAATGAGGTTAAGCTTTATCTCAGCCCTCAGCTTTGACTTCGGAACAGGGAAAAAAGGCGGATTGAACAGCACGTCCAGAATATCCGTGGAGTGCAGTGTCTCTTTATTTTCGAGATAGATGTTTATCTTTTTTTTGGAGTTATAGAATGCCTGAAAAATTGGAACGCCTACGATATGATCCCAATGCAGATGTGACAGAAATATGTGGAATTCCTCGAAATTATCGTATTTGTTAAGGCTCATGATGCCGGTGCCGCCGTCAAATATCAGACAGGTCTTTTCATCCACCGGAGCCATGAGACAGGTGGTGTTTCCGCCGTATTTCACGAATTTCTGCCCTGAAACAGGCAGCGTGCCTCTGGTGCCGAGGAGATATAGCATCAAAACCTCTTGGAAAGGGAAACGAGGTTCCCTTTGTCGTTATATTTCACTTCATCAAAGTACATTCTGGTGATAAGAATCCCGCGCCCGTGGAGTTTAAGCAGACTTTCGGGATCCGTGGGATCCGGAAGGCTGTTAACGTTGAATCCTTCGCCTTCGTCCTCAAGGCTCATTTTAAGCCCCTGTGCATCAACGTAATATGTGAAAGTAGCATGTCTGGACATGTAATAGATATCGCTCATTCTGGTGCTGACGAGGTCGTAATAGGTGCCGCTCTCCGTGGCGTGCATCTTCTCTTCGCCAGTGATGCCGAGATTGCCATGCTCGATGGCGTTCGTAAGCATCTCCGCAAGCCCCACCCGCACTTTTTCAAGCGACTGAAAATTAAGGAAATACACAAAGTCTTTTGTAAGTGCATAAACGATGCGCTCTACGTTAAATATGTCGTTTTTTATCCTGAACGACTGATGCAGAAACTCAGGCAGAACGGAGGCTATGCTGGGTTCAAAACAGCCGTTGTGGATAACGGCATCCACCAGCAGACGCATATGGATGAATTTGAAATCCAAAGGAATAAAGAGCATTTTCGCGTCTTTCGGTCTTTCCTCTCCGACATAGCATACTTTTATATCTTTGATACCCTCCGGTGCGAGAGCTTCGGAATTATCTGTGATATAAAGCACTGTTGCAACGTCATAGACGAACTGGGAAGGGTCGCAGATCATCTCGTCCTGAAACCTTTCCAATGCGCAAAATTGCTTAACTCTCTCCAAGAGGTTGCTATCATTAATAAAACATGCTATTTTTTTCATGTGTAGATTATACCACAAAGATTTTCCGCAGGTCAATAATGTTACAAATTAAAGAAATTTTCAGAAGCTATGATATACGGGGAATTTACGGAGAGAAATTAACGGACGCAGTTGCCAGAAGCGCCGCACGGGTGTTTGCGGAACATACGCGTCAGGAGACGGGTAAAAATCACCCGCTCTTTTCAGTGGGCATGGACGTCAGATTTTCATCAGAGTCTCTGGCAAACGCCGTTTGTCTCGGGCTGAGAGAAGGCGGAGCAGATGTCCAGCTTTTGGGAGTATGCCCTTCGCCCCTGACCTATTTCTCCATGTACTGCACGCCCGCCGACGGCTACGTCATGGTGACGGGCAGTCACAACCCGCCGCAGTTCAACGGACTTAAGATCGGCACGAAAAACACCGTATACCACTCGGAAAAGATAATGCGCATCTATGACGACATAGCGGCAGAGAAATTTCCGGTTCCTGACCGGCAGGGAAACGTAACTCATTTTGACATAAAAACAGCATACATCGGATATATTCAGGAATCTTTTGCAGTATTGAAAAGGGACATCGAAAAACTGGGCAGGGAGATAAAGATTGTTATAGACTGCGGAAGCGGCACCGCTTCGACAATCGCACCTCATCTCTTTGAATTTCTGGGCGTTAAGGTGCTTCCGCTTTACTGCACGGAGGACGGCAGTTTTCCCGGACACCACCCCGACCCCACTGTGGAAAAGAATCTGGCAGAGGCAAAAGCACTCTTGCTGAAAGAAAAAGCTGACCTCTGCGTAAGCTACGACGGCGATTCCGACAGGCTTGGCGCGCTCAACTGTAACGGCGAAATGATCTGGGGCGACGAGCTGCTCTGCATCTTTGCAGACGACATTGCGGATGAAAACAAAGGACGCAAAATAGTTGCGGACGTTAAAGCCGGACAGGGTCTTTACGAGTTCGTGGCGGCGAAAGGGATGGAACCTGTTATGTACAAATCGGGTCATTCCATGATAAAAATGAAGATGAAAGAGGTTGGCGCGGTCATAGGCGGAGAGATGAGTTCACACTTCTTCTTCTCAGACGGCTATTTCGGGTTCGACGACGGAATATACGCCTCTCTGCGTCTTTTGCGGGCATATGTGAACGGGCTTAAAAGCGGCAGATTCCGCAATTCGGCGGATATGACGGCAGAGATACCGGAATATGTCAACACACCGGAGATACGCGAAGCCTACCCCGATGATAAGAAGTTCGTGCTGATAGAGAAACTTGACAAAGTCTTCGGCGGATACCTGAAAGAAGGCACATACGGAGTTAAAAGCATAACGGATATCGACGGAATCAGGGTGCAGTTTGAAAATGGCTGGGCGCTGGTGCGGGCGAGCAACACAGAACCTCTGCTTGTGACACGCTATGAGGCGGTGAACAAAGCGGAGCTTGAAAAAATAATGGCAATAATAACTTCCGAACTGGAAAAACTGAAATGATCACAAGAAGAAACACCAGACAGATACATATAGGCTCTGTGGCTGTGGGCGGCGGCGCACCGATATCGGTGCAGTCCATGACAAACACCGACACAAGGGACACGGAAGCCACAATAGCTCAGATAAAAAGGCTTGAAACCGCCGGATGCGAAATAGTGCGCTGTGCTGTTGTGGACGAAACGGCGGCAAAGGCTTTCCGCGCCATACGCAACGCAGTGAGCATACCGATAATCGCGGACATACATTTTGACCATAAACTAGCCATAGCTTCCATGGAACATGGAGCGGACGCCATACGCATAAACCCCGGGAACATCGGTTCCGCAGAAAAAGTGCGCGCAGTGGTGGATGCGGCAAAAGCTAACGGCTCCGCAATACGGGTGGGTGTTAACGCCGGTTCACTTGAAAAGGATATTCTGAAAGAGCACGGCATAACAGCCGAAGCACTCGTTAAATCTGCATTCAGAAACATACGCATGATAGAGGAAATGGGCTTTAACGATATGAAGGTCAGCCTGAAAGCAAGCAGTGTTCCGCTGACGTTTCAGGCGTATAAACTTTTCTCGGAACAGTCGGATTATCCTCTGCATATAGGCGTTACGGAAGCGGGAACCTTCTTTGCGGGAACAGTGAAATCAGCCGCAGGAATAGGCGCACTGCTTTTAAACGGCATAGGCGATACAATGAGAGTTTCGCTCACAGGCGACCCCGAACAGGAAGTGCGCGTGGCATGGCAGCTTTTAAACGCTCTGGAAATCCGCAGACGCGGACCGGAAATAATCTCATGCCCCACCTGCGGACGCACGGAAATTCAGCTTGAGGCGCTGGCGAAAGAGGTGGAAGAAACCGCCGCCGCCCTTAATGACACAATAAGCATCGCCGTTATGGGATGCCCCGTGAACGGTCCCGGCGAAGCGAAACATGCAGACTACGGGATAGCCGGAGGACGCGGACAGGGTATTATTTTTAAAAAAGGCGAAGCCATAAAAAAAGCGGCCGAAACTGAACTTGTACGCGAATTGTTCGATATAATAAAAAAAGATGGTGTACGGTAGCTCAATTTTGATTTATAACAAAATATGGTTTGCAATCATCTTTGACCGGAGGAAGGCGTGAATCTTGCTGAACAGATCGCTAAAGCGGCAATTTTTGAAACCACTGAAAAAAATGACCTTGAGAGGCTGGCAAGCTTCTGTAAAATAAAAAAGTTCGCAAAAGACGAAGTTGTTTTCCATAAAGGAGATGTCGGCACCGATCTTTATGTGGTTATATCCGGCAGCTTCCGCGTCGTGCTTGTTGACGGCAACGGAGACGAAATAATCCTCTCGGTGATATTCCCATGCGGTGTTGTGGGCGAAATGAGCATGATCGACGGGCTGGGGCGCACCGGAACACTCATTGCCGACGAACTTTCCGAAATCGTTCTCATACCCAGAAAAGCTCTTAACGAACTTCTGCAAAAGGACTTTAACGTCACGCTCTACCTTCTGGAAACACTTACCGAACGCTTAAGAAAAGCTGACGAACTCATTGAATCGCTGGCGTTTCTGAATGTAAAAGAACGCATAATGAAGTTTCTGCTGGACAGCGTTAAAGACGAACAAAACCCGGTAAACGGATATTACACCATGAGAAAGTACACCCATCAGGAGCTTTCAAACATGATAGGCGCATCAAGGGAGTCCGTGACAAAATGTCTCAAGATACTCTCTCTGGAAGGCGCCATAAAAGTCAAAGACGACAGTATGCTGGTCAAGGAACCCGTCATTCTTTATTGAATTTCTTCTCTTTGAACTGCAAACAGTCCATTCCCGATGTCTGAAACACCCGAACAGACGGCATCGTCTGGGTTTTAAACCCGAGCGCCCTGCATCCGTAGGGAAACTGTTTATCCCAAGTAACATAAAAATGTATGCATTTACGGCAGTTTATCCTTTCCAATCCTGCCTCCCGATATTATATGTATTCTAAAGCCATTATCAAATCAAGGGGAGAAATTATGTTTAAAAATTACAGACCAGATCAGCTCGACTATGCAAAGACAGAGCTTGATAATATACTGAAAGCAAACAAACTGACCATCGAAAAACTTTTGCAGCTTCCACAAAAAACATACATGAACTTCATCCGCCCGATGATGGAGACAGACATGCTGATAAACGAGTTCATCACTCCCGTGTCCCATGTCAACTATGTCAATAACTCCGAACAGACTCAGGACGTATACAACTACTGCATGCCGGAAATAACCAGATACGGCACAGAGATGGGACAGCGCTCGGATATTTACGAAACGGTTCTCGGCATTTATGAAGCTGAAAAAGAGACGTTAAAACCGGCTCAGGTGAGAGTGCTTGAAAAGATGCTGAAAGGCTTCAGACTCTCAGGCGTACACCTGCCGGATGAACAAAAAGCGAGGCTCATGGAAATAAACCTTGAGCTGACAAATCTTTCCACAGATTTTTCCCAGAACGTCCTGAAAGATTCCGATTCTTTCGAGCTTACCATCGAAGACCCGAAAGACGTGGAGGGCATACCTGCACCCGATCTGAAAACGGCTGAATGTGAAAAGGGATGGTGCTTCACACTGAAACTGCCCAGCTACATGGCGTACATGGCATACGGCCCCAACCGCGAAATACGCGAAAAACTGTATCACGCATTCTGCACACGCGCACCGCAGAACGCCGAAATAATCGAAAAAAATCTTAAGCTCCGCAAGGAGATGGCAAATATACTCGGGTTCTCCAGATTTTCCGACCTGTCAATTGAGCGCAAAAACGCGAAAACTCCCGAAGAGGTTCTGCAATTCCTCACCGATCTTGCCGAAAAAGCATATGCACAGGGCAAAAAGGAGATGGAAGAACTCAAAAAGCTGGCAGACCTTAAAGACATCGCAAGCTATGACACAGGCTTTTACTCCGAAAAACTCCGCCGTATCAAATGCGGATATGACGAACAGGAATACCGCCCGTATTTCGAGCAGGATTCCGTCGTAAAAGGTCTTTTCGACTTCGTGGAAAAACTCTTCGGAGTGAGCTTCAAACAAGTCGATGTTCCGGTATGGCACGAAACCGTAAAGGCATACGATATGTCGAGGGACGGCAAAGTGTTTGCAAGACTGTTCACAGACCTTGAGGCGCGCAAAGGCAAGCGGGACGGCGCATGGATGAACGAATGGCAGACGCATCACAAAGATGCGGACGGCAATACTGTCCTTGCTTCCGGTCTCATATGCGGCAACTTTCCGCAGGCGGCACCGGACAACCCCTCCCTTCTGCGCCACAGCGACGTTGTGACGCTGTTCCACGAGACTGGACACGCTCTGCACCACCTGCTTTCAAAAATTGACGAGGCGGAGGTCAGCGGCGTTAACGGAGTTGACTGGGACGTTATCGAGTTCCCTTCACAGTTCCTCGAACTTTTCGCGTATAACAGAGAAGTGCTTAAAATGTTTGCAAAACATTACCGCACAGGCGAGGTTCTGCCTGATGAAATGATAGACAGACTGGACGGAGTGCGTACGTTCATGGCGGCTTCGGGCATGCTGCGCCAGCTTGAGTTCGGCATATTCGACATGACGATCCATGCCGACGCATACACAGCCGGCGAAGTGCAGACGTTACTGGACGAAATAAGGGAAAAAACCGCGATAATCCTGCCTCCGGCATACAATAAGTTTCAGAACGGATTCAGCCACATATTCTCAGGCGGCTATGCCGCGGGATATTACAGCTATAAATGGGCGGAACGCCTTTCATGCGACGCTTACAGCATCTTCGTTGATAACGGGGTTTTCGACGGTAAAACAGGCGAAAGATTCATGGATACTGTTCTCAGCAATGGCGGAAGTCAGGATATGATGGCACTTTTTGAGCAGTTCGCAGGCAGACAGCCCGACAACGACAGCCTGCTCAGAGTCAACGGAATAAAGTAAACGAAATAACTATGAGACTGCCGCGTCAGCCCTAAGGCTCCTCGCAGAGACTGGTATTCGTCTTCGCGAGGAGCTTACGCGACGCGGCGATCTCGTATTTTCAACTTATATACATTTCTCAGGAATGGGGAAATCCATTCCGAAAAGCTTCCAAGAATTTCTGACGTAGTCAAACGACCTCTGTACTATGTCGCTGTTGTAAAAATCTTTATCATATTCGTCATACTCGAAAAAGGCGGTCTCTTCCGCTCTTGAGCCGTATTTTTTCTTCTCGAAAACGCTGTTGATGAACTCCGTCATCTTCTCTCCGTACTCAACCAGCACGATATTGCCGAGCGGTCTGCATTCGCGCACAATTGAAGAGTAAAGGTTTGCCCACATGGACATAACTTCCAAATGATCCTCTCTTCTCACTTCCTCGCCAGTGTTCTTTGTAAGAGCGATAGCGCCGGGGTGGCGGACTGTCACGATGTACTGAGCCTGATCTGCAAACAGATAGTTCAGCATTTTTATAGCGTATGAAAGGGGTGTGCTTTTGATGAAGATATGCTGGCTGTCCTGCGCTTCGCGGCTTGCATAGACAAGAAACTGGCACAGCTCGAAAAGTACGTTGTTAAAGTTCCACGGAAGTCTCCAGCCCATGTCAAACTCTGAATAGGGGTTGGGCTGAACGAACAGCGCGTTTGGCATCATGTTGTGGGTCATGGAGAACAGCAGCTTTTCCCAGGGCCAGCCGTATGCGGACGAAAGCGCGTTATAAACAGTTGTACCGCCTGTTCTTGGCATACCCATGACAAAGTTGATTTTTTTGCCGCCTGTATAGGGAAGCATGGTGTCTTTATCACCTTTGTTGATTGCCTGAAACAGCGTCACGGTCTCTTTCATAAATTCGCCGAGCTTCTGTTTGTATTCTTCAGTCTGCTCAGCCTCTCTAATCATCTCAAGGTGCTTGTTGCCAAGCGCTCTCTGACCGTCTTCGTCGATATCTTCGCCGAGAACGGGCGCCCACGTCTCTTCGGGGTTTATCCCTGCGATATATTCCACGGTGCCTCTTGCGATAGGCACTTCCATTGATGTCGTCATAGTTATTGTTCTGGGGCGAATCTTCTTTTTTTCCTGCATTTTCGTTCCCTTTTCGTTTTTCGGTTCAAAATCTTACCCCGATGCAGTCTCAATATCAATATTTTATTGGAAACCGCACAAAAAAACAGCATCCGCCCTTTACACAGTGGCTTCTTTCGGATAAAACCTATAGGCATATAGGAGAATCCGATGTTCAGAGAATACGCAGACAACAGAATAATCTTATTTGACGGCGCAATGGGTACGTCCATACAGAAATATGAAATAAATGACGATATCTGGCAGGGGAAACAGGGATGCAGCGAATGGCTGAACGCTGCCGCGCCGGATATCATCCGCGAGATACACGAACAGTACCTTGAGGCGGGTGCGGACGTGATAGAGACCAATACGTTCGGCGGAACAGAGCTTGTTATGTCCGAATACGGGCTTGAGGAGATGACATACGAGCTGAACCTCAAAGGTGCGCAGATAGCCAGACAGGCAGCCGATAAATACGGCAGGTTTGTAGCAGGCTCCATAGGCCCCGGAACGAGACTTCCCAGCCTTGGGCAGATAACCTATGACGAGCTTTTTGAAATGTACCGCAGACAGGCTCAGGCGCTTCTGGAAGGCGGTGTCGACCTGTTCATCATAGAAACGTGTCAGGATCTTTTGCAGATAAAGGCGGCGCTTAACGCTGTGATGGAAACCAGAGAGGCGAACGGCTCCGATGCTCCCGTCATGATCTCAGTGACAGTTGAACAGAACGGAACCATGCTCATGGGGAGCGATCTGACAGCAGTTGCCACGGTTATAAGGGACTATCCAGTCTTCTCTCTCGGGCTTAACTGCGCAACAGGTCCCGACCTGATGCACCATCCGGTCGCAACGCTTTCAAAGCATTTCGCAGGAAGAATATCCTGTCTGCCCAATGCAGGACTGCCTGAAAACAAAGGCGGAAAGATGGTCTATTCCATGACGCCGGAACGCATGGCGGAGATAATGGAAGGACTGATAAAAGAATATCCGGTTGCGGTTCTCGGCGGATGCTGCGGAACGACACCCGACCACATAAAGGCGCTTCGCCCCGTTGCCGACCGCAACAAGCCGAAAGCCCCCTTTGCGGGTGAATATGCGGGCGAATGTGCAAGTCTCTATTTTTCAACATCAATCGTGCAGTCCCCTGCCCCCGCCCTCATAGGCGAACGGGCAAACGCAAACGGCAGCAAGGCTTTCCGCGAACTCCTGCTGAAAGACGACCTTGAGGGCATGCTCGCCGTCGCAAAAGAACAGGAGGACACAGGCGCGCATTTCACAGACATTTGCGTCGCGTATGCAGGAAGGAACGAAAAAGAGGACATGAGACAGTTCATGCTGCTTCTTAACAAGACGCTCACAGCCCCCGTGGTTGTGGATTCCACAGAACCGGACGTTGTTGAAACGGCACTGAAATACTATGCGGGCAAACCCGTTATAAACTCCATAAACTTTGAGGACGGAGGGGAAAAGCTCCACCGCATACTCAATATAGTCAAAAGACACCCGTCCGCAGTCATAGCGCTCACCATCGACGAAGAGGGCATGGCTATGACAGCCGACAGGAAATTCGCCATAGCGGAAAGAATATACAAAGTCTATACGGAACAGTACGGGCTGAAACCGGAAGACCTTATATTCGACCCGCTGACATTTTCCATAGGAAGCGGCGACGTTACCCTTACAACAGCGGCGATAGAGACGCTGAACGCCATACGCCGCATCAAAGCGGAACTTAAAGGCGCAAAGACCGTTCTGGGGCTTTCCAACATCTCTTTCGGACTTTCTGCGGCAAGCCGCCCCCTGCTGAACTCCGTCTTCCTCCACGAAGCCGTGACGGCGGGACTGGACATGGCTATCGTACATGCATCGAAAGTTATTCCGGAATCCATGATAGACGCGGAAGACGTTAAGCACTGCAAAGCGCTTCTGAACGGTGAAGAGGGCGCACTCAACACATTCATAGAATATTTCGCTTCCAAAGAGGGCGTTGAAAAGCAGGAAGAGAAGCAGAATCTCCCTGCTGATCAGACACTTAAGCAGCACATAATGAGGGGCAAAAAGGCGGGACTGGAACCCGTTCTGGATGAACTGCGCCTGACCGTGAAGCCCATCGACATGATAAACAATATAATGCTCCCCGCCATGCAGGAAGTGGGCGAACTCTTCGGTGCCGGCAAGATGCTTCTGCCTTTCGTTCTGCAATCCGCAGAGGTTATGAAAGCGGCGGTCAGCCTGCTCGAACCCTACATGGAACGCAGCGACGCAAAGTCACGCGGAACAATTGTTCTGGCGACCGTCAAGGGCGACGTACACGATATCGGCAAGAACCTTGTGGATATCATACTGTCAAACAACGGATTCACAGTTCACAATCTCGGCATCAAGGTGCCTGTGGAAGAGATGATCAAAAAGGCAATAGAGGTCAAGGCGGACGCCATCGGAATGAGCGGTCTGCTTGTGAAATCCACCAATATAATGCGCGAGAACATAGAGGAGCTGATGCGCCAGAACGTTCACACAAAGGTACTTCTGGGCGGTGCGGCACTCACTGAAAAATTCGTTGAACAGGACTGTAAACCCATAATGCCCGGACACGTGCATTACTGCCGCGATGCGTTTGACGCGCTCAAGGTGCTTGGCGGCGGCGAAAGCGATGCAAAAGCTCCCGACAAACCCATGAAAGAAGCAAAACCAAAAACAGTTAAAATAAGAAAGCCTGAAATAACCGACAATATCCCGCAAGCTCCCTTCCTCGGCACAAAAGTATTCAGAAACATCAGCATTGATTCAGTGCTTGAGTACATGAACAAGCTGGCGCTCTTCAACCACAGATGGGGCTACAGCCGCAAAAACATGGCTGAAGACGAGTATTCAAAGATGCTCAAAGAAACTGTTTATCCCGAATATGAAAAGACAATCGCAAGGGTGAAAGCAGAAAATCTTGCTGAACTTTCCGCTATCTGCGGGTTCTATAACTGTAACAGCGACGGTGAAAAACTTATAGTTTACAAAGATAATACGGACGAAATACTCTCCGTTTTCGAGTTCCCCAGACAAAACATCGAAGGCGGCGTATGCCTGTCCGATTATTTCCTTCCGTTGTCCTCCGGTAAAAAGGATGTGGTCGCTTTCCACCTCGTCACTGCGGGACAGAAGGCGGAACACCTTTGCAAACAGCTTTTCAACGCACACGAATATAAGGAATACTACCAGTATCACGGATTCTTCACGGAACTGACCGAGGCACTGGCAGAATATTTCCACAAACAGATACGCGCCGGGCTTGGCATAGACGGGCAGGATGCGAAATCCGCACACGGCGTGATCTCGCTTAAATATCAGGGGCGCAGATACAGTTTCGGCTATCCCGCGTGTCCCGACCTTGCGCAGAACGCCCAGCTTGACAGCTTTCTGGAGTTTAACGACATAGACGTCAAACTTACAGAAAATTATGAAATGGTACCGGAATACTCAACATGTGCTATAATTATACATAATGCATCTGCGGAGTATTTCACCGTTTAGAGCTTATAGATAATTTTTAGCAAAAAATATTTTGAATCAGACTTTTTTGGTTTGATTTAATATGAAACTTGTGGTAAACATTAGGTATAAGGTCAAACTAAAACAAATCAGGAGGACGAAATGGCTATCGGAGAACTTGTTAAATCAGCAGATTACAAATCAGAGAAGCACGTTCCTGTTCTTGTACTGCCCGAAACAATAGTTTCAGGCGAAGCTTTCACAGTTGAGGTTTCCGTGGGTAAAGAGATCGCCCACCCCAACACAACAGAGCACTTTATCAACTGGATATCAGTTTACTTCAAACCGGAAACAGGCAACCTTATCAACGTTGCAAGGTTTGAATACATGGCGCACGGCGAAGCTGTTGCAGGCGCAAATCAGGGACCCGCGCACGCTGACCCCTGCTCAACTTTCAAGCTGAAACTTACCCAGCCCGGCAAACTTATTGCAACATCATACTGCAATATCCACGGTCTCTGGGAAAGCGAAACAGACGTTAAGTTCTGATAACTGCTTAAACTGCAAATAATAAAACCCGCTCAGCCGAGCGGGTTTTTTGTTGATTATAAACAGATTAAAAACCAAAGAAGACCTCTTCCGTCTTCGCGAGGAGCATCAGCCGCAGGCTGAATGAGTCCACTAAACTTATTGCCGAATACTGCGACGACGCGATCTAAAATTGTCAGCATTAATATATTGCTCAGTAGATTCTGTGCGGTTCAGACTGCTTCGTCAGCCAGAGGCTTCCTCGCAGAGACGGCAATATTCATGCAAAAACAGAAACCGAGAGGTTTTTTGTTTATGTAAATAAGACTGCGTATTTTCTTTACCTTTTAGAACCGAGCAGTTCAAGGCAGAAGAAGAAAAATCAACGAGCATACACATAAGTATGTGAGGAAGATTTTTCTGATGACAACGAAGAAATGCGAAGTGTTATAAAAGGTAAAATTAACTTACTGCTGAAAGATTCTTCGCCACCAGCTTGGTATACTCGTGATCCTCGCCCATTATCTCTTTATAAATCTCATATGCGCTTGAAAGGAACTCTTTTGCTTCTTCTTTTTTGCCTATCCTGTAAAGGAGTTCGCCGAGGTTATTCATTGCCGCGGCAGCGGAAATGCTCCTTTCGCCACCTATCTCTTTTTTGATTTCAAGCGCCTTTTCATAGTATTCCTGCGCACGGTCAAACTGACCCATGCGGGATGTTATGAATCCCATATTGTTAAGCCCTACGGCTGTTTTTTCATGGTGCGTGCCGAATACCGTTTCATAAATCTGAAGAGCCTTGAAGTAGTAAGGTTCCGCATTGCGCAAATCACCCATCGCATATTTAAGCTGACCGAAGTTCGTATATGAAACGGCGGTGCTGGGGTGGTTTGTCCCGTATATACTCTGTTTAATGTTCAGAGCTTCCGTATGCATGCTTTCGGATTTATCAAACTCTTTGACTTTCTGATATGCAACCGCAAGGTCGTTTGCGGCGGCGGCTGCCATACGGCTGTTTTCGCCGTATATCTTTTTTGTTTTGGTTATGAGATCCTCATAAAGCTTAACTGCTTTACGTGAATTGCCGTTTTTAAACACTATCTGGGCGTAATCGCCGAGGCTTTTCACAGCCTCTTTGCTCATGGGACCCATTTTTTCGTTTCTGACGGTGGTGAGTTTGTGATATATAAGCGCTGCCTTGGCTATCTGTCCGGCGGCGCTGTAAATCGACGCCATGACCTCGTCCGCCTCAAGGCGTGCATTGTCTTTGACATCCAAAGTTTTATCGTATATCTCTTCCGCTTCGTTAAGGTTCTTCAGAGCATTTTCCCTGTCTCCGGCAATGTGGTAAAGCTTACCCAGCTTAAGCACACTGTCTGCATAGTCGGGACTTTTTTTGCCGTGGAACTTCTCGCGTATCTCAAGTCCCTTCTTCATAATGGCTTCGGCGGCGGAAAAGTCGCCTGTATCTATATAGAAGTTGGCAAGTTTGTTCATATAAGGCACTGCGTCGGCAGAGTTCTTTCCCGATTTTTCCTCTGCTGCCGAAAGCCTTTCCTGAAGAACTTTTTCGGCGGAAAGCTGTCTGCCTGATTTCAGATACATGAATGCAAGTTTATCAAAATAAACTGCTATCTGCGGATGCGTATCCCCGAGGATGCCGGCTATGTGCTGTTTCGCCATCTCCAGCATATCCAGCCAGAAGTTGAAAAACTCGACACTGAAAAATTTCTTTTCCAGCGAAGAAAACCACTCGACAAAGCCGTCTATCTCCATGACGTTCATGGCGTGGTAAACAGCTTCTTTTATGTGATATGTCAGGTCGTTATATTCGCAATTGCTCTCTGCCGCTCCGATGTGATAGCGGTAGATCGCATAGTTAACGTTCTCTATCAGGTCTGAATCCAGAACAGAGTGACTGTGCATGGAGAAAAGCGGATGGATGCAGTAAAATCCGCCGCCCATGCTGTTCACAAAACTGCGCGTGATGAAAGCGCTGAACAGGTTATGTTTGTCAGCCGTCGTGGTGAATTCGCCTGCGACAGCGTTAAAAAGTCCTTCGTCAAAAAGCCTGCAGCAGCTTAAAAGCTTTGCCATAGTGGACTCGTCGGTTTTAAGACTGCTGAGGTTCATGTGAACGATGCTTTGGGGATCGCTTTCAAACACCTCGGGTCCGGGTTCGTGTCCTTCGTTGGTCTTCATCAGTTTATACGTTTCAAGGCTGAAAGCGGTCAGCGCAGGGTGCCCGTCGGTATTCTCAAAGATGAGTTCCGACATGGATTCCCTTTCCAGCCCGTTCTTTTTACAGAATTCGTCAGATTCCATCCGTGTGAAGGTCTCAGTCTGAATCTCCTGAGAGATATAGCCGTAGCTTTCCTGCGGAAGCGGTTCCTCTGAAATGTAAATGATAGTTGAGCAGTCAGCTTTTTCAACGAGCTTGGTCACCCAGCTCATTCCGCCGTCGAAGGCGGGATAAAGACTTTCTGCGTTATCTATGATGATTACGGGATGAAGTCCCGCTTTTTCTTTTATCTTTTTGAGGGAAGACGCAAAACAATCCAGACAAATCTGCCAGTTCATGTGGTTCGCCTCTTTGAACATGCTTATGACGTTCGGGCGCACCTCACTGTTGAACCAGTCCTCTGAAAAGCTTTTGCCTACTTCATCATACATGCTTCTCGTGAAGGTGTACTTTGAAGGAGTTTTCGAGATAACCTCTGACATCATCGGAGAATTGTTTTGAAAAAAACACTCCGCCTCTGTTTTCAGTTTTCCGTTTATCTTTTCACTGCGCACAAGGACGGATATGTCAAATACTGCGAAAAAATCCGCAGTCTCACCGACAACGCAGTTTCTAAGCTCCAGAAGCCCCTGCTCAGGATAGCAGGCGCAGCTCTTCTCTGCGTCCATATACATGACCAGATAGGTTTCATGGTTAAGATCGTTCTTAAGAAAATCAGCGAAATAAGTTCTGCCGGTTCCCTTGTGTCCGTAGAGGTTAAATATACGGTAACTGTCTGACAGACCGGATTCCAGTGCATCGCACACAGTTTCCGGAAGCCCGCCCCGTTTAACGGGAATTAGGTCGGAAATATTCATGGCTACTCACTTTTTCCGTCGGGCATGGTTCTGACCCAGACATACTCCGACTTGAAAATAGTTTTTATGGCATTCTCAATACTAAGCTTATCTGTTTTATTAATATTTTCAACAAAATTATCATAATATGAGGGTTTTTCCACTGTATATGAATATCCGATGTCGTTTGCCTCGCTTGACGTTTTCTCGCGCTGGAACATGGTCTGGCTTTTCAGTCTGTTCTTCGCCTTTTCAATGTTCCCGTCAGTGAGATACTTATCTATATCCTTTACAGTTTTAATTATTTCAGCTTTAACAGCGTCGCCCTTACCTATCTGACAGTTGTATGTGAAAAGGAAAGTGCCTCTGTGTTTCAGACCGTAATAGCCGCCGTTTATACTGTTAGCCAGATCGTTGTCATATCTGAATTTCTGGTTAAGCACGGAGAATTCACCGCCGGAAAGTATCTCGCCCAGAATCTCCATTGCAAAAACGTCTATCTGAGATATGCCTTCCGCGGGATAGGCTAAGATTCCGTATTCCTGACTTATATCTTTTTTAACTGACAGCTCAACTGGCTTGTCAATCTTCGTAAGCCCGTCCTTGTCGTACCGTTTGCCGGCTTTGACACTGCGTTTGTCGCTGTAATATTCTTTTGCGAGTTTCAGCACCTCGTCGTATGATATGTCGCCGACAACCACAAGCGTCATATTGTCAGGGTGATAATATCTGTTGTAGTAAGCCATAAGCATATCGTGTGTAAAGGAATTAACGGTATCTTCCGTTCCGATCACTTCCCGCTCGTAGGGAGTATCGCTGAACATAACTTTTGAAAACTCCTCCCACATGCCCGATGTGGGACGGTCTTTGCCCATCTTTATTTCCTGAATTACTACAGGTTTTTCCTTCTCTATTTCGTCTGGAATGAACGATGCGCGGAACACCATTTCGCTTATGGTGTCAAAAGCTACTTCCGCGTTATATGAGGGGATATTGATGTAATAGTATGTATAATCCTTGCTGGTGGCGGCGTTCATAACCCCGCCCTTGCCCTCGACAACTGTGTCTATCTCGCCCGGTTTATATTTTTTTGTGCCTTTGAACACCATATGCTCAAGAAAGTGTGAAATTCCGCTCTCTTCAGTCGTTTCGTTAACAGAGCCAGTTCTCATCCATGTCTGCACCGAAACAACTTTAACCCCCGGAATGTACTTGTAAATAAGCGTTAAGTTATTATCCAGCTTTGCTGTTTCATTCGCCAAAGCATAACCTCCGAAACAGAATATAAAAAGTATAATCGTACAAATCAGTTTTTTGTTTATCATCAGTTTTCTCCGAACTTCTCCGCAAGGCGTGAGAACATGTCCGCAACAACGTTGTACGGGACAAGACTGTCGATATCCCTGCTTCTCACAGACATCAGAAACGCATTATAGTTCTCGAAAAACGTCCTTTCGGAAGCTTTCAGACCGTTCAGACCGGCTCTGCCTCTGTCGCAGAGGAAAACGGCTGTCCTTTTCTGTATCTGTTTGAGACGGTTCACAAGGGATTCCATGTTCACCCGTTCCCATTCGGTTCGTATCTTAACTGATTTTATTCCGCTTGTCAGTTCCGTAATTGAAAAAACTGAATCCGCTTCGTAATATGCCGTGAGAATGTCTCTTACGGCGCGTCCGGTCTTCACATGGATGTCGAAGATATCGAACGCCGCCTTTGCATAGCGAACCGCCGCGATGCGTTTTGCAAGTGTAGACGGTATACCGCCCTCTGTAAGCTCCAAACACATAGCGTCGTGGTTTTCTTTCAGTCCGGAGGAAAGATGTTTGGGGATAAGCCTTACTATCTCTCCGAATTCTTCTCTGCGCTCCCTTACCCTCTGCGACCTTGCCTCGTCGGCAATCCAGACGGTCGCAACCTTCATAGTCTTTTCAAGCTCGCTCATGGCGGTGTAAACAGATTCGGTTCCCGTTTTTCCGTTCAGAGCCTCAAGCTCGAGGCGGATATTTTTAAGATCAAGCGCATCCTCCGCCAGCATGTAAGCATGCACAAGGCGGCTGAAATCTATATTGTTGTTCTTGTACAGTTCATAGAAGAACACCGGACCCGTGCGGTTTATGAGCCTGTTTATGATGACTGTTGCTGCGATTTCGCGGCGCAGAATATGGTCGTACAGTTTTTCGCCGTACTGCGCCTGCATATCTGCCGGGTAATAGCTCATATATTCGCGCTTAACGAGTTCGTCTTCAACGTTAAGCCCCTGCTCTATCCCGCCGTAGAGGAATATCTTTGAATAGGCGAGCAGAACGCACAGTTCGGGTCTTGTGGGTGTTTTGTCACCATCAACAAATTCAATCTTCTCGATATTGAAATCCAGAAGCTTCCTGTCTCTGAGATGTTTGGCAAATTCTTTATAGATAACCGGACTTAATTCATACCCGCGCTGCGCCATGCTGATACAGCCCGACTGGAGATAATTGTCGCGCAGAACCAGCGCCTCCACCTGCGGGGTGAGTTTTTTGATGTATCTGTTGCGCTCGGCAAAATCCTTCATGTCCCCGTCCTTCATCAGTTTCGAGAACATTATCTTGAGGTTAACCTCGTGGTCGGACATATCCACACCCGCCGAGTTATCCAGCGCGTCGGTGTTTATCTTGCCGCCTTTTTCCGCGTATTCAATGCGCGCCTTCTGAGTGAGTCCGAGGTTGCCGCCCTCGCCGACCACCACAGCGCGAAGCTCGTGGGATGTTATCCTCACCGAATCGTTCGCGGGGTCGCCCACCTGCGAGTTGGTTTCCGCAGTGGCTCTGACATAGGTGCCGATGCCGCCGTTCCACATCAGCTCCGCCCGCATCCTCAGGATGAACCCGATAAGCTCTTCGCCGGAAACGTGATGCTTATCGGCATCCAGCATGGTGCGTAACTGCTGTGAAAGCTCTATCTTCTTGGCGGAGCGTTCAAAAATGCCGCCGCCCTCCGAAATTATCGTTCTGTCGTAATCCGCCCACGAACCGGAAGGTCCTACAGCAAACAGTCTTTTGCGTTCATTGAAACTCTTTTCAGCATCCGGTGAGGGGTCGAGGAAGATATGCATATGGTTGAACGCCGCCAGCAAAAGTATCTTTTTTGACAGAAGCATACCGTTGCCGAAAACGTCGCCGCCCATATCGCCTATTCCGAATACGGTGAATTCCTCTTTTTGTATATCTTTGCCGGTCTCGCGGAAATGACGCTTAACACATTCCCATGCACCCTTGGCTGTTATACCAACTTTTTTATGGTCATATCCGGCACTGCCGCCCGACGCGAAAGCATCGCCCAGCCAGAAGCCGCGCTCAACGGAAACGGAGTTCGCGATATCGCTGAACGCCGCAGTTCCTTTGTCTGCCGCAACAACGAGATAAGGATCCTTTTCGTCGTATATCTTAACATTTTCGGGATGCACAACTTTTCCGTTTTTTATGTTGTCCGTAACGTCCAGCAGAGCGCGTATATAGTTCTTGTATTGAGCTATTACGTTATCTTTGTCTGCCGTTCTGTCTTTGTATCTGGTCTTTACAATGAAACCGCCCTTTGAACCGACAGGAACAATGACGGCGTTTTTAACCATCTGGGTCTTGACCAGTCCCAGAATCTCCGTGCGGTAATCGTCGGGTCTGTCGGAAAAACGCAGTCCGCCGCGGGCAACCCTGCCGCCGCGCAGGTGTATTCCGTCCATCTGGGCGGAGTGTACGAATATCTCAAACAACGGGCGCGGTTCGGGTATGATGTCCAGCTCGCGGCTTCTGAGCTTGAACGAGATATAGGGTCGCTCCGGCACGCAGTAATAGTTTGTGCGCACCATGCCGCCAAGCACCTGAACACAGTCCCGCAGAGCCTTGTCCTCCGCTGCGGACACTACCCTGTCTATCATGGGCATTATCATCTGTATTATGCCGTCAACATCCGCTTTTTTCACCGACGGATCGAACTTCGTCTCGAACAGCCGCACGATAAGTCCGGCTATGTCGGGATTGTTTGTAAAAGCGTTAGTAAGTGTTATCAGCGTGAAGCTGGTGTCTATCTGTCTGATAAAGTTGCGAAGCGCCCGCAGAACAGCTATCTGGCGGTATTTCAGTGACGCCGTGACGGCAAGCCCGTTCAGCCTGTCGTTCTCCGCCGTACCGCTTAACACATGAACCATAAGCTGTGGCACATTCTCCTTGTACATATCGCAGAACTCTTCGGGATATTCTATATCCGCAAGATACACAGCGTTTATGTAACGTTCGCCGTCCTCAAGCTGAAGCCTGAAAGTATCCTCCTCATAAACCTTAAGCCCGATGTTGTCCAGAACGGGCATAAGCTGGGTGAGAAGGAACCTTGACTGCGCATATATCTTTAGAATTGCACGCCCATGCTCGGCATAAATGCGCGCTTTGACGCCTTCCAGCCTTTCAAGTGACATAATATCCGCGAAGCCCGCCTCCGGACTATTGCGCGACCTGTAAACTTCGCTGAAAGCATCGACATATCTGGCGTAAACCCTGTCTATATCGGACGAATCCAGTCTGTCGTGCAGAAGGTCGTAGAGGTTGGCATCCCATGTGCGCAGCATGGAGAGTATTCTGTTCTTAAGCAGGTTGTCGTCGGTTTTTATAAGTGTTTCCGTATCGCGCAGAAACAGATGGAAATGCATGTAATAGCGTTTATGCTCGTCCTCGCGTATGCTGGTGTCAAGAAGCTCCGCATCGAAAAATTCCGCCAGAAACTCACGCAGGTTCTCGACAAGCTCGGTTGAATACTTCTCAAAAGGCAGAGCGATGAAGAAGAACAGGTTGTTCAGGGGTCTGAAATCCCGATAACATATGCGTATCTGTTCCGAACCCTGCATGGTAAGGATAAGCTCAAGGGTCTCTATGGTAAGTTTGGTGTTGAAATTGAAAAGCTCTATCTTAGGGAAATCGTCTATGAGAGAACGAACCCATTTGTAATCGTGCGAACCGTGGACGAAATTGAAGTGGTCAAGAGCCTGTTTTATCTTGTCGCGAACAATTGGTATCTCGTGCGGAGGACATTTGCGCCCTTTGTATGTGAACTTTCCGAAGACCTCGACGACACGTAAAAACTTCCCGTGCCTGTCAACGAACATCAGACGGTTCAGATATCCCCGCGTTTTCACCTTCGATCGTTCAAGTGAAATATCAACGACAACGGGGTGTCCGTCCACATAGTTCAGTTTTCCTTCATCAATAACCGACAAAAGCGCCTTGGCATCCGGCTTCTCACCGGACAGGGTACAGATGCCTATATCCGTATTTGTCATGGACATGTCTTCGGTCTTTATGTTTATGACTCTGGCGCCCTGCCAGATGAAATTATCCTGTAAAAGCCAGTGAATGAACCTTGAAACCTCCGGTTCGCTCTCGCGCAGTTCGCTGGCAAGGTTGTGCATAAGCTCCGTCATGCGGTGAAAATCATCCACAGCCGCCATCACACACTCGTAAACTGACGAGAGATTCTTCGTTATGTTCTTAAGCTGCGGCACTTCCATATGCTCAAGGAATATCAGAAAGAACGATTCGTTCTTTGAGCCGATAGCCGTTTCGGAAACTTTTGTCAGGCTGCCCTGCTTGTCCCTTTCCGTGCTGAAGATAGGATGGAGAATGAAAAGCTCTTTGGTCTCGTTCTCCTGAAAATATGCCCATACGCTGTCGTAAAGGAAGGGTCTGTCGTCAGTCACAATCGAAACAAGGCTGAAATTGCCCACAAAGAACGGCTTGGTGTCAAGATCTTCCGCAACAACAGCAAGTTTTTTCTTTTTTCTGCCGTCAAATATTTTAAAAAGATAGGTGAAAAAACCGTCGAGGTCTTCGTCGGAGAGAAAACTCAGGAAATTAGCCGGCATATGGTTAATCATCAGTCCGGCGAAATTGTAAAAGAGAAGGTTGTCGTTTTTGTACTTTGAAAAGATGTTCTCGTGTCTTTTTGTCAGCATTGATAAGCGGTTCTGACCGAGATCTGTTCTGGTTACGCAGTTGAATAAAGACGGATTGATCATGGATTCCTCCTGTTTTCTGCGCAGTCAACCCTTATAAGAAATAATTTGGTACTGAATAATATCAGTTTTTGTCTTTAAGTGCTATCTCAATGACAAAAGTGGTATTTTCCAGCTTAAATTTGACACCGACGCAAATGATGTGTGCAGGTCTTTGTATGGTGTGACCTTTGCCCACAACAACGTTCGGTACGGAAATGCTGAATCTGTGACCTCTATCGGTGAACATTTTTTTCGTGCTGCCTGCGATCATGTTGATAAGCTCGCCTATGGCGTCGCCGACGTCCGTGTCCACGTCTTCTTTCTCTTCCATCAGGAAGATGGATGCAACCTTTGTTGCCAGCGCTTCCGGCATACTAACGGAAACATATCCCACAACGTCGCCGACAATACCGATAACCGCGGAAACGTCATAATGCAGGTTTTCATCTGATTTGATATATAGATCACCCTTGACCGGCTTAAGACCTGTCATGGTCTCAAATACGTTGATGGTACATGCTATGAAGGGATTTATGTATTCTGCTTTCACACTTTCCTCCCGTGTTCCGCTGTATTTATCATAATAGACCGAATCACTCTCTTTGCCAACATTATTCTTGTGATAAAAGATGCACAAACTTATCAAGTATAAGAGCGGTCAGCCCCCAGACTATATCGTTTTCCCAGCGGAAAAAATGAACCGTACGGGATTCCCGCCCGCGAAACCATTTTTCCGTCCAGTAGGTCTGTCTGGAAACAAAATGCGCCAGAGGCACGTTGTATATCCGGTCAACCTCGGTCTGCTGTCTCCTGAAATCCGTGCCGCCGCCGATACCGACAAAAGGAGTGACCCTGTGTCCCCAGCGCGACATTTCATCATCAAGCGCGCCAAGAAGCTTTACGGAATCGCCGCAGATTCCTATCTCTTCGCAGGTCTCTCGCAGAGCCGCACTGCACAGGCTTTCGCCGTTTTCCACACCTCCGCCGGGAAAAGAAACCTCGCCGCCGTGATGTTCCAGACTGCGCATCCGCTTTGTCAGAATTACATTGTGCTGAGAGCCTGCAGGCACCAGAAGAAGCAGAACAGCGGCAACACGGGGTGTCGCCGCCAGAGTTCTGCGTTTATATGACAATACTTTGTTTTGAATATCCGATATTTCGCAAATTTCAGCCAATCAGCTTTTCCACGACAGCAGGCACAGCGGCAATCGCCTCGCCCAGCTTCGCCGGATTCTTTCCGCCCGCCATTGCCATGTCGGGTCGTCCGCCGCCTGAACCTTCGGCAATCTTCGCCACTTCGCGGACAACGTCGCCCGCCTTAACCCTGTCCATTATATCTTTTGTGACGCCGCATGCGAACATCACCTTGCCTTCGTTCACAGAAGCAGCAACAACAACGCCGCTCTTTATCCGTTCGCGGGCAGTGTCCACAAACCTGCGCAGCGCATCCGTATCTGTGTTCTCAAGTGTGACGGCAAGGAGCTTAACGCCTTTAACGTCAATAATATTATCGAGAAGTTCCTCTGAGCGGGCGGAAGCTATCTTATCGCCGAGTTTTTTAAGCTCGCGTTCGCGCTCTTTCAGAGCGTCCATAGTTTCCTCTATTCTGGAAATGACATTGTCGGGAGCCGCTTTCAGCAGTTTAGCAGCTTCTTTGACAGTACTGTCGGTCTTCTGCGCGTATGCAACTGCGTTCATCCCCGTAACAGCTTCTATCCTGCGCACGCCGGAAGCCACAGAGGCTTCGCTTGCGATCTTGAAAAAGCCGATATCCCCGGTTCTGTCGACGTGGCATCCGCCGCAAAGTTCCATGCTGAAATCCTCAACACGGACAACGCGCACCCTCTCGCCGTATTTTTCGCCGAAAAGTGCCATTGCGCCCGCCTTAACGGCTTCGTCCCGGCTCATGAACGTTTTTGATACTTCGTCGTTCTCCTGAATGACAGCGTTCACCCTCTCCTCTATGCGCTCTATCTCCTCGTGGGAAACGGATGCGTAGTGGTTGAAGTCGAAACGCAGTCTGTCCGGCGTAACCATTGAACCCGCCTGACGAACGTGATCACCCAGAACCTCCTGCAATGCCTTGTGAAGAAGGTGTGTTGCGGTGTGGTTCTTCTCGGTTGCCTTTCTGGCAGACCTGTCGACCTCTGCCGTTACGTTCTCGCCTTTTATTATGGCGCCGAGTTCCGTCGTGCCGTGCATGACTATCATGCCGTCGCCGTATTTTGACGTTTTTGTCACTTTGAATACTGCGGAATCTGTTTTGATATAACCGCAGTCCCCGGTCTGACCGCCGCCCTCCGCGTAGAAGGGTGATTTAGCAAGCACAATGTCGCACTCGCCGTCGGTTCTGCTGACCTCCGCGCCGTCCTTAATTATAGAAAGCACGGTCGTGGATTCTTTCAGGCTGTCGTAGCCTGTGAACTCGGTGTGCAGGCGGCTTGCAAGCTGGATATAAATATCCGCCACTCTGTTATCGCCGCTTCCCGCCCATGACTTTTTAGCGCGTTCCTGCTGTGCCTGCATCTCATGCTCAAAACCGACGGTGTCAAGCCCGTAGCCCGCATCCTCGGCAATGTCAGTGAGCAGATCGACGGGAAAGCCATACGTATCGTACAGACGGAAAATATCCTCGCCGCTGATAACCTTGTATTGTTTATGCTTTTCGAGAAGCTCATCTATAATCTTCAATCCGATGCCCAGCGTTCTGCTGAAAGACTGTTCTTCGTTTGTAACAACCTTAGATATAAAAGGCTTTTTGTCTGCAAGTTCTATGTAGTGACCTTTCATGAAGTCCACCACGAATTCGCATACTTTGTAGAAGAACATTCCCTCGAACCCGAGCATTTTGCCGTGGCGCATAGCGCGGCGCATGATACGGCGAAGAACGTAGCCGCGTCCGTCGTTGGCGGGAAGCACTCCGTCGCCCACGAGGAATGTTGTGGAACGGCTGTGGTCGGCTATGACCCTCACGGAGATATCTTTTTTGGTGTCAGTGCCGTATTTATGTCCGGCAAGTTCCGATATATATTCAAGGATGGGTTTGAAAAGGTCGGTTTCATAGTTGCTTGTTACGCCCTGTACAACGGACGTCACACGCTCAAGTCCCATTCCCGTGTCAATGCTGGGTTTTGGAAGGGGTGTCAGTTTGCCGTCCGCGGAACGGTCGAACTGCATGAAAACAAGGTTCCACAGCTCAAGGTGTCTGTCGCAGTCGCAGTTGCGGTCACATTCGGGTCTTCCGCAGCCGGTGCCTTCGCCCTGATCAATGTGTATCTCCGAACAGGGACCGCAGGGTCCCGTATCGCCCATTGACCAAAAGTTATCCTTCTCGCCGCGGCGCTCGATGTTTTTTTCGTCAAGTCCGATAACGTCGCGCCAGATGGCGAACGCCTCGTCGTCGTCGTTATACACAGACACGAACATTTTGTCGGCGGGCAGTCCCATCTCTTTGGTGAGGAATTCCCATCCGAACTTTATTGCGTCCTCTTTGAAGTAATCGCCGAAAGAAAAGTTTCCAAGCATCTCAAAAAATGTATGGTGACGTGAGGTTACGCCCACGTTCTCAAGGTCGTTGTGTTTTCCGCCCGCCCGCACAACTTTCTGGCATGTGGCGGCTCTGGTATAGCTTCTGGTCTCGCGTCCGAGGAAGGTGTCCTTGAACTGGTTCATCCCCGCGTTTGTGAAAAGCAGCGTAGGGTCGTCCGCAGGCACGAGTGACGATGAACCGACCACAACGTGTCCGTGCCGCTTAAAATATTCCAGAAACTTTTTTCGTATCTCGTGACCTGTCATATCAGCTCCGTTTGAGAGTATTCAGATACTCTTCCCACTCTATGGGTAATAGATATTTTTTCTTGTTGTTACATTCTTTGCATGCGGGAACAACGTTCCCTTTGGTGGACATCCCGCCGCGTGCTACAGGAACAATATGATCCATCGTAAGCTCCGTCGGCGGAAATTTTTCGCCGCAATAATAACATACGCCTTCCGCAACTTTGTTTTTCCACCATTGCGTGTGGCGCAGCTCTCTTGCTTTTTCTTTTTCTTTTTTTATGTGCCTGTCGTCGGCAGGAATGAAGAACATTTCCATTTCAGCAGGGATTATATAGATGTGTTCAGCGAAATGCAAGAATTGATGAAAAAATCACAAAACACCAAAAAAACCTTTTAAGATAAATTTCACCGTAAAGCACTCTCTTATTAGGAAACTTATAATCGGTAATTATTAATATTGAAAAATTAAATAACCGTATTTAGAACTTAAATCACTAATAATAAAGCACTTTGGTGCATTAAAACCGCATAAAAAAAATGTCAAATACCACTTGAACACCTTCTGACAATCGTGTAGAATGCGGCGTTTGCAAAACCCCATACTATTTTTCATCCCATCAGGAGGACAATGTGAGTAAAGCAGAAATATGTGTGCTCGACGGATACTGCTTCACCAACCTCGGTGAAATAAAAAGAAACCTGACAGCCGCAGAACTGTATGAAGAAATTGTTAAAAACGGCGAAGGAAAAATTGCTGATAAAGGCGCTGTTGTATGCCTCACCGGCAGATGCACAGGCCGCTCACCCAACGACAAGTTTATCGTTGAAGAAGAAACAACAAAGGCTGACGTTAACTGGGGAAAAGGAAACGTCTCCATCTCCGAAGAAAAATTTGAAAGACTTTTCGGAAAACTTAAAGCATACATGCAGGGCAGAGACATTTACGTTCAGGAATGTTATGCAGGCGCCGACGAAAACAGCAGACTTAAAGTCCGCGTTATAAACGACTCCGCATGGCAAAACCTTTTCGCGCGCAACATGTTCATAACAGAAAATGACGAGCGTAATCTTCAGGATTTCGCGGCTGATTTCACAGTCATCGGATGCCCCGGTTTCCACGCAGATCCGGACGAAGACGGAACCAACAGCGAAGCTTTCATACTGCTCAACTTTAAAAAGAAACTCGTTATCATCGGCGGAACAAGCTATGCCGGCGAAATTAAAAAATCCATCTTCACAGTTATGAACTATATCCTTCCCAAAAAAGGCATTATGTCCATGCACTGCTCCGCCAACATCGGCAACGACGGCGACACCGCTCTTTTCTTCGGTCTGTCCGGCACAGGAAAAACAACTCTTTCCACCGACCCCGAAAGACATCTTATCGGTGACGACGAACACGGTTGGAGCGACGAAGGCGTTTTCAATATCGAAGGCGGATGCTACGCAAAAGTCATCAAACTTTCACCCGTTCAGGAACCCGATATTTACGCATGTACTCAGAAATTCGGCACCATCCTTGAAAACGTTGTGATGGATGAAAACAGAAAAATCGACCTCGACGATGAAAAATATACAGAGAACACAAGAGCGTCTTACCCCATAGACTCACTCCCCAACATTGTTGCTGAAGGAAAAGGCGGACATCCCAACGTGGTTATCTTCCTTACATACGATGCTTTCGGCGTTCTCCCCCCCGTATCAAAGCTGACAGTTCCTCAGGCAATGTACCACTTCATCTCCGGCTACACAGCCAGAGTTGCAGGTACCGAAAAAGGCGTTACAGAGCCCAAAGCAGTGTTCTCCACATGTTTCGGCGAACCCTTCATGGTATGGCACCCCTCTGTTTACGCTAAACTTCTCGGCGACAAGATAGTTAAACACGGCGCAAGCTGCTACCTTGTAAACACCGGTCTTACAGGCGGACCCTACGGAGTAGGCAAAAGATTTGAGATCAAATACACCCGTAAAATAATAAAAGCCATCCTTTCAGGCGAAATCAACAACTCTGAATTCATGGCTGATCCGGTATTCGGATTCGGCATCCCCAAAACACTTGGCGATATCCCAACCGACGTCCTTCACCCCATCGAAAGCTGGAAGGACAAAGACGAATACATGGAAAAACTTAAAGCACTCGCAAGCGGCTTCAAAGAGAACTTCAAAAAATACGAAGCGGTCACTTCCGCGGAAATCATTGCGGGCGGCCCCGTTATCTGATAATTTGTCAGGGTCTGTGCCAAACGGTACAGACCCTTTTTTTCAGGAGACCGCATGGACAATCTTTTTAAAGGAGCTGTGCGCTTCCGCGAACGCAGCTTTGAAAAACATAAGGAATTCTTCCGAAACCTCGGACATGGACAGAAACCGCATACCCTGTTTATCGGCTGTTCCGATTCCAGAGTTGTTCCCGAACTTATCACAAAAGCGATGCCCGGCGAACTTTTCGTAGTGCGCAACATCGCAAATATCGTACCGAAATACCGTATATCAAAAGAATATGCCGCGACCACGGCAGCAATCGAATTTGCCGTAATGACCCTCGGCGTTGAAAATATCGTCATCTGCGGACACTCCAACTGCGGCGGCTGCCACGCACTGTTCAAAGACGAGGAATACTTCAAAGATATCCCGAACGTTGAACACTGGCTGGAACAGGCAGGCAACATACGCGAACAGGTGGAGGAAAACTACCCCAACGCCAACGAAGAGGAACGGGAGTGGATAACAGAACAGGTGAACATCGTTGAACAGATGAAAAACATCCTTTCATATCCGCTTATCGCTGACAGGTATAAGACAGGAAAACTTAATATTTACGGCTGGTATTATGTGATAGCCACAGGCGAGGTTTACAACTACAACAAGGAAACATTGGAATTTGAACTTATAAAAGAATAAAAGGCAGTGCGGGATTATTTGCGTCTGTTTGTAAAGGCATAGATTATTCCGCGCACAGCTTTAATATATGAGCCACGCTCGTTCTCTTTTGCCTTAAAATACGCCGCTCTGACATCTTTCAGAAACTGAGGAAGTTCGTCCTCATCGTGATATTCAGAAACCAGATCCTTCATTGATATATCAAGATTGTCCGCAATAGATTTTAGTATATTAATTGTAAGATTCACCTTCCCGGTTTCAATCTGTGACATATAAGTAGCGTGAATATTGACATGCTCCGCAAGTGTCTCCTGTGACCAGCCTTTTGCCTTCCTTGCATCTTTTATGCGCTTACCTATTTCCACTAAATGATGATTTTTATTACACATAACTAGACAATATTCTAAGTATAAACACAAATGAATAGAATATACCTAAATAATACTATTGACGAATCTTGACTATATAATATACAATTGTATTCAGACCGTGTGATTAATATCGTAAATGAAATCTTGTAATGTATTGGTATCTTTACATAACTCAATAATGCCTCCTGCGTGGTCACGATGCATTCATCGTACCAGATTGCCGGTGTTATTGTACAGTTATAAGGTGACATATGGCTGATTACAGTTATTTTATAGTTAAAATACCATCGTCATCCACACATGAACTCAACAGATTTGCAGCCGAAAACGGGGGGGAAGTCATTAAACATGTACCTGCGTGCAAAACAGCAGGACATGAGCATTTATCCTCTGATTTGGATTCAAATTCAAACGATGGATGCGAAAAAGAACACAATCTCTTTCTTAAAAAACGCGAAAACGACGTAAATAAGCTTCTGACAACCATTTCACACCACTGGCGTCAGCCATTGAACGTTCTGGCTCTTTCTGTGCAGGACTTGTGCGAACTTCACGATTTGAACAAACTCTGCAACAATGATATCAAAGAGTTTGGAAGACGGGCAATGGGTACCATTCAGGACATGTCCGCAGTCATTGACAGGTTTATCTCATCATTGAACTGCGAAAGGGTTGAAACAAGGAAAAACATTGTTCATCATATATTTGACCTGCTGAAACTCTATCAGCCTGAAATAGAGTTCAATAATACCGATCTCCATTTCAGCTGCACATGCCAAAACAAAACTGAAATTTTCGACTCATTTGAAACTTACCCTGCATGTTCTTACGATTTAGCTTCAAACATAATTGATGTCGTAAAATTTAACCATGTATTTACAAACATAATTGACAATGCAAGAGAAGCTGTCTGCGAAGCTCTCAAAAAGAGAATCATTTCAAAAGGAACAATAGATGTCAGTGTGGCGGTAAGCGCAAGCCTGATTTCAATCTGCATCAAAAACAACGGTGAACCCATTGACGAAAAGATAAAAGACAAGATATTCTTGCCCTATTTCACCACTAAAAACACCGGAAGCGGAACAGGATTGGGGCTTTATACGGCAAAAACGGTCATGACGAATTTTCTGCACGGACAGCTTGAATTCCATAACTGTTCCGACGGTGTGGAATTCACCATGCTTTTAGAGAATGATCAGCACAATGCGTTTTGCGGTGCTGACTGACTACCTGCTTCCGATGAAATAGTCCGTAATTCCGCCATCTGTTTTGACTTTTTCCCACTGCGCGCCTGAATACATTGCTTTCAGTTCATCGAGCTGTTGTCGTATTGTCATAGAGCTGATCATTGATGATTTAAGCAGTTTGTACGAATGTGTCAGCTGCCTGATATAGAAATCGGTTTTTTCATCTTCACTCATCTTAGCCGTTGTGTCGGCAGACCATGTTGGCATTTTGTCCGTCACCTGCTCGCGAACATACCGATACATATACGGATCTTTGCTGTCCACAGCCAGAAGCAGGTTTTGTAAAAAGCCGCCTTGAAGACCTGTGAGCTTGCCTTTATAGTCTTTAAAATTCCATATCGGCGCATCGGTACTGTAACCTGTGACTTTTGCGCCCTGAGTCTGGATACGATATTGGACGAAGTTTTCATTTCTGACGGCTCTGCCGTTATTATCTTTTAAGAAGTTGCCTTCGTCATCTGTCTTAAACATGTCTTTCCAGATATCCGACGGGTTTTCATACGCCACAACCTGACCGTTTTCATCAAAACGGCTCATACCGGCATCAATTGCCGCTTTTTTATAAACAGCTTCGTAGAAATAGGTGTCAACATCTGAAATCTTCAGCTCTTTCAGAACATCCGCATCCTCTATACCCATTTCCATGCCCATTTTAACTATTAATCCCCACGAGAGATCGTCAATGTCCTCGTCGCCTTTCGGCATGGCCTTTCCAAGTTCAATTATAGTATTTATATAGTCCGCATCAATGCCGTGAACTACCGGCTTACCGGAATCAGTTACGCCCGTTTCGAGCATGGCTTCTGCCTGAAACTTAAGCCTTTCAGCTATTGACGAAAAATCAGTTTTGTCCATGTCGGGATTCTGAAGTTGTAAGTCCGGCAGACCGATCCCGCGCAATGAAGCATTGCTATACTGACCAAATCCGATGTCCGGCATTGTTATACGAAAATCATCCATATATAACCTCTGTTCATTATATTCGTACACATTAAGGAAAAATTTAGAAGTTTTTATGTAGATAAGATGGAGCAAAAGAATAACGACACAGGTGTAAGACGGACAAAAAGTATGACGCTGAATAGTAATGAGATCGCCGCGTCGATTTATTCGATAAATAGTTTAAAGTGGACTCATTCAGCCTTCGGCTAGTGCTCCTCGCGAAGACGATCAAAAGTGTGTCTCGCGAACCACGAAGTATTGAAGAAGTATCATATTTTAGATTACAAAGCATATCAACAGCAACCACCTATTTTTTGGCTTTTGGGTGGGTCTTGTCGTACACTTTAAGAAGTTCTGAAAGGTTGAGATGGGTATATTTCTGCGTTGTGGACAGTGATTCATGCCCCAGAAGGGTCTGAATGGTGCGCAGGTCTGCGCCGCCTTCCAGAAGATGCGTTGCGTAGGTGTGCCTGAACGAGTGTGGGGAGTAATCAAGCGGAAGCCCCGCGAGCAGGAGGTATTTCTCCACTATGCGCCTGACCGACCTGTCTGTGAGCCTTGTTCCGAGTTTATTGATAAACAGCGCTTCACCGTCTTTGACATGCCCGCCGCAATCGTCTGCGCGCTTGTCCAGATAGTCTCTGATCATCTCTATATGCATATCGGCGACCGGAACGATGCGTTCTTTTTTGCCCTTTCCTTTAACACGGATACGCAGACCGCCGAAGTCGATATCGTTGATACCAAGCCCCACAAGCTCGCTTACACGCACGCCGGTTCCGTACATCATCTCAAGCAGAAGCGCGTCGCGCAGTCCGAAAGGTTTATCCTTTTCAGGCAATTCGAGCAAAGTCACGATGCTGTCGATATTGAACACGTCGAACGCTTTTTTCTCTTTTTTCGGAAATTTGAGCATCCGCGCGGGATTATCTTCGGATTTATTCTTCTTCTGCAAAAAGTTAAAGAAAGATTTCAGGCAGGCTATCTTGCGTTCAACGGTGGATTTGGAGAATCCTTTTTCATAAAGCATGGCAACGAAGCCTCGAAGCATGAAAAAGTCAGCATCTTCAACAGTGCTGATGCCGGATTCTTCCAGATATGTGCATAGGTCTGCAAGGTCTTTTGAATAGTTCACTATGGTGTGGCGTGAGGCGCCCTTCTCGTTCTGCATGAAGTCAAGATAAATTGCTGATGCTTCGTCGATATTCATATTAGTAGAATCGCACGTTTTACAGATAAATCAAGAAAAAAGGCGCACCGTTAAGTGCGCCTTCGTATATCTTACAGGCATTTCGCCTTTTCAAACATTTTATCCAGAAGCCCGATAAGGTGTTCCACATTCTGGCGCATGACATAAAGAACGTCCTGCGCTTTTTCACGTTCGCCCTTCTGCAGAAGATCGGCGATCTGGTGAGAGAGCTTATGCACTTCCATGTGCGGTTTCTCAATAGCCTTATAATCAGGGTCGCTGCCGAAAATAGCCTGAGACTGTTTGCTGTAATACATTTTTCCGAAATCGCAGGTTGCATGGTCTTTCAGGTTAGTGGGCGCAACGCCTTTCATAAAGGAATTATACACATTTTTAAGATATTTGACGTGAGCCATTTTCGCTTTGACGAACAGGAGCGAACTGCAGGAAAGTTCATATTGGATAAGGTCTTTTTCTATATTGCTCAAAGCGTCCATGAGCGCGTCGATCTCATCCATAAGGCTTTCGACCCTGTCTCTTGATTCTTTTGAAGATTCCGCAACTTTTTCAATGTTGCCCGCAACGTCCGCAGTGGCACTCGCCTGCTCTTCGGATGCTGTTGAGGTGTTAAGAAGCAGAGCGTTCAGATCCATAACGGAATGGAGTATCTCATTAAAGCGTTCGTTGGCTTTTTCAGTTGCCTGAACCTGCTCAATGATGTTCTCTTCAACAAGTTTGGCGTTTCCGTTCGCCTTTTTGACGTTTTCCTGAATCACTTTGACAATCTTCTCTATCTCGTTTGTGGAAGCCAGTGTCTTTTCCGCCAGTTTGCGAACCTCGTCCGCAACCACGGCAAAGCCTCTGCCGGCCTCTCCCGCTCTCGCCGCTTCGATGGCGGCGTTAAGAGCCAGCATGTTTGTCTGTTCCGATATATCGTTGATAACGTTAACAACTGAACCAATGATAGTTGCATTTTCCGTAAGAGAACTTATGTCGTTTGCCAGCGATGCGACAACTTCTTTAACATGTTCCGCCTTTTCAGTCGCTTCCTGAACTATGGCGGAGCCTTCCTGTGCCATCACAAGGGTTCTTTCGCCCTTTTCCGCCACTTCGGCGGTGTTGCGGGATATCTCCTCAACTGTAACGCTCATCTCCTCTCCTGCCGCCGCAACGGTAGCGGAGAGGTCAACGTTCTGGTTCGCCGCTTTGCGCACGTCCACCAAAGCGTAGTAAATGGGCATAACGCCTGAGAGCAGGTCGCCCAGAGTATGTATGGTCTTGGTCAGGTTTTTATCAAGAGTGCCGAGGAAATTGTTCATTTTAAATGAAACTGTCTCAAGCTCGTTGCCCTCTTTCTTAACGGGCAGACGTCTTGAAAGGTCGCCGTTGCCGGTTGTAACAGCGTCGGCGATCTGTCCCAGCTTGTCTATGAGTTTCAGATAGTATTGCAGAGTGTAGTACAGTATTACGGCAAATATGGATGCCATAACAAAACCGATTATGAACTTTTTGATTGCTGCAAGCAGAGCGCTTTTAAGTTGAGGGGTCATATCCTTAAAGAACAGGATATTTCCGATGTCGTCGCCTTTATAGTCTTTAAGTGCAAAGTTGTAGATATAAATACTGTGTCCGTCTATTTCAGAGATGCCGTCGCCTTTATATGCGTTTACGAATTCTTCTGCATGTTCAAGGTTGTTCCTGTAATACCTTATTCCGTCTTTATCAACATCGGAAGACTGTCTGTCCATCCCTTCGGATTTCGCTATCACATCGTCTTTGATACCGACTGCGAATGATACGTTGAACGATTTGCTCATATAATCCACAAGGGGGTCAATGGAACCGCCGAACTCAACAGAGCCGACATGCTGCCCCTGATACATTACGGGAAAAACAGAACGCAGTCCGGGTCCGCCCTTTCCCACCTCAAGACCGATAACAGGCTTAAGCATTTTATTCGCCTGAACAACGGTTCCTCTGAACGCGGAAAGATCGTCACCGAACTTATCAACCTTGTGCAGACGAAGAAAGCTTGTTGCAGGAGGCGTGTGGAACTGAAACTGGACAACGCCTGAATCTTTAACCGATTCGTAATATTTCTTATATTTTCCGACAAGCCCTTCGCGGTCTCCTGTGGCAAGCATACCGGCTGTTTCCTGATCGTCGGCAATGGATTTAACAGTAAGAGAAATATCGTCCAGCTTTTCACTGAGCCTGTTGTTAATAATATCAGACATGGACGACATATCGGATGCGGCATCTTTTATCATAGTTCCGCGGAGCGAAAGATAGTCGTATCCCGAAAGTATCACCGTTATAAGCAGTATCCCTATGTACACCCCTATCGAAACATACTGCTTGATACTTAATTTAATAAAGCGCATACTTCACCTCAAAATTGAGTTAAATAACTCCCCGTAACTTTTATGTTTGAATCAACGTAATATTGTATATTTTATCGGATAGGAAATCAATTAAATGAGTGAAGAATTTGAAAAACTGGTAAACATTGTCAAAACGTTACGCAGCGAAAACGGCTGTCCGTGGGACAGAGAGCAGAATCTCTTCTCAATTAAAAATCTCTTTATCGAGGAAGCTTTTGAACTTCTGGATGCCCTTGACAGGGAAGACATCCCCAATATACGCGAAGAACTGGGCGACGTACTGTTTCACACTGTTTTTCACAGCGTGATGGCAGAGGATGAAAAACGGTTTAATATCGACGAGGTTCTTGCCGAAGTCTCCGCAAAACTCGTGCGCAGACACCCCCACGTTTTCGGAACAGTATCCGTTTCGGACTCGGACGAAGTCCTGGCCAACTGGGACGAGATCAAAAAAGAAGAGAAAAAAGCAAAACAGGCAGAATCTATTCTGAGCGATATTCCTGCCGCGTATCCGTCCATTATGCGCGCACTCAAAATTCAGGAGAAAGTCCGCAAGGTCGGCTTTGACTGGGAAAAACCAGAAGACTGCATGGCAAAACTGGACGAAGAGGTTGAAGAGTTCAAAGAGGCTTTCGATGATGGCGACAGAGACAGAATGGAACACGAAATAGGCGACGTTCTCTTCTCGGTCATAAATATGTCCCGTTTCTGCAAAGTAAACCCCGATGAAGCGCTTAGAAAGGCGAACGATAGGTTTATCAAACGTTTTAAGCATATAGAAAAACAACTGAAATTGAACGGACGTTCATGCAAGGAAGCAACGCTTGATGAAATGGAAAATCTGTGGGTTCAGGCGAAAGGACTTGAATAATCTGCGGAGCCGTAATACTATTGATTAAATTTTAATCAATATGGTGAACGGTGCGAACAGTCAAAACATTCCATTCAAGCAGTTATTTCTTCAATTCTGGGCTTTCGGCAGACGTAATGCCCGTGATATCTTCACTTGAAATGCTGCTCAGCATACCATCGCGCCCGGGCGCCTTTTCATACCTGACAGACAATCTTACGGCAAGATCCGTCTACGGTCTGATCAGTATGGACGACAGCAACGTCACTTTCGATCAGGTCTGCCGCATAATCACCCACGACCGAAGCAATTTCACACAGGACATGCAGTCCATAAGTACAATCAATGCCTTCTATACACTGAAATTTGCGGAAAACAGCCTCAGCGAGCCTCTTTCGCCGGAACTTACCGCGTCGATCCACGCAGAACTTACCAAAAACATGAACGTGGCTGATTCAGGAACCTACAGAAAGACGGCGGCTCATTGTGACGACGGCGAAACAGGCTGGACGCCGCCAACGTCTGCACTGGATATAAATTTTCTTATGAAAAATCTGGCAGAATGGCTCACATGCGATGAGACCGCTAAGGTCAGCCCGTTTCTGAAAGGACTTCTGCTGCATCTGCATCTGAAAAAAATTCAGCCGTTTTCCACTGCCAACGGTAAAACAGCGGCGATAGCGGGTATTTTCTTAATGAGAAAACTGGGACTTAACGCTCTGCCGTATCTCATGCAGGAAGTGTTTGCCAACAACAGGGAAGAATATCTTAAAAATGCTTCGGAATTTTACAGAACGTCCGACATATCGGGCTTTGCGGACTTTACTGCGCGCAGGCTGATAATGATGATGAAAGACGGAACCCTTACAAACCTTGCCACAATACGCCACAACAGCGTGGAAAAATATCTCGCGGTGCTTCTGGGTGAAAAAGAACTCATAAAACGCCAGCACGATTTCCTTCTGATGCTTTACAGAACAGGCAACACGTTCCGCTATGAGGATATGCTTCTGAAAAAGCCCTTCATAAACTATTACGGGAAGGTCAGCCGCACAACAGCCGCAAGGGACATTAAAAAATTTCTCGATATGGGGCTGATAGGGGAATCTGCAGACGGTTACCTTTTTAACTCGAAATTTCTGAGCATTTAGCCGTATTTAAACTCCACGTCTTCCGACTCAGTGTCAAAGTAATAGTATCCTTTAGTAGTTTTGTCCTTGGTCAGGGAAAAACGTCCGCCTATCATAAACTTAACCTCAGGATAAGCAAATCTGCCGATAAAGATTCTGCTGTCGTTTTTGAGCACCAGTTTCGCCTGAACCTCTTTTATCATGCCGTCCAGAGAAGCTACTTCTTTTCTGAGCTGTTCCCGTTTTATCAGCAGTTTATCTATCATGACCCGCTTGTCTTCCCCCTGACGCATAAGTATTTCTTTGTTATTGCCCAGATAGGTTTCGAGCTTTGTCAGCATTTTTGACGTTTCATACCGGTGTGCCATCATTCTTTTCATATCCATCACATCCTTAACCGATGTGAATATGGCAACGTCGGTCTTTATGTAAGCTTCGGAACCGTATACCCTCGCCGAAATTCCTTCAACAGAAAAAACTTTTCCGCCGATTATGCTTCCGGGAACACCATCCACGATAACCTCTTTTTCCGCATATATCTCCGAACTCATGATGGATTTTTTGATATAAACGCCTTCGTTGGTGATTATCTTTGCCTTATGAACGAATTTTGCATAAACGGAGCCTTCCGCATAGATATCGGCGGCGTCCTGTCCGCCGATGATTCCCTGCCGCGCGGTAACGCCTCCGCCTGCGACAACACGTCCTCTGATGGTGGTGGCGACTACTTCGTGCTTTGCCCGCACTTCAAAGCCCGCCTTTATACTGCCTTTAACGATAACAGAACCGGGGAAATCTATGTTTCCCGTTGAAAAATCCACATCCTCTTTAACGACATACACTTCGCTGACATCAAGATTTATCTGACCTTTTACTTTTCCGTATTCAACCAGACCGTCAATGAGACTTATGACCTTTTTACCGCTGATATAAACATTCTTGCCCAGTTCAAGATTAACCTCTTCGCCGTCTCTGGCTGGTATAGGTCTGCCGAAAACGTCGGAGCCTTCGCGCCCTATTGTGGGGTTGATTATCATAGCGATAGGCTGTTCCTTCTCCGCAAGAGCAAGCTGCTTCTGCCTATATATTCTGTAATCCACACTGACAAGTTCGTCGGAAGACAGTATCATATCCTGAGGTCTGGCGGAACGGAGGATAAGCTCTCCGTTCTGTCCGTTTGAAGGCTGTCTGCCTCTGGCAACAGTATACGAGCGCTCCATCCTGCCGCCGCGCAAAAGAAGACTGTTCACTTCGCGCACGGCCGCGGTGTCTATACCGGTATATATGCCTGCATCCGCCAGCAGTCCGAATACGTCTGCATAAAGCGGGCTTTCGGGAATTTTGACCGTTGCGGTCATTCTGTCAGGAGAAACTTCTATCTCAGGTTTCTGCTTGTAAACAAATTCCTCAAATATATGTCCCCTGCTTGAATTATCAGACTGTTCCATTTAGATATCCGTCCGTACAAATGCAATGGCGTAACAGGTCTCGCCGTTGAGAATATCGGAACTCACCATTGCGATCATCTCATTAACGCCGCTGCCGCCCAGAACCTCAACCCTGATGGCGCTGCCGTCGGCAGACATAACCTTTTCAAAATCAGAGTGATATCTGAACAGTGCGGAAATTTCCTGCCCGGGAACCGCCGCCTCCGGATTGAAAAACTGTGCCGCGGAAGTATTCATATCCATTATCATGTTAAAGCTGTTTATGACCACAATGGGCATAGGCGCGGTTTCAAAAAGGGTTTTGAAGAACGCTTCGGAAGCCCACGCTGTGTCCTCAACCTTCTTAATTTCAGTCATATCCAGTATCACGCCTATTATGCCTTCAACTTTTCCGTTTCGTTTGAACGCTCTTTTATGGATGACATGAAAACTGTCCTCCATTCCGGGGAAACGACCGCGATGTTCGAGACGCTCTTCGGAAGCATCCTGTATCAGTGCATTGTCGCCAACCGCAAACGCATCCGCAGTATCTTTCGGGAAAAAATCATATGCCGTCTTTCCGACGATATCCGTTCGCACGAACCCGTATGCCTCGCAAAGAGCCCTGTTACATGCAAGGTATGTGCCGACGGTATTTTTATAATAAACAGGGACAGGAATGGTATCCAGCATGGTCTGAAAAACGTCGCTGTCGGTCATAAAGCATGAAATGTCACATCCTCTGCAACCTAATACATCAGTTATTACAGCGCTGACATTTTCCTGCTGCGGGTTGTCGCCAAGCAGGTCGAGTTCGGTTTTCAGGCGTTCAATCATTGTTTTAACATCATTCATTGTATTTTACCTTTTCAGTTTGTTATGAGTTATAATATAACTTTAACAGACATACGGCATCTGTAAAATCAATTTCACTTGTTTTTTTGCCTGAATTGAAATAACAATATTAAATGAAATTCAAATCTCTTACGGTTCAGGGCTTTAAATCTTTCGTTGACAAGACCGTCATAGAATTCCCCGGCGGCATAACCTGCGTCATAGGTCCCAACGGATCGGGCAAAAGCAACATTCTGGACGCAATACGCTGGATATTCGGCGAACAGAGCGCGAAGGAACTTCGCGGAGCAGACATGGACGACGTTATTTTCGCAGGTTCGCAGCACAGAAAATCATCCGGCTTTGCCGAGGTGTCGCTCACGCTGTCCGAACTGCCGGAAAACCTCACGTCGAAATGGGGTTCTTTCAGCGAGATAACCGTCACCAGAAAGCATTACCGCACCGGAGAGAGAGATTACCTCATTAACGGCAAAAAATGCCGTCTGAAAGATATCCGCGAAATCTTTTACGATTCGGGTCTCGGAACAAAATCCATATCAATCATCGAACAGGGAAAAGTCGACAAGATAATCCAGTCAACCCCTGAGGAGCTGAGGGCTTTCTTTGAAGAAACGGCAGGCGTTATGCGCTTCAAAGAGGGAAAAAAGGACGCCGAACGCAGACTGAACCAGACGAAGGACAACCTCAGCCGGATCACCGATATCCTTGCGGAGATACGCGGACAGCTTGAAACTCTGACTCTGCAGGCGGAAAAAGTACGCAGGTACCGCGACCTTGCTAAGCGTCAGTCGTCACTGCAAAAATCCATCATTTACCACAGACATAAAAAAACTTTCGAGGAACTTTCCGAAGTTCTCAACACAATAAACACCCTTAAAATAAACCTCGCCGGTCACACGGAGCGTTTCACAAAGCTCACTGAGGCAGAAACTGAGATGCGCCGGAAAACGGCGGAACTGCGCAGAAACTTCAACGAAAAAAACGAGGCAATAATCCGCGCAGAAGCAGAATCCGGAAAGGCGGAAGCGGATATTAGACTGCTTGAGAACGAAATTGAAGCGGCTGAAAAGAGCAAGGATACCCTTCACGGCGACATAGAATTCCTCCAGAAAAAACTCGCGGAACTCACTGACCGCAGAGTGGGGATTCTTGAATCAAAAGTCAGCCAGACGGATAAGATAACCTCCATTCAGGAGAAGATAGATGAAATTGAAGAGCGCATAAGCGATTACGAGACAATGCGCGAAGACATAAAAGAGGAACTGTTTGCCGCTGACGACGAATACCTCAAAACAGCACACAGAGCCTCCGAAGCCCGCAACGCCGTCTTCCAGAACGAAACCATGCTCACCCGTTATGAAAAGGACAAAGAAAAGCTGATTCAGGAAAAAGAGGAGAGCATCCGAGACACCCAGTTCACCGAAAATAATATTATCGTCACCGAGCAGGAGATAAATCGTCTGAAAACCGAGATAGAGGCGCTGGACGACACTCTTGACACTTACAGGGACAAGTATTCCGAACTGAAAGACGAACTGAATATCCTTGAAAACAAGGCAAACGAGAAGAAACTTGAGATAAATTCCGCTAAATCCAAGCTCAACATGCTGAACACAAGGCTTAAATCCGAAACATCCGGTCAGGACAACTCCGCCCTTATGGAAAAGTTCGGCGGATATCTGCTGCTAGAAAAACTCAGCCCCGCGCTGGTGCGGGAATACGGCGATCTGGTCGTTTTCCCCTCTTCCAAAAGGAACGAGGTGATGGAGGGCGTGGCATCTGTAAAACACACTGTCCGCTTCGTCTTCGACACGGACGTTCAGGAGCTTCTGCGCTCAGCGGAAGAATCCGTTAAAGAATACGGCGCAGTCATTGCCAACGGGCTTATATACAGGAAACCCGGCGCGGACGACAAAAGGGAAGCGGTAGTGAGACTTCAGGCGGAGATTAAGCAGTGCGCCGTTGAGCTTGAAGATGCCGAAACCGCTCTTGAAGGCATTTCGGAGCAGATACCCGACGTATCCGACAGCCTTGAGACCATTTCCGACAAGCTGGAAGAGATTCAGCAGATGAAGCAGACCGCCACCCTTGACATAAAGGACAAGGAACGCAGTATCGCCGACATAAAGCAGAAACACGAGCGCATGACCAAGCGCGCGTCCATCATAGACAGCGAAATAGCCAACATTGGCAACGAAATAAAGCGCTGCGAAGAAAAGATAGAGCTTTACACCAACCAGAACAAAGAGTTCTCCGCGCAAATGGCGGAAGCCGAACAGCGCAAAGAGGAACTCAACAGCAAGCTGGAAGATATCGACGCCATGTACGAAGACGTGCGGGACGAACACTCGGCATATAAGGTGGAACTGCGCGGCGTACAGGAGAGCATCAACGGTTTCGTACGCGAACTGGGCTTCATTGACAAGGATATCTCCGAATCCAGCATAAAACTTACAGCCGCAAAAAACAGGCTGTCACAGCTTCTGACATCGGACATAGTTAACCTGAAAGACCGGCTGGAAGCAAAGCGCGGCGAATTTCACGAGATAATCAAGAAACGCCACCTCCTAAACGAGGAAAAATTCCGTCTCGACACTGAAATTGCCGAAACAGAAAAACAGCAGGAAGAAACGGGAAAACAGATAGACAAATACAATCTTGAGATACGCGGCATAGAGGACGACATTTTCGATGCGGAAAAGAAGAAGGAACGTTTCGAGTCCGATATATCGAACCTGCGCGAAGCTTTTGAGGAAAAATTCCAGATGGACGTCAAAGATTTTGAGATGAACATGGAAGATTTCCAGCCGGCTAAGGCAAAAACCGAGCTTTCAGGCATTGAGCGCGAGATAGACGAACTCGGTCCGCTTAACATGACTGCGGAAGCGGAATACAACGAAATTCAGGAGCGCAACGAGTTCCTGACCAACCAGAAGAACGACCTTGAAGCAGCAGTGGCGAGCATTCATAACCTCATCCGCGAAATGGACGAAAACACAACCCAGATATTCAGCGAGACCTTTGAAGGCGTTAAGAAAAACTTTGAACGGGTATTCTCCATCCTTTTCGGACAGGGAACCTGTGAGCTGACGCTGACCACCCCCGACGACGTTCTCAACAGCGGAGTTGAAATTTTCATACAACCCCCCGGCAAAAGACTGCAAAACATGAACCTCATGTCCGGCGGCGAAAAAGCGATGGGTGCGTGTACGCTCCTTTTCGCACTTTTCCTCTATCGCCCGACCCCTTTCTGCTTCCTCGACGAGATAGATGCTCCTCTGGACGACAACAACATCGACCGTTTCCTGCGTATGGTGCAGACCCTCTCCGCAGACACCCAGTTCGTTATTATCACCCACAACCAGAAAACCATGGCGGAGGCGGATTCAATATACGGCGTTACCATGCAGGAGCCGGGTGTTTCCAGAATACTCTCCATAGTGCTTTAACAGCATAACCGTTTAATCCGATATTTCGCCGTTAAGACATTTATACAGCCTTTCGCCCTTCAAACAGTTCATTATGTCAAAGATATGCAATACCATTGAAAATCTTAACGGAGGTTATTCCCATGTTAATATTTTTTGCATGTCTTGCTCTGCTTGTCGTAGGCTACATCACCTATGGCACTGTCGTTGACAAAATATTCGGAGCCGATGAGAACAGACCGACGCCCGCTTCGACAAAATATGACGGCGTTGACTATGTGGAGATGCCCACATGGAAGATATGGCTCATTCAGCTCCTCAACATCGCAGGTCTGGGACCCATATTCGGACCCATCCTAGGCGCTCTTTACGGTCCTGCGGCTCTGCTCTGGATAGTTATCGGTTCTATCTTCGCAGGCGCGGTTCATGACTATTTCTCCGGTATGCTCTCAATCCGTTACAACGGAGCCAGCGTACCCGACGTCGTAGGTCAGAACCTCGGCAGCTTCTTTAAACAGTTCATGAGATTGTTCTCTGTTATCCTTCTTCTTCTCGTGGGTATAGTTTTCGTTCTAGGACCAGCAAAACTGCTCACAAACATGACCCACATCTCCGTTCCGGTTCTCGTAGGTCTTATATTCGCTTATTATTTCCTCGCGACAGTCCTGCCCATCAACCAGATAATCGGCAAAATATACCCCCTTTTCGGCGCGGTTCTGCTGTTTATGGCTGTTGGTCTTACGATCGCGCTCATCGCTCAGGGACACGAGTTCTATCCCCAGCGTACAATAATGAACGTACACCCGACAGACCTGCCCATGTGGCCTCTGATGTTCATAACCATTGCCTGCGGAGCGCTCAGCGGCTTTCATGCCACTCAGTCGCCCATGATGGCAAGATGTCTTAAAAGCGAAAAGAGGGGCAAAGCTGTTTTCTACGGCGCAATGATAGGCGAAGGCGCGATAGCTCTTATCTGGGCGACACTCGGCATGACCTTCTATCACGGTTCCACAGAGCTTAACGCGGCTCTTGCACAGGGCGGACCCGCATACGTCGTCAATCAGGTTTCAACAACCCTGCTCGGCGGATTCGGCGGTATTCTCGCTATCCTCGGCGTTGTTCTGCTCCCCATCACATCTGGTGACACGGCGTTCAGAAGCGCACGCCTCATAATCGCGGAAATGCTGAACATGGAACAGAAAGCATATCTGAAAAGGCTTGCCATCGCAGTTCCGCTGTTCATAGTCGGCTACCTCATCTCTCTCACAGAGTTTGACATCATATGGAGATACTTCGGCTGGGCAAACCAGACACTTGCCACAGTGGTTCTGTGGGCGGCTGCGGCTTACCTCATACAGAACGGAAAAATACACTGGATAGCCACTATCCCCGCAATTTTCATGACAGTGGTCGTTACAACTTACCTTGCGAACCAGCCCATCGGTTTCGGGCTTGACATGCAGGTTTCAACTTACATAGGTGTACTCGGTTCCGCCGCCTCCACCGCCGCTTTCTTTATAAAATTCAGAAAGTGCGGCTGTGTACAGGCTGAACCGGAAGCTGAATAGTTTTTTGCAGGCGGTCGGAAGACCGCCCCTCAGGTTATTGACAAACTACAGATTCATACAAAACAATTAGACTGCTTCGGGCTAAAGCCCTCGCAGAGACAGGTTTTTCTTTCCGTCTTTGCGAGCACTAGCCGAAGGCTGAATGAGTCCACTTTAAACTATTTGTCGAATAAAGCGAAGCAATCTAGTCTTTTCTCTTTTTTGTCATCAGTCTGAGGGGCGGTCTGATGACCGCCCCTTTACTTTCCTCCGCTTCTTTTCTATAGTCTTTTCATGAACATAATCCTCATAAAACCGGAAGAAACCAACAACGACACGGCATATATCACAGGCGACAGATATGAGCATATCAGACGGGTTCTGAAGCTCGGTGTCGGCGACAGCCTTAAAACAGGCATACTCGGCGGAATGCTCGGCACAGCGGTCATAGAAGACATTACGGCAGACAGAGCCACACTGCGGTTTGACTGCAATCAGGAACCGCCAAAGCCCATGCCTGTGAGCCTTGTTCTCGCCCTGCCACGCCCGAAAGTATTCAGACGAATATTTTTCGGTCTGGTCTGCGCCGGAGTAAAAGACATTCACATCATAAACTCATGGCGGGTTGACAAAAGCTATTGGGACAGCCCCTACCTTGAGCGCACTGACGAATATATTTTCGACGCTCTCCAGCAGTCAAAGGATACAATGCCTCCGAAGGTGACATTCCACAGATATTTTATGGGATTCATAGAGGAAGGACTTGCAGAAATAGATACCCCGAACAGATACATAGCCAATCCATCGGGTTCAGTGACAAAAGAATTTGAAAAACCGCTATGTCTCGCCGTGGGCTGCGAGGGCGGGTTCATACAGAAAGAACTGGATACGTTTGAAAAGCAGGGGTTCCGGCAGTTTTCAATAGGCGCAAGGATTCTCACCACTGAATATGCCGTGCCTTATATTCTCGGTATGATAAAATAGGGCGGCACTCAGCCGCCCTTAGGTTGTTGACAAACTTGTTAAAAGTTAATGAGATTGCCGCGTCAGCCTACAGCTTCCTCGCAATGACAGCAATTTACGTCTTCGCGAGGAGTGCATGCGACGACGCGATCTCGCATTTTACTGACTTTGTCATCAGTCTGAGTGTGGCACTGAGCCGCCCTGATATTTATGCAAGTGGAACGCAAACGTCGGTGATAAGCTGTTCTTCCGGCGTATTTATAGGCAGATTTCTGTATATCTGTATAACGGGCAATTCCTTTTTACGAGCGAACCCGCTTGCGGGGAGCCATTCCTCAAAAAGCTGTGTATAGACATCTTTCAGACCGTAATAGCTTCCGGTATGTCTGTAAACGGCATAGTCGCCGCCCTCAATAACTGTAACCTCAACCGGAGCCGCCGCCTGAAAATCATCGGGGCAGGTTATGCAGGCGTCGTAACGGCACTGTTCTGTTTTTGAAGGGTCGTCGTGGCAGATACCAATGAACGTGGATTTATCTGTAACAAGGGGCATCACGGAAGGATTCATCATCAGCGTCATCCATGCGGGAGTACACTGATCATACGCACCGACATGGCGCACACTCGCTGTTTTAATACTCTCAAATTTCTGAATTGTAACTTCCATATAAACCTCCGGTTTTTTCAGATATTATAACGGTCAAAATATTCATTTGCATAGTAAAAGATTGACCTCCGGCGCATTTCGGAGTTAACATTACAAATGTTTTACGATTACACCAGAATAAAAGACATTTCAGACTACGGAGCAGACAGAAGACTCCGTTTCGACGCAATTCTGAAGATATTTCAGGAAGCGGCAGTGGCACATTCCGCCAGCGTCGGCTATTCCGCCGACAGCTACATGGGCAAGGGCAACATATGGATGCTGAACAGGCTCATGATACATGCCGACGTATTCCCTGATTTTTCAAAAGAACTTGAAGTGCGGACATGGTCACGCGGACTGGACAGATTCAAAGGATTTAGAAATTACGAAATAAAAGCCGACGGCGAACTTTGCATAAGAGGTTCCAGCATATGGCTCTATATCGATATAGAAAAGAAACGTCCTGTCAGGGTTACGCCTCAGATGCTTGCGGACTATCAGAGCGAGAACGTATGCAACATGTGCAGCATGATAGACGGCTGGGATAGAAAAGGCGCTGAAAGTTATGACAAGTCGGTGCATGTTCAGCTTCGCCCTGCGGATTTCGACATAAATTCCCATATGAACAACATCCGTTACGGCGAAATACTGAGCCTTGCCTCAGGCGACATGGACTTCACCGGAAAGACCGTTGGTCTATTCTATAACCACGAGATAAAGCCTGAAACAAAGTTTGTTGACGTTAAAATTGCCGATGAGGCAAAAAGCCGCATAGTTTCAATCTTCGATGGCGAAACACTCGCCTGTCTGTGTGAAATAATCTGATAAATCAGCGTTTTTTTGTTCTGCTGGTTTCATACTGAAACTTCATCCGTCTTCGCGAGGGCAACGCCCGACGCGATCTAAACCATTCAGACTGCCGCGCCGACTGCATCGGCTCGCAGAGACTTGGTTTTGTTTCGTCTTCGCGAGGGCAGCGCCCGACGCGATCTGAACCACTCAGACTGCCGCGCCGACTGCATCGGCTCGCAGAGACGAAGGTCATGAATTTAAATTGGTTTTTAGAATCGAGCAGTTCAAGGCGTCAGAGAAAAAATGTTTTGAGCGTACATAAAGTACGTGATAAACATTTTTGGATGACAACGAAGAAATGCGATGATTATAAAAAGCGATAAAAAAAAGCGGCTCAAATGAGCCGCTTCTATTTACTTAGTCTGTGATTTTATGATTGTTATGCTGTAGCTGGGATCGTTAAAGTTCCCATGCTCTGTGGGGTGGTTTTTGAAAAGCCATCCGTCAAAGAAAGCTTCGCCCATTTTGTAAACTTTAATCTTGGCAACGGGGTTTTTCTCATCCGCACTTCTTGTTGTGATGGTACCGTCAGCTTCGATAACGAAATCGGGCATATAGTATTCAACTTCTACAGTAAAGGGAGTTCCCTGAACTTCGGCCTTCTGACCGATAAGGACGTCTGCCTGAACGGTTGAGTTGTCCGCAGTGTTTTTCACTTCAAGGATAAGGCTTTTGTATTTGTCAGCCACTTCCTTGGGGACATTGATCTTTCTCTCTTTCGGAGCGTCCATTCCGGCGTGGGGATCTGCGTCGACATTACCTGCATGAGGATCGGCGGGTTGAGCAGATTCTGCTGCGGGAGCCTGCTGTTCTTTGGCTTTGTCTTTGTCAACAACTCCCTGAGAACAGGAGAAAGCGAACACTGAAGCGATAAACATTGTGATTATTTTTTTCATGACATCCTCTTTTTATAGAAGTCGATACGGAGTGGGAGGGATTCGAACCCTCGATACGGTTTAAAAGCCGTATACTCGCTTAGCAGGCGAGCGCCTTCGGCCTAGCTCGGCCACCACTCCCAAAAGAAAATATAAAACGGAGGAGGTAGGATTCGAACCCACGGAGCGCTCACACGCTCAACGGTTTTCAAGACCGCCTCCTTAAACCAGACTCGGACACTCCTCCGTGTAAGCAGGGATTACTTATAAAATATTCCCGTCAATTTTTCAAGCACTATTTGACATAAAAGTAAATTTTTTTTATCAAGCGGTTATGGCGTTTTTTCGCACTTCTCTGGATTCGCGCAGAATTTTCCACTGACCGTCTTCCGTAACCAAAGCCGTTTTGGAATAATACGAAACGAGGCTTGCGCCTTCATCAATGTACTCGATGTACTTCACTTCGGCAAGCCCTCCTTTTTCATACTCGGACACAATTTTTATTCCCGCATGGGTGCATCCAGCGGTCTGTTTTGAAAAATGGTCGGAAAACGAGTCCTCGCTGAAAAATCTGCAAAGGTCGCTCCGCTCGGAATAGAGACTGAAAACGCCCCTTCCGTCAAGGTTTCTGTAACATTCTGCCCTGAACTGAATAACCTCAGATGGTGTCAATGTCCCCGTCATATGCCCTCAGCCCGAAATAGCCTTCGATGTCAATATCCACCTCTTTCCCGCCGGAAAAGAGGGACAGCCGTATGATCTCCAGCAGCTCACGGAAGGTTCTTCTGTCCGTCGCGCTCACGAGACATACTTTATTATAACGTTGAATCATATTTTCAACATCGAAAATTCGTGAATATTTTTCCGGCTGTTCGCCGTCGGGTACGATACCTGTTGCAAGATATTCCCGCTCGAAATCATCGAGCATGTCAATCTTGTTCAGCACCAGAATCTTGTCCCTGTCTGAAAGACCAAGCTCCGCAAGGATAAGTTCAACGGATCTTGCACGGGCATTGAATCCTTCGGATGCAATATCCAGCACATGCACAAGAAGATCGGCCTCCGCAAGCTCCTCAAGGGTGGATTTAAACGCACCTTTCAGGTTTTCCGGCAGGTCGCGTATGAACCCGACCGTATCCGTTATAATGACATCCTTCTCCTCAGGGAAGCGTATCCTTTTGGAACTGGTGTCAAGTGTCGCAAACATAAGATTGTCCGCATACACCTCGCTTTGGGTAAGGCTGTTCAAAAGCGTCGATTTGCCCGCGTTGGTGTAGCCGATTATGGACACCACAGGAAGTTCGTTGCGGTTTCTGCGCGAACGCATTGTCTCGCGGTTCTTCTCTATCTGTTTCAGCTTGCCCGAAAGGAAGGCTATCCTCTCGTTGACGCGTCTTTTGTCTATCTCCAGTTTCGTGTTTCCGGGTCCGCGTCCGCCGATACCCCCGGTAAGCCTCGAAAGTGCGTCGTCCTTCATCGTAAGCCTCGGCAGAAGATATTTCATCTGCGCAAGCTCCACCCTTATCTTGCCCTCGCCCGTCTTCGCGCGTTTCGCGAAGATGTCAAGAATAAGCTGGGGACGGTCGATGATCTTGAGGTCGGTAAAGTCCGCGATTGAACGGGACTGCGCAGGGGTCAGAGGGTTGTCGAACACAAGAAACTCCGCACCTGTCTGCATAGCCTTTATGACGATATCTTTCAGTTTGCCGGAACCTATGACATATTTGGGGTGTATCTGGTCTTTCACCTGAACAACAGTATCGGTTATCTCCATCTCGGCGCTTCTGGCAAGCTCTTTAAGCTCTGCCATGTTGTCCTCGCCGAAACTTTTAGACTTGTAACAGCCCACAAGAAGCGCGTATGGCTTGTCCTGCACCTTGTGCAGTTTTTTTGTTTTGGAGGCTATTTCGCTGTCCAGTTCCGCTATGAAATGCTCATAGTCGGTCTTCTGTCTGTAAATATCCGTATCAGACAGAAACGCATACATGCTCTCTGCATCCGGCGGCAGGAGATGCGCAGTTTTCAGCCCGTTGGGGTTGCCATGAGGGTCAGAATACACCGCGGTGACACTGTCCAGACGCAGAAGCGCAAGGTCGGTTATATCGTCCTCCGTGATGTTCTCCCTGTAAAGGTGGGTATGCAGAAGCCTTATCCCGCGCAGGTTTCCCGGAACAAGCCGGAAACGGGACAGCGAAGGGATGAACAGCCCGCGGGTGTCGCCCACAATGACAAATTCCACCACGCCTTTTCTGTCGGCAAGAACGCCCACCTGCCTGTTTATCTCCATGGATATGGAACAGAGCGCTTTGGCAAGCTCCGGCTGGATGACCTCGTGTGAGCCTGCTTTGCGTCCGTACAGATTTTCAAGTCTTTTTATTTGCTGGGGCTTAAGCCCTATGATATTTCCGTGTAGTATTTTTTTTACTCTCCATATTTATAGACCGCCGCACACGCGCCCTCGGAGGAGACCATACAGGGTCCTACGGGACTGTCGGGTGTGCAGGCTGTGCCGAAAAGCGGGCAATCGCTCGCCTTTATATAGCCTTTCAGAACTTCTCCGCATCTGCACCCGGGGGTTTCCTTCTCTCCTTCAAGGCTGATGCCGAACTTCTCAAATGCGTCGTATTCTTTGTATTCCGGTCTGAAAGCCAGACCGCTGTCATCTATCCAGCCAATGCCGCGCCACCAGCATCCCTGTTTCTGATATACCGTGTTCAGGATGTTCTGAGCCTTTTTGTTTCCTTCATCGGAAACAACGCGACCGTACATGTTTTTTACTTCATACTTACCAGTATTCACCTGACGAACCATCTCAAGGATTGAGGAAAGCACGTCCACAGGCTCAAATCCTGTTATAACTGCCGCCATGTTGTGAGCAACCATCGGATTGTAAAGCGCTGTTCCGGTCACTATAGTAACGTGTCCCGGGCATACGAACCCCTGAATATTCAGATTCTCGTCGTTGAGAAGAATGTCCAGCACTTCGGGCATCGTCTTGTTATAGGGGGTCACGGACACGTTCTTAACACCCTGCTGTTTCGCAACCAGTGCAACCGAGGCAACCGCAGGGGCTGTTGTCTCGAAACCGATGCCTATGAAAACAGTCTCTTTGCCGGTCTCTTTTGCAACCTTTATAGCGTCAAGTGGTGAAAATACTATGCGGATGTCCGCTCCTGCGCTTTTAAGTTCCTGCAGATTCTGACCTTTACTGCCCGGAACCTTCATCATATCGCCGAAAGTGGTGATTACCGCACCCTTTTCAACCAGCTTGAATATACCGTCTATCTCACACTGAGGCGTAACGCAGACAGGGCATCCGGGTCCTGAAACCAGTTCAATGTTCTTAGGCAGAACACTGCGTATCCCGAAGCGGGCGATAGCCATTGTATGACTTCCGCAAACTTCCATAAATCTATAGCTGCCTGTAGCCTCTCTCTGTATCTGTTTTATAAGAGCCGCGCAAAGCTCCTTGTCTCTGAATCCGTCAACGAGCTTCATCCGTTTCCATCCTGTCCATTTCGTCAGCAAGATCCGAAAGAGCTTCAAGGGTCTTTATAGCCTCTTCCTCATCCATCTTTGCAAGCGCCATTCCGGCGTGAACCATAACCCAGTCGCCAAGTGTGACTTCGTCAGGCAGCATCATTGTGGATACCTCACGCTTTGTTCCTGCTATATCCACAACTGCGGAATATTCATCCATTTCAATTATTTTACCGGGAAATCCAAGACACATCGTCCCCTCCTGATAATCAGACTGATGACAAAGTCAGTAAAATGCGAGATCGCGTCGTCGCATGCACTCCTCGCGAAGACAAAAAAAAGTCTCTGCGAGGGTTTTAACCCGAAGCAGTCTAATATAAGTCTGTGTAAATTTAGTTTGTCAACAACCTGAGACTGCCGCGCAGTCCCATATCATATTCTGTAATATCTTTTATGCGGCGTACCGCTCAAGCCTCTGTGTATCAATGCGAAAACAACACCAGCCGCAAATCCGCCTATATGCGCCAGAAACGCAACGCCGGAACCGCTGCCCAGCACTCCCATGAACTGCATACCAAGCCAGAAAAGCATGTATATCAATGCCGGAATCTCCACTATGCGGATGAAAAAAGGCAGAAGAAACAGCGTTCTCACCTGCGACTGCGGAAAATATATCATATAAGCGCCCATGACACCAGCCAGAGCGCCGCTGGCGCCAACCATAGGCACCTGAGACCCGATATCGGAAAGCACCTGTACAAACGCCGCGCAAAGACCGAAAACAAAGTACATGACTGAAAACCCGACGTGTCCCATCCGTTCCTCAACGTTATCGCCAAAGATGAACAGGAAATACATGTTTCCCAGAATATGCATAAACCCGCCGTGCATGAACATATGGGCTATGACGGGGGTGATCTTGCCTGACAGAGGTAAAACCTCGTCCGGTATGAACAGATTGCGGGCTATCAGTCCGTATTCAATAATGTACTGATCAGGGTGCGGGTTCTGACCCATGTACATCATCCAGAAAACAACCACGTTTATCAGTATGATTACCCATGTTACAACCGGATATATCCCCGTCTTGAACGAATCCGAAAGTGGGAACAATTGTCACCTCAAAAATAACTTCCTGTTATTTTTTCGCAACGCACAGCACAGGCAAAGCCTGCACAATGCTTGCACTCTATTATGATTTTGTAATAAATCACAAAATCATAATTCCGTGAGGCACATCCATGTGCCTTGCACCTTTTACAGTCTTATTACTTTATCTGCACCGAAAAGCTTGTTTGCAACTGTCAGAGCGTCTGATACTTTGCCGGCTTTAAGCTCGTCCACCAGATTAAAATAGTTAAGACAGGCACCGCACGCAAGGACTTCCACACCAAGAGCCTCAAGCTCTTTAACAGTTTCAGCCACTTCGAGGTTCAGCGTTACCATGCGCACACTGTTATTAACGAATATAACCGTTTTGGGTAAGGGATTTACATGCTTCAGATTTCCGATGAAACCTTTCATGAGCATCCTGCCGAGTTCAGGTTCTTCGTTTCCGACACATTCACCTGTGACGAACACAACTATGTTCGTGGAATTTTCCGTCTGTTTCTCAGCTATTGCGCAGTCGTAACCTTTCGCCGCGTCTATCTGAAAACAGCCGTCCGCAAGTTCTTTAACGGACACTGTGCATCCGTTCGCTTCGCAGAAGTTCTTTACGTTTATGCATGAGCCTTTGTTATCCACGGTTATGGAAACAACGCCCTCCGTTGTCTTATCAAGTTCCGCTTTAATAAGCAGAACGGGCTGGGGACATGCCATTCCTCTTGCGTCTATCATCGTTCTCCTCCGTTTACCATGTTACAGGTTTTGTATGGCAGGCATCACAGAGAGTATTTTCGGGAACCTTGGCTGTTTCTTTCATCTTTTCGTGACAGATAAAACAGTCGCCCTCTTTTGTCTTAGCAATAGGTTGATTCTCTTTAACTCCGCCCTCATGGCAGGCGCTGCAGTCCAGTTTTGCCTGAAAGTGCAGTTTGTGATACGGTTTGAGAGAACTGTTCTCCTCAGCCTGTTTATCGAATTTTTCAAGCAGACGATATTTATTGCCTTCGTAGAGAAGACTGAAACTCCATGCGGCTACGAAAACTATTACTATTGATGCCAGACTGCGGATGAGTATCTTTTTTACGTTTTTTTCCTTAGCGCTCATAGGTTCTCCCCTGTGTAATTAATCTTCTATAGTTATAATAAATCGCGCATGGAAAAGCTACTTAAACAATGAACAGCGAAATACAAAATCGTATTACCGTCTCCTTATAAATAGCGATAAAACCAGAGCAATAATAACGAGTACAAATGCCGCAATAAATGCAAGGTGGAATCCAGACGTAATTGCAGATACGTTGTCTGCATTTTTAACAAGTGCCATATTTCTGCCCATTGACATGATCCCCACAAAAACTGCTGTTCCCAAGCCTCCTCCCAGCTGCTGGAAAGTCATTAAAATAGCTGTGCCGTGAGCGTATTCATTTTTATCCAGCTGATTGAGAGTTAATGTCTGAATAGATGTGGCAACCAGTGCAACTGCAAGCATCAGCACGCAGTGTGCTGTTATAAATGTTCCTACAGACGTGTTTCCGTCAAAAGACGTCAGAAAGAGTGCAATGGCGGCCATAATAATCAAACCTGTAATAACAGGTATTTTGGGTCCTGTTCTGTCAAATATTTTCCCTGCCACAGGAGATGCAAAACCGTTCATTATCCCGCCGGGAAGCATCGCCAGCCCTATAGCGTAAAATGAAAGATTCATCGCTCCCTGCATAAAAATTGGCGACAGAAGAGTGAATGCAAAAATTATCATCATACACATTGTCAGAATTGAAACGCCTATGCAGTACATCGGCTTTTTAAAAACACGAAGATCGAGCAGCGGTTTTTCCAGTCTGAACTGCCTCAATACGAAAAATATAATTGATGATATCCCGATTAATAATACGGCAGCGAGCTTTATACCTGCTCCCGAATTCTCCAACTCGCTTATCACATAAAAGATTCCTCCCAAACCGACAGAGGAAAGGATAACTGAAAGGAAATCTATTTTTACAGGAGACGTATCAGTGATGTTTTTTATATACTTCAGCCCCAGAATCAGAGCTGCAGTCAGAGGAAATGCCAGAATATAAAATAACCACCTCCAGTCAAACATTTTCAGCACTACTCCCGCAAAAGCCGGTGCCACCGCAGGAGCAAATAAAACTACAAGACCGACAAGCCCCATTGCCGCACCCCTTCTGCTGTGGGGAGTAATGATGAGTATTGTATTGGTCATTAAAGTCATAAGAACGCAGGTGCCTGCAGCCTGTATGAGCCTCCCGACAAATAACATCCCGAAAGAGACTGAAAAACCTCCGATAAGTGTTCCTGAAATGATCAGTAAAAGAGTTGTTATGTAAATCTGCCTGATAGAAAATCTTTCAATTATAAACGCCGTAGTCGGTATGACAATCGCCATAACCAGCATAAAACCGGTTGTAAGCCATTGCACCTGCGACATGGTTACATTAAAGATTTCCATAAACTTAGTAAGAGCTACGTTCAGATATGTTTCATTTAATACTGCAAAAAACGCAGAAATCAGAAGAACGGACATCATTGCAAAATTGCCCTTGGACATATCTGTGTTCTGTAAATTCTGTTTCATTTAAACCTCATACTATATATAACGGTCTATATAATTTATTATTAAAAAATTTTAAGATTCCAGTAATTTGGGAATAATTTCAGCAAATAATAAAAAAACTGAAGGGTCGTTTTTGGCTATTGCAAAGGTGAACATACCCTCTATCAAAGTCTGCAGCATGATGCTGATTCGATGAGCATTTTCATCGTTGAATCCGCTGCGTATAAGTTTAAGCCTGTACATATCAGCCCATTCATCAAAAACTTCTCTGCATGCCGTTTTCAAATCTCCGTTATTATCCACGGTTTCAAGCGCAAGGAGAGCTACCGAAAAGTAGTTGTTTTTTCTGGTATTGAAGTCCGCGGCCATGTTTTTTAAGAGGTTTTGCAGTGAAGCGGCAGCGTCGTCTACCTTGTAGAGCTGTTCCTCAACTTCATGTCTCACTCTTTGCCCGACAAACCGGACAGCCTCTGAGGCAAGCTGTTCTTTGCCGTTGGGGAAATAATAATACAAACTGCCTTTGGGGGCTCCGCTTGCCTTAATTATTTCATTCAGACCCACAGCATAGTACCCTTTAGTGCGGAACAATTCTGCTGCAGTATTAAGTATTTTCAGGCGGGTGTCTGATTTCGCCATTTCATCTCCAATAATTATAACAATCGGTCTATATAATAATCCATAAAAAATCAGAATTCAAGAAAAAAAATCAAAATGATATTCAGATACGTATCACAAAAGATTAAAAGACAGAGCGACGTGAAAAATGAGACTGCTTCGCTGAGCTCGCAGAGACAAGCAGACTGAGAACAGAACAAGGAAAGCCGCAAGGAAAATTACATGTTGCTTTTTAGAACCAAGCAGTTCAAGGCGGCAGATAAAAAATAAGCGCAGTGTACATTTAAGTACATGAGCATTATTTTTTATACGACAACAAGGAAATGCGAAGGTTATAGAAAGCAAAAAGGGGCGGTGATTAGCCGCCCCTTGTGAGTTATTTCTTGTGGCAAGTGTTACAGGAGGTCTTAGCCTTCCTTTCTTTGTGACACTTGATGCAAAGTTCATCGTGGAAGACGTTTTTAGTACCTTTAACCTCTTTCACTTCAAACTTAAGAACACCGGGTTCGCTGTGGCAATCCGCACAGGCAACCCTTTCAGCGTGACCTTTGTGGTCGAAGATAACTGCGGGTTTTGTGGGTGCCGGAACATGGCGCTCAGCAAGATTTATAGTTTCAGAGCCTTCAAGCATAGCCATATCTTCGGCAGTGTTCACGGGACCTGCGGGTTTTGCTTCCGCTTTAGGCTCCTCATGTTTTTTCTGCTCAACATGTTCCTCTGCTTTTTCGACAGGAGCGGTCCATGTGTCAATGGCAGTTGCAAGCTCTGCAACCTTGTCAAACATCATATCGAAGTATTCAGGGTTGTGAACGCCTTTGGATCCGTCGTTTTCCAGAATACGGAGGATGTTTTTCATTTCGTTGTAGACTGCAAGTTTACCTGCGGGCATACCTTTTGTCTGTGCTGCGTATTTGTCGCGTGTGGACTTAGCCTGAGCCAGTCTCTGCTTATAAGCAGCCTGAGTCTCTTTCATGATGTCGCTGTAGCTGGCATCGTGGCATCCTGCACAGGTTTCGGGTGTGGGCAGAGTATATGCGTCGGTATGGCAGTCTGAACAGTTAAGGTCTGCCATATACCATTTGTCACCTTTAACGGTTTTTGCATATGTACCCTGCTGAACGCCCTTCTGCATAGTGTGACACTGAGCGCAGTTGTCGTTTGCGGGAACTTTTGCAACATTTCTGTTATCGTCGTGACATTTGAAGCAGGTTTCCATTTTAGGTTTATGGTTTTTAACACCTGCGTGACCAATGCCAAGGTGGCAGTCAAGGCAGTTTACACCCGCCTTATAGTGTTTAAGGTGATCGGGATTAACACCGATGGGACCTTCTTTCATGATGTCCGGTCTTCCGTATTTCTCGCGGTATTCCGGATTCACAACATCGTCGAGCGGTCTGAATTCGCCAAGAACCTTAATGACTCTGTCGCGTCTCAGCTTCCTGTTGAAATCGTCAGAGTGGCAGAAAATACAGGATTCCGAAGATGCAATGTGCGCAGCAACTTTGGGATCGGCAGCCATCTCTGTCAGGTCTTTAACAACCTGCTCCTCTGATGTAAAGATTTCGTGATAAAGGCTTCTCATACCGGCAACAACGTGAGCGTCAAAATAGCCCTTAATGCCGGGAGCCCCGTGACAGTCGAGACAGCCAACGCCGGCCTCGCTGTGGACACCCATTTTGTAGGAATAATACTCGCCTCTAACCTCAATGGCTTCTTTAGGGTGGCAGGTTTTACAGAACTCAGGCTTGCTTGTAGCATGCATCATCTGCAATGAGCCGTAGCCGCCGACCACGATAATAACCGCCAATATCAAGGTAAAGATGAGAGGATCTTTCCTGCTAAACTCTTTCAGCTTTTGCCACATGGCAACCCCCTAGATAAAAAAACCGAAAGGGCGGACACCCGTTAAATGTCCGCCCCGTCATTATTTTTGATATTATGCTACGAAAAGAAGGATAAGAGCTACAACAAGCGCGTAGATAGCGAGTGATTCGATCAGTGCAAGACCGATGATCATTGTTGTAGAGATTTTACCAGCAGCGCTGGGGTTTCTTGAGATACCTTCAACAGCACCTTTGATAGCGTTACCCTGACCGATACCGGTACCAAGAGCCGCAACACCGATAGCAAGACCTGCACCGATGTATTTTGCCCATGAAGCATCTGCAACAGCACCTGCTTCAGCAGCGGAAGCTACGCCTGCAACTGCGAAAAGAGCAGCAACAGAAAGAACGATTCTTACAAGTTTAGACATTTTGTCCTCCGTATTAGTTATATCTCTTAGTGTGCTTCTTCAAGTGCACCACTGATATAGATCATAGAAAGCATCATAAACACATACGCCTGAAGCAGACCTGTGAATATGCCCAGAAAGAACATGGGCAGCGGAACAAGGAACGGAACAAGCATGAACAGAATGATGATAACGAGGTCTTCACCGAATATGTTACCAAAGAGCCTCATGGACAGGGAAAGAGGTCTTGCAAGGTGTCCGATAAGCTCAATGATGAGCATCAGAGGGGCAAGCCATGAAACCGGTCCGAGGAAATGCTTGATATAATGAGAGCCGTGGGTTTTTATACCGATATACTGGTACAGAAAGAAAATCACCAGTGCGGGAGCAACTGTCGAATTGAGGTTCGACGTGGGAGCAAGAAAACCGGGAATCAGACCCATCAGGTTTGAAAAAGCGACATAAAGCCCTATTCCAAAGATAACGGGAATGTAAGGTCTTCCGTGATGTCCCATAACATCGTCACACATGCCGTAGATCGATTTGACCAGAAGCTCGACTGCGTTCTGACCTCTGCCGGGAACCTCTGCTTTGGCGCGCAGTGTAAAACTGCCCAGAGCAAGGCAAACCAGCACAACGATGAACGTCATTACAACGTGCCAATAGGTATGGGAAAATTCCATGCCGAAGAGCATGGATACGTTAAGCGGGTGTTCCATCATTCTTCCCCTTTAAGTTGTTATATATCGCAACAATCGGCACACACACGGGCAGGATAGTAAGCCCGACCAGCATACCTGTAACGTTTAATTTAAGCGGTACAATACAGTACCATACAAAAACACCGGACACCAGCAGTCTGAGCATTCCCCAGAGAACCATCAGACCCGGCCTGCCCTCTTCCGTAACTCTCCGCACACCCTTTGCAAGGTAGCGGAAGTTCACTGCGCCAAGCACAAAACCGGCCGGAACGCCATTACAAAACGCAGGTTCAAATATAAACGTGGATACTGTATACAATATTCCACAAAAAATCAACGATAGAATTAATATTTTATTTTCGATCTTCATCATCAAGCAGATCAGTTTTCTTTAAAAAGTAAACCATGTTTTTAAATCCGGCAATTATCCCGCATATGAGAAAAAGCAGGAAAAGCCACGGTTTTGTTCCGAACGTTTTGTCCAGCCACCAGCCCATGGCGCCGCCAATGATAACGGAGAACGCCAGCGATGTTCCCACCGAGCTGGCGTTTGCCATTCTTTTTACAAACTGATCAACTTCTCTTTTTTTTGACATATTTTATTACAGAGCCTTAAGGCTTTCGTAATGTGCTTTTGCAGTTTTTTCCAGATCTTCTTCCGTGTGTGCGGAGGATACGAACATAGCCTCGAACTGGCTGGGAGCAAGGTTTACTCCTCTGTTCAGCATCTCGTGGAAGAATTTCGCATATTTTTTAGTGTCGGATTTCATGGCGTCCTGAAAGCTTTCCACGCGTCCTTCGGTGAAGAACAGACACGCGAGGGATTCCACGCGGTTGAACGCGTAGTTCAGCCCCAGTTTTTTGCTGTTGTCCGCCATAGCATCGTAAAGAATATCCGCTTTCGCTTTCAGATTTTTATAGAAATCGGGCTGAGAAAGTTTGGTGAGCATAGTTATCCCCGCTGCAGTGGCAAGAGGGTTGCCGGACAGTGTTCCCGCCTGATAAACAGGACCCACGGGGGACATCATCTGCATCAGATCGCGCCTGCCGCCGAATGCGCCCACAGGAAGTCCGCCGCCGATTATCTTGCCCATGGTGGTGATATCGGGCATCACGCCGTAATATTCCTGTGCACCGCCTTTCGCAATGCGGAAACCGGTGATAACCTCATCCAGAAGCAGAAGAATTCCGTCGCTGTCGCAGGCTTTGCGCAGATCGGCAAGGAAACCGTCTTTTGGAAGCACCAGCCCCATGTTGCCGGCAACGGGTTCAACAAGAAGACATGCTATCTGTCCTTTGTTCTCGGATATAAGTTTTTTAACGGATTCGATATCGTTGTACTGAGCTATCAGCGTGTGTTTTGCAAAATCTTCCGGAACGCCGGGACTTGATGGTTCGTTGAATGTCAGAAGTCCGCTGCCTGATTTCACGAGAAGGCTGTCGGAGTGACCGTGGTAGCAGCCCTCAAATTTGATTATCTTGTCGCGCCTGGTGTATGCGCGTGCAAGACGGATGGCGCTCATAAGCGCTTCCGTGCCTGAACTCACCAGACGAACCATCTCAACAGAAGGAACCATTTCGCATATGAGTTTTGCGATGTCCAGTTCCGCCTTGGTGGGTGCGCCGAAGCTGGTGCCCAGCTCTGCGGCGTGTTTGACTGCATTTATGATATCGTCATCGGCATGACCTGTTATCATGGGACCCCACGAACCTATGTAATCTATGTATTCTTTACCGTCTTCACTGTAAATTTTGGAGCCTTTCGCGCTCTTAACAATAACAGGATCGCCGCCTACGGAGCCATATGCACGCACGGGGCTGTTTACGCCGCCGGGAATAAATTTTTTGGATTCCTCGAAGATATTCATCGTCATCTCCCGAAATAGATTTGTGGTGATGATACTAAATAAAAGAACGCACCTCAACCGTTAACTTATCCAATTTCAAAAATTCGATTAAATAAGCAGGTATTCCCGCCTGCACAGAGCATATATCCAATTATAAATGATATTAACTTCAATTAAATCTCATTTCCCTGACTTATGCATAATACATCCATGAAAAATACACGATAAAGTACGCTTACTAATTTTAAAGGGGGTATCTCAAAAATGTATTCAAAAAAGTGGACAAAACTGCTTTTGCATTTCGCACTGGTTATCAGTCTCAGCGCTTTACTGTACTCATGCGGAAACGATGACAATGACGACGAACCGCAGGACAATACGCCGAAAAACTCGGCTGTCAGCGTTAAGCTGATCCACACTAACGATCACCACTCGTATCTGGACAGTTCGGCATATGATTTAACTATCGACGGTGTGGTCACACGTGTACAAATGGGCGGCTTTGCCCGGCTGGCAGAGGTAATACAGGAAGAAAGAACATCAAACAGCATCGTTGTGAACAGCGGTGAGCTGAACGGAACGCTGTATTTCTCAATGTTCAAAGGCGAACCTGACTTCAAAGTCTTTAACGAGCTTGCTCTTGACGGGTATACTCTGGGCAACCACGAGTTTGACGAAGGGGACGAAGGACTTGCAAAACTTATTGAGATAGCGAACTTCCCTATCCTCTCTTCAAACATAACTCCCAAACCGGAAAGTCCTCTCTACAGGGTTAAGGACAAGATAAAACCTTATGTAATCAAAGAAATAGACGGGCAGAAGATAGCCCTTCTCGGTATTCTCAAAGTTGAAAAGACAAAAAATTCGTCAATGGTATCAGATGACGTCGAATTTTCAGACGAAATTGCCACGGCGAAAAAATATGTTGCCGAACTCACCGCTCAGGGAATTAACAAGATAATCCTTGTCAGTCACCTTGGATACTACAACGACCTGCTGCTTGCAAAAAATGTTTCAGGCATCGACGTTATAGTCGGAGGCGACACCCATGACCTGTTAGGCAACCCTTCACAGCTTGCTGAGGTAGGGCTGACGCAAACATACGACAACCAGACAGGTCCTTTTGAAGGATACACTCATGACGGCATAAAAGAAGAGGATCTCGGTTCTTACCCGACCACAGTCTCTGCTCCGGACGGCAACCCTGTTCACGTTGTTACGGCATGGTGCTACGCCAGAGCGGTGGGGATACTTGACGTGGATTTCTCTGCCGACGGTATCGCGCAGATGGCAAAGGGAAAGCTGGTCATCCCCGTTGGCGGTCCCTACCAGCAGAAAGACGGAACAGGTACCTTTGTCGATGTTTCTGAAACTGTGAGAACAGCCCTTGTTGCTGCCATTAACAAAACCAGTCTTTTAAGAACCAAAGAAGTCAACACGACCATTGAGAATATACTGAAACCATACAGAGACCAGATAACAGATGCTATGTCGCAGGTGGTCGGAACAGTCACAACCACACTTGGATACGACAGAATCCCTTCTGCATTCACAGCAGGCTCAACACCGACAGGAAGCTATGCAGCCCAGATAGTTACCGACGCGTTCAAACAAACGAACCCCGCTATAGACATAGCTATCCAGAATGCAGGCGGTGTACGTACAACGATCAATCAGGGAACAATAACAATGGGAGACATAATAGCAGTTCTTCCGTTCTCCAACACTGTCGCAATGATAAATATGAAAGGATCTGATATTGTTCAGGTACTCAACGAAGCCGCATACTACTCGCTGCACTCCGGCTCATCAGGAGCATTTCCATACGCGTCAGGACTCAGGTACGATGTAAATCTGAGCGGTGCCGAAGGAAGTGTTATAACCAATGTTGAGGTTCAGGACAGAACAGCAGGAACATGGTCGGCTATCGCAGCAAACACCGTGTATACGGTCGCAACCAACTCGTTCACAGCTCAGGGTAAAGATAACTACCTTTCCTTCAAAAGAGTCCGCGACGCAGACCCTTCAGTTTATGAAGATACGTCGATACTTTACTACATTCCTCTTGTGCAATATTTTGAAAATCTGCCCGGCAAGGTTCTGCCGGCTCTTGATACCTCCACTTATTGCCTCAAGTCAGTAACTAACTGATACTGATTTCTCTTATTTATCAGGGGGCGGTATATTCCGCCCCCTGTTTTTTCTATGGTCTGGTTATTGTAGGTGTCGGGAAATCTATCGGCGTGTGGTGGTATGTCGCAGTAAGCGCCCACCCGCCGTCCTCCACAGTAAAGAATCCGTATTCTCCGAAACGTCTGTCTCCTGCCGAATTCAGCGCCATGAAGTTGCTGAGTCCTATATATTTACCCGCCATAGTGTTTATCTGACCGCTAAGTGTTGACGTGGAATCGCCGACAAACGCGCCGTAGGCAAGTGCACCAATCCAGATTGAATCCCATGCCGTATATGCATAGGTGATGGGATCATAGCCGAGTTCTTTGTGCAGTCTGTCACGCACTACCATTCTCGATATAGGCTCAGGCACCGTTTTGCTGCCAACCTCAATGATAGAGTATATTGCGCATGTGAAACCAGTCTCCTCAGCAAAGTTTGCCGCTGTTGCCGAATCGAACAGTGAAGAGTTTTTCGCAAATCCGTCACCGCCGTACCATGCCGCTTTTTTCAGGGCTGATTCCTGTGATGCGTATTCAAGAATCTGCGTACCCTCTTCATAGGAAAGCAGAAGAACGGCGCTTTTCCCGTCGGCGGAAGCTGCTACTGCATCCGCGGCACTGTTCACTGCGTTTTTGTATGACGAAAGCGAGCCGGGAGTGTACCCTACAGCAGCTTTCAAATTTTCTCCGTTGGCTGTCAGATAATTATTTATGCTGTCGGAAAGTCCTTTTCCCCACACATCATTTCTGTAAATGACAGTAACATCGGTTTTTCCATCCTCTTTCAGCATCATAGCCAGAGCGTTTGCCATCTCTGCATCGGGAAGGATAAACCTGAAAAGGCTGTCGCCGTCAACAGCCAGCGAATCAGATGTCGCCGCCGGAGAGATAAGCGTCATACCATATGAATTAAGATATGGCAGCAGAGCTTCCGCAACGGAACTGCTGATAACACCTGTAACAAGTGTAATACCTGCGTCATGCAGTTTTTTGAGCGCCGCAACAGCAGTATCAGGGTCTGTCGCCGTGTCTTTAACCGAAAGCGAAACCCTGTTGGAAGAACCATAGAAGGTGTAGTAGCTGTTCAGTGAAGCCGCCGCTTCTTCAATGCCTTTCAGTGCGGATACTCCTGCCTGCGACAGTCCGCCGCTCATGGGAACAAGTACGCCTATTTTCAAAATTCCGCCGGGAAAATCCGGCAGGCTTATGGCTGTTGAAGAAACTGCGATTATCTGCGGGGTGACACCTGAAAATGTGTAGGCGTATGTAACCTGAGACGAGGAGGCGCTCACCATCTGGTGAAAGCTGTAGCCGCTGTCCTCTTTGTCACCTGCGGCTGTGAGTTCAAGCCGCCCGCTGACTCCCGCAATACCGGGTTCCGTGTCGGTTGTCACATCAAAAATTTTCTTTATAACATCCTGCGCGGAGGCGGATGCACCCTTTTCCATCAGCCCAAGACCGATGAGCCATGCCGCATCGTACCCTATGAGTGACGAAACGCTTGTTACACCGCCGTTCTGCAAATATATTTTTTCTCTGAGAGACCTGTCAGGAATAACTTTTTTAGGCATTGCGAGCGATTCCTCGTCAACGGTAAATTCAGGGCTCATGAACGAAACAGCCGCACCAAAAGCCGCCGCATCAGCATTTGCAAAGAATATACTGTGGTCTGCGTTTCCATCGCTTCCGTACCACTTAACGCTTTCAAGGGTCGTTCCTCCGGCGGCATCAAAAAGAGCAACCGCCTCTTCAAGAGATGAAAGCTGAACCGCCACAGCAGATGCACCGTAAGCGGTGACAGCCGCGTCAACTGCTGTCTTTATCTGCGTAACGAGAGCAGAAAAATCCTGCGTACCTGCCGGATATGAAAGAGAAGCCTCAACTCCGCCGCCGAGAGCAGTAAACTCTGAGCGCACAGCCGCAGAAAGCTCATTTCCGTAGTTGTTGTCAAGATTAACCGTAATAAGTCTGGAATGTCCGTTCCTGTTCATCATCATGGCAAGCCCTTTCGCCTGATTTTCATCAGAGGGTGCAAGTCTCAGCAGGTTATCATCGGCAATGGCGAGAGATGGCGCGGTACTGCTGCTTATCAGAAGGATGCCGTTTGCGTTTGCATAGTCCAGAACAGCCTCCGCTTCGGCACTGCTTCCAGGACCTATTACAAATTTTATCCCCTGCGCTTTAAATTCTTTCAGTTTTGCAAGCGCAGTGGACGGGTCTGTGGCGGAATCCGCATACACAGCACTAAGCCGAACGGAAGAATCCGCAACCTCAAGGTGTCTGTTCACATCCTCAATACCCAGCATGACAGCAGTTTCCATACCTTTTCCTGTGGCTGCCATAGAACCTGTAAGGGGCAGAAGAGCGCCGACCTTGACCGTTTCAGTCTTTTTGCCGTCTGAACCGCCTGAAGAACCGCATCCGGCAAACAAAACTGCCGAAAAGGTTAATATACATATCAATACAAGAAATTGTCTCATAAAACACTCCGGTATAAGTGAATAATTATTTCTATATTAGCATAGATTCTGAAGATTGTAATTCGTTATGAGCAACGACAGATATTATGAACCGTTTCTGAGTTGTTTCGGGGTGGCTAGGTTCCACTTTTTATATGCCCTGTAAAAGGCGCTTACCTCTGAATATCCGAGCATTCCGGAGATGTCGGTGTCCGTCAGCTTTGTGTTTCGGATATAATGTTCGGCAAGACTGCGGCGCACTTTCGCCAGCGCCAGCGAAAAACTCCTGCCCTCCCCTTTCAGGTAGTTCTGGAGAGTTCGCACCCCGACGTTCAGACTTTCCGCCACAAGCTCGATGGTGACACTCCTGTCGCCGATGTTCTTAAGTATCTCTTTTTCAACACGGCTGAACCACGAGCTGTTCCCCATCTCCCGCAGGATGGCGTTCGCCTGCGCCTCAAAATATTCCAGCATGGTTCTGTTCGCATTGCTGACAGGAATATTCAGCTCATCTTTTTTAAAGAACAGCGCGTTCTCGTTCTTCTCAAAAAAGATATGCTCGCCGAAAAGCTCATGGTGCTTTTTACAGTCCTTCACCCGTTTCTGCGAAAAATGAGTATAGGCGGGGATAACCTGCCTTCCCAGTATCTGCGAAAGAACGTTCAGTATGGCGCTCAGATGCACCTCCGCGTGGTGGGCGGGAACAGGGATATTTTTGTTTTCATTAATATATACGGCAAATTTGTAATATTTTCCGTCGTCAGAGATATGGAATTTCAGAAGCCTGCTGACAAGCTGCTGGTATCTGCTGAACTTTTCGATCATCTGCTTGAGATTCGCCGTGTTCAGAAGCAGATAACCCAGAAGTCCAAGTGACTGATAAGGCATGGACTGCCCGATATCAAGAGCCAGATGCGGATTTTCGGTCTTTTCCATGCAATAGCGAAACACAGCCGTAAGAAAGCCGCTGTCGGTCTTTCCGCTTTGAAACACAGATCCGTCAAGCCCCAGATGCTCCAGCATCGCGTCGGCGGATATGCCTGTGTTTGCCTCCAAAGCCTTCACGACATATTGAAATGTAATGCCCGACACCTCGGTCATAACTCACCTTTTTCGTAAAATGTCAGTAATTATACATGCAATACCATTAAAATAATATGTGTTATTATGTATAACAGCAGAAAATATCAAAAGGTGTCGGAAAATGTGTAACTGCAAAAAAGAGATAAAAGTTGACGAAAGCTATGTCAGCTTCAAAAACATAAACTGTTTCGAGAATGCGTGTCAGGTCGTTGACCATCTTCTGCGTCTGCTGAAAGACCCGCAGAACGGAAACGTATACTGGGAGCGCTTCACTGGTCGCATCCCCGAAGGATACTACCTGCGCGACCCGCAGAAAGACCCCAAAGAGGAACTGCTTTATCTGGTCTGTTCCTGCGCATCCATGATAGGCGAACTCTTTGACAATGCTGAGGACGGGGACGCCATCCACGCACTTGAAAAATGCGAATCGGAATGCTGCTGACAGAAATCTATTGCCAAATCGCCAACATCCGCTGATTTTAGTTGAAATACCGCTAAAAGGAGCCGATATGAAGACTTTTCTCTCTTTTATTTGTTCCCTGTTCGTTGCAGGGACGGTCTATGCCGGCGAATCTGTTACCTATAAATCAGACGGAAAAGAATATGAAGGCTACTACGCGCCCGCATCAAAAACAGCGCCGCTGGTGTTCATCGTCCACGACTGGAACGGTCTGGACGGATATGAAATGCAGCGCGCGGCGATGCTGAACAAGCTGGGCTATTCCGCCTTTGCGGTGGATATGTTCGGCAAGGGTGTGCGTCCGGAAGCCGTTGAAGATAAAAAGCGTCTCACCGGAGAGCTTTATGCTGACAGAGCAAAAATGCGCAGACTGCTCACGGCAGGATACGACGCGGCTAAAAAGCTCGGTGCGAACGTTGACAACGCAGTTATGACAGGCTACTGCTTCGGCGGCACCGTAACTCTTGAATACGCGCGCACAGGCGTACCGCTCAAATCGTTCATCTCTTTTCACGGCGGACTGGACACACCGCCCGACCAGAGCTGGACAACAGCCAAAGGCGAAGTTGTGATATTTCACGGAACAGCCGACGCGTCTGTCAGTATGGAATCATTTGCCGAACTTGCAAAAGCACTGGAAAAAGCAGGCATTAAGCACGAAATGCACACATACAGCGGCGCACCCCATGCGTTCACTGTTTTCGGCGCACCTTCATACCGCAAAGACGCCGATGAAAAATCATGGAAACGTTTTACGGAATATCTTGCTGAGATATTTAAAAACTAACATTTGCTGACATAGATTTGCTTTGATTTTCAGAGCGTTTTGCACTATCTTGTACCCCATGAACCTTACATGGAGGGCGCAATGATAGTTTCCGTCATCGGAGCAACGGGCTACACCGGATATGAACTTATTAAAATTCTGGTAAGACACCCGCGCTTTGTTATCGGACAACTTGTGAGCGAGACCTATGAAGGCAAAGCTTTCAGCGAGGTCTACCCCTACTTTAAAAACCTGTGCGACACAGTTATCATCGGGCGCGACTATGAAAAGGTTGCCGCAGAGTCCGAAGCGGTCTTTCTCTGCCTGCCCCACGCGGCGGCACAGCAGGCGGCGGCTTTCTTCCACGGCAAAGGCTTGAAAGTGGTGGATCTGTCCGCGGATTTCCGCATAAAGGACGCTCAGTTATACGAGAAAGTTTACAATACAAAACATCTGTTCCCCGAACTGCTTGAAAAGGCGGTTTACGGCATACCTGAAATATTCGGCGAAGAGCTTGCTAAAACAAATATGGCGGCAAACCCCGGATGCTACCCCACAACAGTTATAATGCCTCTGTTCCCTCTTGTTAAAGAGGGACTGATAGACGCTTCATACATAATTGCAGACTCAAAATCCGGCGTTACCGGAGCCGGGAGAAAGGCAGACCTGTCGCTCTCTTTCAGCGAGGTCAACGAGGATTTCAGACCCTATAACATCTTCGGACACAGGCATAATCCCGAAATGAACCATATCCTTGAGCGGACAGGCAACAAAGCGGACGTAACCTTTACGGCGCACCTGCTGCCAGTCAACAAAGGGATAGAGACCACCATCTACGCAAAAACCGACAAAAGCCTCGCGGAGCTTGCCTCCTGCATGAAGGCATTCTACAAAGACCGACGTTTCGTACGCATTTATGACAACGGACACGTTCCGTCCATCAAAGATGTCGTGGACACAAACTTCATCGACATTGCGCTTTTCCTTAAGGACGGAAAACTTATCATCGTGTCATGTATAGACAACCTGATAAAGGGTTCAAGCGGCGCCGCCGTGCAGAACCTGAATGTCATGTGCGGTCTGGACGAGACAGCAGGCATACTTTAACATAACACAGACTGCTTCAGGCTAAAGCCTTCGCAGAGACGTTAACGTCATTGCGAACCTGCCCACGGCGGGTGCGGCAATCTATTCAAAAAAAATCAGGAGATTTAAAATGATACAGAAGATAAACAAAGCGGGAGTGTGTGCACCCCTCGGTTTCCTCGCAAGCGCAATGAATGCTGACGTGAAGGGCAAAGGAAAAGACAAAAAAGATCTCTGCCTCCTCTATTCGGAAGTTCCGTGCAAGACTGCGGCTGTGTTCACAGCGAACACCTTTAAAGCGGCACCACTCAGACACGCCATCAAAGCTATGGAAAAATCAAAAGATTTTCAGGCGGTACTTGTCAACAGCGGAAACGCCAACGCATGCACAGGTGCGCAGGGTATACTGAACTGCGAAGCACTGGCGGAAGCAGTTGCCGAAAGTCTCGGCATCGACGCGGCAAAAGTTCTGACAGGTTCCACAGGAACCATAGGCGTTCAGCTCCCCGTTGAAAGAATGGTACAGCATATCGACGCGCTGGTTGACGAACTGGACGACGGAAACTCCGACATATTCGCGGAAGCCATAATGACAACGGATACATTTTCAAAACAGGCAGGCGTTCTCGTTGAAACCGCAAACGGCGCATACGTTGTCGCAGGCGCGGCAAAGGGCGCCGGCATGATAGCGCCCAACATGGCAACCATGCTCTGCTACATCACCACAGACGCTCTGATTAATGAAAAGAATCTCCAGACGGCGCTTTCTGACGCTGTTAAGGGTTCTTTCAACTCCATAACGGTGGATAACGACATGAGCACCAATGACACAGTGATACTCATGGCAAACGGCATGAGCGGAATCATCCCCGATATGGACGAGTTCAAAGAGGCTGTGACTCAGGTATGTCTTGAGCTTGCCAAAATGATAGTCAAAGACGGCGAAGGTGCCACCAAATTCATCACCGTAAACGTAAAAGGCGCCGACAGCGATGAGGATGCAAAGAAATGTGCGTTTCTTATAGCGAACTCTCCCCTTGTTAAAACCATGTTTCACGGCGAAGACCCCAACTGGGGCAGGCTGATGGCGTGCGTTGGCGCAAGCGGGGTTAAGGCGGACGAAAGCACAACAGACCTTTACTTTGAAGACCTGCTCTACGCCAGGGGCGGTCTGATCATTGACGAAAAGATGGAACCGAAAGCAGCCGCCATAATGAAACAGCCGGAAATAAGCATAACACTGGATTTAAACTGCGGTTCTGGAACTGCACAAGTGTTCACATGCGACCTGAGCAGAGAATATATAGCCATCAACGCCGATTACAGAAGCTGATCTTAAACAGCCCCCGTAAGGAATTACCGGGGGCTTATTTTTAACATTTCACTTTCATTTCTGTTTTTCTGTGTTAAAATAACACATCGTCTCATATATGCGTATGAGCTTTTATTTATTTTATTTTGCGGTGACAGTTATGAAAACAACTATTCCAGTCTGGGTAAAAGTCGTACTCCCAATAGTAATCTCAGTAGCCCTGTTTGTTTTCATAATCTTCGGAATACATATCCCCGACGTCGAAAAACGTCTTCTTGAGCAAAAGAAATCCCAGATACACGATCTCGCACAGACAGCAATTGATGTAATATCCTACCAGTATAAACTCGCACAGCAGGGAAAGATAACCGAAAAAGAGGCAAAAACGCAGGCGGCGGCAATAATAGGCGCTATGAAATTCGGACCGGAAAGAAAGGATTATTTCTGGATTACCAACTATGAACCGCGGATGGTCATGCACCCTTACCGTGCAGACCTGAACGGAAAGATGCTGGACGATTTTGCCGACCCGCAGGGGAAGCATGTTTTCAACGAGATGGTTCAGGCTGTTAAAACAAACGGCGAGGGCTTCATTGACTACATGTGGCAGTGGAAGGACGATTCCGGCACCGTAATACCGAAAATATCATACGTAAAAGCATTCCCCGAATGGAAATGGATAGTCGGCACAGGAATTTATATCGACGACATAAAACGGGAAGCAGCCTCTCAGGTTGCAAAGCTCATTTTCTATACAATATCAATTTTCTTCTTCATCCTCATCCTCTCCGGCTATACCATAATGTCCGGCGTTCACACGAACGAAGCGCTCCTTCTGCGCGAAAAGGAACTTGAAGCTCTTAACAGTGAACTGGAAAACAGGGTATCTGCCCGCACGAAAGACCTTCAGGAATCGCTGGAAGACCTTAAACGTACCCAGAACCAGCTTATCGAGGCGGAAAAGATGGCATCCCTGGGTAATCTGGTGGCGGGCGTTGCACACGAGATAAACACTCCGGTGGGCATAGGAGTAACGACTGCGACATATCTGGAGGACAAGCTTAAAGCGCTCACAACGGCATATAAGTCCGGTCAGATGAAAAAAAGCGAACTGGACAAGTTCTTTGAAACGGCAGAGCAATCGCTTCACAGCATTTCGGCAAATCTGCTCAGAGCGGGAAGCCTTGTCAGCAGTTTTAAACAGGTGGCGGTGGATCAATCCAGCGAACTCCCAAGAAAATTCAGCGTGAAAAGCTATCTGAACGATATTCTTCAAAGCTTAACCCCGAAACTGAAAAATACAGGACATAATGTCTACCTGAATGTGCCGGATGAACTTATAATAGAGTCATACCCCGGCGCGCTGATGCAGATATTCTCGAATCTGATAATCAACAGCCTTGTACACGGATTTGACGAGATCGAGAACGGAATAATTGAGATCAAAGGGGAAATAGAGGGTACAAACCTGATATTGACCTACTCTGACAACGGGGTCGGCATGAATGAAGAACAGCTTGCCCGCATATACGAACCTTTTTACACAACAAAACGGAACGCAGGCGGGTCGGGTTTGGGTATGAACATAGTTTATAACCTGATCAGCAGAAAGCTGAACGGAACCATAAAGACACAAAGCAAACCCGGGCAGGGAACCACATTCATAATCTCCGTGCCTGTGAAGGGAGAACGCAATGACTGACAGCGCTGAAAACATTATTTTTGCTCCGGAAGACGATTTTGACAGCCCGATGACAAGCCATCCGGAAGATTTTTGGAAAGTGCTTATAGTTGACGACGAACCGGACATTCACACCACCACCAAAATGGTTCTGGACGATTTTGTTTTCGAGGATAAAAAACTTAAATTCTACAGTGCATATTCCGCAAAGGAAGCCATAGACATAATGAATCAGGTCAAGGACTTCGCGGTTATCCTCCTTGACGTGGTGATGGAAAGCAATATAGCGGGGCTTAACCTCGCAAAGATGATACGGGGCGAAATGGGCAACAGGTTCAGCAGGATAATCCTGCGCACGGGACAGCCCGGCGAAGCCCCTGAAAAAAAGGTCATAGCCGAATACGACATAAACGATTACAAGAACAAAGCGGAACTCACCAGCCAGCAGCTTTACACAACAATGTTCTCCGCTCTCAGGTCTTACCGCGACCTGCGCATCATAAACCGCAACAGCGAAGGTCTGAAACAGATAATCAACTCCACGGCAAACCTTTTCCAGCGTCAGAATGTTGAACAGCTGGCACAGGGTGTGCTTACTCAGGTTGTTTCCATTCTCGGACTTGAGAACTCATACTATGTCAGTACATCTGGTTTCACCGCCGCACGCACCGGAGACAGCAATTTCCGCATTATCGCCGCAACAGGAAGGTTCACCCAATGCCTCGGCGCAACCATAGATACCTGCACCCCTATACCTGCAGAAATAGTGCCTTACCTGAAACAGGCTGTCACAAAAGAGAAAAGCGGATTTATAGACAGCCACTACGTCGGCTATTTCCCGACAATGAAGGATAAGATACACCTGCTCTTCATCGAAGACTGCTCAAAAGACCTTGGACCGGAGATTGAGAACCTGCTCACCATTTTCAATCACAACGCAGGTATAGCGTTTGATAACGTCATACTCAACAAAGAGATACAGGAAACCCAGATTGATATCATCCATCATCTCGGAGAAGTGGTTGAGAGCCGCTCCAAAGAGACAGCATACCACGTCAAGCGGGTGTCCGAGTACACCTTTACCATTGCACTTGAGATGGGATTTTCAGAGGAGGACGCACAGCTTTTCAAAATGGCGTCGCCCATGCACGATATCGGCAAGATAGGTATCTCTGATTCTATTCTCCTTAAACCAGAAAGGCTTACTCATGACGAAATGAGCATAATGCGTACCCATACGGAGATAGGATACAACATGCTGAAGAACTCCTCACGCCCTCTTTTGCAGACAAGCGCGGTAATAGCCCGCGACCACCACGAATACTGGGACGGCAGCGGATATCCCAGAGGTATCGAAGGGGAGAAGATACATCCGGCGGCAAGGATAGTCTGCCTTGCGGACGTTTACGATGCTCTCGGCAGTAAACGGGTTTACAAGGACGCATGGGAAGAAGAAGACGTTCTGAAATTCATAAACGACAACCGTAAAAAAATGTTCGACCCGAAAGCTGTCGACGCGCTTTTAAGCGCCTATGACAAAATAACACTTATTAAAGAACGATATAAGGATCCTGAATGAACTAAAGTTCCCATGTAACACTACACTATCAGGTAGGTAAATATCACACATGCTTCAAATAATCATTAAATAAGCATATTTACCAGCTATTTATGTTTTTATGCAAAAACGAAAGAATAATTGACAGCGGATGTCGATATTTGATAAAATTTTTAAAGGATGTGCGGGCAAATACGCATATTTTCATTATTATTTAATTTTCTTATTGGAGAAACCGATGAAAAACGTCTACTGGCTGCATTGCGGCGGCTGTGATGGCGACAGTGTCTCTCTGCTTAATCTGGATAAGCCCAATCTGGTTGATATTTTCGTTGATCTGGAAATCAATCCTCTTTACCACCCTTCCCTATCTATTAAATCACATAAGGAACAACATGAACTACTGGAATCCCTTCAGGACGGTTCAATCCCTCTGGACATTCTGGTGGTTGAGGGCAACATTCTGAAAGGACCTGCCAGCACGGGCATGTTCGATCTCAAATTCGGCGTTCCGAAAAAGAATATACTCATCGCCCTGTCAAAACGGGCACAGTACATAATAGCCCTCGGCACCTGCGCGTCTTTTGGCGGAATAGGCGTAGGATCGGAAACACAGGCAACAGGCATACAGTTCACCCGCAAGGAAAAAGGCGGGCTGCTCGGTGCAGACTACGTTTCCGGAGGCGGTCTGCCCGTAATCAACCTGCCAGGCTGCCCCTGCCACCCTGAAATATTCACAAGCATACTCGCCATGCTCAACAGCGGCATAGAGATAGAGCTGGACGAATACAACCGTCCGCTGGCATGGTACGGCATGATGGTGCATCAGGGCTGCACCCGCAACGAATACCACGAATACCGTGTGGAGGAGAACGATTTCGGTGAGAAAGGCTGTCTGTTCTTCCACCTCGGCTGTCACGGTCCGCTGACAGGCGGTTCATGCAATAAACTTCTCTGGAGCAAACGCTCTTCAAAACCCAGAGTCGGAGTACCCTGCTTCGGATGCAACAATCCGGACTTTCCTCAGGAATACCCCTTCTTTGACACAAAAAATATCGAAGGTATCCCGATAGCACTGCCAAACGGCATCAGCCGCGCACAGTACATGGCTTACAAAGGCATGGCAGCCGCGGCGGCACCTTTAAGACTCAAAAAACGCCAGACAAGAATATAGGAGTCTGCCATGGCAAAGATATCTTGCAGTTTCCCCGTCAACAGAGTCGAGGGCGACCTCACTTTGCAGATAGATTTTGAAAACGATACCGTTACGGAAGCCCGCAGTGTAGGCACACTTTACAGAGGCTTTGAAAAGATAATGAAAGGACGCGGAGCGCTGGACGGGCTTGTCATCACCCCGCGGATATGCGGAATATGCAGCCTGTCACATCTTACGGCGGCGTCCGCTGCGCTGGACAACCTCTGCGGAACCACCCCCCCCGACAACGCACTGCGCATCAAGAACATCACAGGCATGATGGAGATGATCCAGAGCGATATACGCCAGTCAGTGCTGATGTTCATGCCGGATTTTGTCAATCCTGCGTATGCCTCAAACCCGCTTTATGTTGAGGCTGTGAAACGATACTCACCGCTTCGCGGCGCCAGATGCGTTTCCGCCGTTAAAAACTCGGCAACAATCGTCGAGATAATCGCCATACTCGGCGGTCAGTGGCCACACACATCTTTCATGGTGCCCGGCGGCGTGACAAACGTCCCGACAATACATGACATAGTACAATGCAGACACCTGATAGTCAGATGCATGAAGTCATACGAGGAACAGATACTCGGATGCAGCGTCGAACGCTTCAATAATATAAGCACCAAACAGGAGCTTGACGAATGGCTCGCCTCATCGCATGAACACAGCGAAAGCGATATGGGATTTTTAATCCGTTTCGGCAGAAGCATAGGTCTTGATACTATCGGCAACAGCTATGGAAATTTCCTTTCATACGGAGCTTTCGACATACCCGCCGATTCTGATGTCAGTCCCCGCCATGGACGCGAAAAGCTGATACGCAGCGGATATGCAGAGGGAACGAACGTAATGGATTTCGATCAAAGTTACGTTGCCGAAGCAATATCCCACTCATGGTTCAACGGATATGAAGGGGCAAGACATCCTTTCGATGGTATGACGGAACCGGAGGCGAGCGGCGAGGAAGGTAAAAAATATTCATGGGTCAAGGCACCCAGGTACAACACCAAACCTGTTGAAACCGGACCTCTGGCACAGATGGTAATAAACGGCATTCCGCTCTTTACAGAACTGGTCGGAACCGAAGGCTCATCAGCTCTCACAAGACAGATGGCAAGGCTGGCACGTCCGGCGAAACTCTTCCCGAAAGCTTTGGCATGGATAGACGAAATGGCAAAACTGCTGGGCAGTTCACAGTTTTACACCCCCTACGGAGAGATAAAAGACGGACGCGGAATGGGTCTTACCGATGCCGCACGAGGCGCTTTGGGTCACTGGATAATCGTCGAAGACAAAACAATTAAGAAATATCAGATAATAACTCCCACAGCATGGAACGGTTCGCCGCGGGACGACGCGGGACTGCCGGGAGCGTGGGAAAAGGCGCTTGAGGGAATAAAAGTTGCGGATACCGATAATCCTATAGAAATAGGACACATTATACGGTCGTTCGACCCCTGCCTCGTCTGTGCCGTGCACAGGCTGGAAAGCGGGAAAAAGATATTCATATGCTAAAGCAGGTTGACGAAAAGATCAGCCGGGACGGCCATTTATGGAATATCAGGATATGGAGAGTATCAGAAACAGTATGATTGACGGCAGAATAGTCGAAAAACTTATTTCTGAAAATAACCTGCTGCGCTCAGAAATACGCGTTTCCCACGAGGCGGCGGAGATTACCACCAGACTGGTAATAGAACAGTTTGAAAAAGCGGAATCGCTCATGCAGAAATTCGAGTCTGCAAGCGGTTTTCTGAAAGCTGTGATGGATGCAGCCATGCAGATATCCATCATTGCCACGGATCTTGACGGTAAAATAATCCTTTTCAACCGCGGTGCGGAGTTCATGCTTGGATACACCGAAAGAGAAGCCCGCCAGATTAGTTTTTTTGATATTTTCGATAACAAGGATCTGCTGAACAACTGTGTGACCCTCATGGCCAACACCGATACGCTCATGTCAGACAGGGACAAACATGCGGAGGTCATCTCACAGATATCCTCCCAGATAAACGAAGGGGTTTTCTGCCGCAGAAACGGCAGCCGTTTCCCCGTCAGCTTTGCCATAACCCCTATAAAAGAAAACGGCAATATTGTGGGCTGTCTGTCGGTTGCAATGGACATATCCACACTGAAACACGCCGAAAATGAGCTGCAGAGAGCTTATAAAGAAATATCGGAAGCAAACGAAAGACTTCAGAAGCTGGATAAACTGAAATCGGATTTCCTTTCATCAGTCTCACACGAGTTGAGAACACCGCTGACTTCCATACGCGGATTTTCCAAACTCATCGGCAAGGACTTCGAGCGGTTCTTCGTACCTCTCACCGGAGATAATCCGGCACTCGCCGCAAAATCAGAAAAAATAATGGAAAATCTATCCATAATTCTCAGCGAAACCGAAAGGCTCACAAGACTGATAAACGACGTGCTCGACCTTTCAAAGATAGAATCGCAGAAAACACACTGGCGCGAGGAAGCAGTGAACATGTCCGAAATGCTCCGCCACGCAGTTAACGCCGCCAAGGGACAGTTTGACGACAAACCGGAGATAGAGCTTATTACCGACATTCCGGAAGCACTGCCTTATGTTTTCGGTGATTACGACCGCTTCGTTCAGGTTACGGTCAACCTGCTGAACAACGCATCAAAATTCACCAAGAAAGGCAGGGTAACTGTCCGCGCATTTGAAACAGGCAGCGGATTCGTTCAGGTGGACGTTAAGGATACAGGCTGCGGTTTCCCGCAGGAGGAAGCCGAAGCGGTGTTCGACAAGTTTCGTCAGGTCTGCCACGGCGACACCCTTGAGGAAAAACCCACCGGAACAGGACTCGGACTTTCAATTTCACACGAGATAATAAGCCGTTTCGGCGGGAAGATATGGGCGCGTTCCGCCCTTAATCAGGGCAGTACGTTCAGCTTTACCCTGCCCGCAATGGTTCAGGAAACCGGAATGGCTGAAACCACAGAAAATGCAGACGGCAAGCTGATACTCGTAGTTGACGACGAAATGGCGATACGCTCGCTGCTGACACAGTTCTTCACATCATACGGTTTCCGTGTGGCAACCGCCGACAATGGTAAGACCGCCATTGATATGGCGAAAAAGTTCAGCCCCGACCTTATAACAATGGACATCGCAATGCCTGTTATGGACGGCAAAACCGCAATTGACTATATAAAACAGGACGAAAGACTCAAGGACATCCCGATTGTGGTTCTTTCCGCATTCAACGACAGCTTAGCCGCCAACGGAGACGTTGTTTTTGATAAACCGTTAAACGAACAGAGACTGATTGACAGCGTTTTTATGCTGATAAATAAAGAAAAACTGAAAGATTGCCATGCCTGCCTGATAATTTGCAGGCAGGACTGCGAACGCAGTGTCGAAATTCCGTCCATCTCTCCGAAAAATGCCGAGATGTGCCAACCGCATGATCTCACAGCAAAACTGGAGAACGGCTATAAGGGTCTGGTGGTGATTCCCGCCGACATGATGGACTACGTTGACCTGCAAAGGATAAGCTCATACGAAAGTATCCAACTGCTCATCCTGCCGCACAAACAGTGAGGTTTAGAAAATGAAACGTATTCTGATTGTGGACGATGAGGTTCACATCCGCTCACTCCTTGAGCAAACGCTTGAAGACATTGAATTTCTCCACAACATCGAGGTTGAAATTCATCAGGCGTCCGACGGGAGAAACGGACTGAACATGATCGCCTCTGTACGCCCGGATCTTGTATTTCTCGATGTTATGATGCCCGAAATGAACGGATACGAAGTCTGTAAAGCTGTGAAATCCGACAGCGAGCTTCAGCAAACGCTGATAATAATGCTCACTGCGAAGGGACAGGAAACAGACAGGGAAAAGGGTGTCGGCAACGGCGCGGACTACTTTATGACCAAACCGTTCGACCCTGACGAGGTTCTTGAACTCGCGGGAAAACTCCTTGGGCTCGCCTGACGACTTTAACCTGCTGAAGAAACTTCTGCGCTCTCAGCAGGCAAAATCAATGCTCTGCTCTTTTTCTAAGGCGACGGGAAACGTTCTGGGGTTTCGCATAAGTTCCGCAGGCAGCATACTCTGCCAGTATCCGGAAAACCCCGAAATGGAATTTTCGGTCACGCGCCCTTTAGAGATAAACAGAGACCGCCTGGGCACTCTCTTTGTTTATTCCGGAAGAGAAAGTGACGCTCTGTGCGAAAATATGGCTGACGCGCTCGTCTGCTCACTCAGTTCAATGATTGAAAGCGAACACGCGCGAAGGGCAGTCTCCACAGAGACCCTTTCCGCATACAGAGAGCTTGCCATGCTCCAGCGCACAGCAGACAGGCTGAACCGCGAACTGAAACCGTCCGGTATAGGTTCCGTCCTGCTTGACGAAACAGGGCTTTCATACGAGGGCGGAAAAGTAGGCGCCGTCCTTGGATTTGACAAGAACACCGGAACATACAGCCTTCTTGCCGGCAGAGGAGAGGATTCCGACAGAATTTTCAGTTCCTTCATAGAGTCCGGCACATGCATGATCTTCGCGAACATGGAAAAGGTGCAGATTGTCAACGATTTCGGACTGTTCATATCATCAGGCGGAAAAAACTATTATTACAAATCTGTTATGATAGTTCCGCTCACAGACGGCACATCCTATATGGGGTATATGCTGACAGCCGCGCCTGATGGTGATTTCTATTTGTCGTCAGATAAAAAGAGGATGGAAATCATCAGCCCAACAGCGGCAACCGCGCTGCACAACGCTATAATGTTTGACGAGCAAAAGATGCTTTTCGACTCGTTTCTGAATGCCATTGCAACAGCCATTGACGCAAAATCGCCATACACGGCAGGACACTGTAAACGCGTCCCATGGATAGCCAGTGAGCTTTTACGCGCAGCCAACCAAACGCAGAAAGGTGTCTTTGCCGGTTTCAATGTAACAGAAGACGAGATAAACGAACTTAGGGTCGCGGCGCTTCTGCACGACTGCGGAAAGATCAGCACACCGGAATGGGTAATGGATAAATCTCTTAAACTGGAAGGTATTATAAACGGCATCGAGATTATCCGGCTGAAAATGGAGCTGTATAAACTCAACCTTATTCTGGAAGAGTACAGACAGCAGAAGGGCGAGCTTAAAGACACAAGGGAACTGTCCGCGCAGCTTGAAAAAGCAGCACAACATATGAAAACAATGGAAAACCTGAACAAGGGCGGCGAGTATCTTGACGCAAGCGTAAAAGTCTGGCTGTCGGATTTGAGCAGTATTCAGGTGAAACTTGCAGACAGAAGCAGTATGCCCCTGCTGAACGCCGATGAAATGGAAAAACTCTCCATAGCCAGAGGCACCCTTACCGCCGCTGAAAGACAGATTATCGAGGATCACGTCGTTAAAACCGTCATGATGCTGCGTGAAATAAAATTTCCGGAAAACATGTCCGATGTCATAAACATAGCAGGACTGCACCACGAAAAGCTCAACGGAACCGGATATCCGTATCACATGAAGGGAGACGAAATCCCTATGAAAGCAAGGATAATCGCAATCGCGGATATTTTCGAGGCACTCACTGCGGAGGACAGACCATACAAAGGTCCCGGAACATTGAGCCGGGCTATTGAGATAATGGGATTTATGGTGCGCGACGGTCATATCGACGAAAACCTTTACCACCTGCTGCTGGAATCCGGCGTCCATATAAAATATGCCAGACAGTTTCTACCGCCGGCAGCCATGGATATATAGAGAGACGGCTCTTCCGAGCCGTCTCAGACTGATGACAAAGAGGAGAAAAGACTAGATTGCTTCGCTTCGCTCGCAAAGACGGAAAGAAAAACCTGTCTCTGCGAGGGCTTTAGCCCGAAGCAGTCTAATGGTTTTGTATGAATCTGTAGTTTGTCAACAACCTGAGACGGCTCGAAAGAGCCGTCTCAGATTATTTATCCGGTATTTCCATCAAAATGACATCCGCATCTGTTTCCGCCTTGAACTTAACGGTGTCATAAGCTGTAAATGTTGCCTCGTCCCGCCTGTTAAGCGTTTCGCCTGCGATGGTGACAACACCTTCCACAGGCATCAGGAACACTCCGTTGCCTTTCCCGCGCAGACTGTATTCAAACTCCTGACCTTTACTGAACAAACCTCTGTGTACCCATGCGTCCTGACGGAACACAAGCCCCCCGTCCGCCGCATCGCCTGAAACCAGCGTCACAAGCTTTCCGCGTTCGCTTTCAAGGTCGAAATTGCGCTGATCATACTCCGGCTCGATATCCTTGTCGCGCGTGCGTATCCATATCTGGAACAGTTTCAGCGTTTCAGTTACGGAAGGGTTATATTCCGAATGCATAAGCCCTTTCCCGGCACTCATCCTCTGCACTTCGCCAGCTTTTATAACTGTTCCGTTGCCCATCGTGTCTTTATGCGCAACTGCTCCTTCCGTCACGATTGTGACTATCTCCATATTATTGTGCGGGTGCATGGGAAAACCCATGGCCGGTTCGATGATATCGTCGTTAACAACCCGCAGAACACCGAATCCCATTCTGGATGGGTCGAAATATTCCGCAAAACTGTAGCTGAAAGCGGATTTCAGCCATCCGTGATCCGCATGCCCTCTGTCCTTCGCTCTAAATATCTTCATTGACATATCAGTCTCCTTTCCTGTTTGCTTTCCTCAGTTTCCTTAAGATGGCGGAAAGCGTTTCCTGTTCCTCGTCCGGCAGGCACTCGAAATATCCCTCCATGTTCTTCGCATGAACGGGAAATATTTTCGACATGACTGCGCTGCCCGCATCTGTTATCGCCGCAACGGTCACACGCCTGTCGGTATCGGGATGTCTTGTATCAATAAGTCCTTTTTGTTTAAGATTTTTAAGCACTACGGTCATGTTGCCCGGTGTGCTGAGTACCAGTTTGGTCAGTTCGCCCACGGTTAGCCCGCCCATGTGATAAAGCGCCTCTAAAACACCGAACTGCTGAATGGTCAGCCCGTTCGCCTCTATGAAAGAGTTCTCTTTCGCGCGCACGACGGTGAAAGCTCTGGCAATGTCTATCCATGTGCGCATCGCTCTATCAGCTTTTGCTCCGTATGTGTGTTTCATTCTCATTTTTCTCTCCTATGAGAATGAATATATTACTAATTAGTAATTTCGCAATATTTTTTTCCGATAAACACGGTAATGGTTGGTATCAGGACATTTTGAGAACTATGCTGATGATGAGAACAAAGATGATGGCAATTGAATAGAGTGTCATGGCTCTGTTTTTCTCACTGAGATAGAACAGGAATGCGATGAGAATACCCGTGAACGGTGTGGCTATGAGAAAAAATACGGTGAACAGCGCTGTGTAGTGGTCAAGCGGAACGTCGGTTTTAAAAACATATTTAGTGACCAGCGAAAGGATGATAACTGCGGACGCAAGAATAACGCTGGATTTTGTGGTGAACGAATATATCTTTGCTATGCGCCGTTTAAGGACTTCGTCCGTCATTGTATCCCCTTATAGAACATCTGCACTGCGATTATCGCAAGCACAGCAGCAAACATTATTCTGAGCCTTTTGTCAGTTACCTTCTGAAACTTTGACGCGCCAAGCCTTGAACCGAAAATTACCCCCAGAACCATCGTAATGGATGTAACGGGGGATGATTTGCCGTATATCAGATACGGGATGCTTCCGGCAGCCGCCGTCAGCCCGATCATATAGTTGCTGGTGGCGATGGACACTTTTATAGGCAGTCTGGAAACGAGGTTCATAACGGGAACCTTAATAACTCCGCCGCCGATTCCCAACGAGCCGGATGCAAAACCGGCAAACGAGGAAACAAGCGCAACAACAGGCAGTTTCACAGGGGTATATTTTATATTTTCGCCCCTCTCAGTATCGTAATAAGAGTCGGAAAAGCGGTTGGTGTATGATGTTTCATATGTTATGGAATTGGATTTTTTAAAACTCTCGCGGACATAAAGAAGCGCAATGAGAAAGAGTATCACGCCAAAGCTGATTTCAAGCAGATGTTCCGGCGTATGGTTGCCGATAAGCCCGCCGACAAAAGCCGCAAGCACTGTGAGAGTCTCAAGAAAGATGCTGAAACGCAGGTTTACAAATCCCTTCATAATGTTGACAGGAACAACGGAAGTGCTGGTTGAGACAATGGTCATAAGCCCTGCCGCAACAGCGTAATGCATAGGGACATTGAAAAAAAGAACCAGAACGGGAACGATGATGGAACCGCCGCCTATACCCAGAAGCGCCCCTATTATACCTGTAACAAAACCCACGATAAGCAGCAGAATGACTGTCATGGGGCTATAGTAGTACCGTCACGTCAGATTAGTCAACCGATAAAATTTTAGGGGGAGGCAAAACCTCCCCCAATCCAAATCAGTAGGTCTCAACGTCGGGATCGGCTATATCTTCAGGTTTTACGGGGTGTCTGAAGATATAATACGACCATATCTGATATACCAGCACCACAGGCACAAACATGGCAACAACGATTGTCATTATTTTAAGCGTGTAGAGGCTGGACGAAGTATTGAAGGCAGTGAGGGAAAATTCCGGTGATATGCTTGAAGGTATCAGACTTGGGAAAAGCCCTATAATACCCGTAAAAACCGTAAGCACGATCACAAGACATGAAAGCGCGAACGCCTTAACGCCTTTAAATAGACCGGAAACCAGCAGAGAAACGACGCAAAGAAAGATAACGGCAAAAAATGCAGGCATTTTAAAGAAGTTATCATACAGATGCGTTGAAAAATATGTCATTGCAAGGAAGAGAACTGCCACAACAACAAGGGGAATGAACAGTTTTTTCGCCATTTTAGCCGCACGCACAGAAAGCTCCCCTTCCGTTTTGCAGTTAAGCCACAGAGCTCCGTGATAAGCAAAAACAAGGACGAAAAGTATTCCAGTAAGAATGGCGTATGGATTCAGCAGAAGGAAAAAGTTACCTTCATAAACAAACTGTCCGTCAACCATATTGATGGGTATGCCTCTGAAAATATTGCCAAACGCAACACCGAACAGAAACGCGGCAAGGAAACTGCTCACTGCAATAACTTTGTCCCATCCGTTCTGCCAGCCGTAAGAATCCTTTTTACCTCTGAACTCAAAGGCGACCCCTCTGAAAATCAGACAGAAAAGTATGAGCAGAAGCGGCAGATAAAGCCAGCTGAACATATATGCATATGTAGTGGGAAACGCCGCAAAAGTCGCGCCGCCGGCAGTGATAAGCCAGACCTCGTTACCGTCCCATACAGGTCCCAGTGTGTTTATTATAATGCGCTTATCCGTATCGGATTTCGCAAGGAACGGCATCAAATAGCCCGCACCGAAATCAAAACCGTCCAGCATAAAATATACAGCCCAGAGCAGTCCCCAGAGGGCGAACCAGATAATTTGTAATGTTTCAAGTCCCATTTTCGCCTCCCTATGCCCTTTCGGGTCCTTTTTTAGAATATTTCACCAGCAGGAAAATATCTATTATGCCAAGCAGTGTGTAAAAACCAACGAATCCCACAAGGGAAAGGATAACGTGAGCGGGTGTAAGGTTTACGGACACCGCGTCAGACGTTTTCATAAGCCCGTATACTATCCATGGCTGCCTGCCGACCTCTGCAACAATCCAGCCAAGCTGTCCGGCAATATACGGCAGCGGAATGGAATAAAGCAGTATTTTCAAAAGCAGTGTTTTGTTCTCAATAGTGTCCTTTTTCGAGTAGTAAAGAGCCATGCAGGACAAAACTATGAAAATTACGCCAAGATAGATCATAAAACGGAAACTGAAGAATGTCAGCCCAACCGGCGGTCTGAGATCGGAAGAATACTCTTTCAGACCTTTAACCTCTGCGTTAACATCATGAAACGCAAGAAAGCTTGCCATTTTCGGAACAGGGATGAACTCCACTGAGTTTCTCTCGTTTGCGCTGTCCGGAACAGCAAACAGATACGAGGGTGCACCGTTCTGTGTTTCCCAGAGTGATTCCATTGCGGCAAATTTTGAAGGCTGGTGTTTCGCAACGTCGATACCGCTACTGTCGCCCAGCACAGCAAGGAAAATTGTTGCCGCAAGCCCGAATACAGCTCCGAATTTAAGACTCTTTTTAAAGAATTCGACTTCGTTCTTTCTAAGTATATGATACGCGGACACTCCCATAACGAAAAATGCCGCCACAACCCAGCCGGAAGAGATTGAATGGAAGAATTTCACCCACGCTGATGATGAGAAGATGAGCGCCCCGAAATCAACCATCTCCGCCCTGCCGTTATTAAGAACATACCCCACAGGATGCTGCATCCATGCATTCGCTATGAGAATCCACAGCGCAGAAAGGTTTGAACCGAGAGCCACCATCCAGACTGCAAAAAGGTGAGCTTTTTTGCTTATCTTTTTCCACCCGAAAATCCAGATTCCAAGAAAAGTGGACTCAAGAAAAAATGCCACAGTCGCCTCAATTGCCAGTGGCGCCCCGAATATGTCGCCCACATATTTCGAGTATTCCGCCCAGTTCATTCCGAACTGGAATTCCATGGTTATACCGGTCACAACTCCTATTGCGAAGTTGATGAGAAACAATTTTCCCCAGAATTTAGTCATTCTGAGATAAAGTGTGTTTCCGGTCCGCACATACATTGTTTCCATAAAGGCAGTAAGAATTATCAGTCCCAGAGTAAGAGGGACGAAAATCCAGTGGAAACCTGCCGTAAGTGCAAACTGAAGTCTTGACAGAGCTATTGCATCCATTAAAAAACCTCCGTTAACAAAATTAACATGAAATACATGCCCCAAGAGTACCACTCAAAATACACGCGTCAAGATTAAAAGACTCTTTAAATCCTATAACTACTGTTTGATAATAACGCTTTTTAACAATGAGAGAACCGATTGTTTTTGAATTTATTGTTAAACTAATAAACTGATAATAAGGTAAATTTTATCGTATAAAACCACAGTTTAATATTGAACAATGGCTTACTGAATAAACAGAGAAAAAATCTTAATTTTTTTTATTTATTATTATGATTGTCTTGAGAAATTACAGTGCTTAAGATAAACTTTACTGACTGGGAGAGGGTTTCGGCTACACAGACAAAAATCAAATATAAAATTTTGCGCTGTCAGAGATGATAAGAATCAAGAGAATCTTTCAAAACTCCGATCAGATAATCGCGCATTGAATCCGGTGATAATACCTTGATGTGCGGGAGCCAGTCGAGGCACAGTTTTGTACATTCCAGCGGAGAGGCAACCTTAAAACTGAAACGCAAACTCATATCGTCATTCTCCTCCAGTATCTGCTGATGAGGGAAGAAACGCTTACGCCGCAGGTAATCGGACATAGGATGGTTCATCACGCACTCAACGGTAACTTTCTGACCCGAATCGAAAAAGATGCTCTTAGCCTCGTCAATGGCGGTGTCCAGTCCTTCCGGCACCTTGTCGTAAAGTTTTCCGGTTGGTTTGATTTCAGTTATCAGGTCGAGGCTGAATTTGCGCAGTTCGCCGCCCTTTCCACCCGCCAGATACCAGAACCCGTCGCCGTAAATTATCCTGTAGGGCTGTATCGTGTAGCTTTTGCCGTTTTTGCTGTACAGAAAAGATATCTCCTGACGGTTCATGATAAAAACTTCAATTTCAGCGAAAATATCGGCTATCTTCTCGAATTCTATTGAATCCTGTTTCAGAAAACGAACGACCCTCTCCCTGTTTGATGCGGAGATTACTTTCTTTTTTATCTTCCGCAGAACCGGCGAAAAATCGTTGTTCAGAATGTTCTCGGCATAATCGAAAAGCCCCGACAGAACGGCAAGTTCATCCTGTTTCAGATAGCTTTCGGAAAGTCCGTATTTCTCCGTCATATACCAGCAGTGGCGGGAATCGTCATAGCAGACCCCCGGCAGGTGGCTCATTTCCAACAGGTACCGCTGTGCCGTGCGCAGGCTGATACCCATATCCTCCGCCACCAGAACGGATGTCACAGTTCTGTTCTCGTTGAGAAGTCTTATCAGATTCAGAGCTACATAAAGTTTATTCATGGGAAAGTATACCACGGCGACACATATTGTCGCCATTGAATTGAGACTGCTTCGTCATTTCATTCCTCGCAGAGACGTTCTCTTTTTGTCTTCGCGAGGGCTCAGCCCGAAGCGATCTAAAATGTTAAGACTGCTTCGTCATTTCATTCCTCGCAGAGACACTCTCTTTTTGTCTTCGCGAGGGCTCAGCCCGAAGCGATCTGAACCGTTAAGACTGTTTCGCCATTTCATTCCCCGCAGAGACACTCTCTTTTTGTCTTCGCGAGGCTCAGCCCGAAGCGATCTAAACTGTTAAGACTGCTTCGTCATTTCATTCCTCGCAGAGACACTCTCTTTTTGTCTTCGCGAGGGCTCAGCCCGAAGCGATCTAAACTGTTAAGACTGCTTCGTCATTTCATTCCCCGCAGAGACATTCTCATTTTGTCTTCGCGAGGCTCAGCCCGAAGCGATCTGAACCGTTAAGACTGCTTCGTCATTTTATTCCCCGCAGAGACGTTCTCTTTTTGTCTTCGCGAGGCTTTGCCCGAAGCGATCTGAACCGTTAAGACTGCTTCGCCATTTCATTCCCCGCAGAGACGTTCTCTTTTTGTCTTCGCGAGGGCTTAACCTGAAGCGATCTAAACCGTTAAGACTGCTCCGCCATTTCATTCCTCGCAGAGACACTCTCTTTTTGTCTTCGCGAGGCTCAGCCCAAAGCGATCTGAACCGTTAAGACTGCTTCGTCATTTCATTCCTTGCAGAGACGTATAATTTTTCGCATGCAAACGACAGCAGTTGTCGCTTGCCTGTTTTATATTAGACCTGTAGGAGGAAAATATGGACAGATATGCAATACACATAACCGCTGTGATATTCTTCGGATTTCTTATACTGTTCGCTGTTAACGGCGGACAGAAAAACGTTCAGCCGCAGGCAAAGGAACAGGTCGCTTATGAGCTGAGCGCTGAATAACCTATTTGAATTTCTTTCTGCGGAACAGGTCGGTACGTTTGGATATGACCCTGTCGAGGAACAGCGTACCGTCGAGGTGGTCTGTCTCATGCTGTAAAAGCACCGCCTCGAAATCCTCCGCCTCAATGACCTTCTGCTCAAGATTCTCATCCTGATACCGCAGAAGTATCTTCTTGGCGCGGTTAACGTTTCCAGTGTAGTCCGGCACGCTCATACAGCCCTCGCGGAACTGTATCATGCCCTCCCACTGGATAACCTCCGGATTGATCAGAACAAGTCTGCCGTGGTTAACCTCGCACTTTGCATTCTTTGAAGCATCCGCAACAACTATGCGCACGTTCTCGCCTATCTGCGTTGCGGCTATGCCTGTGGAGTGTCCTGCGGCTTCCATTGTGTCTGAAAGGTCTGTGATGACCTGCTTTATATAATCGTTTATCTCAACGACGTCGTCTGCGATCTCCTTCAGACGGGGATCCGGATATTTCAATACTTCTCTGACTGCCATATGTTAAAACTCGTATGTTTCTATCTGTCTGATGTTTACGTCGGTACCCATATCTCTGGATATTTTTTTCAGGTCGTCTTCCCAGCCTGTACCCATCATTTTGGGATCGATGATAACCTCAAGCACCATAAGGTATATGGGGCTTTTTTCCGAACCTGCGACCTTTGTCTGCAGGTCGAGGATGTTTATCTCTCTGTTTGCGAGGTATTCGGCAACTTTGTTCACGATGCCGGGTTTGTCGGAACCGTAAACGGAGATTATGAAATGTTCGCCGATGGGTTTGACCCCTGCTTCGCTCATAGCCTGCACATGAAAGTCTATATTCATGGTCTTTTCAAGTGAAGCGAACATTTTTTTTACGCCGTCCGCATCAACTCCGTCTTTGCTGACGATAAATATTGCGGAGAAAAAACCCTGCAAAAGAGTAGAGCTGGAATCCTCTATGTTAAAGCTGTTTTCGTAGAATATTTTAGACACCGCCGCGACTATCCCGGGTCTGTCCGCCGCGATAAGCGTAACTGCGAAAAGGTTTTTTTGATTCATAAAACACTCCTTATATGAGCTACTTAAAATATTATTATGATTACGCACACTTGTGTCAACTCAATTCTTATTGCGAGTATTTCTGTCGGGTTATATATTCATGATTATTGAGATTGTCCTTGATAAACCATACCCGCAGGCAATATAATAGATTTATCTTATTAAGGGATACTTATATGTTTGAATTATTTACCGACAGAGCCAGACGCGTGATCCTGTTTGCAAGAGAAGCTTCCGAAAGGCTTATGCAGTCGTCCATCGACACAGAGCATATCCTTATGGGACTTCTGCGCGAACGTTCCGGCATAGCAGCCGAAATATTCACCAAACGGGGCATAGACGTCACAATGCTGATGAACGATGTTAAAAGCGTCAGCGAAAAGGGACACAACCTTATGATAAAAGGGAGTCTCCCGTTCAGCCCCGCCGGCAAGAATGTTCTGGACTATGCAGTGGACGAGGCGAAGATTCTTAACACAAAATATGTCAACACCGAGCATATCCTTCTCGGTCTTCTGAAAGAGAAGAAGGGAAAGGCATCCATGCTCCTTTCAAAGCTGGGCTTTGAACTGCTCCCCCTGCGCGACGAGATAGCGGGACTTATCCGCACCTACAGCAAAAAGCAGGGACAGGCGGCGACTCCCACCATAGACGAGTTCGGCAGAGACATGACCGCGCAGGCGAGAGAGGGCAAACTTGACCCTGTTATCGGGCGCGGAAAAGAGATAGAAAGACTTATCCAGATACTCGGAAGACGCATCAAGAACAACGCCGTTATCATCGGCGAACCCGGGGTCGGCAAAACAGCAATAGTCGAGGGGCTTGCACTGCGCATGATCTCCGACGACATACCGGACTTTTTGCGCAATAAGAGACTGATATCTCTTGAGCTTGGCAACGTGGTCGCCGGTACGAAGTACCGCGGTCAGTTTGAAGAGCGGATGAAGAACCTCATCAAAGAGATAGAGACGGACGGCAATATCATAATCTTCATCGACGAGATACACACCATGGTCGGCGCGGGAGCCGCGGAAGGTTCCATCGACGCGTCGAACATGCTGAAACCTGCCCTTGCAAGGGGTGTTTTCCAGTGTATAGGCGCAACCACCCTCAGCGAGTTCCGCAAGAACTTTGAAAAGGACGGCGCGCTCAACAGAAGATTCCAGACCATCCCCGTGGAACAGCCCTCCGTTATAGCTACGGTCGAGATACTCGCGGGCATCAAGCGATATTACGAGGACTTCCACAAGGTTCTCATCAGCCACGAGGTTCTGGAAGAGATAGCAAGGCTCACGGACAGGTACATCACCGACAAGTTCCAGCCCGACAAGAGCATCGACGTTCTGGATGAAGCCTGCTCAAGACTGAAACTCGCTGTGCGTCAGGTGCCGGAAGCTCTGCTTAAACTCAAGGCGAAGCTGAACGAGGCGAGAACCACACGCGACGAGAAGCTCAAGGCTTCGGATTACGACGATATCCAGAGATTTTCAAAGGATGTTGAGCGTTTCTCCAAAAAAGCCGCTGAAATGGAAAAAAGCTGGGTAAAAGAACTTGACGACAACTGGCCGACGCTTCATGTGGAGAATGTCAGCGAGGTTGTTGCTCATATGACCGGAATCCCCGTACAGAAACTCCAGCAGGACGATCTGACGCGGATATCCAAAATTGACACAGAGATAAAGAAACACGTCATAGGACAGGACGAGGCGGTGAACGCGCTGGCAAAAGCCGTGAAACGAAGCTTCGCAGGGCTGTCAAACCCAAACAGACCGCTTGGCTCATTCATATTTATGGGACCCACAGGGGTCGGGAAAACCGAAGTCGCGAAAAAACTCGCGGAAATAGTATTCGGTTCCGAATCAGCCCTTGTCCGCATCGACATGAGTGAATATATGGAGAGGTTCAACGCCTCCAAACTTATCGGCGCCCCCCCCGGGTACGTCGGATATGAAGAGGGCGGAAAACTTACGGAGCTTGTGCGCAGAAAACCTTACAGCGTCGTACTTTTCGACGAGATAGAGAAGGCGCACCCTGAAGTTCTCAACGTGCTTCTGCAAATACTTGACGACGGACACATATCCGACAGTCTCGGACATAAGGTCAACTTCAAGAACACTATAGTGATAATGACGTCCAACCTCGGCACGAAACTCAGCCTTAACAAGAAATCCATGGGCTTTGAAACTGCCGGAAAACTGAACACCATAGACTACGGCGCTTTCAGCTCAAACGCAAACCGCGAACTGAAAGACCAGTTCCCGCCCGAATTCATCAACAGGGTGGACAACGTCATCGTGTTCAAACCGCTGGGCAAACAGGAGCTGTTCAAGATCATCGACCTTCAGGTGAACGAACTTAACAGACGTCTCGCAGACATCGGCAAGTCCATCGAGATAGACGACGAAGTTAAAGAGCATATCTTAAACTCTGACTATGACTTCACATACGGCGCACGACCCATAAGAAGGATGCTCCAGTCGCTCATAGAAGACCCGCTGAGCGAGCTTCTGCTCAACAGCAAATTCGGCAGACGGAAAAACCTGAAAGCAAAACTTTCAGAGGCTGAAATAGTATTTAAGTAAGAAATTTAACGGCTGTCAGCGCCGCATACGGAAAATGATGCGGCGCGGCGGTCTCATTCTAATCTACGGAGTTTCAAATTGTTCTCAAATAAAAGAATACTCATTGCAGGAGCCGGAGCCATCGGCAGCTTTTACGGCGGGCTGATGTCAAAGGCAGGCTACGACGTTGAACTCATGGCAAGGGGCAGACACCTGAAAGCCATGCAGGAAACAGGCGTTCTGAAAATGAAAAGCTGGAAACACGGCGAACCTGTAATCCCTGTTAAAGCCGTGGCTCAGGCAAGCGGCAGATACGGCATGATAATCCTCTGCGTCAAATCGCAGGATACCGGGGAAACGTGCAGACAGTTAAAGGACAATCTCGCGGATGACGGATGCATCGTGTCTTTCCAGAACGGCGTGGAAAACCCGAACGTTCTGGCGGAGCATTTCGGGGCGGACAGAACCGTCGGCGCAAGTCTGTTTGTCGGTCTGTGGATTGAGCCTGCCGGAACCGTTAACCACACAAGCACGGGCGAATGCATCTTCGGCGCATGGTCGGAAGGTGCGAAACGATTTGAACAGCCCATAAAGGAGATATTCGACAAGAGCGAAGTACTTTCAAACATCTCTCCCGACATAAGGCACACTCTTTGGAGCAAACTGGTCTGGAACGTGGCTTATAACCCGCTTTCAGCGCTTCTTGAAAGCACATGCGGTCCGATGATGAGAAATCCGCTCATTTTCGAGCTAATCGAAAAGATGGTAAAAGAGACGGTCGCCGCGGCAAAGCTTGATGGCGTCACCATTACCGAACAGGAATGGCGTCAGAAGATAAAGTACAGCGATCAGCTTGAAAAATACAAAACGAGCATGCTTCAGGACATAGAAAGGCTTAAAAATCCGGAGATAGACGGAATCCTTGGTCCAGTCATAAGAACACTTGAAAAACACGGACTATCCGCACCCTACTGCGAAACCGTGTTCAGAAGCGTTCAGTTCAAATACGGCGGTCACTACCTTTACACTCCGAAACTTACTGCGGATGTAATAGTCCGAAACGGTGACTCCATCCTGCTTATCGAACGGATTAACGAGCCTCTCGGCTGGGCGATCCCCGGAGGATTTGTCGACTACGGCGAAAAAGTTGAAGACGCTGCCGTCCGCGAACTTTTTGAAGAAACAGGTATCAAAGCCGACAAAATAGAACTGCTCGGCATCTATTCCGATCCGAAAAGAGATAAAAGAGGACATACCGCGACCGCTGTGTATTACACAGATTCCGCGCAGACTCCCAAAGCGGGTGACGACGCAAAAAATGCAGTGTTCTTTAAGTTTACGGAACTTCCCGTGAATATAGCATTTGACCATAAACAGATTATTTCGGATTATGTGAAAAAGCTTCATATATAATAACATTCTCAAGTTATTTTTCCCTTGATTTATCAAACGAAATGACGATGATAATGATAGAGGAGATAACATGACATTCCTACCAGAAAAAGTAGTTAACAGACGCGAACACATGAGGGTCAGAGTCACTCTTGACCTTTGCGTCACAAGCGTGAGAAGACGCGGAGCGCCTGAATCCGAAACGGCAAACATCTGCTTCCGCACAAAATCGCTGGATATCAGTGCGGGCGGTATCTGCTTCGGTCAGAAAAACATATTGAAAATAGGCGATATAGTTGAGATGCGCACCAAAAACTGCCTCACAAAACAGGCATGTCTCACCTGCGAGGACGTATATTTCATGAGTACAAAACATGAACTGCAGCCTCTGGAAGGCGTGGTAATGTGGGTTACGGACAGCATTGCAGGCGTTAAATTCCATAAACTTTCCTTGCGCAACGAGAATGTGATCAGCAAACTTGTCTGGGACAGCCATCTAGAAGAGGTCAGGAACTCAAGACAGAAGCCCATCATCTTTTAATTTCCTTTTGACTTCCGCCGCGGCAGTAATATAATCAGCTCATGAAACATATTATTATATTGATGGCAATGATGTCTCTGCTCACAGGCTGTGTCACTGCGCTGACAGCGGAAGGGACGATGCAGGCGGGCGCATACGCAACACCTGAAAGCGTTTTCGACGGCGTATATGAAGGAAACGGCATGCGGGTTGACATCTTCGGCAACGCCAAATATACGTTTAAATCCACCCTTAAGGCATATTCCGAAAACGGCGCAATCTTCATGCAGGAGACCACGGTTGACAACGCCGGAGCGCAGACAAAAAATACCTACAGATTCATGCAAAAAACCGACGGCAGTTATTCCTGTGTAGATATCAACGACATAAGTAGTTGTTCGCTCACCCGCGCTGGCGATTCCATCGTTCTTAAAAACTGGGTGTTTGAACGGGGACGCAGTGATTCGATGAACATAAATATGCAGTCAGTCTATCAGCTTCTGCCAGATGGCAAACTTATAAAACGTTCATCTTTAAACAGATTCATGTTCTTCTTCGACGAAGAGGAAATCGTGACGTATCAGAAGGAACTATAATTATCTGACATTAAAGAGACAGTTTTAATCTCATTTTTATATTGACAACTCCGAAAAAAAAGAATATTGTTAATAAAAATTATCACTAACTCAAAATTAACGGAGGAAATTACAATGAGCCTTGTAACAAAACAAGCACCCGCTTTTTCTGAAGCAGCAGTTCTCAACAAAGAATTCAAAAATGTAAGCCTTGAAGACTACAAAGGCAAATGGGTAGTTCTTTTCTTCTATCCCATGGACTTCACATTCGTATGCCCCACAGAGATCACATCGCTCTCTGATGCAAACGCAGAATTTACAAAAAGAAATACCCAGATTATAGGCGTTTCCACCGACAGCAAATTCAGCCACCTTGCATGGATAAACACTCCCAGAAAAGAGGGCGGTCTCGGCGACATCGCATATCCCCTTGTTGCTGATTTCACAAAAGCCATCGCAACAGACTACGGCGTTCTTCTTGAAGGCGGCATGGCTCTGCGCGCCACATTCATCATCGACCCCGAAGGCAACGTTCAGTTTGAACTGATCCACAGCAACAGCATCGGCAGAAACGTAACTGAAATTCTCAGAAACGTTGACGCACTTCAGTTCGTTGCAAAACACGGCGAAGTTTGTCCCGCAGGCTGGACACCCGGCAAAGAAGTTATGACTCCTGATCCTGAAAAAATGAAAGATTACTACAAAAACAATCCGGAAGGCTGGCAGAAATAACAACCAAGGCGGAGCGAAAGCTCCGCTCAGGTTATTAATAAACCGGTTAAAATCAATGAGATTGCCGCGTCAGCCTGCGGCTTCCTCGCAATGACAGTAACTTACGTCTTCGCGAGAAGAGTAGCGACAAAGCGATCTCGTCTTTTTCAACTTTGTCATAATTTCCATTTTTCTCCATCCTTTAGCAAAAGGAGGGTTGGGGTGGATTTGATTGATGTTTAATCAAAATCCCCCTTAATCCCCCTTTTCTAAAGGGGGAGATCGGAACGTAAAATCCAGTTTGTCATCAGTCTGAAGCGGAGCGAAAGCTCCGCTTTTTTTATCTGAAATCGGCAGGATTGATAGAATGTTTTTTGAGAAGATCGTACAGATCGGCTCTGTATATATCCGAAAGCTTTGACGCTTTGCTTACATTCCCCTTTGTTTTTCCCATGAGCTGACGCAGAAAAACTTCCTCGAACTGTTTTTTCGCTTCCCGGTATACCTGTGCATGTTTATCCGGATTCTGCGCAAACCGTATCATGTCCGCCTTTATGATATCTTTCGGAGCAAGCACCACCGCACACTCGATAACGTTTTCAAGCTCGCGTATGTTCCCCGCCCAGTCATAATTCATAAGCTTTTCAAGAGCATCCTGTGAAAGTGAACGCGCGGCGCGTCCATACCGACCGGCATACTTATTTATGAAATGCCAGCTGAGCAGAGGAATATCCTCTTTGCGGTCGCGCAGTGGCGGAAGTTCTATCTGAACGACATGTATCCTGTAAAAAAGGTCGGCGCGAAACTCTTTTTTGTCTATCAGCGCCAGAAGATCCTTATTCGATGCCGAAACCAGCCTGAAATCAAGTTTGACTGTTCTTTCACTGCCCAAAGGGGAAACCTCTCTGTTTTCAAGAACCCGCAGAAGTTTTGTCTGCATCGAAAAAGGCATCTCGGATATCTCGTCGAGGAAGATCGTTCCGTTCTGCGCCTGTTCAAAGAAACCTTTCTTTTTCCTGTCGGCACCTGTAAAAGCACCCTTTTCATACCCGAAAAGCTCACTTTCTATGAGTGTTTCGGGAATTGCTGACGAATTGACCGCCACGAAAGGAGCATTTTTTCTGCTGCCCGATTCGTGCAGCATTCTGGCGGCAAGTTCCTTTCCTGTGCCGCTTTCACCGTATATAAAGACGCTCGCGTCGCTCTCGGCGGCAATTGCAATACGCTCCCGAAGGGTTTTCGTCTTTTCCGAAACACCTATTATGGTCTCCGCCATTACAGAATGATTTTCACCCGCTCCCGCCCTGAGCAGCCTGCGTGATGATGCGTTCTGGCTTACGGCGTTATCTACCTTGACCATCAGTTCCTTATGATTGAAAGGCTTGGTCAGATAGCTGAATGCGCCCTCCTGCATAGCCTGCACGGCGTCGCCGATAGTTCCGTATGCGGTGAGAAAAATAACAGGCAGCCCCCAGTCCAGATTTCTTATTTCGCGCATAAGTTCCAGTCCTGTTCTTCCGTCGATGCGCATGTCAAAGACGGCTGCGTCGAATATATCGTTTCTGACCAGCTCAATCGCTTCGGCACTGCTGCCCGCGGCAAAAGGAGTGTATCCGCTGCTGCCGAACCTCATCCGCAATATTTCGAGCAGGCTTCTGTCGTCATCAACTATAAGCACTTTCGGATTGCTATTTTCCAATTATTTTCCCGCCTATCTTCATATCAACTTCTTTCATCTTCTCAAGCTGATTTCTGATACTCTCGTTTTCTTTGTTAAGAGCTCTTATACGTTCGTTTAGTTCTTTATTTTCTTCAGAAATTTTTTTATTGTCCTCTTCCGACGTTTTCAGAGATTCCGTCAGTTTTTTATTCTGGACTTCTGTTTCCTGCAGTTTTTTCCGTCCCAGCTCAAGGGCGTCCGTCAGTTCGGAGTTCTTTTTTTCTTCATTCACGCCTTTTTCAAAGAGGTTCATTATGTGTCCGGCATATGCGGTATACTGACTGTCGGGATAGATGTTTTTCATCCTGCCGTAATAAGCCGCCGCCAGTTCTTCGTCGAAACAGCCGCAGTCTTTGTCCGAGAACAGAATGACATAGCCGAACAGATCGCGGTCGTTCAAAGCTCTTTTCAATGTTTCAAGAGCGTCGTATGCCTGTGTGCACTCCGCTTTGCCGTAATGCCCCGCGAAGCCGCCGTCCCCTGCCCCGGTGAAGGCGCATCCGCAGCAGACAAACGTCAGGCACAGCGCAGCGTAAAGAAAAATCTGCTTCCGCAGCCCTTCTGACTTTCCGCCCATATCGTGCCTCCATGTTTTTCTATTATCTTCCTGCATATGGCAAGCCCCAGACCGGTGCCTTTATACTCAGCGGAACGGTTGCTCCCCTGCCTGTATCGTTCAAATATCAGCGAAAGCTCTTCAGCATCTATCCCCGTTCCGTTGTCCGAAACGCAGACGGTCAGCAATGAGTCTTTGCGCTCAGCCGTAACCTTAACAAAAGAGCCGTCGCCGGAATATTTCAGCGCGTTTCCTATAAGGTTCATAAATACCAGAGAAAGCTTCTCCCCATCGGCATAGACCATCTCGCCGGGTCTTATATCGGAAACCACCGAAATTCCCCGCCCCGCCGCTATGGGCGCTGTTTTCTCTATGGATGAGACGGCTGCACGCCCGATGTCCACAGGTGCAATGATGTATGAATCCTGCTCTATGTCCAGCCTTGTGATCTCCAATATATTGCTGACGGAATTTATCATCCGTTTGCTTTCGGTTTCTATGATGTTCAGCAGTTTTTCGGAACTCTCTCTGTCGTTAATAAAATAATCCTCTTTAAGCATTGAGGAAGCCTCGTATATAGATGTGAGTGGCGTACGCAGTTCATGTGAAACGTTTCCGATGAACTCTGTCCGCAGTTCGTCGCTCTCTTTCAGGCGGCGCACCATCGTGCCGAAATCCTCCGACAGCCTGCGTATCTCGGACGGACCGCCCGTACCGATATGGTCAGGGTATGTGCCTTTGGCAACCCTGCGGGTATTTTCACTCAGTTTTCTGATTGGAAGCGCTATGCTTCTGGTGTTCAGATAGGCAAGGCAGACTATGAGAACCCCGCCCGTTACGATAAATAAGAAGATCTCTGTTCTTACCTGCTCAACGAGCCTGCCTGACGTTTTCAGCGCCTTTTCACGCTTTGAGGCGGCAACACCCCTCAGCTCTTCAAGCGCCCCGGAAACGCTGTTTACTGACGGCACATACGATCCCTTCCCGCCGTCTCTTATATAAACCGCCTCCGCATGGGAATATTCATCATAAGCAGTCCTGAGCTTTGCAAGCGCCTGCTGTTTGCGCTCGCCTGCCGCAACAGCGTCCAGCTCCGCAAGCATTTTGCGGAACGAACCGGTATATTCTTCGTACTGACGCAGGAAGTCCTTATCCATGGAAATGATGTATTTTTCTCTGAATTCTATCTGACGCAGGATGGTGCCGCTCAGTCTGTCCGTTTTCTCAATCACAGGTATCTCAACCAGCGTAACCTGTTTCATCAGGCGGTCAAGTTTCTGTATCTTAAAGAAAATGAACGACATAAACATCGAAAGAAAGACCAGCGGAATGAAATTTGTAATTATTAGACGCGCAAATATTCCATTCAGTTTCATAAATGCAGTTTAGCACCTGTATTAACTACATTCAATACGCAACATGAAAAATAAGCATCACATAGATAAAGCAATTTACGTTTTTTGCATCAGTTTTCGGTGTAGGAAAATCCCTGCATTTTAACCGCTTGATAACAAAAGATTCCCGAAACAGTGGATGAAAATCCATACAATACGGCTTTATGAAAGCACGGTGAGCACCAAACCAAATAGACTTATTTATAAATGTTTTATCTGAAATTTAAAATGTGGCACGCAATCTGCTTTGATAAAGACAGCAATCAACAATAAGGAGAAAGATCAATGAAAAAACTTATCACATTCGTATTCGCAGCGGCTCTTATGCTTGCATCCGTTTCTGCATTCGCAGCAGACGACTCAGCACAATCTGACACAACAGTTAAACAGGAAACAACGACAGAAGTTAAACCCGACGCAAAAGCTGACTCCGCAAAGACAGAACAGACAACTCAACAACCCGTACAAACGGAAGTTAAACCTAACTGACACGCAAAACGGGCAGAGGTTTCTGCGCCTCTGCCCGTCCAAAATCTATTTCACAAGTCCTGATATCTCTTTAAAACCGTCCCGTCCGGCGCCGCCTACAAGCTGGAAAAGCACTGTCTCGGTCACGGTTATAACTGCGCCCGCCTTTTCCATATACCTAAGCGCAGTCTTCCAGTTGAATTTTGCCCGCGAACATGCGGCGTCAGCCGCCACATGCACTTTGTAACCTGCCTGAAGCAGATCCAGAGCAGTTTGCAAAACACAGACGTGGGTCTCCATGCCGCACAGAACCACAGTATCAACTCCGGCCGTTTTAAGCTGATCAATGAAACTCAGCTCGCCGCAGCATGAGAAGGAGGTCTTCTCTATGGCTTCGCAGTTCAGATGTTCCGCAAGCTCGGGGATGGTTGCGCCAAGCCCTTTGGTATACTGCTGGGTGACCAGAGTTTTTATACCCAGAACTTTTGCACCCTTGATGAGCCTTGCGGTGTTGTCTGTTATTTTTCTGAGAACTTCCTCATCCATCGCCTTGACAAGTCTTTCCTGAATGTCGATGACAACCAATGCCGTGGTCTGCTTATCCGGTTTAAACATGCATATCCTCCTTAAACGTTAATCAGTTTTTTTATCTCCTCAATCCCCCTGTCGGGGTCAGTAAATAACACGGTGTTCAGTCCGCAGACCTTAGCCCTTCCTATATGCCCTTCGTTGTCGTCAACGAAAAGAGCCTCCTGCGGCTCAATGCCCATCTCTTTGCATACCAGCGGAAAAACTTCGGGAAATTTCTTTCCCGTGCCGAGGCTGTATGAATTAAAAACCCGCTCGAACAGTCTGAAAAAGTCGAACCTGTCGTCGAACTCCTCAAGCCAGTTGGTCTGATCGCTGAGTATCGCCGTGCGGTATCCGGCAGCGGCAACCCGCTTTATGAATTCAAGCACCTTCGGACGCATTGTGAATCTGCCGAAAATGACATTGCGCATCTCGTCCACCGACATATTAAACTCATACCTTTCGCCCAGCCTGAGCCAAAAGGTTGCCTCGTCTGCACGTCCGTACATATAGCCTGTGCTCCACAGGACGTCGCAGGCGTCGTCAAAAAATTTATCCGGTGAAAAGCCATGGTGATTGGCTATGTCTGTTAAACCGTTAACCCAGCCCTCATCCGCCATAACTCCGCCAAAATCAAAGAATACAACTTTTATCATTCCATATGCCCCCAATCTCATTAACATACTATAAAATAGAAATAAGTCAAACATCCGCTGTTGAAAAATGCCCTCACCTGAACTATGTTAAACCATACATCAAAAACGGAGCATCAATTGAAAACGAAAGTTCTGGTCGCCATGAGCGGCGGAGTTGACAGCACACTCACAGCCCATATTATGAAAGAACAGGGATACGACGTTCAGGGCGTTACAATAAAGTTTTTTGAAGGACAGGAACAGGCTCTTGCCGACGGCGAAAAAGCGGCGAAAGAACTTGGCGTGCCGTGGTATGCGGCGGACTATACCCAGTTCTTTAAAGAGGACGTTATCTCCTATTTCGTAAGAACCTACAAGCTGGGCAAAACACCTAACCCCTGCGCATGGTGCAACAGGAACGCAAAGCTCAACTACCTGTTCCGTGAGATGAAATCCACCTGCTCCGAAAAAATAGCCACAGGACACTACGCAAGAAAAGTTATGTACGGCGAAAACCTGCGCGTTGCCAAGGGAACCGACCATACCAAAGACCAGTCTTATTACCTTTCACTGCTTCGCCAGTGCCAGATAGACGTGGTGGAATTTCCGCTTGGCGAGATGGCAAAGGCAGACGTTAAGGCGAAAGCGGCGGAGCTTGGACTTTCCGTAGCGGAAAAAAAGGAGAGTCAGGATATCTGCTTCCTCATGGGCGGCGATTACGGCGATTTTCTTGAAAAACATGTAGATCCGTCCACAATCAGAAAGGGATGGTTTATCAAAGACGGACAAAAACTTAAAGAACATAAAGGCATTATCTATTACACCGTTGGTCAAAGACGCGGACTGGAGATTGGTTATCACGAGCCGCTCTTCGTTAAATCCATAGACCCTAAAACCGGAGATATAGTGCTTTCCGACAAGGACGAAGTGACCGGAAGAGGCGTGAAACTCACCGATATGGAATACCCTGCCGACCACGACAGGATTTTTTCCGCAGAGGTCAAAATCCGCTACAGAATGGAACCGGTGGGATGCATGGTTGAAATACAGCCGTCAAACACGGCAACTGTCTTATTCGACACGCCGGAGTTCGCACCGACGCCGGGACAGGTTGCGTGCATTTATAAAGATGATGTCGTTATCGGCGGAGGATTAATTGCAAGCGTATTTTAATAAGTTCAAAAAGGCATACGTCGCTCTAAGCGGCGGCGCAGACAGTGCCGCGGTTCTCATGCTGGCGGCAGAGAACATGGGCGCGGAAAACGTTAAGGCTTTCACATGCATCGGCGGACACGTCTTTGAATACGAAATAGAGAAAGCGGCGGAGATAGCCGCTAAGCTTGGTGTTGAACATATCACAGCACCTGCTGAGATGCCCTCTGTGTTTTACGAAAACACACCCGACAGGTGCTACCACTGTAAAAAAGCAGTGCTGGCAAAAATTGCTGAATACGCAGGAGCCGACGTTATTTTTGACGGCACGAATATTGACGACGACCCAAAAAACAGACCGGGTTTCCGGGCTCTGGCAGAAACAGGCGCAGTTTCCCCGCTGCGCGACCTTTGTTTGGGAAAAAGCTTTACACTGGAAAAAGTTAAAACTTTAGGCATAGATTTTCACGACGAATCATGCAAGGTGACAAGGCTAACCCTGCCTATAGATTCCGAACGTATGGACAGAGTTGAGCGGACAGAAAACCTCCTGCGCGACAGATACAGAGGCATCCGTTACAAAATAGACGAAAACAGGATAGAGTTCAAAAAAGCTCTGTGCCTCAAGTCGCAGGATTTTGAAAATATAGTTAACGCGGTCAGGCTAAGTCATTGACTTCACAGGGGATGACTATGCGGAACCTCGCTCCGCCCTCTTCCCCGTCGGATACAGTTATCTCCGCGGTCATAGCCTCGGCTATCGCGGCGCACACGGCAAGCCCAAGACCGGAGCCGTCGGCTTTGGTCGTATAATACGGCTGGAATATCTTGTCCATATCGGCGTCGCCGAAACCCTTTCCGTCGTCGTTGTATATCAGCTCGATTCCCTTTTTCACAACATTCAGATGTATCACAGCGTTTTTTGCGCCCGCATCAAGGGAATTGCTGAGAAGAACCGTCACTATCTTGCATATCTTCGACCTGTCCACATTCACTTTAACGTCTTCGGTATAATGTACTGCAGTAATGAGGTTTTTTTGTATATATCTGGACGCTTTGCGGCGGATGCAGTCGCCAAGTTCAGCCAGTGTGACGTTTGAAGCAGTTATCCTGACAGGAAGAGAGTATTCCACAAACTCCCCGATCCGCTCCCCGAGTTTAAACGTTTCATTGCGGATGGACATTATGTCCGCGTGGCGGTATCCCTGCCTTTCAAGGCTGTCCACTATGCGGTTTATCTCGTCTATCGGTTCCGCAAGCTCCTGCGCAAGTCCGAACGAAAGGTTTTCCATACGTGTCTCGTGCTTCTGCCTGTTCTCCTCGTGCAGTTTGGAATAATCACTGATGGGTTTAGTCATACGCTGGCTGAGATACAGTCCTGTGAGCAGACCGGAAACAATAATCAACATATTCAGCAGAATAAGACTGCTGATGTTTGTGACTATCACTTTAACGATGGATACCCTGCTGATGAAAAACTCCATAGTTCCGATATGCTTACCGAGTTTATCCGTCAAAGGGATACGAAACACTATATTATCGGCATCCGGAGTTATACTGTCTCTGTCCACCTTGCCGTCCGCCATGTAAAGTCCGTCAGAATTGTAAACGGCAATGTTGTCCAGATGCGGTACAGCATCGGTCAGACGGGTGATAAGTGTAAAGATTCCGAAGGAATTGTCGTCTTCAAGATACTTTTCAAGATCTGACGACACTATTTTGCGCTGTGCTTCAATAAACTGCTTTGCAGAATTCACTTCTGCAATATACTGGATGTAAACGAAGAGAACAACGTTCACCATCACGGCAGTCAGAGCCAAAAGCCCAATGAGCAGAATGGGTCTGCGCTTTAACCGTTTAACAAGCCTTTCCGCCTTTTCACTCGGTGAGATCATTTTCTCCTCCCAGTATATTATACCTCAACATTAGAAATGAGCAACTATTCGATATCTGTTTAGCCTTAACCTTCTTTTCATTATTAACGTTGTTCTGCCGTTACTATTCTGATATCTGAAAGCTATGGAACTAAATCTTCTCATGATATTTCTGACCGGCGCTTTTGCATGGTTTACTGCAAATCTGTCAGGCGGCAGCGGCTCGCTTATCTTTCTGCCTCTGTCGTTTCTTTTTCTGCCAGCGAGCGCAATAACACCGGCAACAGCCTTCGCAATGCTTTTCAGCGACACATTCTACGTGCTGACACACGGGCAGAATGCCGATCCGGCGAAACTTAAAAAATCTCTGCCGATAGTTGCCGTCTGTGCTCTTTCCGGCGCATGGCTCTACTCAATAACTGAAATCCGCATTTACTCCTTTCTTCTTCTTTTGTTCTATTTATCCCATCTGGCACTGGGTTTCAGATGGGGCCGAAACAGTCTGCCGTCATATTTGCTGACAGGCTTCTTCGGTATCGACCCTTTACCGCCCGCCAAAGCGGTGGATGATAAAGGAACTTTTTACACTTTAAAATTCGTCTGCCTGATGACTGTGGTATCGGGCTATATAATTTTCGGTGTCATTGACCGCGATATCTTCTTATCGGGTGCGGCGGGAGGAATAGGCGCCGCTGCGGGAGGGTTCATCGGAAAGCTGTTTTCGACGGCTTCACCTGACAGGGTCTTCAGAACAGTGATCAATACGGTGCTTATCATCTGTGTCTGTATAATAGCAGCCGGTCAGCTATAATGTATTAATGAATTCTTTGACTCCGCATAGAGTATCCATATCCGGTTCAACAAATATACGGTTACCTGATTTATACATTTTGATCAATCCCGAATCTTTGAGTTCTTTCAGATGTCTCGATATTGTCGGCAAACTGTAATTAAACTCTGCGGCTATCGTACCTACACATGTCGCCTGACTTATAATATCCGTATTTTCTGCTGATGTGTCTGCATTGCAAACATATGGCGATTTTAAAACTTTCAGCATAATGGAAAGCCTCGTTGTGTTCCCAAGAGCCTTAAATACTTTGGCGTATTTGACTGAATTGCTCATAACTCTCCTTGCCTAATATAATATGTCAGTGTAAAATTACTTAGCAATTTAGCTAAATATGCAATTAGAGGGATAGTATGGACATACTCATAATTCTTAACGGAAACCCTTATGACGGAAGTGATAAAACATGGAACGCACTTCGTCTGGCAAACACTCTATTACAGAAAGAGTGCAAAGTCTGCATTTTTCTGATGAATGATTCGGTTGATCTGGCAAGGGATAAAACTGTTAAGCCTGACTATTATGACACAGACCTTGTAGCTATGCTGAAAGAACTGATGGGTAAAGGACTCGTTCTCAAAGTATGCGGCACCTGTCAGGCAAGATGCGGTATACACAAAAATGAACCATATTTCTCACCGGATGTAAAAAGCACAATGAACGAATTGGCTGAACTTGTCATTAACAGCGGAAAGGTTATAACATTCTGAAGGAATGAGACTGCTTCGGGCTGAAGCCCTCGCAGAGACGGGGAATGTCTTAGAACACGGCTTTAGAACCGAACAGGTCAATAGATGAATTTAAACTTAGTCTTTAGATACGAGCAGAACAAGGCGTTTGCGAGAAAATTCCCGCAGTGTACACAGAAGTACATGAGGAGAATTTCCGAGCAAAGAACGAAGTTATGCGATGTATATAAAGGCTAAACGAAAAAAGCCCGGCGATGAAACCGGGCTTTGCATTAACGTTTTGAGAACTGAGAAGATTTTCTCGCTTTCGGTTTACCGGGTTTCTTACGTTCAACTGCTCTTGAGTCTCTGGTAAGGAATCCTTCTTTTTTCAGTGCGGGACGGTTTGTCGCATCGAATTCGCAAAGTGCTCTTGCGATACCGTGACGAACTGCGCCGGCCTGTCCGCTTTTACCGCCGCCTTTAACAGTGATGTAAAGGTCGAACTTGCCCTCAGCGCTGATAGTGGAAAGGGGCTGGAGGCTGATCATTGTAAGAGTGGGTCTCTCAAAATAAGCCTCAGGCTCTTTGCCGTTGATAGTGACAACACCTTTGCCGGGTTTGATGAAAACTCTGGCACAGGATGTTTTTCTTCTGCCTGTTCCGTATGTATAGTCAGCCATCAATAGTCTCCTTATATCTCGAATACTTCGGGATTCTGAGCAGCATGAGGATGCTCGGAACCGGTATAGATTTTAAGTTTGCTGATCATAGCTCTGCCCATTTTAGTTTTGGGAAGCATGTTCTTAACAGCCAGACGGATGATATCTTCGGGTTTCTTGTCAAGCATCTCTTTAAGAGTTCTTTCTTTAAGACCGCCGAGGTATCCGGAGTGTCTGTAGTACATTTTGTCGTCCATCTTAGCGCCTGTGACGATGAATTTGTCAGCGTTGATAACGATAACAAAGTCGCCTGTGTCTATAGAGGGGGTGTAAATCGGTTTCTTTTTTCCCATAAGGGTCATAGCGATCTCGGTAGCCATACGGCCAAGAACTTTGCCTTTAGCGTCGAGAACGAACCATTTCTTTTCTATTTCGTCGGGTTTTGCCCAATAGCTTTTCATCTGTAAACCTCGTCAAAAATGTGAGCCTTTTAATTTATTTAATCTGTGAGCTTGTGTCAAGCAGATTTTAAATTAAAGACCTTTCCTTCTTTCTTTAATTCTCGCAGCTTTACCGCGCAGGTCTCTCATGTAGAACAGTCTGGCCTGACGGACCTTACCGGTTCTGATGAGTTCAACCTTGTCTATACGGGGTGAACAATAGGGGAAAGTTCTTTCAACGCCTATGTCGCCCACCATCTTTCTGACGGTGAAGGTTGAGTTGGTGCTGTTTCTGTGTATCTTGATAACAAGACCTTCATATGCCTGAATACGCTCTTTGTTGCCTTCGATAATGCGGAAGTAAACTCTCACTACATCTCCGGCGCGGAAAGCAGGCGTTTCTTTTTCAGTTTTAAACATCGCCTCAACAGAAGCGATAAGTTTATTTTTCATAGATGAGCCTCCTAAAAACTATGTATCCTGTCAAGTATTATGGCCACGGCGCTTCTGACCGAAAGGTGGTTGAAAGGTCCGACCCCCTTTATGGGTTTAAGCACCCTGTCCGACATTTTAAAAACATCTTCAGTAAAGCCCCAGCCTGTGCCGAAAATAATCAGGCACGGTTTATCTTCTGAGAGCCTCGCCGTTTCTTCAAAATCGATGTTCGCTCTGGAATCGCGCGCCGTGGTGGCTATAACCACCGGACGCTCTCCTTCGAGCTCTTCGATCTCTGCTATAACATCAAGAAGTCCTTCCGAAAGTCGGGTCCTTTCAAAAGCCTCCTTGCGGTTGACATTGTAAGTTGCACCGTAACCGTTAAGCCAGTGGTCGATAACTCTTGAGGCTATCTCACGCTGAGCCTGAAGGGGTGTCACAACGAAGTATTTTTTTACGTCATACGTTGTGCAGCTTCTGGAGATGTCGTGCAGATCCATGTTGGTAATGGACGTAGCAACGTTTGTCTTCTCCTTGTCCTTCATAGGGTAGTGCAGAAGGGCGACGTATATTTTCTTTTTTAATGCGATCATGTCAAGATATTTTTTATCTTCGGCACTTAATTCCGCATTTTTGAGCATATCCGGTCTGTTCTTCGCGGTTATCTCGATGGATTTCTGTCGTCTCCATTTTTCAATCTCCGCGTGGTGTCCCGATAGAAGGATTTCGGGAACCGACTGACCGTCAAACTCCTGTGGCCTAGTGTAGTGGGGATACTCCAACATTCCGGAGGTGTGAGAGTCCTCCAGAGGCGAGTTTTCATCACCCAGAACGCCCGGCAGAAGCCTTGCGATGGAATCTATCATGACCATTGAGGCAAATTCGCCGCCTGTCAGAACAAAATCGCCCAGCGAGAGCGACTCGTCAACGCAAAGACCGACTACCCGTTCATCCACTCCTTCATATCGTCCGCAGATGAATGTGAGGCTATCATACTCGCGAAGCCTTTCGGCGTCCTTCTGGGTAAATTTCTTTCCCCTCGGGTCCATGAGTATGACGTGGGTATCGCCATCTTTTTGTTTCAGATCTCTGACAGCGGAAACGATAGGTTCCGGCTTCATTACAAGTCCCTGTCCGCCGCCGTACTGATAATCATCGGTGAGTCTGTGTTTGTCCGTGGTATAGCTTCTTATATCAACGGGGTTTATGGCAAAGAAGCCTGAATCCGCCGCCTTAGACAGAACACCCTGCGAGAAAGGCGTTGTGAACATCTCCGGAAATATCGTAAGGATATTAAACGTTTTCACTTATCAAGCCCTCTCTGTTGATCACCAGTTTTTTCTCTTTCACGTTTATCTCTGTAACGTGGTCCTTATTATTGGAAATCAGGTAGGTTTCGCCGTCGCCCTGAATTCTGAAAACCTCAGAGGCTCCAGCCTCCATATAGTCGATGAGCGTTCCGACCGTATTTCCGTCAGTGTCTAACACCGTACACCCTTCAAGCTCGTGCCAGTATATTTCGTCATCAAGCTCGGGGAGCATCTCTTCGGGGAGAACAACGTCCAGCCCCTTATATTTCAGAGCGGAGTCTATATCCTCCACCCCTTTGAAGCCCACAAGAAGCATGCCCTTGTAGTCCTTCATATACTCAACTTCGAGAGACGCCTTCACTTTGCCGTCTTTTGAAAGCATCATGTACTGCATCTCTTCCAGAACTTCGGGGCTTTCCGTGGTGACCTGCATCAAAAGAAGCCCGTCCAGTCCGTGTGTGTTAACAAGTTTCCCTATCTTTATAAATTTCATGAACCACGCCGCAGGGAATCTTTATCTCCTCTGCAAATGGGAAAATCAGTCCAGAATTTCCAGAACGACTTTCTTTCCGTTTTTAACGCCCGAAGCATTGATTATCGTTCTGATAGCCTTTGCGGTGCGTCCCTGTTTGCCGATGACCTTTCCGAGGTCGGCGGAATCCACCCTGAGTTCGAGGATGGCAGCCTTTTCGCCTTCAACCTCTTTAAGCTCCACTGCCTCGGGTTTGTCAACCAGAGACTTTACGATGAATTCAACAAGCTCTTTCATGGTTCACCTCGTAATTATCGGTGCTTATTTGGATGCTGCGTACTCAGCGATAACGCCTTGTTTAGACAGCAGGTTTTTCACTGTGTCAGAAGGCTGTGCGCCTTTTTTCAGCCAATCCAGAGCTTTTTCGGTGTCTATTTTCACTTCTGCCTCTGCGGGCATAGGGTTGTAATAGCCGAGGATCTCGATGAAGTTACCGTTGCGTCTCTCCTGAGCATCGCATACAACGATTCTGTAGAAGGGTCTTTTTTTGCGTCCAAGTCTTACAAGTCTGATTCTGGTAGCCACTTAAATGTACCTCACTTTTGTACTTATATTATTGTTATCTCATTTTGAGAAAATCTCTCATCATGGCAGGGTTCAGCTTATTGGAGCCGCCCAGTTTCTTTTTCATCTGCTTCATCATCTTGTTCATCTGATTAAGCTGATTGACCAGTCTATTAACATCGGCAACGGAGGTTCCGCTGCCCTTTGCTATCCTTTTTCTCCTGCCGGAGTTAAGTATCTTTGCATTTCTTCGCTCATGACGTGTCATGGAAAAGATTATAGCCTCGATCTTTTTGAACTGTTTATCGTCCATGTCACCCATGGAAACATTGTTCAGTCCGGGGATCATACGCATGATGCTCTCAAGGGAGCCCATTTTCTTTATCATCTTGAACTGTTTGAGCATATCATCGAAATCAAGACCGTATTTCGCCATCTTCTCGGCCATGTCTTCCGCATCGCCGTCCTCAATGGATTCCTGCGCTCTCTCGACCAGTGTGACGATATCGCCCATGCCGAGTATTCTTGACGCCATCCTGTCCGGATAGAACGCCTCAAACTCGCCCATTTTCTCGCCAGTACCGATGAACTTGAGGGGCTTACCTGTCACTTCCTTAATGGAAAGCGCGGCTCCGCCTCGTGCATCACCATCCATTTTGGTAAGGATTATACCTGTCGCTTCAAGGCTTTCGTTAAAGCTTTTGGCAACGTTGACAGCATCCTGACCTGTCATGGCATCCGCAACGAAGAGTATCTCGTCGGGGGTTACAGCCTCTTTAGTGCGGACAAGTTCCGCCATAAGCTCTTCATCAATGTGAAGTCGTCCGGCTGTATCTATAATAACCACGTCTTTCGCGGTCTTTTTTGCATATGCAAGAGCGTCCGAAGCAATTTTAACTGCATCTTTGCTCTGTTTGTCGGCGTAAACGTCGCAATTAAGCTGTTTACCCAGAGTTTCAAGCTGGTCTATCGCCGCGGGACGGTAAATATCGCCCGCAACAAGCAGAACGTTTCTTTTCTGCTTCATAAGAAGTCCGGCGAGCTTGCCCGCGGACGTTGTCTTACCCGAACCCTGAAGACCCGCCATCAGGATAACGGTGGGCGGCTGTGAGTTCAGCCTTATCTTGCCCTCATCATAGTCCTTTCCGCCAAGTATCTCAACCAGCTCGTCGTGCACTATCTTAATGAAGACCTGATCAGGAGTGAGGCTCTTTAAGACCTCTTCGCCCAAAGCCTTCGCCTGAACGCTTCCTATAAAGTTTTTTACGACCTTATAGTTGACATCCGCCTCCAGCAGAGCCATTCGCACCATCTTAAGTGCTTCATGTATATTGCTTTCATCAAGACGTACCTGCTTCTTGAGCTTCTTGAATACACCGTTGAGCTTGTCGTTCAAAGTAGCAAACATTTTTAAGCGCACCTCTAGGACGTTATAAGGGTGAACTAAAGTTTATAGGTGAAACACCCCTCTCTGTCAATGAATTTTTACTGCCGGATGGTCATTTATATATGATTATTCTTCCGTACTAAGCCTGCTCAAAGCGGCATCGGTCTGTTTCAGCCTTCCGCAAAGCGTCGACATCACACGGCGGGACAGTACGTAGCTGTCCTTCATAATCTCGTCAAACTCATAGGGAGAAAGGATCAGAAGTTCCGTGTCGCAGTCCGCCTGCAAAGTTGCACTGCGCACCTCCTGAGTTATATGCGCCATCTCGCCGAATATCTCGCCGTCTCCGACGGTGCCTACCTGCCTGCCGTCTATGATGATGCGCATGCGCCCGTCCTTTATATAATATACGTCGTAGCTTTTGTCACCTTCATGAAAAAGCGTCTCGCCGCTTTTGAGTCTTCTGGTGAACTTTGAAAGCAGATGACCGTTCATCCGCATGAACAGAGGCGAAGGTTTTTCATATGAAAACAGCTTATTCAGAATAAGTATATCCGCACGATAGCAGACAAACACGAACTGCGCGCAGTAAAGATATATCATGAAAACGAAATATGCCCATACAAGTATGACTATAACCGACCCGACGATGCCGTATGCCGTGCTGACGCTGAACAGATGAAACATCCCGAAAGCGGCGAATTTAACAGCGCCGTAAAGCACTATGAACAGCACCGCACCCTTTGCGGCGCTTTTGTTATCCGGTTTTTTCACAGGGATATACTTAAAGCTGGCAAACACAAGCAGAAAACTCATCATGACAGCCACAACGCTCGACGCTATCGAAATACCCTGAACGACAAGAGTGCCGGTCATATTGAAAAACGTAAGATACTCTATAATAAGTCCTTTCAGACCGCTGAAAACAGCAAGCAGAAGCACCAGAGCAAACACAACCGGAAGTATTATGAATGCAATAAAATTCTCCATAACGAAATTGCGCTTGCTCTCAGAGGGGAATATCACAAAGAACGCCCGCTGGATGGAGACCAGTATTAACCTGCTCGACCACACAAGGTTCAGCAAACCAAAAATACCGATAGCGCTCCCGGCACTGCCTGATATGCCAAGATCACGAAACATCTTAGGCGATATGTTTTCATTGAACGTATAGAGCAGATAGAACAGTTCCTCGGAAAAGTTCGGATATTTCGACAAAAAGGTGTCGAATATGTAAAAAAGAAACAGCACCAGCGGAATCAGCGACAAAAGCATATAATATGCCGCCGCCGCCGCGTGGTTGCGCAGTTCGTTGCTTATATAATAGCTGTAGCTGAGTGTAAGACGCTGAAAGAACGACAGCACATGCCGCTCAAGCGTTTTGAAATATCCCGACATCAGACCACTTTCACATGCCACGGTTCAAACCGCACGCCGTAAGGATTCTTTTCGTCGTAGCGTATGCGCATATATCCGCCGTGTATAAGGCTTGCGTATTCTTTTGTGGTGGCAAAACGGTCGGTAAAGTTATCCGCACCCCAGTTTCTGATACCCACGTCGAAATCGCCGACCCCATGGAACGAATAGCCCACAGGTGCAAGGGAACGTGAAGCCATAGAAAGATTGCCTCTGGTCTGAACGGCTTTGTTGAGAAACAGATAGAGCTGTTTCACAATGCCGCGTATTCCGGAGGTCAGCGTCAGGCTCCGCATATCTTTCATTATCTTGTTGTGGGTGGAAACCGCTTCCTTATATATGTAATGACCTGTTCTCGGTATTTTGACTATCTCGCTTCGGTCTATATTGTCCGTGAGCGAGGTCATAACTTTTTCGCCGAAAAAGCCGTATACGGCAGCATCTCTGGAGAAAAGCTCCTCAACATATTTCTGTTCTTTCGCGTTAAGCCCCTGAAGCTTTGATATCCGCCCCATTGTCTTAAGCATTTCATCATAGTTCAGGATGTTGAAGTTCGCATAGCCGACGTAGTTCATAACTGAACGGATTTTGGCGTGGCAGGCACGGATATGTGAGAGTTCCTCCGCAGACGCCATGAAATCGTCAGGGAAACTGCGGTCAAAATCCTTTATCTTGCGGAAATAATCCCTGCTGAAAAACAGACTGTCCTTCACCTCAGGTTCGGCGTTGAATTTATGCAGAACTTCGCCGAAAGCCACGGCAGGCGAAGCTGAAAGTGCAGCGATGCAGGATATCCTTAAAAGGTCCCTTCTTGACAGCATAGAGCTACCTGTCTCCCGTTCATTTTTGCGATTATGATACTGGATTTGATTGCCAAAGAAAAGAGAAAACAGAAATTCAGATCGCCGCGCCGCTACGCTCCCCGCGAAGACTTTTGTATGTCTCTGCGAGGGCATAGCCCGCGGCAGTCTGTAATTTATCAGAACTTATAAGAAACAGTTACACCGAAACTCCAGATGTGTCCGCCTGCAATTGCGGAAACATCCGCATCGTGCATACCGGGTCTGGAATAGCTGTCGTCAAGGTTCTCGGAAGAACCTGAGTCTATTGTGACCTCTTTAACCAGAATATACTGAACAACAGTGTCCACAGACACCTGACCAAAGTTGAGACCGACACCGCCGGAGAAGACGTGCTTGTCGGAATCAGGCCAGAGAACGTCAAAAGTATCTTCGGGAACAACTGTGGGATCATAATAGTAGCCCGCTCTCAGAGCGACAGTATCATTAAGCAGATACTCTGCGCCAACCCTGTACTGCCATGTATCTTTCCAGTTCCTTTCAAAGTGTTCTTCGTTTGCACCGGGGATAAGCGTGGCGTCAAGCTCTGACTGGAGCAGGTAGTCGTCCATATACACTGTGTAAGAACCGATGCGGCTCCAGAAGGTGCGCACTATGTCCGCTTCCACTTTAAACTTGGGGGTAATTTTGTATTCAAGACCGAACTGGATTGAATCGGGTGTATCCACTGCCGTATTGGAATCCAGACTTTCGTTTTTCCAGTATGCCATTTCGGGGGTGACTTCCGCATCGCCTTCAAGATCAATGTTTGAATAACTGCGATAAGTTATACCGCCGGTGAGCTTATCTGTGAATTTGTAAAGAACGCCCAGGTTGTATGACCAGTTGAAGTTGTCTTCATATTCCATGTCAATGTCAGCACCGTCAAGCTCCGTGTATGCCGCCGCAAGAGCAGCACCCACAGCGGGTGCATCAGTCGCGGAAACACCGTTGGCCTGTGCAACGCCAGCCATATAAGTTGAGTTCTTCATCTTTTCGGGAACGTATCTTTTTCTTTCGTTGCCTGCTTTCGCCTTGCCGATGGAGATTCCCGCACCGATAGAAAGTTTATCGTTCACTTTGTAAGAAAGAGATGGAGTTACAACTTCTCTCATATACCATGAGTGATATGTGTTATAAGCAGCGGGGTTTTCGTTCTCGTCCGCGTTCCATTTCAGGTCGAGACCGTAGGGAACGTAGAAAGCCACGCCGAACGTCAGTTTGTCGTTGATGGGGTAAACGTAACCCATGTGGGGTACGATAAGCAGATCGGCTTCATCTTTGATGCCGTCAGCACCGAACGAATCGTCTGCAAGGGTTCCTGATGTGTTTACCCTGTATTGTTTAATTGTAAGATGCGGATCCACAAGGTGGGTACCCACAGAGAGCATCGGCTGTTTAATGTTTGACATTGCCGCAGGGTTGTAATAAACGGCGAAGGGATCGTCGATACCGGCTACAACTGCACCGCCCATCGAGGTCGCCTTTGAGCCGATACCATATGTATCGACGTGTCCTGCAAAGGCTGAAAATGCCGATGTGATCAGCAGCGCCGAAAGTAATAAAGTTTTTTTCATAAATCCTCCACAATAACGCTCAGAAAACACTATTATATCGCAAAGGATTTATCAACAACAAAGTTTACAGATTAATTAAACAGGATAATTAATTATTATGCTAATAACTTAACCTTTTTGTGTTAAGTTTATGACAGAAATATAGTTAAAGCTCCATGTCGCGTCCATAGACCGAATGAATAATTTCTCGCGCGGTTTCTTCGATGGATTTGTTCGTGGTGTTCACCATATTCCACTTGCGGTTTTTACGAACCAGTTCGTAGCAGAACTCCACCTCTTCAAATATCTTATTGATATTGTTATAATTACTGGTTGTCCTGTAGTGTCTGAGACGGGCACTGCGCACCTTTTGCAGAACTTCGGGATCCATCATGAGAATAACGATGCGGTTCTGGTCTATCTTAAATATCTCTTCGCTGATCGGAACTTCGGGAACCAGAGGAACGTTTATAACCTTGAATCCCTGCTGTGCAAGGTAAAAAGACGTGGGCGTTTTGGATGTTCTGGAAAGTCCGAGGATAACGAGATCCGCCTCCGCTATTCCTTTCAGCGTCTTCCCGTCGTCGTGTGTAAGGGAAAACTCCATAGCCTCAATACGTTTAAAATATTTCTCGTCAACCTTGCGCAGAACCCCGGGAGTTTCAAAGGGCGTTTTGTTCAGATGCTCCGCCAGAGTGTCCAGCGGGGGACCGAGAATATCCACATGTGTTATATTGTTCTCTTCGCAGAATTGTTTAACAATCTCTCTGTTGATACGGCTTACCATCGTGCAGGCTATCATGGAGTTATCTATCTTAGCGTGTTCCAGAATGGAACGAAGCTGTGTTTCGTCGTGTACCATGGAATATACGGAAAGCTTGATGTTCGGCTCATCGAACTGGAGCAGAGCCGCTTTCATGATGTTTACCGCACTCTGTCCGGTACCGTCGGAAATAATATAAACTTTGTCAGACATTTAACATCTCCATAAATTGTTCTTCCGTTAAGACTGAAACACCCAGCGTCTGCGCTTTTTCCAGCTTTGACCCTGCGTTTTCGCCAACAATGAGATAGTCGAGTTTTTTTGAGACAGAGGTTGCAACAACCCCGCCGTTATCCCTGATCAGCTGTTCAAAATGTTCTCTGCCTCTGCTCAGGGTTCCTGTGATTAAAAACTTTTTGCCGGCAAGAACGTCGGATGCGGTCTCTTTCTTCTCATATTCAAAGTTGAGCCCTGCTTTTTTCAGCCTTTGCACCAATGATATCACTCTTTCGCTGCGAAACGCTTCAAAAATCGCGTTGGCAGTCTCTTCGCCGACGTCGTTTATGGTGACAAGCTCTTCCACAGATGCGGATATAAGTCCGTCGATACTGCCGAAATGCTCTGCCAGCACCTGCGCGGTGCGTTCACCGACATGCTTTAAACCTATGCCGAAAAGCACCCTGTCAAACGGTTTCTTTTTGGATTCATTTATCGCGGTCTTGATATTTTCTACAGATTTTTCACCGAAACCGTCCCTTTCTTTAAGAAAATCAAGGTCGGTTTCATAAATGCCGGCTACGTCGTGTATGTGTCCGCCGTCTGCCAGCAGTTCCACCAGAGCTTCACCAAACCCCTGAATGTCCATCGCCTTTCTGGATGCAAAATGCAGAATGGACAGCTTTACTCTTGCGGGGCAGTCGATGTTCGGGCATCTCGCCGACACATCCTCTTCGTCTTTTTCCAGCGGAGTGTGACACACAGGACAAAGATCCGGATAAACTATTTCTCTCTCATCCCCTTTCCGCACGTCGGTCACAGCCATTACAACCTTTGGAATAACGTCCCCGCCCTTGCGGATGACAACCCTGTCGCCTATCAGAAGTCCGAGACGTTCCACCTCGTCATAATTGTGAAGTGTGGCATTTGAAATTGTTGAACCTGCAAGAGAAACGGGTTCAAGCTTTGCAACGGGAGTGATGGTTCCCGTTCTGCCGACCTGAAAATCCACATCCAGAAGCGTTGTGGTCGCTTCCTGCGAAGGATATTTGTATGCGGTTGCCCATTTCGGGGCTTTTATTGTGACACCCAGAATATCCTGAGCGGTTTTAGAGTCAACTTTGATAACGGCGCCGTCTATATCGTATTCAAGTGAAGTGCGGACGCTGCCAATATGCTCCACACGTTCACGGACTTCATCGAAACCGGAGCATCGTTTTATGAGCGGATTCACGGGGAAGCCAAGATTCCGCAGGAATTCAAGGTCGTCGTGGTGGAATTTACTGCCGCCCATATCCACTCCGTAAACGAAGATATCCAGTCCGCGGGTGGCGGCTATTCTGCTGTCGAGCTGGCGCAGTGAACCTGCGGCACAGTTTCGTGGGTTGGCGAAAAGCTTAAGCCCCTTTTCAGCCTGCGAGCGGTTCAGTCTTTCAAATGCCTTCACAGGCATATATATCTCGCCCCTTACTGTCAGCTTTTCCTTATATTCTATAGACATAGGTAAAGATAACACAGTCTTTGCATTGTGGGTAACATCCTCGCCCACCTCGCCGTCGCCCCTTGTTGCGGCGCGCACAAGCCTTCCGACCTCATAACTTAAAACCACGGCAAGACCGTCTATTTTCGGTTCAACAACGAAATCAAGCTCCCTCTCCGCCTCTTTTACGCAGGTGTTTATGAAGTGCCTGAGTTCATCTTCGTTGTAAACGTTTGACAGTGAAAGCATCCTCACTTCATGGGTAACGCTTTCAAGCTCGCTTACGGGTCTGTCGCCGACGCGCTGTGTTGGCGAATCCGGCTTGATTATTGACGGGTCTTCGGTCTCCATGCGCACAAGCTCTTTGTAAAGCCTGTCGTATTCCGCATCGGAAACCAGCGGGTTATCTTCCGTGTAATATTTTCTGCTGTACAGGTTTAATAGGTCAACCAGTTCTCTGTAATGCATATTGTCCTTTATTGTTTATGAGATCGCTTCGTCGCAAGCTCCTCGCGAAGACGTCTCTGCGAGGAAGCCGAAGGCTGACGCGGCAGTCTATTCTTTCTCGTATCGTCTTATTATGCTTCCGGCGGGCAGAGTGATTCCTTTCAGGATGCATTTGATGCCCGGTTTTGTAAACTCCACAGGATTGCCGTTCGGTTCGGTTATCTTTCCCGTAAGGATGTCCGTTTCGTCCATATCCGGTGTCAGCACACTGACCGCCTCATTCGGTGCGAATTTTGCCTTCGCCTCTATGAGAGTGCCGCCCTCAACAGGTTCAAGCACCTGCCCGAGGTATTCGCATCCTCTTATATAGCCGGACGTGCCGTAGTTCATTGTTTTGTGGTCTGCATCGCCTTCATAAAAGGCTTCGGTGTATTCCCTGTGGCTCACGCTGGAAAGCATCCTGAACCATTTTTTATCTACGATATATTCGCCTGTGCCAATTCTGTCGATAGCCTGTCTGTACACACCCGTCACAACGGAAACGTACATGACGCTCTTCATGCGCCCTTCAATTTTCAGGCTTGTGACCCCCGCATCCGCGAGTTCGCCTATGCGGTCGACAAGGCATAAATCCTTGCTGTTATAGAAATATGTGCCGCGTTCATCCTCTTCAACGGGGTAATACTGACCATCGCGGTTCTGTTCCACCAATGCGTAGTTCCACCGGCAGGACTGGGCGCAGTCGCCTGCGTTCGCGTCCCTTCCTGTCATATAGTTGCTGATGAGGCATCTGCCCGACATTGATATGCACATGGCGCCGTGGACAAAAACCTCCACCTCGCATTTTGTATTTTTACATATATGCTTTATCTCTTCGCCGGAAAGCTCCCGCGCCAGAATGACTCTTTCCGCTCCGAGTTCGTGCCAGAACTCCACGGCGGAAAGATTCGTAACGTTCGCCTGTGTGCTGATGTGTATAGGCACATTCGGAGCATACTTCTTCGCGTATCTGAAAACACCGGGGTCTGAAACAATTACGGAATCAGGCTTTATCTCTGAAAGCTGACCGAAATATTCTTTAAGTCCGTCGAATTCGTTATTTTTCAGGTAAGCGTTGACTGTGACATAGCCCTTTTTCCCGTTGGCACGGAGAAAGCCGAACGCCCTGTCCATCTCGTCAGGATCAAAGTTGCCTGCACGTGAGCGCAGTCCGAACCCGCTCCCCGCGAAATAAACCGCGTCGGCGCCGTACTGCACAGCGGACTGCATCTTTTCAAAACTTCCTGCCGGAGCAAGCAGTTCCGGTTTTTTCATCCTTTCCTCTTCGCCGCAACGACAACCCCGCCTGTAAGGGGAAGAACGCTGCAAACTGTCGTATTCTTTATATGCGCTATCAGTTCGCGCAGAGCTGTTGTCGCCCCCGCGTAGCGCTTTGGTATCTCACAGTCTGCATCAAAAACGTGTCCGTACATGAACATATCGTCCAGAACGATGAATCCGCCGTCTTTGAGCAGTTTTTCGGCATAATAGTAAGCTATGGGGTACTGCCTTTTCATGGAGTCGATGAATATCATGTCGAAACTCTCATTGCAGTCCCGCATGAACTCAACTCCGTCGGCATTTATGAAATTTGTGTCCGGAAACTCCGCACAGATGCGCCTTGCCTGTTCCAGTCTCATTTCGTTGCGGTCTATGCAGGTCATCTTGGCTCCGCCCGACCCTTTCGCCATATAATAGCTTGAAACGCCTATCCCGCAGCCTATCTCAAGTATGCTCTCCGGTCTCAGCGCCATGGTGAATGTCTCCAGAAACCCGCCCACGTCCGGTTCAACGGACGGCGTCTGAAACCTTACCGCCTCTTCATGCAAAAACGGATACATTACTGCTGAACGCCCTGAATCTTGTCCGGTGTGAGCCTTTCGGATATCTTCGCCGCGTACGCCGCGTCGATGGTACCCATTGCGGAGATTATTTTACCCGCGGTCATGGAGGGAAGACGCTGAAAAAGCTGTACCGCTTTGTCCATATCCATCTTAACGATGATCTGCGCCGCGTTCTTTGCCTTTGCGGAGCTGTAATCCTTCGCCAGCTTATCGAGGTTCTTATCCTCCAGCACCTTTATCTCTTTCAGGCGCGCAGTAACTGCGCCCTGCATCTTGCGTATCTCTATCTCTTTCTGGATAAGGTTGTCCTCAAGAGCTTTAACCCTTTCCTCTCTGGTTTTGATGTTCTTTTCACGGTTGTCCAGATCCTTTTTTCTGACATCAAGCTGTTTCGATATCGCCTGAAGATCAGCCAGATTGTCCGCATGTACGGATGTGAATGCCAGCGCTGTAAAAAGCACCGCCGTCAATATCTTAGTCATTTCCTCTTCCGCTCCTCGAGACGGCAAGCTCGTCGATGAGCTTCATCTCCTCTTTGTTAAGGTACGCCTTAAAATCTTCTATATGCTTTTCTTTCAGTTTTTCCATGATTTTGTGCCGCTCAATGGATTCCATGACTTTCTTTTTCTGTATCTCCACTGCGGTTTCGAGCTGCTTTCTTGTTTTGATAAGCTGAGCTTTCTGATCGTTCAGTTTTTTTATGTACTTGTCGAAAAGAAGCATCATTGCGGCGGGTGCCGTGTCGCTCTCCTCAATCTTCAGGTCTATCTCTTTCTGGGTCGCCATTATGGCGTTGCGGTTCTCCAGCAGTCTGGTATTAAGCACGGAAAGCTTGCCCTTTTCAACATCGACAATTCGCTCTCTGTATTCAAGCACCTTCTGCAATCTGAACTGTTTTTTCATGCCGTGCCGACTATTTTATCTATCATGACGGCGCTGTCATCAAGACTGAACGACTCGTCTATCTTCTGTTTCAGAAAGCCGTTCATGTCGTTTATCTTCGCCATAGATTCGTCGATCTTCGGGTTGCTGCCCCTGACATATGCACCGATGTTTACAAGGTCTTCCGCCTCGTTGTACGTCGCCAGAAGGTCGCGGAAGCGTCCGGCGTTGTCGTACTGCCTCTCCGTGACTATCTCTTTCATAAGCCTGCTTGCGCTGTTCAGAACATCTATGGCAGGATAATGGTTCTTCCCTGCCAATGCCCTTGAAAGCACAATGTGACCGTCTATGATGGAACGTACGGTATCACCTATCGGGTCGTTCATGTCGTCAGCCTCAACCAGCACGGTGTAAAGACCGGTTATCGTTCCCTTTCCTTTCTTCGTGCCTGCACGCTCAAGAAGCTTCGGAAGCAGACCGAATACCGAAGGGGTGTAACCTTTTGTTGTCGGCGGTTCGCCCACTGTAAGTCCTATTTCCCGCTGCGCCATAGCGAAACGGGTAACGGAGTCCATCATAAGCATAACGTTCAACCCTTTGCTTCTGAAATACTCTGCGATGGCGGTTCCCACGAACGCGCCGAGCTTTCGTATAAGAGCCGACTGATCAGACGTTGCCACGACAACAACGCTCCTTTTCAAGCCCTCTTCGCCCAGATCTCTCTCTATGAATTCACGCACTTCACGTCCGCGCTCGCCTATAAGAGCGATCACGTTAACGTCTGCGCTGGTGTTTCTCGCTATCATACCAAGAGTCACGGATTTACCGACGCCCGAACCGGCGAAAATGCCGACCCTCTGTCCTCTGCCGACGGTTATCAGGTTGTCTATGGTTTTTATCCCCGTTGCTATGGGGTCTTTGATTATCTCTCTGTCAAGCGCCTGCGGCGGGCTGTTGTAAACGTTGACCAGCTCAAAATCGCGAATGGGTCCTTTGCTGTCCATGGGATTTCCCAGTCCGTCCAGAACTCTGCCGAGCAGATTGTCGCTGACCTTCACCGTGTTGCCGTAGGATTCGTTTGTGACGGGCGCGCCGGGGGCTATCCCCTCGCTCTCTCCGTATGGCATCAGAACTATCCTGTCGTCTTTGAAACCCACTATTTCGGCGAGTATCTCACTGCCGCCGTAACCTTCAATGCGGCATCTGGTACCTATGCCGAGCAGAGGACCGTCCGCCTCGATTGTGAGACCGACAATCTTTGTCACCTTGCCCTTTATCTGTACAGTGGGTTTATGATCAACTGCCTTCAGGCGTGCTAAATTCTTCATGTATTTTGTCCACGAATTCGGCAAGCATCCGTTCAATAACGAAATCCAGCTCACCTACGTTGGTTTGAACTTTGAGACTGCCCTTGACGACGTTTCTGTCTGGCAGTGTTTCATAATCAGGAAAAACGGTACTCATCACACCCACGTCGTCGGGGTTCACCAGAAAAACTATCTTCTCCATATCTTTCAGCGCTTCCATGCTCTTTTTCGCTATGGAGACAACAAGCTGATTGTTTATCTTCCTTTCTGTACCGACTATGTCAGTCACTATGGAGGAAACTATATCCGGAAGCTGAGCATCGAGCTGTCCGACGGCATCTTTAAAAACACCCGCTTCTTTGATAACCTCGTTATACGTCGCCTGAAGCTTCGCCAGATAGTCCGCCTGTTCCGCTTCATAAGCTTTTCTCGCTTTCTGTTCGCCGTCCGCCTGTCCACGGACAAGCCCGTCCGCCATACCTTTCTGGTATGCTTCACGGCGTATCTCTTCAAGCTCTTCTTCTGTTATGAAAGGTTTTTCAGGCTCGGGTTCCGCAACGGTCTCTTCAGGTTCTTTCTGGACTACCAGTTCTTTTGGATGATTATCGAATGATTCCGGCACGAATTTTTTTGAACGGACCACAGCATCCTGAACAACGATGGCTCTGTGCAGTTCCACTTCCTCGTCGAAACTGCTGACATGAAGAGCAACTTCGCCGGGGGTATATTCCATTTCGCCCACTTTTGCGAACTCGTAATCCTTCTGTCCGCGCTCCACGTCTTCATACACAATGAAGTCGAAACTGCGCAGCTTTTTCGGGTTCAGGTTCTGGTCTTTGATTATTTTAGACATATACTACCTCCACCCGCTGTTAAACGTACTGCTCTTCGTCGCCTCCGCCGATGCTGACGATTCCCTCTTCCTCAAGCTCACGTACTATGGAAACGATCTCGTGCTGAGCTTTTTCCACCTCTTTCAGCTTGACAGGCCCCATGTATTCCATCTCTTCCTTCATGGTCTCAACAGCACGTTTGGACATATTGCGGAAGAAACGCTCCTGCATCTCTTCGTCGGTGCCTTTGAGCGCCATGGTAAGAGCCTTTTTGTCCGCTTTTTTCAGTATCTCCTGAAGAGCAACATCGTTGAGAGCCTTGATATCCTCGAAAACGAACATCATGTCCCTGATTGCCGCAACAAGCTCCGGACTTTCTTTTTCAAGTTTCTCCAGAGTATTCTTGCTGGTGGTTCTGTCCATACGGTTGAATATCTCCGCAACGGATTTAACACCGCCCACCTCAACATTGTAGGAAGACAGCGACTCGAACCTCTCCTCAAGAACCCTTGCAAGGGTTTTTACAACCGACGGCGAAATGTCCTGCAGGTTCGAGATACGAAGGGTTATGTCCGCCTTCATGTCTTCGGGAAGCTGTGCCAGAGACTCAGCCGCCTGCGAAGGGTCAAGGTGCGCAAGGATAAGCGCTATCGTCTGCGGGTGTTCGGTCTGTATGAATTTCGCAAGCTGTTTCGGGTCTATCTTCGCAAGGAAGTCAAAGCCCGAAGACTGCTCCAGCATTTTCGTAAGTCTGTCGATGATCTTTCTTGCGCGTTCCGGTCCCAGTGATTTCACAAGAACGCTTTTCGCGTACTCAAGACCGCCTTTAGCGATGAATTTTTTGGCGAGCATCATATTGTAGAAATCTTCAATGTACTCGTCCATCTTTTCAGGAGCAACGATTCTTGTGGTTGCAATCTCTTTTGAAAGTTCAGCAACCTCATCCTCGTCCAGATGAGCCATCACGGGCGCAATTACTTCCTCGCCCAATGCTATCATTATAGCGGCCGCCCGCTTAAGTCCGTCTTCAGACAGCATAAACCGTTAATCTCCTTTCAGAAGGCTTTTGACAAGGTTTGCCATTGCCTCGGGATCTTCCGCAGCGAATTCTTCTATTTTCTTGAGCATAACTTTTGACTTCACTGTCTCCACATCAAGCGGCGCGCCTTCGTTAAGCTCGTTTTCAATTTCTTTTTCAAGTTCTTCAAGGGATTTGGGGTATCTCTCGTTCATGTTAAGATCAAGTCCGACGTCATCACGACCAAGCTCGCCGTATGTGATGGAGCCGTCTTCGTGAACAGTGACGGGTTTGTCCATCTTTTTGAGTATCCTGCGGATGACGAGGAAATAGAAAAGAAGCACAATGACCACTGCAAGAGCATATTTGGACAGCATGGTAACAAGTTCCATTGTCTTCTCCCGTTTAAGCTCGGTGTTCTCCTGATCTTTCGCCGTTGTGTCAAACGAGATATTCGTCACCTCAACCTGATCTTTGCGGTCGGCGTTAAAGCCCACAGCCATGGACACAAGGTTTTTTATAGACTGTATCTCCGCCTGTGTTCTGGGTTTGCCAACGAGTATGTCGTTACCCTTGTCGTCTTTGCCGGGATCTTTCTTGTCGTCAACAACGACGGCAACAGTGATGCGTTTTATGGTTCCGTAAGGCTTCTGCTCAACCGTTACGGTCTTGCCAACCTCAAAGTTCTGTGTCTCCTCACTCTTATTATACTCCTGATTCTGTCCCGTGGGGGTTATATCAGGTTCGGCGAGGTTGCTTTGTACCCCGGGAACGCCTTCCGGCGTCTGGGGGCTGTTCGTACTGTTTATTTCAAGGGACTGCTGCGAACGCAGCACGGGGTTGGGATCATATTCCTCTTTCGTAATGTCGCGCTTGGCAAAGTCAATGTCAGCCGTGACCTTGGCAACTGCGCTTCCCTGACCGAGGGTTCTTCCGAGTATTTCATTGACCTTGTTCTCAAGGTCTTTTTCAACCTTGCGCTGGTATTCAAGCTGGGTCTGGGTCAGCATAAGGGGTTCCGCATCGTCAGTCAGGAACTCGCTTAAAAGTCTTCCGGAAGTATCGACTATCTGAACGTTCTCTTTTTTAAGCCCTTTAACTGCGCCGGAAACCAGTGCCGCTATCGCCTTAACCTCTTCACGACCTAAGTCATCGCCGTTTTTCAGACGCAAAACAACGGAGGCCTTTGCCTCCTCTTCGTCTGAAATAAACAGTCTGTCCTTGGGAAGGGTAAGGTGTACCCTAGCCTCCGCCACCTCTTTGATAGAGGAAATGGTGCGGGCAAGTTCACCCTGAAGAGCGCGCTGATAGTTTATGTTCTGCATGAATTCGGTCATACCGAATGATGATTTATCGAAAAGTTCAAGACCGGCTCCGCCGCCTGTGGGGATACCCTCTTTTGCGAGGCTCAGCCTTGTTTCATAGACATATTGTTCGGGAACGTTGATCTTGCCGCCGTTATCTTCAAGCTTATACGGAACTTTCTCCGCTTTCAGTTTTTCAATAACCGATGCTGCATCTTCCTGTGTGAGACCTGCGAAAAGCATCTTATAGACGGGGCGGTTTGCCCAGTAGACAATGACGACAACAGAAATGACAACGGCCGCAACGGCAGCGACAACAGAGGCTTTCTGTAGAAGAGTAAGTTTTTTAAAAGTTTCCTGAAACTGGGAAACTATGTCCCCAAGAGCCATACACCCTCACAAATTAGGCTTTCTTTAAAATGGCGTCCTGCCATTTTAAAGTAACGCTACGCACAGGGTAACCTGTGCTGCGCTCACACTACACATAAATTTTGCCGTAAACAACAAAAATTTATGATCCGTGAGGCGCTTCCTGCACCTAAGGCTTTCTTTAAAACGGCGTCCTGCCATTTTAAAGTAACGCTTCGCACAGGGTGAACCTGTGCTGCGCTCACACTACACATAATTTTTGTCCTGAACAACAAAAATTTATGCTCCGTGAGGCGCTTCCTGCACCTAAGGCTTTCTTTAAAATGGCATCACCTCACACAGAGGCTGTGCCTTAGAAAAAACTAGACCTGTGTTCTCAGTATTTCCTGATATGCGTCCATTATTTTGTTACGCACTTCAAGCATCATTTTAAGAGACACGTCGGCCTTTTGCAGGGCGATCATAGTTGAATGTATGTCTTTGTTCTCTCCGCTGAGGACTTTCTGCACAGCATCATCAGCAGTAAGCTGCGCATCGTTAACGTCTTTAAGGGCGTCTTTGAGCAGAGCGGAAAAATCCACTGTGTTCTCAGATTTTGCAGCCTGAGAAGGAGTGTTTGTATCCAGCTTGTTGGGCAGTAAAAAATTCAACTTATTTATTTCGGACATACCTGACCCCTGCTCCTATAATATAATATACTCGACCCTTGTTTTACAACCTTTTTATCTGATCAGGAAATAACTTCCTGACATTTCACGCGTATGTTACGCTTTGCCTATCTCAAGCGCTCTCATGGCAAGCTGTTTCGCCGTGTTGAGCATAGTTGTGTTCGCTTCATAGCTTCTGGAGGCTTCCAGCATATTCACCATCTCTTCGATGGGGTTTATGTTGGGATATGCCACATATCCCTCTTCGTTCGCATCAGGATGCTGAGGCTCGTATTTAAGAAGGGGCGGTTTTTCATCGGCGACCACTTTGTCAACCTTAACTCCGCCGCTGTTCTCTCCTTCCATTATCGTCTGAAAAATGACATCCTTGCGTTTATAAGGTCCGCCTTCGGCAGTTTTTGTGGTCTGCGCGTTTGCGAGGTTTGACGAAATAGCGGAAATTCTTATCCGCTGTGCGCTCATTCCTGTGGCGGCTACGCCCATTATGTCAAAATAGCTCATGTCTGCCTCTTACCCTATCTGCTCTGAATTATCTCTTTCAGTTTGGTGAACTTACCCGCTGTCATCTGCGAAAGCATCTGATAACGCACGCTGTTTTCTGCCAACTGGCTCATTTCGTAATCTTCGTTGACATCGTTTCCGTCGTTGCGTACGGAGGGGTTGTTCTGGTCATAAACGAAAGAAGAAGGATCCATAACCATATCTGCTGGAGGAAGATGCTTCTCGTTCGTCCTTGTAAGGGGTAATTTTTTCCCGTCACCAAGGTATTCATTCATAACATCGAAAAATTTCAGGTCTTTTGCTTTGTATCCGGGAGTATCAACGTTAGCAATGTTTTGCGAGATAACATCGTTTCTGACAGAAGATGTTGTCAGCGCGTATCCCAGTTTGTCGACTCCCATTTTGCTGAATAAACCGTCCATTTTTTCCTCCGTACGCAAAAAGAAGCAATATCCGTGCCTAAATTATAGAAAAATGCAGAAATTATGGATTTTTATTAAAGATTTTATGAATTATGACGATAGGGTTCCGGCGAAAGCCGCAACAAAACATTTTTCGTATATATCACAAACCATTTATTGTCAGTCACCGGAAACATCTATACCCATTTCGCGGTATTCGTTGAGCTTATTGCGCAGTGTGCGCACGGTTATACCCAGCATCTCGGCGGCACGCGTTCTGTTACCGTCGGTCTGTTTCAGGGTATTAAGTATAAGCTCCCTCTCCATGTCTGCTATGGTGCCGCCGAATGGGATAGAGGCGGATTTTTCATGTACAGCAGGAGCTGGTTCCGTTGCGGAGCAGTCCCCTGATGCGGCAGAAATTTCCTGTTTATCAAGCAGAAACTGATTTATTGTTATTCCGTGCAGGAAAAGATTCTTCTCGTTTATCATATCGTCGCGGCAGAGAACAACAGCACGTTCTATGGTGTGTTCCAGTTCGCGGACGTTACCCGGCCAGTCGTAGTTCATAAGAGCGTTCCGTGCATCCTCGCCCAATTTGCAGAGATTTTTTCCATTTATCTGACAATACTTTTCAATAAAGAAAGAAACCAGTTCAAAAATATCGTCCTTTCTGTCGCGCAGAGGCGGAAGTTCTATGGAAATTACATTCAGACGATAAAACAGATCCTCGCGGAAATTAGCAGACTCAACCTCTTTTTTAAGGTCGCGGTTGGTTGTGGCAAGTATGCGCACATTTATGCGCACCGGTTTCGTACCGCCCAGCCTCTCAATCTCTTTTTCCTGTAAAACACGAAGCAGCTTCGCCTGCAAATGAACAGGTATCTCTCCAAGCTCGTCAAGGAGAATAGTACCGCCCTCCGCAAGCTCGAATTTACCCGGTTTGCGGTTTACAGCTCCGGTGAAAGCTCCTTTCTCGTAACCGAAAAGTTCTGATTCTATAAGGTTATCAGGAAGTGCCGCACAATTGACGGCAACGAACGGACCGCTCTTTCTGTTTGAATTTTCGTGGATATATCTGGCGAACACCTCTTTACCGGTACCGGATTCACCGGTGATAAGCACGGTTGCCTCACTGGCGGCAACGTCGCGAGCCAGTGAAAAGAGCTGAGCCATGAAAGCACTGCGGAAAATAGCAGTGTTCTTTTTACGTTTTGATGCCGGAGCAACGTCCTCAAGCTCAAGTACGCGGCGCACCAATTCTTCGATAACCTCAGGCGCAAATGGTTTAAGGATATAGTCAAAAGCGCCCATTTTCAGAGCATCCACAGCGTTGTTAACTGTTCCGAAAGCTGTGACGAAACACACCGGAGAGGTCACACCGGAACTCATCATGAGATTCAGCATCCCCATGCCGTCCACAACAGGCATACGCATGTCGCTGATCACAAGATCATACGGGATTCTGGAAGCTTTTTCAAAGCCCTCCTGCCCATCACATGCATGGTCAACGGAAACGCCCATGCGGCGAACGGTCTCAACCATCGCTTCGCGCATATTATCATCATCATCGACAATAAGTAATCTCTTAGATGAAAGATCCATACCTACCCCTTATTTTAAACAGGAAATTCAACAATGAATCTGGTATATGTCGCTCCGTCGCTGTCAACGGATATCTGCCCACTGTGGGCTTTCAGAATCTTATAAACTATTGCCAGTCCAAGCCCAGTTCCTTTCGCCTTTGTTGTCTGGAACGGAATGAACAGTTTTTTGCGCATGGATTCGCTTATGCCGCTGCCGTTGTCCGTAACGGTGAAGCCCGACCTGTCCTGTTCACTGAACGATTCTATAACTATCTGCCCGTTCTCCGGAACCGCCTCGATAGCGTTGTGGATAATGTTCATCACAATCTGCTTGCAAAGCTCCGTATCGCAGCGGACAACATGGTCTTCATTTATCTTATTGATGAATTTGATATTCTTTTCTTTCATAAGGTGCTGCAGATACAGCACTACGTCGTCAACAATATCAGCCACGAACCTGTTCTGCGGTTCAAGCTTTATCTCTTTGGTGAACAGCAAAATATTCGATATTATCGAATTTATTGTGCGAACCCCTTTAACTATTGACCGTGTGAGCTTCGTACCCGACTCATCTTTTTTCAGGTCACGCTCAAGGAGCGAAGCGAAAAGCTCAATGCTGCCCAGCGGATTGCGTATCTCGTGTGCTATGTTTGCCGCCATTTCGCCCATCAGAACAAGTTTCTCGTCCCTCTGGCGCTCTGCTTCAAGCTGTTTTATATGGGTCACATCGTCTATTATATAGACGTATCCTTTCAGTTCCAGATTTTCCAGCCTGCCCACCGATATGCGGAAAGTTCTCCCGTCATCTTCATGGTCGAAAACACCCGGCTCTCTGTGAAGATTCAGCATGGATGTGAAAGCCTCTTCACCCAGTTCGGAGATGAAACACTCCGCCACCGGATTTTTCACAAGCACCGTTCCGGAATCGTCCGATGCAAGAACACAACTGTTCGAGTTATTCAGAACCGATTCGAGAAGTCCGCTGAGTTTTGAAAGTTCAGAGTTCTTTTCCTCAACCTCTTCGCGCAGTTTTTTAGCTTCCTCTTCTATGATGGAATATTTCTGCTCAAGCTTTGCCGACGCTTCGCTGAAAGCGGCAAATGCCTGCGCAAGTATCTCCATTTCGCCTGTTTTGTCTAGTTTTTCAGGGAGTTCCGCCACTTAGTGTCCTCCAGCTCGGATTTTGCCGCGGATGCGTAGACCGATTTTGGTACGCTCTCCATCAGTTCCATATATGCGTTTCTGCTCTGGTCGGGTTTGCCGAGCTTCTGATATGATTTACCGAGATAATACAGCCCTTCGGCGCGTTTGTCATCACGGGCGGCGTGAACAAGCTTAAACTGTTCCAGAACCTTCACGG
>JBFWLW010000004.1:0-323349 GCA_050251945.1 Deferribacterales bacterium | reverse complement strand
ATCCGGTATTATAATGAAGAAAGACCACAGTGGACATTAAAAAAGATGACGCCGGCTGGATACCGACATCATCTTAATTCTTAGCCCGGGGCTTTTTTTACTGTCCGGAAAATGGGGGACAGTTCACATCTGAGCGGGTTTTTTATTGGAATAGATCGCTTCGTCACTGCGCTCCTCGCGAAGACATGTGTTTCTACCCGTCTCTGCGAACCCAGCATGGGTGAAGCAGTCTCATCCTGATGATATGCGGTATTTCTATGAAATATGCTCTAGTGTCCCTCGCGAAGACATGTGTTTCTACCCGTCTCTGCGAACCCCGCATGGGTGAAGCAGTCTCATCCTGATGATATGCGGTATTATCTATGAAATATGCTCTAGTGTCCCTCGCGAAGACGTACGTTTCAGTAATTGCGAATAATCTCAGTCAGGAACCGAGCAGTACAAGGGAACACAGTGATCGCTGTTTTGATGCGAGCAGAACAAGGAAGTTTTCACGAGAGGGCTGTGAGCATACATGTCGGTATGTGAGCAGTTCCGAGTGAAAACTGACGCAGTAATGCGACGCATAAAAACAGCGATTCAGGGGTTGATCATGGGAATGTAGATAGAAAACGTCGTCCCCATCCCCACCGTAGATTGCACCTCTATACGTCCCTTATGCTTCTCGGTTATCTCTTTCGCTATGACCAGCCCAAGCCCGGTGCCTCTGTTCTTCGTTGTAAAAAATGGCGTAAAAAGCTTTGTGAGAGTTTCCTCGGGAATACCCGAACCGGTGTCGCTTATGGATATCTTCATCATGGGGACTGCCTGACCGCTTGCCTTGCACACATATTTTATGGTGGGATCAAGCCCTATGTGCAGTGCAACCTGCCCGGTGCGCTGTGCTTCGCATGCGTTTTTAAGTATGTTGTTCACCGCCATGAAAAGCTTCTTCTTGTCGGCATAGACAGAGCTTAAATTAGGCTCAACCTGAACGGAAAGCTTTATGTCCGGAAACAATACAGACAGCGAGTTAAGCATCTCCTCCAGAAAGCTTTTCACTTCAAACTCGGCATATTCGAGAACCATTCCCGAAAGCAGCCTGATATTCTGAAGCATATGCTTAATTCTCTGTGTTTCGTTAAGAATTATCCCTGCACATTTTTTTATATAATCGTCGGAAGCTTTTGCAAGAATAAGCTGAGATGTGCCGTCAATAACGGTCAGGGGGTTTTTCATCTCATGCTGGAAAGAGCTGATATCAAAAAGCTCTTCCAGACTTGGACGGAACTCATCAAGCCCGAAAACCAGAATTCTCAGCGGTTTGGAAGGGGTTATCACTTTTATTCCGAACTCTCTGTGCTGCAATCTGATGCTTACGTCCCCCGCTGAAACCCGCTCCGCCAGCATCTTTTTAAAATCTTTGATACCCGCCTCATAAGCGAGGTGCAGGAGCTTTTCTGCGGCAGGGTTCATATCTGCGACCCTGCCATCCTGCAACTCGAAAAAGGCGATGTTCAGGTCATTGACACTGCAATCGCTCATATATTGATTACTCCGTTATGCTCATAGGGCGGTCATACGGCTCGAATGTAAATTCGTCGCTGTATCCGTCCGTGATCTGTTTTGTTTCCGCATCCACACGGAAGTAGGACACGTCCTTTGCAACAGGGAACATCTTCTTTCCGAAAGGTGTGTATATTCTGCCTGTATAGCGAAGCCACTGGGGCAGAGCCGCATTGGAACCTGAAGCGCCTCTGGGCAGAGCCTTAAAGTCGTCGAAACCGACCCATGAACCGGAAACAAGATCTGACATGAAACCGACGAACCACGTATCTTTGCTGTCGTTCGTTGTGCCTGTTTTGCCGCCGACAACACGGGGAATGGCGAGCGCGCGCCGTCCGGTACCATGGTCAACGACGTTAATGAGCGTATCTGTTATTATTTGCGCCGTACTCTCTTTTATAACCGGAATAGATTCCGAAGGCTCAAATTCCTCGACTTTTTTGCCGTCGGGATACACAATTTTTGTCACACAGTAGGGCTTGTGCCTGACACCCATGTTGGGGAACACGCTGAACGCGTATACCATCTCCTGCAAAGTGACTGAACCTGAACCGATGCTAACGGCAAGTTCTCTGTTCATCTCGCCTTCCAGTCCGAACTTGCGAGCCATGTCGATTATTTTGCCTATGCCCACCTGTTCGGCGAGTTTTATTGTTACGAGGTTGCGCGAGTGTGTCAGCGCGTCCTTAAGGGTGGTGTTTCCGAAATATTCGCCTGACGAGTTTCTGGGTCTCCAGACCTCGCCCTCTTCGTTAAGCTGTTTTTCGATGGGAGCATCAAGCACCTGCGACATCATATCCATGCCGTTTTCAAGGGCTGTGGAATAGACGATGGGTTTCAGAAGCGAACCCGCCTGACGTTTCGCCTGATACGCTCTGTTGAACATGGAGCGTCTGTAGTCAAAACCGCCCACCATGGCGTAAATGCCGCCGTCTGCGGGGGACACGGAGAGAATAGCTCCCTCAAGGGGCGGATCCTGTGTCAGAACGTAGCGGTTGTTCTTCTTTTTAACGTAGATAATGTCGTTCTCGTGAAGGATGTCCTCAAAGTTGTTCAGCCTGCCGCCTTTGCCCTCTGCGGGTCTTGCCCACCTGCTGTCCTCCAGACGGATCTGGGATTCCTCGGAAAGCGTAGTTATGCTGGCGGTGGACTGAGTTACTCTTGTGACCAGCGCTCTTTCAAAGCCAAGCTCCGAAAGATAGGTCTTGTCCATCCTTAGCTGTTTGCCCAGGTCGCCGTTCTCTGAAAGGAACTTTGCGATGGGACCGTAATAGCCGGTTTGTTCGGAAAGCTCCAGCAGGTTCTCTTTAACGGCTTCCTCCGCCTTAAGCTGCATATCGAGGTCAAGTGTTGTATATATCGCCATACCGGAGTTGTCGATATCTTCAACTTTCTCCACAGATGTGAGATATTTTTTAACGTAGTCAACGAAATATCCGGCAAGAAGGTTTTTCGGAGGCACCTTGTCAACGATTACGGGCATCTCCCTTGCGGCTTCCTTATACTGTGCTTCGGTAATGTAGCCGACCTCTGCCATACGGTAAAGGACGTGGTTGCGGCGTTTTATGGATTTATCAAGTCCGAGGTGCGGAGCATAGATTCCGGGGGCTTTGGGAATACCCGCTATCATGGCGCACTCTGCAAGGTCAAGGTCAGCGATATCCTTTCCGAAATAGTTCTGTGCCGCCGCCTGAACGCCGTATGAACCCCTTCCGAAATAGACCTGATTCAGATACATAAGAAGTATCTCTTTTTTGGACAGCGCCTTATCAATCTTATAGGCAAGTATCTGCTCTTTCACCTTTCTTTTCAGCTTCTTTTCAGGTGTCAGATAGAGTATTTTCACAAGCTGCTGGGTCAGGGTACTTCCGCCTTCAACAACCCTTCCGGCGCGAATGTTTGTAACAAACGCACGCATAATACCCATCATGTCCACACCGCCATGCTCATAGAAGCGTGCATCCTCAACGGCTACAACCGCATTCTGCAGGTTTTCAGGTATCTGATCCATTGTAACGGGATATCTGCGTTCTTCGCCCAGCTCTGCGATCTGTCTTCCATTGCGATCGTATATCATTGTGGGCATTTTATATTTATAGTTTTTAAGTTCCTCTGTGGATGGTAGTTCCCGGCTCATCATAAAGAAATAGATAACAAGGCTGAGCGCGCCGACAAAACATATGGCGAGCATAGCGAGTCCGGCGGCAATGACTATCTGCCCTGCCGTAAGGCTTTTCAGGTCGAACTGTTTAAAATTAAATTTCATATATCCTCTATTTCACTGAAAGCTCAAACAGCATATCGCGTATCTTCGCCGCCTTTTCAAACTCAAGGTTTTTGGCGTGTTCCTGCATCTGCTTTTTAAGCTTATCCATATCTTTTTCTTTATTTCCCGATAATGTTATACCCATATCTGTGTCAATATCAACCGTTACGTAATCCTTTTCGTAAATAGATTCAAGAATGTTCACGATTTCGTTTTTGACTGTCTGGGGAGTTATGCCGTTCTCTTCGTTATATTTCTGCTGTTTTGTGCGCCTGCGTGCGGTTTCGTCAATGGCAGCCTGCATCGAGCGGGTTATGGTGTCCGCATAGAATATAGCGCGCCCGTTAACATTACGCGCGGCACGTCCGACAGTCTGAATCAGCGCCTTGGACGAACGCAGAAATCCTTCCTTGTCCGCATCCAGCACGGCGACGAGTGAAACTTCCGGCAGGTCGAGACCTTCGCGCAATAGGTTGATGCCCACCAGAACGTCAAATTCGCCCAATCTGAGCGACCGCAGTATCTTTATACGCTCTATGGTGTCTATGTCCGAGTGCAGATATTTCACCCGGACACCCATCCCGTCGTAATATTTGGTAAGCTCCTCCGACATGCGCTTGGTGAGCGTGGTCACAAGCACTCTGCCCCCCTCTGCCGCGACCTTAACAACTTCTGAGTAAAGGTCGTCCACCTGACTTCTGGACGGGCGTATGTCTATGGGCGGGTCGATGAGACCCGTGGGGCGGATTATCTGTTCCGCAAGAAGCCCCTGCGAATCGTTTATTTCGTATTCGTCCGGAGTTGCGGACACATACATAACACGATGCACCCGTTCGCGGAACTCCTCAAATTTAAGGGGTCTGTTGTCCAAAGCAGCGGGCAGACGGAAACCGAACTCCACAAGCGTTGTCTTGCGGCTTCTGTCGCCGTTGTACATCCCGCGTATCTGCGGAACGGTCATGTGCGATTCATCTATAATAACCAGCGCGTCCTTGGGCAGATAACTGAGAAGCGTGGGCGGCGCATCGCCCGGCTTGCGGTTCTCGAAAAACCTTGAATAGTTCTCAATGCCGCTGCAATAGCCCGTCTCCATTATCATCTCAATATCATACATAGTGCGCTGGGTAAGTCGCTGGCTTTCAAGAATCTTCTGCTCGTTGTCAAGCTGAGTTGTGCGCACGGCAAGTTCGCTCTTAATCTGCGCTATTGCGTCGTCGCGTGAAACGGCGGTGGTCACATAGTGAGTGTTGGGATAAATAGCTATTTTCGGTCTGTTGCGGATGGTCTTGCCCGTCAGCGGATCAAACTCTGAAATTCTGTCCACTTCGTCCCCGAAAAATTCGATGCGATATGCAACGCTGTCCTCGTGGGCTGGAAATACCTCAAGGGTGTCACCTTTCATGCGGTATGTGCCGCGGTGGAAGTCGTAGTCGTTGCGGTCGTACTGTATCTCCACCAGTTTCGCAAGAATACTGTCAATCTCCACCGTATCGTTCACCTCAAGCACAACAAGCATACCTGAATACGCTTCCGGTGAGCCGAGACCGTATATGCAGGAAACCGAGGCGACAATGACGACATCGCGGCGCTCCAGAAGGCTTCTGGTGGCGCTGTGGCGCAGTTTGTCGATATCCTCGTTAATGGACGAGTCCTTCTCTATGAAAGTATCCGTCTGCGGTTTGTACGCTTCCGGCTGGTAGTAATCGTAATAACTGACGAAATACTCCACGGCGTTTTCGGGAAAAAACTTTTTGAATTCGCCGTAAAGCTGCGCAGCGAGGGTTTTGTTGTGAGCGATTATGATGGTCGGAACATTAAGTGCCTGGATGACGTTAGCCATGGTATAGGTCTTACCGGAACCTGTAACACCAAGAAGCACCTGTGCGTTTGCCCCGTCTTTATAGTTTGCCACAAGCTGACGCACAGCCTCCGGCTGGTCGCCCGCCATCTGATATTCTGAAACTAGTTTAAAGCTCATCTGTTCTTTAATATCCTCATATTGTTGCGGTTTATGAAAAGCCCCGATTTATCCAGCTGATCCATCAGCGGTATAAGCAGTTTGCGCGGCAGGTCAAAACATTCTTTCATACGGTTTATGTCAACGCCGCCGTTCTTTCCTGCCTCTGCCTCCGCTTTTTCCGTAAAATTGTTTATTAATTCCATAGTGAGAAAAACGTTCCTGTCCATACGCTTTACAAAGCTCCTGTTGCAGAGATACTGCAGACATTTCTGAACCTTTTCCTCGCTCATTCCGATCTTTTCGGAGATAAGCACAGGATTAGACAGCGCCGCCTCCTGTTTCATAGCGGAAAGCACGGTCATGGCATCATCCTGAAACGGATCTTTGAAATTCAGTTTAAGCATATGTCCGTCAAAGATATAGCCCATCTTCTGCCCGCTTTCGATTATGCGGTTGATTATATCGAGGCGAACCTGCTCCGGCAGTGTGCAGTCGAGCCTGAGCCTGTTTATGGCAAGGGAGCCGTTCTCCCGCAGTCTGCCGAGGGACTCTTTTACAATCCCGTCTATCATTCCGGCGTCCATAAGGAAACCGTAGTAGTTAACAATATTATGCTGAGCCATCTTATCCGCAAGTTCGCTGCGGAAAAGACCGGAAAACTGTATGGGCTCGTTCATGTAGAACCCGCATGAATATATGCGCATGATAGCGCTTACAGCCGCGTCGTAATCGTAACGGCTCAGATGCTCGATTATCTCGCGGCTTGCCTTTCTGTCCGGATACGTCTGTTCCAGCCCCAGCACCCTTCCTCCGGCAACGCTTCTCTGGGGGCTGGCGGAGCGGATGACAAACGGGTCGTTGAAAAAAGCTACTGCAGGTTTATCCAGCTTTATAAAGCATATCGCCTCTTCTGAAGCGGCAAGAACTCTTTCATCGTAAAATATCACCCTGCCCTCGAACACTTCGGAACCCAGAATAACTGGGTATGTCCTGTTGTGGCGGATGAGTTCCGAATCCGTACAGCCGTCAAACGCGCACACGGATGCATAGATACCGTTCGTGTAAGCTATATGATTGTTCTCGCTGATAATATCGCCGCGCTTCACATGTTCAACGGATACGTCCGACAGGTTGAGAGCTGTTCTTTGCCCTGCGACGGATTTCTCCGCAAAACGGTCGTGAATCTGTATTCCTTTCACCCGCGACCTTTCTCCGGTTCTCAGGTTATAGACAAAATTGTCCACGGCTATCTTTCCGAAGAGGGACGTTCCCGTGACTACGGTTCCGTGTCCTTTTATGTTGAACACCCTGTCTGCGCGCATCACATAACATCTGTTCTGGGTCCTAGGGGTAACGCGCACCGCACAGTCGGAAACCGCCTGTTTCAGCTCGTCAATGGACAGGCTGTCGTTCACGGATGTCCGGACAACTGCGGTGAGCACCATTCCGCTCCCGCTGAAAAGCTCTCTGACGGCATCCTCTGTCCGCTGAAGCCCGTCCTCATCACACCTGTCCGCTTTTGTAACCGCGGCAACGACATACCTGATGCCTACAGTCTTTATAATATTGAAATGCTCAAGGGTCTGGGGCATGATGCCCTCGTGTCCGTCCACGCAGAAAAGCACGCAGTCGAACCCCACAGAGCCTGCTATCATGGTTTTAACAAGTTTTTCATGTCCGGGAACGTCTATGAAGGAGACAAGAGCAGTTTCAAGCTCCAGCCCGGCATACCCCAGCTCAATGGTTATGCCTTTGTCCTTCTCCTCTTGAAGCCTGTCGGGGTCTTTTCCCGTCAATGCCTTCACCAGAGAGGACTTGCCGTGGTCAATATGTCCGGCGGTTCCCATTATGACGCTTTTTTTCATTTGAGTGCACCCAGCGCATCTAAGATGATACCGAAATCCTTTTCGTCAAGGGTTCTCACATCAAAATACACACGTTCGCCCACACGGGCGATGATAGGCGTTTCCCACCTGCGCAGGTGCCTGTCAAGAGCGGATTCCGACACACCTTTAACGCTCACGGCAACGCCGAAAGATTTCATCTCCGCCAGAGGACAGCTTCCGCCGCCTACTGTGGATTTTGTGGCGATAACCTCGCCGCCTATGAGTGCCGCAAGTTTCGCCGCCCGCAGACCGATGCTCTCTATACTCTCCGATATCATGCGCTGTGCGGGAATTTCGTTCGCCCTGCCTGTCAGATACAGTCTGAAAACCGACTGCAGAACAGCCAGCGTCATTTTATCCACCCTGAGCATGCGCATGAGAGGATTCTTTTTAATTTTATGTATCAGAGGTTTCTTACCGACGATTATTCCTGCCTGACAGCCGCCCGTCATCTTGTCGCCGCTGAATGAAACAATGTCAAATCCGGACGCTATATCTTCGGGGATCGTCTTGTCACGGCATATCTCGTCCGGCAGATGTTTAATGAACTGTCCGCTCCCTGCATCGTAATACGAAACGCATGCCGCTTCTTTTGCAGACTGTGCAACGTCCGAAAGCGTTGCCTCTTCGGAAAACCCGACTATTTCGTAGTTGCTCCGGTGCACCTTCATCATAACGGCTGTCTTTGATGTAACGGCATTGTCATAATCCGCTTTGCGCGTTTTATTGGTGGTGCCGACCTCAACCATCTTCGCGCCGCTCTGCTTCATAACGTCGGGAACGCGGAACGAACCGCCTATTTCAACGAGTTCACCGCGGCTGACAACCGCCTCTTTCCCTTTGGCAAAGGTGTTCAGCACCAGAAACACTGCGGAGGCATTGTTGTTGACGACGACGGCATCCTCCGCGCCTGTAAGCATACGAAGGTATTCTGAAACATGGTGATATCTGTCTCCGCGTTTTCCGCTGTTGGTGTCATATTCGAGATTGGAATAGCCGCATACTAGCTTTTTAAGCTCGTCCGCCGCACATTCCGGCAGAGGCGACCGCCCCAGATTGGTGTGTATGGGAACCCCTGTTGCGTTTATCACGCGCCGCAGGCTTCCTTTCTCTATGTCTCGATATATTATTAATGTTTCAGCCAGTATTTTGCCAGTATCGGGTTCTTTTCCATTTTCTGCCGCGTTTCGCGCATCCGACACGGCTCTAACCGCCGCCTCTTTCAGAATTGTGCGGTTTAAGCCCGAAAAACGTTCATCATTCAGTATCTTATCCATTTTAGGGAGTTTTTTCAGAAGATTGATGCTGTCCATCTGATTATATTAAGCAAAAATGAAGAAATTATAAATAGGTATTTAAATTAAAACTAAGGGTGGGTATTATATAAAAAATCAGACTGCCGCGTCGCTGCGCTCTTCGCAGAGACAGCAGCACGTCTTTGCGAGGAACAAAGTGACGAAGCAATCTCATTCCATGGAAACAATAAATGCAAAACAGGCACAGCTTGACCTTAAAGAGCTTTTTGAAAGAGCTGAGCCTTCATTTCAGGAACATAGGACATCGGAATACATAAAATCACGCCTGAACGGCATGGGGCTGACAGATTACAAAACTGTCGGCACCGGAATTTTCGGCACGATAGACGCAGGCAAAGAGAAGACCGTAGCCCTGCGTTCCGACATGGACGCACTCCCCTTCAACGCGGAAAAGACTGAATACAAACATCTTTGCGGACACCATGCTAACATGACCACTCTTTTAGGGGTGTTGGATTATGCGTCAGCGAACAGAAAAAAACTCAAATATAATATCCGTTACATATTCCAGCCTGCGGAAGAGGTTATAGGCGGTGCCGTGACCATGATAGAGGCGGGATGTCTTGAGGGTGTCAGCGAGATATTCGCCACCCACACAGGACCCGATTCGGAACTCGGCTCGGTAGCCCTTATCACAGGTGACTGCATGGCGGGTTCAAACCACTTTGACATAAAGATCAAAGGCAAATCCACCCACGCCGCACATCCGAACCTCGGCACGGACACCGTTACTGCGGCTTGCGAATACGTTATATCGTGTCAGACCATCATCTCACGCATGAAAGATCCTGTGGAAACGGGACTTATATCCTTCGGCATGATAAACGGCGGCACGGCGGCAAACATACTGCCGGAAACCGTTGAACTGCACGGAACCTTCAGACATTTCGACCCAGCCGTAAAGGTACTGATAGAAAAGACAATGCGCACGCGCCTTAAAGCTATTGAGGATTTTTACGGTGTCACAGGCGAATTCACCGTAAGCGACGGCACTCCGCCAGTAAGGTGCGACAAAGAGTTAATGGACAAGCTGCGTCAGACATGCATCAGCCAAAATATCCCCGTATCCTCATTCGATGTGAAAAGCATGGGGGGTGAGGATTTCGCCTTCTACCTTGAAAAGATACCGGGAGCGTTCATCTGGCAGGGTGTTTCGACAGGCGGATATCAGCCGCCCCTGCACAATAAGGAATACAGGGTGCCTGACGAAGCGGTCTACCCTTGCATAAAACTGCTCACAGCCTATATCTCGGAGTAGATAATTGATAAGTGCAAAAGCGGTCAACACACTTAAGCTGAAATGTGTCAAAGGGATAACCGATCAGGCTATATCAAGGATATACGCCTCCTGCGGCACTCTCGAAGATGCCTTTTCGCTTGATTTCGGCTCACTGACCGGACTTGGAATAAAAAGGGACGCGGTTGAGAATATTATCACCGCAGACATAGACGAACGGCTTCTTGAAAGAGAATTTGAATCCGCGGACAAAAAAGGCGCGGATATTATATGCATAGACGACGCGGAATACCCTCCCCTTCTGCGGGAAACGGAGGGTGCGCCCGCATTGCTTTTTGTGCGCGGCAGGCGCGAGGCTCTTCTAAAACCTTCAATCGCCGTTGTGGGTTCCAGAAACGCCACACGGCAGGCCTGCGACTTCGCCAAAAAACTGTCGCAGGATCTGGCGGAGGTCGGGTTCAACGTCGTCAGCGGATTCGCCCACGGCATAGACGTATACGCCCATGCAGGTGCTGTCAATAAGGGATTCACCACAGCCGTGATGGGCTGCGGCATGAACTACTTCTATCCGGAAGCGAATAAAAGATATGAAGGTATAGTGCTTAAAAGCGGGTGCATAATCACGGAATTCTTTTCGGATGAGCAGCCGAATGCATGGAACTTTCCCCAGAGAAACCGCATCATAAGCGGCATGTCCCACGGCGTTGTTGTGGTTGAGGCATCGGCGCGCAGCGGAAGCCTTATAACCGCCCGCTATGCGGGTGAACAGGGACGCGAAGTTTACGCCGTTCCAGCCTTTCCGATGTCAAAAAATTGTGCAACCAATAAACTTATAAAAGACGGAGCGAGGCTTACAGAGAGCTATTACGATATTCTGGATGAACTTCGCTACCGCATCGACGGTCTTAAAGAGGTTGACAAGCCCGAACCTGTTGGGCTACAGTTTGGAAACCCAGATGACGCGAGACTCTATTCGTTACTAGAGAATGGTATGCTGAACCCGGACGAACTCAGCACCCTTTCAGGGATGGATATCGGCAGTGTCACAATAAGCCTTGTGCAGATGGAGCTTGAGGGTTATGTTATCAGGGAAATCGACGGTAAGTACCGGGCTGCCGGAGGACACTATGGACAAAATAGTCATAGCTCTTAATCTCGTGATTGACTTTCTGGAATCCAGCGACAAGATCAGCGAAAAAAGCATTAAAGATTATTTATGCAACACTGGTTTCGACGACCATGTGATCAGACAGGTGATGACAGTGCTGGACATCAGCAATTTTGACGGAAACATATGGTTCCGTGTATTTACCAAAAAAGAGAAGAACTTACTCAGTTCCGACGCTATAAGCTACCTGCAGAAACTTCACCTGACAGGTATTCTTGACCCGCTGGGACTTGAAGATGTTATAGAAAATGCCATGACCTCCGAGGCTTTCAAGGTGGACGTGGAAACTGTTAAAAATCTCGTGCTGTACTCCCTTATGGAGAGAAAATCCCTCTATGCGTCAGGCGTTGAGGACGAAGAGGACTACCTGCACTGATACGGGAATATAAATGCCTAAAAATCTAGTTATTGTGGAATCACCTGCAAAAGCCAGGACAATCGAAAAATATCTCGGGAAAGACTTCAAAGTCCTCGCCAGCGTGGGGCATGTCAAAGACCTGCCCGCCAAAGATCTGGGCGTTGACATCGAAAACGGCTTTGAGCCGAAATACTCTGTTATCAAAGGGAAAAAGAAGGTAATAGACGACCTCAAAAAAGAGGCGAACATTGCCGAAACCATCTATCTGGCGCCTGACCCCGACCGCGAAGGGGAAGCCATTGCATGGCATATTGCCGAAGAACTCGGCAAAAAAAATGCGCCCAAGATACACCGCGTTCTTTTCAACGAGATAACCAAAAGGGGTATCGAGGACGGTATCAAAAATACCGGACCCGTCAATGAAAACCGTGTGAACGCACAGCAGGCGCGCCGGATACTCGACCGTCTGGTGGGCTATCTTGTCAGCCCCCTGCTCTGGAAACCGCTGAAATACGGTCTTTCCGCAGGTCGTGTGCAGTCCGTTGCACTCCGTCTGCTTGTGGAGCGCGAAGAAGAGATTGAAAAGTTCAAGCCCGAAGAATACTGGCTCATCGACGTCACCTTCGACAAGAAGGAACAGGGCAAGCTTAAGGCGAGACTTGAAAAGAAAGACGACAAAAAATATAAGATAGATAACGAAGAGGAAGCCAAAAAGGTTCTGGCGGAACTGAAAGCCGGCGATTACATCGTCGCGGATGTTATAAAGAAAGAGGTGCCGGAAAAGGCTCCCCTGCCCTTCATAACTTCAAAACTCCAGCAGGAGGCGAGCCGAAAGCTTAACTTCTCCGCTAAAAAGACCATGATGGTGGCTCAGAGACTTTACGAAGGTGTTGACCTCGGAAAAGAGGGTCCCGTGGGTCTCATCACCTATATGCGTACCGACTCAACAAGGATTTCACCGGAAGCGCAGACAGAAGCGGCGGAATACGTTAAAAAAGAGTTCGGCGAAAAATTCCTCGCAAAAGGCACAAAGACCACGGCGAAGAAAAAGAACGTTCAGGATGCCCACGAGGCGATCCGTCCCACGTCCGTTCTGCGTACGCCGGAAAGCGTCAGAAGCAAACTGGACAACGACCAGTACAGACTTTACAAACTGATATGGGATAGATTCGTAGCCAGCAACATGGCGGACGCAATCTATGACCAGAACACCATAAACATCAACAACGGCGCATACGGGCTGAAATCTCAGGGCAAAGTAATCAAATTTGCAGGTTTCCGAACCCTTTACATCGAAGGAACCGACGAAACTGCTGAGAAAGATCAGGAAATAATTTTCCAGACAGAAACCGGAGAAAAACTCAAAGCCAGCAAGCACGACAGCAAGCAGATGTTCACCCAGCCCCCCACACGCTATTCAGAAGCCACACTTGTAAAAACACTGGAACAGGAAGGTATCGGACGACCCAGTACCTACGCCTCAATCATATCAACCATCATAGACCGCGAGTATGCGGAAATGGTGGAAAAACGCTTCAAGCCCACAGAGCTTGGGCGCATAGTATGGAGCCTGCTCCTTGCCAACTTTGATAAGTTCTTCGCCACCAAATTCACAGCGAATCTGGAAGAGGAACTCGACGGTGTCGAAGAGGGTAAAAACACATGGAAAGGCGTTCTGGAAGACTTCTTTAAGAAGTTTAAACCGGAACTGAACAAGGCGGAGAAACAGTTCACCGTTGATCTTAAGCTTGAACTGAAATGCCCTATCTGCGGCAAGGAACTCACCATAAAACACGGACGCAACGGCTCTTTCGCCGCATGCACGTCCTATCCCGACTGCAAATTCACATCCAACTATGAAAGGCTTGAGGACGGCACATTCCGCCTCACCGAAAAACAGGGCGACGAACCCAGCGGTATAGAATGTGAAAAATGCGGTAAAGAAATGGTATTCAAATCCACCCGTTTCGGCAAAGTCCTCGCGTGCCCCGGTTATCCGGAGTGCAAGAACATAAAGAACTACGTAAAACTTGCCGACGGTTCCATAAAGATCATGGCGACAGGCGAAGAAGCGGCTGTTCCATGCCCAAAATGCGGAGAAAAACTCACTGTTAAAGGCGGAAAGAACGGCATGTTCATCGGCTGTTCAAACTATCCTAAATGCGACTTCACGGCTAATATGAAGGTCACAGAAACAGGCGAGATAATGCCCCACACCGACAAGGTGGACGAAAACGTCGTATGCGAAAAATGCGGCAAAAAAATGGCTCTGCGCAAGGGTCCCAGAGGCAAATTCTTCGCATGCACAGGTTATCCAGAGTGCAAAAACATCAAATCCACAAAGGTTCTTGAAGACGGAACCATCACTGTAAAATAATGCAGAAAGTTACAATAACAGGCGGCGGGCTTGCCGGATGCGAGTCCGCCTTTTTTCTTGCCGAACGAGGCTTTTCGGTGGAACTGTTCGAGATGAGACCATCCCGCACAACAGAAGCACACGAAACGAAATTCCTCGGGGAACTGGTCTGTTCCAACTCACTTAAAAGCACGGCGGAAGATACTTCCAGCGGACTCCTGAAATCCGAGATGCGCCTTTTGGGAAGCGTCGTTCTGCGCGCCGCAGAGAAAACCTCCGTTCCGGCGGGAAACGCTCTGGCTGTTGACCGGGTTGCTTTCGCCGCAGAAATGGACAGCATCATAAGAAACCATCCCAACATTACCGTCATAGAGAAAGAGATAACCGAAATACCCGCAGACCGCCCCTGCATAATCGCCACGGGTCCTTTAACCAGCGATGCTTTCGCGCAACAGATTAAATCGAAATTTGGCGGCGGGCTGTACTTCTTTGATGCCATTGCCCCTGTAATATCAAAAGACAGCATAGATATGGATAAAGCTTTCTTCAAAAGCCGCTGGGAAAAAGGCGACAACGATTACCTGAACATCGGCATGAATCAGCAGCAGTACGAACTTTTCTATAATGCGCTCATGGCGGCGGATAAGGTCGCTTTCGAGGATTTTGAAAAACTCAACGTATATGAAGGCTGTATGCCAATAGAGGAGATGGCGGCGCGAGGCATAAAAACCCTTACGTTCGGTCCTTTCCGTCCGGTTGGACTACGCCACCCCGTCACAAATGAAAAATACGCCGCAGTGCTTCAGCTTCGCATGGAAAACAAGGAAGGCACAGCTTACAACCTTGTGGGATGCCAGACAAAGATGAAAACAGGCGAACAGAAAAGAGTCTTCGGACTTGTTCCGGGGCTTGAGAACGCCGAATTCCTGCGATACGGAAGCATCCACAGAAATACATATATCCACGCTCCGAAGGTGCTTGACCGCTGTTTCAGAGTTAAAGGTGACGAACAGCTCTATTTCGCAGGGCAGATAACCGGAGTGGAAGGCTATATGGAATCAGCCGCAAGCGGGCTTCTGGCGGCATATTCTCTTTGTAATCCTGATTTCAAAGGATTTTCAGAGCTTACGGCTCTGGGCGCACTGGCACGTCATGTGTCAGGAGAGCTTGCAGAAAATAAAAAGGAATACGTCCCCAGTAACTTCCATTTCGGCATGGTTCCACAGTTTGAACACCGGATCCGCGATAAAAAAGAGAAGAAAGCCGCATACGCAAGACGCGCGCTGGAAGCTCTTAAGCAGGAATTAGGACTTTAAACAGTCGACTATCTCTTCGGCAAAATCCCAGCACTGGCGTTTATTGAGCAGTGTTCTCGGGTGCCTTTTCGTTGCCTGTTCCGCCTCGCTTAAAGCAATGGATTGATAAAATTTTTCAAGCCTGTGCTTGTCTGTGTCCGTCAGCCTTTCAAAAACCATCTCACCGCCCAGAATACGCCCCGCAACGCACCTCTGACCGAGCATTGCGCCGTAACGTTCCAGCATGACGGTTCCGCCGTAAGCATTGCCCCTGCGGAAAAAGGTCTCCGTACGCATAGCAACGCCGAAAAGAGCCGTTTTGCTGAGCATCAGAGCATCTATGTTGGATGCGATGTATTGTTCCATCTCCGAGAGAAACTTGTGAGAATATATACCGGAACCTAAAATGACTACGTCAAAACCTCCACATTCGGGGTTTTCTACAACGTTCATACATCTTGCATCGTGTCCGCCTATCAGAAACCTGTCGTTTATCCACTGTGCAACAGTTTCAGTGGATCCGTATTTAGTTGCATAGACTGTAAGTATCTTCATTTTTCAACCCTGTTGCGTCCGTCCAGTTTTGCTCTGTAAAGGGCGTCGTCCGCTCTTTTCACCATATTATCCGTTCCGGCATCGTCTATCTGCGCAACACCGAAGCTGCATGTTACTCTGTCCACAGACGGAAATTCAAACAGTTCCACTTTCCGTCTGAGCTTTGAAGCAAGATTATAAGCACCCTCAACATCCGTTCCGCTGCAGACTATAAGAAACTCCTCTCCGCCCCACCTGCCGAAAACATCAGATTCGCGGATGGAACTTTTTATAAGATTTGCCAGCGATTTAAGTACCTCATCACCAACAAGGTGTCCGTAGGTGTCGTTCACTTTTTTAAAAAAGTCGATATCAAACATGATAAGCGAATATATCTGTCCGTAGCGCTTAAATCTAACATATTCTGCGGAAAGGACTTCGTCCAGTCTTATTCTGTTGTATATACCTGTAAGTTTATCCGTTACGGAAAGCACTTCTATGCGCTTTTTGTCAGTTATGTCGGTGGAAATGGACAAAAAACCCATCCGTATCCCGTTTTCAAATACAGGCTGAATGACGCTCTGCACCCAGAATTCCTCACCGTTCTTATTAATTTTTTTTATCTCGCCCGACCACTGCTTACCCGCATATATCGTCTCCATCATAACAGGCTGAACGCTGTTCAGAAAGTCTTCATGGTTGAGCATCATCGCCGGCATGCCGACAAGTTCCCCTCTGCCGTAGCCGGAAAGACGGCAAAATGCGTTGCTGACAGTGAGTATCTCCGATTTGTTCCCTGTACGCAGTATGAGGACGTTGTCATCGACTATGGAAATGTATTCCTGAAGCCTGTTTTCGGCTGCAACTCTTTCTGTTATGTCGTAAAAAGCTATGATGCTCATCTCGTCCATCACGGAATACAGAAAAACTATCTCCCGCTTAGTGCCGTTCTTGCAGGTAACAGTAGCCTGAATGGGCTGCGGGGTTTCCCCTGCGGCAATCTTCACAGTATATTTTTTCCAGCGCTCTCTGGATATTATACGGTATTGCTCGTTCGGAAAGGCAAGCGTCCACCACGCTTTATTAGTGTTCAGGTCGTATATGTCATAGCCGAAAACATCAGTAAACATCCTGTTCAGAAGAATAGGCTTTCCCCTGTCGTCTGTAAGACACATAGGGATTGGCGACACCTCGAAAAGCTGCCTCAAATTCTGTTCGTTACGGCTAAGTTTCTGCTGATATTCCATAATGTCTGACACATCCCTAGTGGTTATCATTATGGTGCCGTTGGGCAGCAGAATAAGATTCATCTGAACGTTAATATATAAACCGTCTTTTCTTATACAGCGTTTTTCAAACTTGTCGCAGTAACCTGTGGTCACAAGTGTTTTCATCATAGCGACCGTAGCCGGGATATCATCCTTGTGAGTCAGTTCCAGGCAGGACATTTTAAGAAGCTCATCCCTCCCGTATCCGGTCATAGCTTCATAGGCGCCGTTAACATCTTTGAAATAGGTGTCCATATCAAGAATGGCTATTCCGTCGCGGGAAAGAAGAAAAAGCATATCCCTCTCGCGTTCTATCTTCACCTGCTCCGTGATATCCTCCATGATACCCTTAATTCCGCTGACAGAACCATCTCTGCAAAGTACGGGGACGGCAGTAAGCTTTATAAGCCTGTGGTTTTCCGCTGTCTCGAAAGTGAGGGTTATGTCCTGCTGATTAACGGAACAATCAAGAAAAAAAGCACCTGAAACTGCCGTTCTGTCATGTTCCGACACTTTATCCAGAAATTCTTCCATTCCGACGCGTCTGTTTGGTGAAAGATCAAGACGGGATGCCGCCATGGTTGAAAAATAGAATTTTCCGTCTCTGCTATTCCATTCAAAACTGCCCATACTGCCGATGGTCTCGGCAAGAGAAAGCACCGAAGTTAACTTTTTATTTTCGTTATCACGATGGAGTTTAAAAACGAGTAAACCAAACGCAATAAAAAGAAGAGCAAGAATATATATATGATCGATGCGATGCATATGTCTGCTATCATTCAGAAAAAAGGCAATAAACATCCCTGCCGCCAATATTGCGGCAAGCAGGAAAGTAAGCATGTTGTCACTATATTTCTTCATAAACACCTGTATAAATTTTTGTAATATCGGGTATCTATTTAAAAAATAGCACACACGGAATTATTTGCCACTAGAAAATTACTTATTTTACAAAATAGTTATGTGGAAATCATGGATTAAAAAAAGCGGGTGTTTTGTACACCCGCTGTATTGATAGTTAACTTTTCAGAATATCCGCTATTTTGCGGTATATGGCTTCGGTGCCTTTAACGATGTCTTCGGGCAGAACCGGTCCGGGTGCTTTTTTGCCCCAGTCCAGTGTTTCAAGATAGTTTCTGACGAACTGCTTGTCCATACCCTGCTGAGGTTTGCCGGCGGCATAGTCTGCTTTGCTCCAGAATCTGGATGAGTCGGGGGTCAGTATTTCGTCGATAAGGATTATCTCTCCGTCAAGCTCGCCGAACTCGAATTTCGTATCGGCGATGATGATGCCCTTTTCAAGTGCGAGGTCTCTCGCTGTTTCGTATATTTTAACGGTGTAGTCTTTCAGTCTCTGTGCTGTTTCGGCACCGACTTTCTGTTTCATCTGCTCGAAGGAGATATTTTCGTCGTGTTCGCCCAGATCAGCTTTTGATGCGGGAGTGAACAAGGTTTCGGGAAATCTTTCGGATTCTTTCAGCCCTGCGGGAAGTCTGATACCGCATATTTCGCCGTTGGCGAGGTAGTCTTTCCAGCCTGAACCTGTGATGTAGCCCCTTGCCACGCACTCAACCGGATAGGGTTTACATTTGTGAACAAGCATCGTTCTGCCTTCAAGTATGTCCGCATACTGGCGGCAAACTTCTGGCATTTCGTTCACATCAGCGGTTATAAGGTGGTTTTTGATGATGTGTTTTGTCTTCTCAAACCAGAAAAGCGACATCTCGGTGAGTATCTTGCCTTTGTTGGGGATGCCGTTTGGCATGATAACGTCGAAAGCCGAAATTCTGTCGGTGGTCACGATGAGCATTTTGTCATCAAGATCATAGATGTCTCTAACCTTGCCTCTTCCGAGGAGTTTGAGCCCTTTAAGCTCAGTGGAAAGAACCGTGTTCATTTATAAGTTACCTCTGTTTCAGGAAATTTTCTTCACTCTGAAATAGGCCTCTATGCCGCCTGTTATGTTGTACGCCTCGAAACCGAGGTTGCGCAGACTGCGTACGGCAAGGTAGCCTCTGAATCCGACAGCACAATATACATAAACAGGCTGGGTTCTGTCAATTTTATCCGTATTATTTCTCACATCATTTACAAAAATATGCTTGGAACCCTCTATCGCATAGGCTTTATGCTCCGGCGCGGAACGCACGTCGAGAAGCTGAAGTTTTTCACCCTTCTTTATCTTTTCGTATATGAATTCAGGTGTGACAGTAAAACCTGTATGGCGCAGGTTGTTTGACGCAACGAAACCCGCTATATTAAGGTTATCCTTCGCCGACGCAAATGGAGGCGCATAGCAGAATTCCAGATGTTCGAGATCGTAAACGGAAAGTCCGGCATAGATGGCAACAGCAGCCTCGTCCGCCCTTTTCTCCGTTCCGTCCGCACCGCAGGCGGAAAGACCGAGAAGTCTGCCTGTCTTTTTGTCGAAAACGGTCATCATGAATATATATCCGTGTCCCGGATAATATGAAGACGTGTTAACGTCCTCTGTGTAAACGTAGTCTGCATCGAATCCCGCCGCAAGAGCCTGCTCGTATGTAAGCCCTGTCTGAGCGGACACAAATCCGTTGAAACCCACCACTGAGGAACCTATCACGCCTTTGAATATCATATCCCCGCCGGCCATGTTGCATCCGGCGGCTCTGCCCTCTCTGTTTGCGGGACCTGCAAGGGGCATCAGCACTTTTTTGCCTGTGATGAGGTTGGTCTTCTCGACCACATCACCCGCGGCATAGATATCCTTTATGTTGGTCTCCATGCGCTCGTTCGTGAGGATACCGCCCCTTTCGCCGACAGTAACCCCCGCCGCAGCGGCAAGTCCGGTTGCGGGGCGCACGCCTGTACAGAGGATAACAAGATCGGTGTCTATGACTGTTCCGTCAGAAAGTTCGGCATGTATTCTATTTGTCTGCGTAAGCTTTTTAACATATTTCCTTATTATAACTTCGCATCCGTCGGAAACCATCTTCTCGCGCAGGTTTACGGCTATGATACGCGGCAGATTGGGCATAATTTCATCCAGTGCCTCAACAACTGTCGGCTTGATACCGCAGTGGAGCATTGCCTCCGCCGTTTCTATGCCTATGAAGCCGCCGCCGATTATAAGGGCGCTCTTCGGTTTTTTAGTCTCAATCCATTCTTTAACGCCGTCCGCATCGTCCACCGTGCGCATGGTGAAATACGGAACAGTATCTATCCCCTCAATCTTCGGGATGAACGTTTTAGCTCCGGTTGCAATGAGTAATTTGTCATAGGGTGTTTCGACCTGCCCTTTCTCTGTTGCGAACAGAACCGTCTTTTTTACCGGGTCTATGGAGAGTGCTTCGGTGTTTGTCATGACTTCGGCATTGAATCTGTCGCCGAAAGTTTTTTTGGTGTGAAGAAGAATACTGTTTCTGGAGGCGATGGTTCCGCCTGTGTAGTATGGCAGACCACAGTTGGCAAACGAAATGTATCTGCCCTTTTCCGCCATGGTGATTGAGACGTCCTCGCTGGTGCGTCTGGCCTTCGCTGCCGCTGTCGCGCCTGCGGCGACCCCTCCGATAATAACTATTTTACTGCTCATGCTCGATTATCTCCGCTTTCAGTGTATTGTCGCTTTCGACATTTGTTATTAATACATCTAAAAGCTGATTCTGCACAACCCCATTTGGGAATATGACCGTAAAAAAATTATCGGTCAACCCCGTATTATCGTTCTGAGTTAAGATTTTCAGGCATTTGCCCACCATTTTCTCGGCCGACTTCCGCTTCATATCCGCTGCTGTCACACGCAGTTCTTTTGCACGGACAGATTTTGTTTTGCCGTCAATTTTACCGTTCATAAGGCTCGCTTCCGTGCCGGAACGGTCTGAATAGCTGAACACATGTATATGGTCTATCCCGGCCCTGCGGACGGTGTCCACAGTTTCTCTGAAATTTTCTTCAGTCTCCGTTGGGAAACCGACGATGATGTCCGCGCCTATGGTGCAGTCCGGCACCAGCTTTTTGAGCATTTGCGCTTTTTCGATATACTCTTCGGCGGTGTAATGCCTTCTCATTTTTTTAAGTATCTCAGTGGAGCCGCTTTGGAGCGGTATGTGGTAATGGCGGCATATCCTGTCCTGATTCTCAGTCAGCAGAGCAACCATTTCATCAGTAAGCTCGTTAAGCTCTATGGAGGTGAGCCTTATGCGGAAACCGTCTATCTCATTAAGCAGTTTTTTTATGAGGGTAACGAGGTTAACTCCGTCCCCAAGGTCTAATCCGTATTTCCCGACGTGTATACCGACAGGGACTATCTCCTTGTGTCCGCTCTCAACAAGGTGCCTGACCTCATTCACAATAGAATCCATGTCGCGGCTTGAAGGTTTTCCGCGCAGAGACGGGATTATGCAGTAGGCGCAGAAGCTGTCGCACCCGTCCTGAATTTTTACGAATGCTCGTGTTCTGGTGATCATCTTCGGGTTTTCAGCAAGAACAAACTCGTGTGGTTCCGAAATACTGCGTAAAAAATCGGAATTCTCAGAAATATAATGCAAAATGTCCATTTTTCCGGAGTTCGTAACCACTATATCCGTACCTATTTCTTTAAGTTTCTCTTTATCTTTCTCCGCTGCACAGCCTGTTGCGGCAATAATAACGGCAGGATTGTCTTTTTTCAGTTTTTTTATAAGATTACGGAACTTTTTCTCTGCGTTCTCTGTAACTGCACAACTATTAATCACTATCAATTCAGCATCTTCGCTATTGGAAACAAGAGTAAAACCGTATTTTTTTGCATTATTTACAATATTTTCACTTTCCACTTGATTTACTTTGCATCCAAAGGTATAGATAAATATATTCATTATTCAGGTGTATTCCCCTGTAGGTTTTAGATATAAAAAAGCACTTTCAGCGTTCATAGCGGAAGTGCTTTTTTCATTAAAAAGAATATATCTGTTTTAATTCAAATGTATAGTGCTATATTGTAGAAAAACTTGCCCGGAGTTTTTTATGAAAAAGTTTTTTCAGTTTATCCTTTTTATTTTATTCGTGTGTTTGCTTGCTTATATGGTTTATTTTCTTCAAGGCAACCTGTCTTTCAGCATCGGCGATATAGGTACCAGAAAAAACGCTTTTGAAGACTATAAGACCGAGACCAACTTCAAAGACGGAATTTTCCGCGTTGAACTCAAAGACCTCGTCACAAGCACAGGTTCCGGCGGAAAACAGTATTACAGATACGACCTTTCCTTTGAGACTTATGACAAAAAGAGCGCAAAAGAGATACAAAAGCGCAAAGACAGGGTCGCGATAATCATCAATTCAGTCATGACCGCTCTCTCGCCAGACGAACTGGATTCCGAACCGGAACGCATGAGGGCGAAACAGCTTATAGCCATGAAAATTGAGGAATATTACCCTGATATCAAAATTAAAGATTTGTATTTTACAAATTATGTATATAATTAATATATTCATGCAAAGAATTATCTTTTAACACAAATTGACGCATCCCCTGCACGGAAAGTTCCTGAAAAGCTTTCACGGTGTGTCTTTGTTGCTGTTTAAGGGTAAGCAAGAGAAGGTTATGTGTAATTCTCAAGCCATTAAAAAGTATTATCAGGAAACGTGGGAAAACATAAAGAAAAACCGCTTTTCCTATTCGACATCATGGCAGCTCAGCCAGAGACTTACGGAGCTTGCGGACGAGATAGTCATAAAAACCTGTCAGTCTGCCGGGGAGACGGACGGAATAGCCGTTCTTGCCCTCGGCGGATATGCCAGAGAGCAGATGGCTCCTTTCTCGGATATTGATATCCTCATCCTGCATAAGGGCAAGATGAACAAAAACTATGAACGGTTCATCAGCGAGTTCACCACCTTCATGTGGGATATAGGCGTAAACCCCGGAATTCAGGTCAAAGAGCTTAAAGAGGTCGCAAAGGCGGCGCTTGAGGACGAAGTCGTCCGCACATCATTCATCGACAACAGGTTCATTTTCGGCTCCCGCAAGGAGTACGAAGCCTTCCTTAAGATAATCAACGAAAAGGTCATGGAGAAAGGAAAACACGAATTTCTCCTGATGAAGATAGACGGGGTGCGCAACCGGAACAGCAAGTTCCGCGACTCCATCTTCCGCCTTCAGCCGAACATCAAAGAGGGCAACGGCGGTATGCGCGACATCAACACCATCTACTGGATATGCAAGATACTCTATAAAACAAAAAGCCTTCACGAAACCGTTAAACACAACATTCTCACCAACAGCGAATACGAAAAACTGATAGAAAACGCGGAATTTATGTTCCGCGTGCGCAATGAACTGCATTACTACCACAACAGAAAATACGATGTAATGAGCCTTGAGGCGCAGATGGAGATAGCCAAAAATCTCGGCTATACCGCCACGTCCAGCGTGCAGAGCGTCGAGATTTTCATGCGCGATTACTACATCATGGCAAAATCCACCTCGGAGATAACCCAGAAAGTAATCAACCGCACGCTGGCGGAACTTTCCCATAAATGGTTCCAGAAAAAGGTATTCTCTCTCAGGCTGTCCGACGGGTTCGTTCAGTATGCAAACACGCTCACCGTCGAGAGCAAGAACATATTCGACGAAAACCCCAGAAAGCTCATATCCGTTTTCACTTATGCCGCTAACAAGGGGCTTAAACTGGCGGATTCCACTATAGACCTTATTAAAGAGAGGACGTATCTCATTGATTCGGAATTCACACAGAAATACGGATCCGTGTTCCTTAAGGCGATATCGTCTTTTCCGGAATCCAGCCGCATAGTCTCAAACATGGCTAAATGCGGCGTGCTGCAGGCTATCATACCCGAATTTGAATACATAATCTGCCGTGCGCAGTTCGACTATTACCACCACTACACTGTGGATGAACACACATACCTTGCCCTCAGCTATCTGGACAAGCTGACAGGCACTCTTCCGCCCCACCTTGAAAGATATCAGGAGGCATTCAACAGGCTTAAACGCAAAGACCTGCTGGCGCTCGCACTGCTTCTGCACGACATAGGCAAGGGACAGGGCAAAAACCACAGCATCGTAGGCGCACAGATGGCACGTTCCATCTGCAAATTCCTCGGCATGGGGCTTGAGGACACGGACACTGTGTGCAGCATGGTGGAACATCACCTTCTCATGAGCCATATCGCTCAAAGACGCGACCTGCACAGCATTGACGTTATAAACCACTTCATAAGCTACGTTAACAACCAGCAGGAACTGGATATCCTCTTCCTGCTCACATACGCCGACATGAACGCAGTGGGCGGCGCGGCTTTCAACGAGTGGAAGAACAGCCTGCTAAAAGAACTGCACGAAAAAGCCGAACAGGCGCTGAACAACGAAGACCTTGTCAAAGAATACAACGCCGTGGTGAAACTGCGCCGCGAAAAACTGGAAGAACGCTGCAAACTCACACCGGAAATTTATGAAGCATCCAAAACTCTGGACGAAGAGTTCATTTATGCAAACAAAGCAGGTCAGATAATCAGCTATCTGTCAATGGCGCTTAAAATAAACGAAAACAACCGCATCATCGTCGAGGTGGACACCAGAGAGGAACTGGACACCATGCAGATACTCGTCTGCACATACGACCACGTGGGTCTTCTGCGCAAGATATGCGGCGCGCTGGCATCTCTGGGCTATAACATCAAATGGGCGCAGATATACACCATGAACAACGACATTACCATCGACAATATTCTGGTGGACAACCCGTTTGCAGGCTCAAAAATACCTGACAGCAAAAAAGAACTCCTGATAAACCGTATAATAGATACCATAAATGGTGCCACAGATATAGAAAAGCTTCTGGAGCGCTCTTCAAACTCTATACTGGCACAGCCGAAACTTATGAGCAAAAAAGAGAAAATCACATTCGACAATGAAGTATCTTCGCAGTACACTGTAATAGATATCTATGCACAGGACAGACTGGGGCTGCTTTACAGCATTCTGGGAGTGTTTAACCGCATGGGCATCAGCGTGGATAAAGCGAAAATATCCACCGACGTCGACAGGGTTGTGGATTCCTTCTATCTCACAGACACCGAAGGACGCAAACTAACCGACTCAGCTGTTCTCGAAGATATTAAGAAGGAGCTTTTCAAAGAAATTGAAAGCCGCAGTGTATAAGAGGCTGAACAATTTTAAAGAGCTGGATGCAGAGCTTGGAACCTGCTTCCGTATAACTGACGATCCGAGCGAATCTGACATAATCGTCACGGACAATACGGATTTTATCAAAGAAAATAAGCTTAATATCATCATATCCGAAAACGTCCCGGAGAACCATGTCAGCATAAGCCCTGACATACCAACATCTTACATGCTGGAAGCCATCAAACTTGTAGTAAAAACCTATTCTATTTCTCCGCGCATAGACCGTATCAGTTTTCTGCAGGAACAGAACGCCCTGCTTTCCGAGGCGAACAAAGGGCTTGTAGAGCTTTATAACCTCATAGACAACAAAAACCACCAGATAGAATTCCTTAAAACCAAGCTGGAAAACATTATAAACTCCGCCGGAGAAAGCATCGTCGAGCTGAACGAGGATATGCACATAACATATGCCAACCAGAAGTTTGCAGACACAACCGGATATGACAGACAGATGTCCGTTGGGAAAGACTTTGCGGCGCTCATCCACACTCAGGATATCGGTCATTTCAAGGATACGCTGAATCTGGTGGCAACGGAGAAGACCGCAAACCTCCAGATGCGGCTTAGAGCGGAAAACGGCGCATATATCACCGTTAACGCCTACGCCACCATGGTCACCAACGCTATCCCCCACTATGAAATTATCTTTGAAGACATCAGCAAAAAACTGCTCATCGAACAGCACATGAAAAAACTGGAGGAAAAGGCTATCGTCGCCGGATTTTCCAGACACCTTTCGCATAACATCCTCAATGCGCTCACCGTTGCGGCAGGATTTCTGAGAAAAATACGCTCGGAATCGAACCTGAACGAGCAGCAGGAACAGAAATGGAACGTTGTTGAGCATAAATGCAGACTTATCGAGGAAATAGTCACGGGGTACAACGACTACACAAACGCCATCTCCATGAGGCTTGACGAGGATTTCAACATAGCGGAGTTTCTGCGTACGGTAATCGGCGAGGTGCGCGACAAAACATTTTCAAAAAACTTCTCGGCGTTCCTTTACAACTTCCTCGACCAGTACACCATGACAACCGAATTTAAAGATAATGCAAACTTCACAGCCCACGGCAGCCGCATGTTCCTCAAAATGGCGATATGCTACATAATCAAGGATTCCATACGGTTTTTCGACGAGTATGTGCCGCTTAAGTTCAGAATCACCACAGAACAAAAAAAAGATAGATTTACCATTGAGATACATTTGCACGACGTTGACGTTGACACAGCCATCATCAATACAATGCTCCAGCCGTGGAACCATCAGGTTCTTTCCCAGAGTTTCGATTACTGGGGTATCGTGATTTCAAACGTTATAGTGGAAAAACACGGCGGAGCTATGCACCTTCGCAAAAACTCCGCCGGTCTGAGTTTCATTATCGAATTTTGAAACAGTACGTCAAAATAACCTGTCTCTGCGAGGAGGCTTTAAGCCGACGCGGCAGTCTCATTAATCTTTACTGACCGCAGGTGCACGCAGAAGAACGCTCTTCTGATGTTTCTTACGCACCTTCGTATTCAACACCTCAACAATCAAAGAGAAAGAAATCGCAAAATACAGGTATCCTTTGGGGATGTGGAAATGCAGACCTTCGCCAACAAGACTCATCCCTATGAGCATAAGGAAGCTGAGAGCCAGCATCTTAAATGTCGGATGTTTTTCGATGAAATCTGCTATGTATTTGCTGGTGAACATCATAACGGCTACGGATATGATTATCACCGCAACCATCATGGAAACGAATTTCACCATGCCGACGGCAGTTATCACGGAATCCACGGAGAAAACAAGGTCGAGCATCAGAATCTGTATGATGATTCCCGTCATATTTGCTGAGAGCTTAACCTCTTTCTCTTCATGTCCGCCGTCTTCGACGGAGTGATGTATCTCCATCGTACTTTTCGCCAGAAGGAACAAACCGCCCACGACAAGGATAAGGTCTTTCCATGATATCGCCTTTTCAAAGGCGGTGAAGACAGGTTCAGTGAGTCCTATGACCCATGAGATACCCATTACAAGCAGGATACGCATCACCATAGCAAGGGTAAGCCCGAGCCTGCGCACTTTTTCCCTGTTTGCTTCGGGAAGTTTGTTGGTCAGGACGCTGATAAATATGATGTTGTCGATACCCAGAACGATTTCAAGCAGCAGAAGCACTGCAAATGCAAACCATTGGGACGGATCGGCAAGCCACTCCATATACTTTTCACCTCAGTGTAGTTTGCGCGTATCATATACTGTTGTGCGCAAATAATGAATCTATTTAAGGAAAAAAAATATAAATAAAAGTTCAGCTCATCTTATTCTTTTCAGTTTATAGAATGTCCATATCTCTTCATTTCTAAAATTAAAGACCTTAAGCTTCTCAGCTTTGAACTGGGACGGGAACTTATCGCCCCCTGTGGAGATATAAACAGCCTCATTGACACCCTCCGAAAGCGCTTCAAGCGGAAGCACTCTATGCCCCACAGCCCAAACATCCTTTATCCCTATATTTCCGTAAAATACATCGTACTGGGTCAACTCCCGTTCATTTCTTGCCTTTTCCAGAACTCTGAAATCCTGATCGGGAACCTTCACGAAAGGGATTATAAGGAGAAACGCACAACACATGCTTAAAACTGCCGTCGGAATTGAAGCTGCTGTTCCTTTTTTCCTGATCTCGTGCAGGAAAAAACAAAACACAAGAATAATAAGCAGTTCAGCGGCAATAAACACTGCCCACGGCAGAGCGGAATGAAATATCTGAAGATAAAGCGCCGCCGCAAAAGCCGTACCCAAAATTCCGACACAAAGAAAAATCAGTATATTCGATACTATGCGGTCTGACCTGCTTATAATTACGCCCGATGCAAGCACAGCCAGATATTCGCCTGTCAAAAGCGCGGAAGGTATCAGAACGGGCAGAAGGTATCTATCTTTTTTTTCTGGAATCAGCGACAAAAGTATAAGTGCAGAGAGAAGCCAGATCAGATAAAACTCTGCTCTGACAGGGTTTATCCGTTTGAACGAAAATTTTGGATTAAGAAGGGGTATCAGCGGGATGCACCACAGACCTGACATAACAGGAAACTGGATGTAATACCAGAAAGGTTTTTTGTGTCTGCTGACCCATGCCGTGCTTTCCGCCATCACTGTGTTCAGAGCCGAATGAGGCTCGTGGACAAACACATAAACAGGCCACAAAGCGGAAAGGAACAGCGTTACGGCAATGCACAAAAGAATTTTTCCGTAGTTATCTTTGATAAACGGCTTGAAAGAAAAAGAAAAAAGAGAGGCTGTCAGCACAGGGAGAAGGACGGTGTAAAACGATACGGGACCCTTGCTCATGAACGAACATGCAAACAAAAAGCCCGCGATTACATAATGAATCAATATATTTTTCGATTTGACCGCATGAGAGTAAAAGATCATTGCAAGCCCCGAAAGCATAAACGCATGGGCATAGATATCCCATGTGTTCTTACGCGACATCAGAATGAAAAGAAAGCTTGTGGACATGGTCAGCACAGTGAAATATCCGACCTTTCCCGAACCGCTGAAAAACCTGCTGAGAAAATACAGTCCCGCAAGAACTATCAGTCCGGCGATAGCGGACGGTATCCTTAATATGCCCAACTCATTGTCTGACCCTGCATAATCAACCGCAACGGCTGTGAACCATGTGGGCAGGGGCGGCTTTGCAAGTCGCAATTCACCGTTCATGGTAGGGATAAGGAAACTGCCTCCTGCCGCCATCTCCCTTGCGGCAACAAAATTGCGCGCCTCCATGATGTCAACGTCGACTATGCTTCGGTAAGCAAAGGTTCCTGTAAAAACCGCAATTATAATAACCAGCAGCGCGAAGCTTCGTGAAAAAGATATTTTTGTTTTCATGCACCATTATTACGATGCATAAAATGAAGATTTGATGAATTTCAGCTTTTTATTTTGACGGGAAAGTCAATCTTACGGTAATTTTTCCATCTGCGGAACTCTCAAAAGAGACTGTTCCGTCATGAAGTTCTGCTATCCTCCTTACAATCGAAAGCCCAAGTCCGGCGCCGCCGCTGTCTGACGACCGTGACTGTTCTACGCGAAAAAACTCGTCAAATATTTTATCTACGTCAGGTTGAGGAATAAAATCACCGCTGTTTGTCACCTCAATAATTACTGCGCCCTTTTCCGGTCTGCCGTAAATCTCAACCGTGCCGCTGCTGTATTTCACAGCGTTATCCAGTATGTTTGACACAGCCCTTGAAAGCTTATCTTCGTCACCTTTAACGACAAGCCCGTCGGCAACTTCGCAAACAATATTTATATTTCTCGCCTCCGCCAGAATACGGTAATCTTCCGCCAGCAATCGAACCATCTTTGATATATCTACAGGGGTACGATTCACAGAGTTTATCATCTCCAGCGATGAAAGATTCAGAATGTTCTTCACAAGCCTGTCCATACGCATTACCTGCTCGGAAAGACGTTCCGCATCCACAGGGATATTTTCATATGACGAAGAATACACTTTTCTGCTGATGTTGTCCGATGCCAGCCGCATGATGCTGAGCGGCGTTTTAAGTTCGTGGGAAACATCGTCAATCAGCCTTTTCTGTCGGTTAAAAGCATTTTCCAGACGGTCGAATAAACCGTTCAGGGTTATCGCGAGTTCGTTGAACTCATCATTCCGTCTGCCGTGGTCTTTGGAGGGAAGCCTTGTATGAAGCTGCTTTTCGGTTATGTTTCTTGTTTTCCTGTTGATACTCCTGACAGGTTTAAGAATCAGTCCGGCAATGAAATAGCTCCCGCAGAAATACAATACGATGGCAAGAGTAAGCCCGCCCGCAAGTCCCGTTATAAGCTCTATCGCTTCGCCCTTCATGTAATCCATTGCCAAAGCGGCGTAAACGGTGTAAGTGGCGCCGTTTCTCTCAATCTGCCGCCCTATTCCATGGAAAACTGCAGTGTTGTCTCTGCTTCGCCTGATATAGGGGATATCCGCACCGACCTCTGCAATTTCATTCCACGAACCGCGGAGTTTCCTTTTTTCCAGTCTGACATTTTCAGCCAGACGCGACCTGAATATGGGATATTTGTCTTTATCTTTATATACTTCAATCCAGAATCTGTTATTTTCAAAAGGAGATATAGCCGCAGTATCGCCGCCCGATGACAGGATATCCACCAGGTTGATAGAAAACGATTTGAGCTCATGGTCAATGCTCTCTGAATACTCGTGTACAATATCCCTTATCATCCAGCTTGAAAAGACCAGTCCTGAAAAGAACCCCGCAAAGGCTATCAGAAGAGATATCTTTAATCTTACGCTCATTCTGCGGTATCCTTAATCATATATCCCATCCCACGGACGGTTCTTATGACGGGATCATGTTTGTTGTCCCCAAGTTTCCGCCTGAGGTTTTTTATGTGTACGTCCATGAAATTTGACATGCTGAACGGCTCAAAGTCATCGCCCCATACATGCTCTGCAAGGCTGAATCTTGAAACCGCCCTGTTTTTGTTGTAAAGCAGGAACTCAAGGATGGAAAACTCTCTGGCGGTAAGTTCCACAGCTTCACCGTTAACCCTGACCTCGCGGCTGGCGGTGTCCAGCTTAAGACCTCCCGCGCTGATTACGGTATCCGTGAGGTTTCCGTAACGCCTGAAAACGGCTCTGATGCGCGCCAGCATCTCGTCTATTGAAAAGGGTTTGGTAAGATAATCATCCGCGCCGTGGTCAAGCCCGTTTATCTTGTCAACGGTGCTGTCTCTCGCCGTGAGCATCAATACGGGTATCGTCATTCCCGCTTTTCTGATTTCTTTCAATACGGAAATTCCGTCGAGCTTCGGAAGCATGATATCAAGTATTACAAGGTCATATTGTGTGTCGAAAAGCCTGTTGAGCGCCTCTTCACCATCATGTGCCGTGTCGGCTATATAGCGTAATTCAGCCAACGCTTGCCTTATCTGCTCCGCCAAATGCTTCTCGTCGTCAACAACCAATATCCGCATCACCGCTCCAAAAGTTGATAGCTATGATATATTACACTAAAATATTGTGACAGGATATAAACAGAAAAGTTGGAAATCAGATAATTCTATTCGTAGTGCGTCCAAAGGCGGATGATTTTGACGAAAAAGTTTTAATACTTTCACTTGATTTTATCAAAACTATTAAATCCCTATTTTAATGGTAATTTTACGATTTTTTATTTTTGTATTGTTGGTGCTTTCTGCCGAAATTCTCCTAGAATAAAATCAATATTTAAATTGTTCATTTTAACACCAATGGTTTATAATCTATGTATGCAGTGCATTTCATAGTTTATTGCGTGAATATTATTGACTATTAGAGGCTTATAATGAAAGATAAAATCACAGCCAGAATAATTGAAGTATTTTCTAGTAATAAAGCATGTGTTGCGTCAATTAATGGTGTTTGGGGATGTGGAAAAACATATTATTGGAACAATGACATTAGTAATAAGCTAAAACTGAAAAGTATAATTCCTGTGTACGTGTCTTTGTTTGGGAAAGAATCTCTTAAAGAAATAATGTCAGAAATATCTATTCAGATTCTGAAATCAAATTTTGAGAAAACAACTCAAATAAGTAAAAAAATCAAAAATTTATTATCTAAAACAAAAAATGTTGTAGATAATCTCCGGTTACCTTTTGGTCTTAAAATAGAAAATTTATTAAGTTTTTTCGAACCAAGTGATTTTAAAAATATAGCTATATGTTTTGACGACTTTGAGCGGTTATCTGAAAAAATCTCATACCGAGATATATCCGGTTTGATAAGCCAACTTAAAGAACAAAAAAACTGCAATATAATGCTTATTCAAAATTCAAACGCAATAAATAAATTTGATGAAAAACGTATTAAAGAAATACATGCATATTTTGAAAAGATAATTGATTATGAGTTTTATTTTAACTCTTCGTCTGAAGAGCTTATTAAAACTATTGATAGTAAGTATTTAAACATGAAAAGTTATTTAGAAATGTTTATGTATGAAGTTCCGATTCGAAATCTGAGAACAATTCAGAAACTTTTAAATGCATTAACAGATTTTGAATTTATAAAAAAAGAGAAAATTGATGAAAAGAATATCGAAAATTTTGCACTCACTCTGATACAAATTTCATATATATATATTGAAGACAAGGCTTCTTCATCAAAATTTGATATGTTTTATACAGAAGATAACTATTTAGGTAAATTGACTGATGAAGAATATGAAAAAATAGAACAAGAACGGAGGAAATGGCACGATAGTATTGCTCCTAAAAAAATGCGCAGATTTCTTATGGGTTATGACGCGTCCGAAAAAATAATAAAACAATATCTTTCTTCTGGGGTAGTGGATAATGAAGCTACCGTAAAGTATTTTCAGAATATATCAAAAGAACAATATTATAATGATTTATATGATAACTTTAATAAATTGCACAATAGGCATAGTTTTGATTTAAAATATACGATTAATAGCTATGTTGCAGATATAGATAACTTAATTGATAATAATACTGAGAAATTGAAACAGAAACCGCAAACTCTTATTTTTAATACAAAAATCCTAGAGGATCTTGATAGTCAGAAAAGAGATTTTTACCACAATAGAGCCTTAAATATTTTGGAACCATATTTAACTAGTTTAGCTTCAGATGTTGATAATAGGAATTTTCGTTTAGAAAACTTAAATCTCATTTTCGAGTTTGATAGTAATTTAAAAAAGAATTATAAAGCCGAAAAACACAAGGTATTAAAGGCTAAACATTCGGATATTTCCAAGCTTATAAAGGTTCTTAAACTTACCATTTTCGATAATGTTTGGAATAGTTTTAACACTGAGACTTTAAATAGTCTGACTATTCACGAGATTGTATATTACTTAAGGTCAAACTCAGATTTCACTGAACTGGCTTATAAGTTCTTATCCAATTTCAAAAACATTGTTGGTGACCATTCTTTTAGACCAGCTGTCGACGTCTTCATTCAAGCTTTTGAATATATTAGAGACAATGGGAGTAATGATGAAAAATTCAAAATGGAAAAAATGTTAATGGTTTTAGCTGAACCAAAATAAGATTGTTCTTTTAATTTGATACATCTCTCAGACTATGACAGTGCATGGTTAGCATCCGTTGTTTGCTCAGCCTTATAAAGATCATAAGCCTGTTGCATATTCAGCCAGCTTTGCGGTGTTGTGCCGGAAAATTTGCTTAGTTTCAGGGCGATTTCAGGTGTAATTCCTCTGCGTTTATTACATATCTGGTTGATAGTGCGAAAAGATACTCCAAGAGCTTCGGCAAGTCCGCTCTGAGTCAAATTTTCTGTATCATGTATTATCTCGGCAAGATATTCTCCGGGGTGTTCCGGCTGTCTTAACATTTCTCTGTCGCCCATTACGCACTCTGTTTTTTGAAATACAGCGAATATCCCAGAGCCGACAAAATTTCTTTGATGGTTTTCAATTTTGGATTGCCGCTACCTGAAAGAGTCTTATAAAGCGATTCTCTGGACAAGCCAGTCATTTCTGCAAGTTTTGCAAAGCCTATTCCAGCCTGTACAACCTGCCTGACCGCAAGAAGAAGCTCCGCTTCGTCACCTGTCTCAACATAGTCATCCACGGCTAAATCAAGGTAAAGCCCGCGGTTTTCAGGCGTTGCAAGTTTTTCCTGAATAAGAGTATCCAGTGTTCTATAGGTTCGCATTGTAATCTCTCCAAAATTCTTTTGCAGACTCAACATCTTTGCCCTGAGTCTTTTTGTTTCCGCCGCATAAAAGAATAACTACTTTGTTATCTTTAACACCGTAGTATACTCTGTATCCTCCGCCATATGTAAAACGTAGCTCATAGACATAGTCACCTACTGATTTACTATCACCGAAATTACCAAGTTTAAGTCTGTCAATTCTTTTAAGAACCCGTATTTGGTCTTTAATATCTATACTATCTAACCGGATATTAAATGGTTCTTTACCATTTTCACTTTGATAGATGATAATTTCATATGTCATATATAAAAGTATCTTTTAGGCTACTTTTTGTCAAGATATTCTATAAAGAGTTTAGACTGCTTCGCCGTTGGCTCGCAGAGACGAAAAAAAGAAAAAAATCCACACCAACCCTCATTGGCAGCAAACTTGGTACAGAAATATTTGCACAAAATAAGGCAAATGTTTTATCAAAGGAGAGGGCAAGAGTGGAGATTCAATAGAATAATAAAAACAAGAACTGACGAAGTAGAACGCAGCATATAAGCGCCAAAAAAAAGGGGAGCCGAAGCTCCCCTTTTATTAAACCTGCTGATCCAGCAGCATTTTCCTGATATTGATGATAGCTTCTGTGGGGTTCAGCTCTTTCGGGCATGCCTCCACACAGTTGTAAATGGTGTGGCATCTCCACACGCCGTGCTTGTCGTTCAGGATAGGCAGACGCTCTTCCGCGCCCTCGTCTCTTGAGTCGACAATATATCTCCATGCGCGCAGTGCCGCGTTGGGTCCGAGATATTTCTTGTCTGCCCAGTAAGAGGGGCATGAAGATGAGCAGCATCCGCAAAGGATACACTCATACAGTCCGTCCAGTTTCTTTCTGTCTTCCGGTGACTGATAGATTTCTTTATCAGGGTTCGGAGACTTTCTGATGAGGTAGGGTTTAACAGCTATGAACTTGTTGAAGAAATCGTCGACATCGACAACAAGGTCTCTCATAACGTTCATACCGGGAAGGGGCTGAACAACTATGTGGTCAGAGCCCAGATCCTCAACTTTTGTCATACATGAAAGCATGTTAACGCCGTTAACATTCAGACCGTCAGATCCGCAAACGCCTTCTCTGCAAGAGCGGCGGTATGTAAGAGTGGGGTCCTGCTCCCATTTTATCTGATTAAGAGCATCCAGCATAAGGTAGCCGGGTCTTCTCAGCTCAACCTTATATGTCTGGTAGTAGGGCTCTTTATCCTTATCAGGGTCGTATCTGAAAATTTCAAAAGTAACTGTAGTCATATTTCCATCTCCCCTTAGTAAACTCTTGCCTTAGGCGGGAAAGTTTCAACAGTGAGAGGCTGAAGACGTACTTTTCTGTAGTCCACTCTCGGAGTTTTGCAGTCTTCTTCAAGATACACTTCTGTGTGTTTCAGGAAGTTGACATCGTCCCTGTCCGGATAGTCATCGCGGAAGTGACCGCCTCTTGACTCTTTTCTGAGTATAGCAGCCTGTGTACAAGCCTTGGCAACGAGGATCATGTTGTTAAGTTCAAGCGCCTCGATAAGGTCAAGGTTGTAAACGGAAGATTTGTCGTTAACACGATAGTCGTCCATCTTGGCTTCCAGTTCAAGCAGAGTTGCGTAGCACTCTTTCATGAGTTTTTCAGTTCTGAAAACGCCCATTTTTGTCTGCATTGTTCTGGTCAGCTCGCCCCAGACTTCGCCGAATGTATATTTGCCGTTTGCGTTGGCAAATTTGTGAAGACCTGCAAGACCTTCTGAACCGGCATCGTCCTTAAGGGCAACGATGCTGTTTGCCATTGCGTATTTAGCAGCCTGTTCGCCTGCGGTACGTCCGAAGACGACGAGGTCGAGCAGAGAGTTTGTTCCGAGACGGTTCGCACCGTGAACGGAAGCGGAAGCGCACTCACCCGCAGCGAAGAATCCGGGAACGAATTCCTCTTTCTCCATGTTGCCTTTGATAACCTGAGACAGATATCCTGTGGGGATACCGCCGTTCTGGTAGTGGGCAGTGGGGTTAACGGGGATGGGTTCTTTTGTACAGTCAACACCCGCAAACACGAGAGCAAGCTCGTGGATACCGGGAAGTTTTTCCATAATGTTTGCCGCGCCGATGTGGTCTATTTTAAGCAGAGTGTGGTCTTTGAACTGACCTACGCCTCTTCCTTCAAGAACCTCTTTGGTCATTGAGCGGGAAACGATGTCTCTGGGTGCAAGGTCTTTGATGGTGGGAGCATATCTTTCCATGAATCGCTCGCCCTGAGCGTTCAGAAGGATACCGCCCTCGCCGCGCACGCCTTCAGTGATAAGGTTTCCTGCGCCGTAGATACCTGTCGGGTGGAACTGGAAGAACTCAGCGTCACTCCATGAAAAGCCCTTGCGCATAGCAAGTGCAAGACCGTCACCAGTGTTGATGTGTGCGTTTGAGTTCGTCTGGAAGATACGGCAGTTACCGCCTGTTGCGAAAACAACTGCTTTCGCGTTAAAGATGTGGAGTTCGCCGTTCTGTATGTCGAAGCAGAGAACGCCGTTCACTGCGCCGTCGTTTACAAGCAGTTCAAGAGCGTAAAATTCGCTGTAGAAGTGTGTACCCTGTGCGACTGATTTCTCATAAAGGGTCTGAAGCATCGCGTGACCTGTACGGTCTGCGGCGTAGCAGGCTCTTTTAACGGCTCTTTTACCGAATTCGGCAGTGTGACCGCCGAAAGGACGCTGTGCAATCTTGCCTTCGGGTGTCCTTGAAAAGGGCAGACCGATGTGCTCAAGAGCGATGATCATTTCGGGAGCCTGTTTTGTCATGTATTCTGCGGCATCCTGATCGCAAAGGTAGTCTGAACCTTTTACCGTGTCATACATGTGCCAGTGCCAGTGGTCCTCTTCGAGGTTGCCAAGAGCAGCGGAAATACCGCCCTGTGCCGAAATGGTGTGGCTTCTGGTGGGGTAAACTTCGGAGATAACGGCAGTTTTACAGTACTGTGAAGCGACCTGAGCCGCGTTCAGACCTGCGCCGCCCGCACCGAGAACCACAACGTCAAACTTATGATATTCTATTTTTACTGACATCCTTACAACTCCTGTCTTATATTTTAACAGCAAGGATCACCAGAGCGATTCCCAGCAGCCAGTAGATGCCGTAGATAACGCCGCGCCATCCGGCAGAAGCCACATAGTCGTCTGTGATCATTTTAAAGCCGTTAAAAGTATGGAATACGCCGAATGCAGCGATGGGACCGGTTACGATCTGCATCATGCCTGCTTCTCCGCCTTTCAGCATGGAGAAAAAGTGTGTGAACACAACGAGGATCAGGATGATACCTGAAACTCTCTGCATTATCCATCCTATAGTTCCAGCATCGCTGGTTCCGTTATACTTGTAATGTCTCATTGTTTTTCCCCCTTACGCTGCGAATATCGGAATTATTCCGATAATTGTGATTATAAGTGTGAGAAACACAACGGCCATAAAGTATTTCTTGAAAGATTCTCTTTCGGCTGCGGCTCCGAACTCCATAAGGACGATACGGACGCCATTAAAAGCGTGAAAAGAGAAGCTGGCAAGAAAGAGCGCTTTCACAACAGAAAGCTTTGTCACTTCCAGAAAGGGCGCCACTGTACCGGATACACCCAGAATGTGAAGGATCAGATAAAGTCCGATTATCACTCCTGTGCCACGGTGAAGAAGCCACGCCACCATTCCGGGGTGTTTGCGGTACCCTGTTTTCTTAGGGTAATTTTCAAGGTCTTTCCTCGGCATCTTACACTCCTGAAAAAAGTATTTAAGATACAAACACTGTTAAAATCTCAATTACAACAGTTATCATAATAGTGTTTCCGTGTCAACCGGATTGTATACAATATACAGCAATAAAATGATAAAGTCCCGCATAAACAGACTATTGCAGAGCGGGACGCAATATTTCGCAAAAACATAAACCGCGTTATAAAATTATCAAATAGCCTCTTGAAAGCCTGTCTTATTGACAGATTTGATACGCACAGAGGCTCAAACTCCTTCCCAACAACGGTTCATTATACACGCGTGTTATCATATTTTATTCTGTAAAAAATCACGGACATGTTTTATGCTGTTATATGAACATATTTTTCAGTCTTATTCAGGAAATGTCAGTATTTGCGGTGGCGGCTTATCTTTTCAGTAAAACCCCCGCTTTCCGCCCTTTGTCCACAGGACTTCTGAAACCTCTGGACAACGTCTCGGTATACGCCTTTTTCACAGCCATTACAATAATGGGGACCTATCTTGGCGTGGAGGTCGGCGGCGCAATAGCAAACACGCGGGCGATAGGTGCCGTCATGGCAGGTCTTCTGGCGGGTCCGTGGATGGGTATTGCTGTGGGCGTAACGGGCGGTCTGCACAGATATATGCTCGGCGGCTTCACGGCGGCGTCCTGCGGTATATCCACAACTACGGAAGGACTTATCGGCGGACTTGTATATCTTTGGCTGAAAAAGAAGGGACAGCCCGACAGCGTTTTCAGCTTCAAGGCGGCATTTCTCACAACTTTCATAAGCGAAATGGCTCAGATGGCAATCATCCTCGCGTTTTCGCATCCATATGCGGAAGCATGGGAACTCGTGAAGGTGATCGCACTGCCGATGATGTTCGCCAACGCGGCCGGCGCGGGGCTTTTCGTCAGCATATTCAAGGACAGCAAGAACGCTCTGGACAGCTACGGGGCGGAGTTCTCACGCAAGGCGCTTAACATCGCCAACAAGACCCTTCCGGTGCTTTCCAAAGGACTTAACAGCAAATCCGCACAGGCGCTCGCCCGTGTGATACTGAATGAAACAGGAGTTGGCGCGGTGGCAATCACCGACAGAACGAACGTTCTGGCTTTTCAGGGGATAGGCGCAGACCACCACCTCCCCGACAGTCCAATATCCTCCGAACAAACGGCACTCGCCATAAAGACGGGGGAAGTTATTTTTTTAGACGGCATAACCGAGCATTATATATGCTCGATCAGCGGGAACTGCCCGCTGGGTTCAGCACTGATAGTCCCGCTCATGCTTGAACGCGAGGTCATAGGCACCATTAAGATGTATGAACCGAAGAACAGAAGGTTTCTGGGATTCAATCAGTCGTTCGGCGAAGGCATCGCAGAGGTGCTTTCAACACAGCTTTTCCTTTCAAAATATGAGGAACAGAAGAGGCTTCTCACAGAAGCCGAACTGAAACTTATGCAGGCGCAAGTAAACCCCCATTTTCTCTTCAACACGCTGAACACCATCGGCGCCGTTGTGCGCAGTCAGCCGGAAAAGGCAAAGGAACTCATCAATCACCTGTCGCTCTTTTTCCGGAACAACCTGAAACGGTCATCCGAAACGGCAACGCTTGCAGAAGAGATAGATCACATCCGCTCCTATCTGGTTATTGAAGAGGCGCGGTTCAGCGACAGACTTAAAGTAGTAATAGATATAGACGAAAACGTGAAAAACGTTTCCATGCCTGCATTCACCATACAGCCAATAGTTGAGAACGCTATAAAGCACGGACTTTCAAACATTCTGGGTGAAGCGAAGATAAAAATATCGGCACAAGCTGAAAACGGTCAGTGCGTGATACGGGTGGAAGACAACGCGGGCATGTGGTGTGACAGCGGGAAAAGCAGCAACGGCATCGGCATGAACAGTGTCGACACCCGCATAAAGAACGAATTCGGCACTGAATACGGGCTTTCTGTCCGCTGTATTGAATCGGAATACACAATCATAGAAATACACCTGCCCATGAGGACAGCATGAAATACAAGGCACTTATTATTGACGATGAACCATACGCAAGGGAGGAACTGCGGTTCCAACTGGAAAAGACAGAGATGTTCGACATAGTGGGCGAGGCGGGAAACGCTGTGGAGGGAGTTAAGCTGGTCAATAAGCATCGTCCGGATATCGTGTTTCTCGACATAAACATGCCAGTTATAAACGGTTTTGAAATGCTCAGCATGATAGAGAAATCCATAATGCCCTATGTCGTATTCGTAACGGCATATGACAAATACGCTCTGAAAGCTTTCGAGGAGAAGGCTCTCGACTATCTTCTGAAACCGGTCGAACAGGAAAGGCTTGAAAAGACGCTGGAAAAGATACTGCGCTCTCTGGAAAAGGGAGAAGTGCCTGTATACGAACGCCAGCCTCTGACAAAAATACCCTGCGCTCTGACAAACACTATAAAACTCATAGACATGACGGATCTGGAATATGTGTATTCCGATATGACGGGGGTTCACGCTGTCACGTCCGAAAGGGAATATCTGACCGACCTGACGCTTAAACTTATTGAGTGCAGAAGCGACCTGTTCCGCTGTCACAGGCAGTATCTGATAAATCTGGCAAAGATAGACCGCATCTTACTGAACGGGAACGCATCCGCAGATGCGTATACGCTTTCGGGCAGAGTTGTTCCCGTCAGCAGACGATATCTGAAATTATTGAAAGACGCGCTTGGACTATAGATAGATTGCTTCGGTCTGCGACCTCTCAATGACATTTATTTGTCTCTGCGAGGAGTAATACGACGAAGCAGTCTCACGCCAAAGGTATACCGAAGCGACGGGCGATTTCTTCCAAGTCAACGTTCATCCCCATCTCTTTTGCCTCGCGCACAACATCCCACGAAGCCTCCGCCTGTACGGAAAGCACAAACTCAGCCCGACATTCGCCGCCGAAATTCAATTCCCATATCCAGTTTACGATGGTTGCCGTTATGGTCTCCGCCGCCGCACGGGCTATCTTTCTGCCCTTGCGTTCCAGCGTTTCCTGATGCTGTGCCGCCAGTGAATACGAGCCTGTGGATCCTGTGTCGCTGGTAAGCACTTCGCCTGTGACTGCTTTTGATATCTCCGAGTTGCACATCTGAACCAGTGCCGAAAAATCGGAAGATGTGCCTTTGGTTTCAAGCACCTGAACGCTGTCAACGTTTGCAAGCGCCACCGCCGCATCGTTCTGGATGTTATACAGGTTCTCCGCAAGCTCCCTAGCCCTGCTGCGTGATTCGTCATCATCCGCCGACTCGAACAGTGCCAGCACAGTGGGAACTCCATATTTTTCCGCAACGGTGAGCCAGTAGCGGAATCCCGCTTTTTTGAACATCCAAGGCCAGTAACATTTGGAAAGCACGGGTGTTCCGTACGGATTCTCGTCCTTAGGACTGTTGCGGTGGACAATGAATTTGTACTGCTCGTCAAGAGGTTTGGCAACACTGCCGTCCATCAGCGACAGCTCGCCATCCGGTGTAAACGCAAACCTGTCGGAACGCCTGCCCAGCGCCCTCACGGGAATCCAGTTGCCGTCTTTCAGCTCCCACACTATCTCCGTCACCGAAAAACCGTATTCCACGGCGGTGAGGATATCCTGAAGCATACCTTGCACACCGAGTCTTTGCAGACAGCCTTTGATGAATACCGCCTGTTCAGCCGATTCGCTGTCGGACGCTTTAACTTCCCACTGCATCGAAAGCACCGTGTCTTTGAGCTGTTCCAGCTTCGCATATATGTGAGCATCCTGAAGCATCTCGTCGAAAACGCCCATGCGCACGCCGCCCTTTCCGAAAAGCACGTCTGGATTGGGCATTATGTTTCCGAAATAGTTTCCTGTTCCTGCCGTAAGCACGTTTGTAAGTCTTTTCATTATATTCGCTCCTATTAGACTGCTTCGCTCCGCTCGCAGAGACGTCTTTGCGAGGAACGCAGTGATGAAGCAATCTCTCTTTAATACCTGTCTATTATCTTCCCGACGCCCCTGTTCAGCCCTGAAAATGCCGTTTTCGGAGCGCTTTTTTCCTTGCCTGAGGAGAGTGCCTGCGTCATAGCGTCCACCATATCGTCGTGTTTGCCTGACGGAAAATACGCCGCCTCTTCTATGAGCTGATTTGTAAACACCGCTCCACGTTTCAGATAAACGTTGCCTGCTTCGATAAGCGGACAGACGGCGTTTGCTCTCGCCACTTTGCTCCCTCGCGGGTTGACGGCTATCAGACCGCCCACAGAGCCTTTCAGTGCGGATATCACAGCGGGTCCGTTCGCCTTGTCCTCAATGTATTTTGCCGTTGCCTCTGGGTACTGACCGGAAAGATTTTTAAGCGCTTTAATCGCCTGCGAAAAATCCATCCTGTCGCGTATCTGGTCGATAAGATAGTAATCAGCACCCTTATTACCCCACACCTGCCCGACAACGTAATCTGCTCCGGCGCTGTCCTTAAACGTCATATCCCATGACTGAAAAAACCGCAGACCTGACGGCGGCTCATCGTAGAAGCGCCACCATTCGCGCCGAAAGACCGCGCCGGATGCGGGAGCCGGTCTCTGCTGATAAAGCGCGTTCCATACCCGCGAGCCTACGGCGCGCTCCATCCGTTTCAGAGCTTCCAGCCCGTATTTATCCGCCCACAGAGGCTCGCCAGAATTTCTGTATCTTTCGTTCGCCTCCGCCACCGCTGGAAAACATACGACGGTCCAGTCCTCTCCGCTCTGTTCCAGAAGTCTGCCCGCGAGGTCGTCCTCGTGCCACCGCGTCAAAATCACCAGAATCTTCCCGCCTTTTTCAATACGGGTATACAGTGTGGACTGGTACCACTCCCAAACCTTGTCGCGGTACACCTCGGAATCTGCCTCCTCCTGATTTTTGAACGGGTCGTCTATTATCAGCAGGTCGCCACCCATTCCGGTGATGGAGCCTCCCACGCCCGCCGAAACGTATCCTCCTCCCTCGGACGTCTCCCAGCGGTTAGCGGATTTCGCACCCTCTTTCAGCGTAAGTTCCCGAAAAACAAGGCGAAAAACCCCGCTGTCCGCAATATCCCGCACCCGCCTGCCAAAAGTCTCGGCAAGCCTTGCACTGTACGAGGTGGCTATGACACGTTTCTGGGGATTATGTCCCAGAAACCATGCGGGGAAGCGGACGGAGGCGAGTTCCGATTTCCCGTGGCGCGGAGGCATCAGCACCATCAGACGGTCGATTTCACCATGCATCAGCGCTGTGAGTTTTTCCGCAAGCACTTTGTGATGCCAGTTCGGGCGGTATCCTCTGCATGTCAGCACGGCAAAAGAGGCGAGGTTCTCCCTCGCCATCTTAAGCGCCGTGAGTTTTTCAGGCGTTTTCAAGGACTGCACGGATATCCTCTTCCGACAGGTTTTCGAGCTCTGCCTGAAGCTCGGAAAGCGCAGGGCGCTTTGAGCTGTCAAACATCTCGTCCGTCGCTTTGCCAAGGCAGATATCGCGGTAATTTTTCACTGTTTTAGAGTGAAGCTCCACATCGCGCAGGCTCTCACATTCCGCCAGAAGGTCATCCGCCTTTTTCAGCCCCTCCATTGTGCTTGTGCATATCGCCTGAAGCATCTGCACGCGGTGGGCTTTCAGCCTGCGTACCGTTCTGTCGGTCTCCGGTCGTTTCCAGTGTTTTTCCGCCGCCTGTCTGCGCACATCTTCGACCTCAATTTCATAATGCACGGCTATCTCTGAAAGGTCGTAAACGCCCTCTTCATAGTCCTGCTTCATCTGTCTCCACTTTTCCGCCGTAGGTCTTGCCATACACCTCTCCGTTTTCATGAGATTATACCCGCCGAAACTTTTCTATATGTTTAAAGATGAAAACCTATGCGGGCTTGCATTGAAAAATCTATCTGATATAATCAGTTAGATTCAGAATACAAAATATGGGATCGCCGCGTCACTCCGTTCCTCGCGAAGACTAACCCTGTCTCTGCGGGGAGTAATACGACGAAGCAGTCTAAACTTGCGGGTTTTTATGATCAGAAAGGTAATCACGGACAACTATGAGAACGTGCATTTCAGCGACAAATACGACAGTGAAGCGGTCGGCGTTATGGTGCGCGAACTGGACGTGCGCGCTTCTCATTTCGCCAAACTGCCCATAGTTCCCGACGTGCGTCATTTCCTGACAGGAGAACTGGTCGCCTCTTCCGTTTTTTCCACAGCTCTCATCGGCAGACCGGAACTGGACGAGCATGACGTGCGCTTCTTCCTGAAAAATTCACCCAACAGTCTGGACGAAAAACAGATAAGGTTCGTAAACAACATAAAACGCGCATTTGAATATATTGACCGCAACTACAAAACTTTTGAGATGACCACGGAGGAGCTGCGCAAGCTCCATATGATGTTCACTCTGGACACTGAAAACGCCATGCCCGGCGTATTCCGCGACAGTAAAAGACATGAGGAGAACCGCGACTACACGCCCCCTTCCGCCTCCCTTCAACAGCTTACGGAAGACCTGTGCAAGTGGTTCGTATCCGAGGATATGCAGAAACAGCATCCGGCAGTGCGCGCCTTCCTCGCTCATTACCACATCGGAATGCTCCAGCCCTTTTCAAACGGAAACGGCAGAACGGCAAGAGCCGCCGAGGCGATGCTTCTGAAACAGAGCGGACACAAATACCTGCACCATGCCCTTTCACAATACTACAGACGAAACCGCAAAGACTATATAAAAGCATTCATACAGAACGAGAAAACAGGCGGATTCGATATGACTCCTTTTCTCGTATTCTGTCTGGACGGCGCAACCCGCGCCTACAGACTACTGACGGATATGGCCGTCAGCGGACTGCGCGCCATCGGTCTTCGGGACTACATACGCACACTGCGCGCTCAGAAAAAGATAACCGAACGCCAGAAAGACCTGCTTGAGATTCTGTTTGTTTATGAAAAACCGTTCACGTTCGCCGAACTGCTGACAAATCCGGTTTTCAGCGGACTTTATAAAGGCTATACGGAAAACACCGCCAGAAACGATATCAAACGGATGAAGGAACTGAACATTGTCACCTCCTCCGACGGAAAAGAGTTCACATTCAACCGATTCGTGCTGGGCTGATATGTACATCTGTTTTGACATAGGCGGAACAAACATTAAGACCGGACTCTTCGGACACGACGGAGAAATGCATGAAAAAATATCCGTCAAAACCCCTTCCGAATACGGACAGATACTTGACATACTCGTACTGACAGCAAAAAGTTTCAGCGGAATATGCGCCTGTGCGGTTGCCGTTCCCGGCACATGCATGCCGCAGGACGGTCAGGTGATTTTCTGCCCGAATCTTACTGCTCTGAACGGACACAACCTCAAACACGATCTGGAAAATGCACTGGATATTCCGGTATTCCTTGAAAACGATGCGAACATGGCGGCGCTTGGCGAATATTTTTTCTTTGAACGCAATAAAATAAAAAATATGATATTCCTCACCCTCGGAACAGGTGTCGGCGGCGGGGCGATACTTAACGGTCAGCTTCTCACATCCGACATATCGCTTTTCGAGGCGGGTCACATAAACATAAACCCCGAAGGTCCGCGATGCGGATGCGGAAAACGCGGATGTCTGGAAACTTATGCAAACGTGGGCGGGCTTCTGCGCACATATGAAAACCTTTCGTCAGGCAACGTTAAGCCTGACGGGGCAAACAAAGTATTCTCGCTGTATAAATCGGGTGACAGAGTGGCGGAACTCAGTTTTGACGTACTCGGCGGTTGCCTCGGCATAGGTATGGCGACGCTGGCAAACATTCTGGTACCGGAAAAGATAAAGATAGGCGGCGGGCTTTCCGAGATGGCGGAGGCTTTTCTGCCCAACGCAATAAAGATATTCTCAAAACACGTCTATCCGTCTTACAGGGAAAGGGTTATCATCGAACTTTCAGGACTGCGCAACAATGCCGGACTCTCCGGCTGTGCGGCAATATGCATGCTCAACAGAAATTCTTAATGAACAGATAGACCTTTTTAATGTTCTCTTCGTCCGCCTTTTTGATGAAATCATGGATTTTATTCACAAGTTCAGCCTTGTCAGCGATGTGATCGGTCTCCATAAGTTCATCACAGGAAACCCCAAGTGCATCCGCTATCTCAAGCAGAACCGCAACCGAAATATTGACCTCGCCGCGCTCTATCTCACCTATGTACTTTGAGCTGATATTCGCTTTAACAGCAAGCTTTTCCTGCGACAGACCGCGCTTTTTACGAAGCTCTCTGATTTTCAGTCCCATTTTCAAAAGTAAGTCAGACATATTGCACCATACTATAAGTATCGGTGTTTTTTTCATGTTAAATACCGCCTATAGGTGTTGACTTTGAATAAAATATGAACTATAGGTGGTGTTACCAGGTTGTTTATAACCTATAGCACTTGTCCGGTTCAGAATTATTAGCTTATTTACAGTGCGGAGCAACTGGGGTATAGGGATGAAATACTTAATGATTATAGGAGTTTGTTCCGGTCTGATAGTCTGGCTATGTCTGCTGTTTGAAAGAGTGAGCGTCAGGTTTTTTTTGTCCTATGTACTCTCTGCGATGACCACGTAAAAATCACAAAAACAGAGGGACAAATACGGGAGCAAGAGCCGAAAGAATAACGCCATGGACAAACCCGACGATAGCGGCGCGTTTTCCGGCGTATTTCTCTATTACGGGAAGGGTGACGTCCATCGTTGTTGCCCCGCCCGGCGCGACAGCCGCGTAGGGACCGAAATATTTCACGACGAAAGGAACGCAGAGAAGAGTTATTGTTTCTCTGAAAACGTTTGAAAGGAAAGCTATTGCGCCCAGATCACTGCCTTTCACCTGCGCTATCATGACAGCTGAAAACGAATACCAGCCGAAGCCGGATGCAATGGCAAGCGCATCTTTCGGAGCAAGCACGGTTATGAATGAAACGACGTAGCCGCCGAAAAGCGTTCCCAGAATGGTTCCAACAGGCACAAGCACAGTGAATCTGTCGGCGGACATAAGAGTTTTCATGGACTGTTTGTTATTACCTATATCAAACCCTATGAGAAAAAGCAGAAGGATGAGCGACCAGTCAGTCAGAGATCCGCTGAGATTTAAAATCTGTTCCGGCAGATAACCCATATATGCCGCAGAAGCACCCGCCAGTATGGCTATCATCATGACAATAATCATTTTTCCGCCTTTTTGAACAGTTTTGTGATGATCAGCACACCTATAATGCTGAAAATCACCACCGAAATGCTCATTATACCTGAAATTATGCCGAAATCAGCTATTTTAGACAGGATATCCCTATCCTTTCCAAGGCTGACCCCCATAAAGAACAGAAGAGCAAGGAGCGAAAAATTGAAAAGCGTATTCTTAATTTTTGCCGCGAAGCCAGCAGCCAGGAGCATCCCCGCCGTCAGGCCCGCAGCCAAAGCCGCAACGTAAGCAAACATCGTCGTCCTCTATCTCCTGTGCAGCAAAGACCTTCTTAATCTCGTCAAGAGTAACTATGCTGAAAATATCGTCCCTGCCCGCCTTGTCTATTATGACAGCGCGCCCGATTATTTTCGCGCCCGCCTGTTCGGCAATGGATTCGACAGCTTTCAGCGTGTTCCCGCCGGCATAGAAATCATCAACGAAAAGCAGTCTGTCACCCTTATGCAAAACCTCTTCGGAAACGTGCAGAGTGGTCTCTTCCTGTTTTGTAAAAGAGTAGCTTTTTGCCGAATAATGCTTTTCCATTGTCAGCGGAATCTTTTTCTTAGCATATATCATATCACAGCCGATGTACATGGCTGCCGCCATTGCGGGTATTATACCGCTTGCCTCAACCGTGATTATCTTGTCAATGCTTGTCCCCGCGTGATAGCGCGCGATATCCTGACCTATGTGCTTTGCCAGATTAATATCAACGCAATGGTTTAAAAACGTATCGACCTTAATAATGTTGTCTGTAACTTTTCCTTTGTCTCTCAATGCTTTGATAAGCAGTTTTCTGGATTCTCTCGTCACTTTCTGTCCTCTCTGTCATACGCAGTCCCGAGCGCTTCCGGCTCCGGTGTGGAGCCTTTTTCAAGTCTCAGCGTCGCCATGACAAGTACCGCAATTGTAAATAAATAGGGAAGCATCATCAGAAGATGCGGCGAAAGGCTGGTTCCCATAGCCTGCATCCGAAGCTGTACGGCGTTTATACCGCCGAAAAGATATGCGCCAGCCATTGCGCGCGTGCTGTTCCACTGTGCAAATATAACCAGAGCAACGGCTATCCAGCCTCTTCCCGCTGTCATATTTTCCACCCAGAAGGGCGTGTATGCCAGCGAAAGGTATGCTCCGCCTATTCCTGCCAGTCCGGAACCCACAAGCACGGCAGACATTCTGTACAGCCCTACGTTGATCCCCGACGTATCTGCCGCACCCGGGTTTTCACCTACGGAGCGGAGATAGAGACCTGTTTTCGTTCTATAAAAAAATATATGCATCGCAGCTACCAGAAGGATAGAGAGATACACAAGAACGTCCTGATTAAAAAACGCCTGTCCTATGTAAGGGATCTTCGACAGCACCGGGATCTCGAATTTTGAGAATCCCGCGATGGTAAGCCCCACAAAGGAGCGTCCGAAAAGGGATGTTATCCCTATGCCGAACATGGTAAGTGAAAGTCCGCTCACTATCTGGTTGCCGCGCAGATACACACAGATGAACCCGTGTATCGCGCCCGCCGCCATAGCCGCAAAAAATGCCGCTGTAACACCCATGAAAAGGCTGTCCGCGGTATGTGCCGCCGCAAATCCCGTCAGCGCACCCACCAGCATAAGTCCCTCGACTCCAAGGTTTACCACGCCTGAACGTTCCATAAGGATAGCGCCGAGTGTGGCAAAAAGCAGTGGCGTACCCGCCTTTATGGTGGCAAAGAGCAGTATCTCGATCATTTTCCGCTCCTTTTCATGACGGGTTTGTTCTGTATAAAAAAATCGGAGGCAAGGATGAAAAACAGTATAAGCCCCTGAAACAAATTAACAAAAGCAACGGGGAGCTGCATAAGTATCTGGAGGCTGTCGCCGCCCACCAGAATCACAGCCATTATCACAGAAACAATGAAAACACCTATAGCGCTTCTGCCGGCAAGCCATGCAACGATTATCGCGGTATAGCCGTAGCCGTGGGAAATTCCTTCCTGAAGCCTGCCCTGAACACCTGCGACCTCGCAGAAACCTGCGATGCCTGCCAGAGCGCCGCTTATGAACATTACGCCGATGATTTTTCTGTCGATGCTTATTCCGGCGTATTTAGCGGCTTTCGGGTTATTGCCGATGACCTTTATCTCATAACCCCAGACTGTCTTCTCCATGAAGATATACATGAAGGCAACCAGCGCAAGGGCAATTATAAACCCTGAGTGAAGACGTGTATTAAAGAATGTTGAAAGTACCAGATCCGGTGAAAAGTGCGGCGTGAGAGGGAAGTTGAACCCCTTGGGGTCTTTCCACGGTCCATAAACCAGATATGACACCCACGCAATGGCTATATAGTTCATAAGCAAAGTGACTATAATCTCGTTAACGTTAGCCTTCGCCTTAAGAAAACCGGAGATACCCGCCCATATGCCGCCGAAAACAGCCGCCATGACAAACATTGCCGCAATGCCTGCAATGCCGGTCAATCCGCTGTTAAGCGCCACATAAGATGCGCCCATGGCTCCCATATAGAGCTGACCTTCCGCGCCAATGTTCCATATCTTCATACGGAACGCTATTGAAACCCCCAGACCTGTGAGTATCAGAGGGGTCGATTTTACGAGTGTTTCGGATATGCCGTAGAATGAACCGAGAGATTCGTTCAGCATTCCCGCGTATGCCGCGATGGGGTTTATCCCTGCGAAAAGCATTATTACTGCGGCGGTTGCCAGTGCGAACAGAACTGACAGAAAGGGGGCGAAAACGGTGAACAGTCCGGATGCGTCCTTGCGCTTTTCAAACCTTATCATAGCGCAGTCTCCCCGCTCATGAGAAGACCTATCTCCTCACGGCTGGTGTGTTCCGGATCAACTATACCCGTTATGCGTCCTCTGAACATGACAGCCACCCTGTCGGACAGCTTAAGCAGTTCATCGAGGTCTTCCGATATTACAATGGTGCTCATGTCGTCCCTTCTCGCATCCATAATAACCTTATGAACGTATTCCGCGGAACCCATGTCAAGCCCTCTGGTGGGATAAAGCGCAACCAGAACGCTCGGACGCATGGAAAGTTCCCGTGCGATGATGACTTTTTGTATGTTTCCGCCGGAAAGCAGTCTGATCGGCGTTCCTTTCGGACCCGCCTTTATGGCAAAATCAGCAATCTGTTTCTCGGCATTCTCTTTTATAGCTTTGAAATTCTGGAAAATGAACTTCCTGAACGGTTTTTCCTTATAACTTTTAAGTATCAGGTTCTCATCAACAGTCATCTCAGGGGCAATCCCCATGCTCTTTCTGTCTTCTGGAACGTGTGCGATGCCCGCAATGTAAGCCTTACGGCTGTCGGCATTGGTAATATCCTTTCCGGCGGCATATATCTTTCCTGAAACAGGCGGCTTAAGCCCTGTCAGAACCTCCGCCAGAGTTTTCTGCCCGTTTCCGGCAACCCCTGCGATACCGAGAATCTCGCCCTTACGCAGTTCAAGGTTAAAATCTATAAGATCGCTCATGTTCTTCTCTTTATCCGCAAAGAGATGCTCAATGGTAAGAACGTTTTCAGTAAATTCTTTCTTCTCTCTTTCCCAGACGGGTATCTCGTCGGTGCCGATCATAAGCCCCGCAAGCACATTCTCGTCGAACTGACCGCGGGCAAGCTCTTTAACAGTCGTGCCTTTTTTAAGAACCGTCACTCTGTCGGAAAGCTCCATAACTTCGCGCATCTTGTGGCTGATGAAGATGACAGATCTGCCCTCCTGTTTGAACTGTTTCAGAAACCCGAACAGTCTGTCGGATTCCTGCGGGGTGAGAACCGCCGTAGGTTCGTCGAGGATAAGCACTTTGCAGTCGCGGATGAGCAGTTTTATAAGCTCAACCCACTGCTGCTGACCTATGGACAGCTTGCGGATGGGTTCGTCAAGGTCTATGCTGAGACCGAACTTATCAACTATCTCTTTGATATGTATACGCAGTTTCTTTTTATCAAGCCAAAAAGGAAGCTCTGAAACGGCAAGAAGTATATTCTCAAACACTGTATGGTTGTATACCAGCATAAAGTGCTGGTGTACCATGCCTATTCCTGCTTTTATGGAATCTTTTGGCGATCTGAATATATACGGCTGACCGTTTATCAGAAGATTTCCGCTGTCGGGGCTGTAAAGCCCGTTAAGGACGTTCATCAGTGTGGATTTTCCAGCTCCGTTCTCGCCCAGCAGGGTATGTATTTCTCCCTGATAGACGTTCAGGCAGACGCCGTCCAGCGCCTTCACACCCGGAAATGTCTTAACAACGGATTCAACTTTGAGTAATGCTTCCAATTTCTGTCCTTAAAAAAACAAGTCCCCCCGTTTTGTTAAGCGGGGGGACTCTGGGTTTTTAAATGTCTTATAGTTATTTGGGGATAGTACCCTGAACGCCCTCAACAAGGAAGTTCATGCTGAGTTTCTCATCGTCAGTAAGGGTCTTTCCTGCCTCAACGACAACCTTGCCTGTGTTGTCTTTAATGGGACCCATGAAGATCTCGTCCTTACCGGATGCGAGTTCAGCTTTTTTCGCGTTAATGACTTCCTGAACGTCTGCGGGAACAAGTTTGCTCATGGGCGCAAGGTCAACAAGATTATGTTCAAGTCCGTACCATATCTTGCCGGACTTCCATGTGCCTTCGTGAACCTCTTTTGCTATCTCTTCATAGAGAGTTCCCCAGTTCCATACGGGTGCTGTCAGCCACGCGCCGGGTATCTGTGCCGCCATATCGGAGTTATAGCCGATTGCGAATGCGCCGCGTTTTTCAGCAGCCTGAAGGGGAGCGGGAGTATCCTGATGCATAGTGATAACGTCTGCTTTGACATCGAGCAGAGATTCTGCCGCATCGCGCTCTTTGCCGGGGTCAAACCATGTCTGTGTCCAGACAACCTTGACAACGGCTTTGGGGTTGACGCTGCGCACACCAAGAGTAAAGGCACTGATGCCTCTGATAACCTCGGGGATGGGGAAAGCCGCAACATAGCCGATGATGTTGCTCTTTGTCATTTTGCCTGCCACCATACCTGAAAGGTAGCGGGGCTGGTAGATACGTCCGAAGTATGTTCCAACGTTCGCGGCTGATTTATAGCCGGAACAGTGCATGAACACAACGTCGGGAAATTTTGCCGCAACTTCAATGGTGGGGTCCATATAGCCGAAGCTGGTTGTGAATATCAGGTTATAGCCTTTCTGTGCGAGGCTGGTGATGATCCTTGTGGATTCAGCGCCTTCCGGAACGGATTCGATGAATGTCACATCTTTCACATAGGGGAGCTTTGCCATCATCTGTCTGCCGAGGTCATGAGCAAATGTCCATCCGCCGTCTCCGACAGGTCCGACATAAACAAACGCCGCTCTGATATCTTTTCCTGCGGGTAAAGCCGCTTCTGCGGACGCAGCCTCAGGGGCTTTCGCTTCCTCTTCCTTCTTTTTTGAACAGCCCGGAAGGACAAGGAACGAAGCAAGAACCGCCAATAATAACAGTTTTTTCATACAACCACCTCTAAACGGTTTTAACCGTATCATACATAATTCAGCCGATACCGTCTGTCAATCAGTTTTGACCCCACGAGTCGGCACCAACGTCTATAACAATGGAATACTCCATTAAGTTGTTGTAAAGATATATCTGATTGTTTGAGTACGTAACCTTATAAAGTTCGTAACCGTCTGTGTCATAAATAACTTTTGTTTTGCCTGACATAGTTGTTTTTCCGAACATTTTGCTTGTTGCCCTGTAAGGGTAATCTCCGGCGAAGTATATGGCGTATATATCTTTTTCAAGCTGTTTCATCTTGTCTTCGTCGATGGGCAGATTGCGGTATTTCAAATAATACTGTCCGTTTTCATACTTTATATCGGCGTAGCCTCTGAAAAAGTTGGATTTAAGTTTGGTCGCAAAGAAGTCGTTGTCCACAGCAAATTCAGAGTCAAGAGAAAGCGTCTGGTCACCGCGGGTGACACTCACTATCTGTTTGCTTACAGGCTTGTTCATGTAAAAATCATAACCGCAGCCTGAAAGAAAAAGCACCGTAATCAGTGAAAGTAGAATAAATCTCAACATATGCCCCCTTTTGAAGCAAGTACGATAACAGATTCCGGCGGAAAAATCAAAATATTATGACAAAAACCGTACAGTCATACTTTCGACCTCTGAATCCGTCAGGTCTATCGTACCGCCGTCCTTCTGCACACTCCAGCCGTCGTCCGTATGGATTATCCTGACAGTGTCGCCGACGGCTATGTCCTTATCAGTATCAACTGATACTATCTCAACATCCTTGTCCGAAAAACCATATAAAGCGGTCAGACAGAACGAACCGTCGGAATACACTGGCGGTATCTTCGATCCGTGCGGGTCTGTCTCAGGGTACCCCATCTTCCCGTAAATATAGTCTATTGATTCAAGGTCGTTATAGTGTTCAAGCACATGGGCTTTCTCGTGCAGTTCGCTGTCGGGAATGCCCATATAATGCAGATACGTTTCCCAGACCCTGTGTGCCTTTTTAAGACGCAATGCCTCGGTTCTGCCCTTATCCGTGAGCTCATGGATATCCGTTCCCGATACAAGCCCCTCTTCAATGAGATATTTCATGGAGTTTCTCATCATTTTGGGCTTTATCTCGACATATTTTGTTATATCAGCTTCCGAAACGGGCTTGGCAGATTTGAACATACTGGCGATGATATCTTCTATCACCTGCTGGGGAACCATGTTCCGCCTGCGCTGCCAGTCGGCGAGAAGACCGTATCTGGGAGCCAGCATCAGAACCGTAAGGAACTGAAGCGTGGCAAACAGCATAACAGCGCCTCCGCCTGCGGAGTTCAGCCAGACGGAAAGATAAAGCCCGCCCAATATGCTTGTGAAACCGAAGAGAGCCGCCAGCACCATCATCTTTTCCAGCCTGTCAGTGAGCAGATACGCAGTCGCCGCGGGGGTTATGAGAAGCCCCACCACCAGTATAACGCCGACCATGCTCACGGCGGATACAACTATAAGCGAAACGCATCCTGTGAAAACGTATTTAAACAGCAGAACCGGAATCCCTATGGATGCCGCCATGACTGGGTCGAAACTGGTTATTTTAAAGTAGCGGAAGAAAAGTATTATAACTGAGAGCACTGCGGCGGAAACCATCGCCGAAACCACCATATCGAAATCCGAGATACCGAGAATATCCCCCATTATGAAATGCATAAGGTCTATGTGTATGTATTTTCCGAACACGGAAACAAGCACGACTCCCGCCGCAAACACACCCGTATACATTATGCCGATGGACGCATCCTCTTTTATGCGCGAAACCTTTGCAACAAAACCTATCATAAACACCGTGATGAACGCCGAAATAAGCGAACCCACGAGCATTGCACCCGCAGCCGCCTCAACTCCGAACACCAGCTTCATGAAAAGGTAACCCGCGCCCACGCCGGCTATCATGGCGTGTGAAAGCGCGTCGCCCAGAAACGCCATCCTCTGCAGAATAACAAGACATCCCGTAACGGCGCAGACCACAGCGACTATACTGCCGCCCGCAAGCGCCTTTAAAAAATATATCTTCGTAAGCGGGTCTATAAACAATGTATAAAGCGTATCCATGCCGTCACCCTTTCAGAAGGTTTGTGAAGACCTTCAGCCTGCCCTCGTAAACTTCGGAAAGAAGCTCCTGCCTGAAAACCAGATCGGGAGGACCTGCGGCATACAGTCTTTGCTTCACCAGAAGCAGTTTATCAAAATATTCGGAAGCGGTGGCAAGGTCGTGATGCACCACCACAAGGGTTATGCCCGCCTTCTTCGCCTCCGCCAGAACGTCCAGTATCGCGCTCTCCGTCGCCGCGTCAACCCCTGCAAACGGCTCGTCCAGCAAAAGTATCTGAGCGCCCTGCGCCAATGCCCGCGCCATGAAAACACGCTGCTGCTGACCGCCCGAAAGCTGACCTATCTGACGTTTTTTGAAATCGCTCATCCGAACCATCTCAAGGCATTTGTCAACTATCTCAATATCAGCCTTAGAAGGATTTCTCCACCAGCCGAGATGCCCGTAGCGCCCCATCATGGCGACATCCGCCACTGTCACGGGAAAATCCCAGTCAACCGTTCCGCGCTGGGGAACGTAAGCGATCATCCCGCGCGACTGCTCAACGGGCTTTCCGAAAATAAGCACCTCGCCGATATCCCTTTTCACAAAACCCAGCATAGCCTTCATCAGAGTGGATTTACCCGCTCCGTTGGGTCCTATGATGCCCACAAGCTCGCCCTTCTGTATCATAAAGCTTACGTCCAGAAGCGCCGGTTTAGGACCGTAGCTGACTGTCAGGTTTCGCACCTGAATTGCATAATCACTGCTGACCATTATTTTTTCCTGTTTCAAACCTTAGTGCGGCAACAATCTCCTGTCCGTCCTCAAACCACTGCGTATCCTCGCTTATCAAGTTTCCGTTTTCAAGCGCGCGGATGCGCACAGCATTCGCTCCGCCATCGGAAACAGGGCTTGCGTTCACTGTTATCTCGTGTTTTCCGTCTGTGATGTGCGCAGCCTTGAGTTCCAGCGGAACACCTTTGGCTATGCCGCTGTCGGTTTCATATATCTTTTTGCCGTCCAGAAGAACGGAAAATCCTTTCGTTTTCTCACCTATATCAAGTGCGAACGGGTCTTTCGCCGTAGCAAAAGTCGTCGTGATATCCATAGTTATTTCCCGCTCCGCAGAAAACTGCGTGCGGTCGGTTTCGGTGCGCTGGGTGCCTCTGTATACGAAAAAGAACAGAACTATGCACGCAGTAACGATCCATACGGCAATTGTGAGTAAGAACTTCATCTAAGCCCCCTCACTATTTTTAACACATTCTCGCGCATCATGCCGATGTATGTTTCGCCGGGTGTTCCCGCATCGCCCATGGAATCGGAATAGAGCGTCCCGCCGACTGTGACTCCCGCATCCTTTGCTATCTCGCGAATGAGTTTCGGATTGATAGTGCTTTCGACAAAAATGGTCTTGACGTTATGCTGTCTGATGGAGTTCACCGCCGCCTCGCGTCTCTGGGGCGTAACGCCGCCGCCGACCTCACCACCTGTAGACCAGCCAACAGGCGCAGTGTTCACAAATCCGTACTCGTGGGCAAAATACCCGAACGCATCGTGGTTAGTAACAAGTATCCGTCTGGCAGGAGGAATCACCGACACTTCTTTGCGTATCCACGAATCAAGTGCGCGAAGCTGTGCAAGATAGAGTTTGGCACGCATTATAAAATTATCTTTATGCTCGGGGGAAAGTTTAATGAGTGCGCGCGTTATGTTGTTGACATACACTGCGGCGTTCGCGGGGGTGAACCATGAATGGGGATCTTTTATCTTTTCGCCGCCGGTCTCAAGGGTAAGGGGTTGAATTCCGTCAGTGGCTGTGATAATAGGCTTTTTCGCGTCAATCGCCAGCGACCTCATCCAGTTTTTGCCCTCGAGGTGAAAACCGTTCTCGATCAGCAGGTCGCTGGATTTAACCTTATCCATATCGGCAGGCACAGGAGTATATGTGTGCGGATCCTGCCCGGGAGCCAATATTGATGACACGCGCACATCGTCGCCGGCAATGTTTTTAGTGATGTCATATATCTGTGTGGTGGACACCGTCACAGCCTTTTGAGCATATGCGGAAAAAGAATAAAAAAACAAAGATAAAAGAATTATAATTCTGATAAACATAGTCATCTCCGCAAAAAAAACTATTGATATTTTTTATTATCATAGAATATTATAGCTATTACCCAATATACAAGTTTTTTGCTTGGCTTTCGAGGTTTAATTAATTATTTGCGGAGAATAATAATGTACGACAGAATTTTAAGAGACAAAGAGCTCAAGGTCACACCTCAGAGGATCTTCATCCTTGAAGAGATCAGAAAAATGGGACACGCAGGCATAGAAGACCTGCACGAGAGGGTTAAAGAGGTCTATTCCTCCGTCAGCCTTGCCACAATCTACAAGAACATACATATTCTTGTTGAGGAAAACATCCTCAGAGAGGTTCCCATCCACGGAAGAAAACCCGTTTATGAAATCAACATAGGCGACCACGTACATCTTTGCTGTACAAAATGCGGGGAGGTCTCTGATATCATGGATATCGACACAGCGCCCATGCTTAAAGAAGCTGAAACACAGAGCGGACACAAATATGAGCGCATCGCCGTGATGCTTCAGGGTGTCTGCAAAAACTGCAGCAACTAAGCTGTAAAAACGTATTAAGACTAATTTTAAGCACGCATCAGCGTGCTCAGGTTGTTGACAAACTAAATTTACACAGACCCGCATTAGACTGCTTAGGGTTAAAACCCTCGCAGAGACTTTTTTTGTCTTCGCGAGGAGCGCACGCAACGACGCGATCTCACATTTTCCTGACTTTGTCATCAGTTTGAGCACGCATCAGCGTGCTTTTTTTATATCTATTTACTGCAGATTCTGTCTCTGCCTGAATTCTTTGCACAGTACATCGCCGCATCCGCCCGCATAAGCATCATATCAGCCGTATCGCCATCGGTGTAGGAGGTCACTCCGATACTCACCGTATGCTGTCTACCAGTGGAAAACATGAAATTTCTGACGGCTACCCTAATCCTTTCCGCTATCACCTCTGCCTGCTCTCTGCCCGTTTCCGGACATATCACAAGAAATTCCTCACCGCCCCATCTGCCTATGAAATCGGTTGTGCGGATGCTGTCTTTCGCCGCCTTAACAAAATCTTTCAGCACACGGTCGCCTGCAAGATGCCCGAACCCGTCGTTAATCCGTTTAAAATAATCTATATCCAGCAGTAAAATAGAAAGTTCTCTATCATACCTTCGCGCTCTGTCAAGCTCCTGTTCAAATATAGCGTCCAGTCTTGTGCGGTTGCTTATCTGGGTAAGGCTGTCCACCTGAGAGATGCGCACCAGCTCGCGATTCAGTCTGCGGATGCTTGCAACCCAGAAGCCAACCAGAACTGCCGCGATAGCGAAGATTCCAAGAATTATACCGACAAGTTCATAATCCGTGCCTGTCTCCGCCTTAATATGGATATATCTGTTGACTATCTCCTGCCTTTCCGCGTTTGTTATATGTCCTGCGCCGAAATCGAGTATCTCCGCCAGCGCAGGTTCGCTCTTTATAACGCCTATCCTCAGCTCGTTCGTATAATCAGGGAGCTGACCTGATATCTTGAGGTTAAAAAGTCCTTCCTCTTTAATGGTATACGCCGCCATTATGAGCGAACGCATGGTCATGTCGGCTTTTCTGTCGGAAACCATCTGAAAAGCGTCCCTCTCGCTTTCGCATGTCAGCACACGCAGTTCAGGATAATCCCTGCGGATAAGCTCTTCCATGGCGGTGCCTTTGGGAAACACTATGGTTTCGCCGGAAAGCTCCGAGGGATCGGGAATATATCTGTGTTCTTCGCGGGTTACGAATACGTTGATGTCCGTAAATACAGGACTGGTGAAATTGAGCCATGTGTCGCGTTCGGGGGTGCTGTTAAGAAAACTTAAGACCTCGCATCTGCCGTTCTGGGAAAACGCAAGGCTTTCGTCCCAGTTTGCCGTTGGTACTATTTCAAGCGTAACGCCCGCCTTTTTTGCCGCAAGCCGCAAAAGATCGGCCGCAATTCCGACGTGTTCGCCTTTTTCGTTCAGCATCTCAAACGGATACCAGTCGGGATCCACGCAGACTTTAACCGTCCCGTGGTTTTTTATATAATTTTTCTGCACCGCTGAAATCCCGCCTGCGAATGAAAAAAGCGGAAAAATGATAAAAAAAAGGAAAAAAAGAGTCTTTCGCAACACAATCACCCCGCTGAAAAAGTTTGACTATAAGACAATTCTATTTCAGGGGGTTATCTTTGTCAATCGAGTTTACCGTGAATGAAATCCATATCTTCAGAAATATCCGTTCCTTTAACGGTGAGATAGTCGCCGACCATCATTCCGCTGGCTCCAGCGGAGAAAACCTTTCGGGCGCCTTCCGACTTAAACACTGCGTTGCGTCCGCCGCATACGCGAAGCGTACGGTCGGGCAGAATAAATCTGTAAACTGCGATTATACGCATCGCCTCCTCTTCCGAAAGCACTTCCGCACCCTCTTTCGGAGTTCCGGCAACCGGATTGAGAAAGTTAATCGGAACCGACTGAACCCCCAGTTCCCGCAGAAGCACCGCAAGCTCGTATCTGTGTTCCCAGTTCTCGCCAATACCGAATATTCCGCCGCTGCATACGTCTATCCCAGCCCGCAGAGCCTCTTTCACAGCGTTCACGTCGTCGTCGTAGCTGTGGGTGGTACATATCTCCGGAAAAAAACTTCCGGATGTCTCAAGGTTGTGGTGATACGAATCAAGCCCCGCCTGTTTGAGTTCCTTAAGCTGTTCATATGACAGACACCCGACAGATATATCAGTTTGCAGACCAATTGAGGAAACCAGCGCCACAGCCTGTTTTATCTTCAAAAACTCTTCCGGCGTAGGCGAAAGTCCGCTTGAAACTATACTGAACCGCTCCACGCCAAGCTCTTTGACACGCTTTGCCGCTTTTTTGATCTCTGTGATATCAATAAACGGAAACACTGGGGCTTTAGTGCCGTAATGCGAAGACTGAGCGCAGAAAACGCAGTCTTCACTGCAATGTCCGCTTCTGGCGTTGACAATAGCGCATGTTTTCACCGCTTTTCCGGTGAATCTGTCGCGCAGTTTACGGGCATAACCCATGATCTCTTCGAGGTCGCCGTCTATCAGTGCGCAGGCGTCACTGAGACATATAAGCCCGCCCGCCCGCGCTTTTTCGTATATTTTTTCTATCATTTCTTTTTGCAGTACAATTCTATGATACCGACGATATCGTCAAGAACGTCTTCCGCGTCCTCAACGCCCAGTGACAAACGCACAAGACTGTCGCTTATGCCCCTTGCCGCGCGTTCCTGTGGGGGCATAGCCGCATGGGACATCTTCGCGGGATAGGAGATAATACTCTCCACACCGCCAAGGCTCACCGCGAACGCCGCATATTTTGCATTTTCAAGCAGTTTATGGGCAAGTTCAGGCGTTTCAAGCTCAAACGAAAGCACTGCTCCCGCGCCGTCAGCCTGTTTTTTGTTTATCTCATATCCAGTATGGCTCTCAAGCCCGGGGTAATATACCTTTTTAATTTTCGGATGCTTAGACAGTGCTTCGGCAATGATACCCGCGGAACGCTGTCCCGCCTCCATACGCACACCCAGAGTTTTAAGTCCGCGTATCACCAGCCAGCAGTCGTTGGGAGGCAGAACAGAGCCGACGGAGTTCTGTATATATTTAATGCGTTTGGCAAGCTCTTTGTCCGCTGTCACCGCAAACCCGCAAAGTACGTCGCTGTGACCGTTGATGAACTTTGTTCCGCTGTGGACGACGATATCGCATCCAAGCTCAATTGGTCTTTGCAGATACGGGCTCATGAACGTGTTATCCACAATGGATATCAGTTTGTGTTTCTTCGCCAGCTTCGCCATAACCTTGAGGTCTGTTATCTTAAGAAGGGGGTTGGACGGCGTTTCCAGATAAAGCGCTTTCGTATTTGGCTTTATTGCCGCCTCGAAAGCTTCGGCGGAAGTTGCGTCTGCAAAGGTCGCCTCTATGCCGAATCTGGACAGAAGCCCTGTCAGCACGCGCCATGTACCGCCGTAAACGTCCTCGCAAACGACTATGTGGTCGCCGGGAGAAAAGATCATCAGAACGGCAGATATAGCCGCCATTCCCGAAGCGAACGCATACCCGTGGGTACCACTCTCAAGCTCGGCTATGATGGTTTCAAGCGCCTCTCTGGTGGGGTTTCCCGAACGGGAATAGTCATACCGTCCGAAGCTGTCCGCTGAAACCTGCGCAAAGGTGGATGCATGAATAAGCGGCACGCTCAGCGCCCCCGTTGCGGGATCAATGCCGAATCCGTTATGAACCAGTCTGGTGTTTTTTCCGGCTTTCTTCTTAGCCATCTATGCCTCCCTGAAGCGCCTGTGCAAGGTCGTTTATAAGGTCTTCGGCGTTCTCCACACCGACGGATATTCTTAAAAGTCTGTCTGTAACACCAAGCCTTTCGCGTATCTCAGGCTCAATGTCAGCATGGGTCTGCACCGCAGGGAACGTTATCAGCGATTCCACACCGCCAAGGCTCTCCGCAAACAGAAACACATTTACCCGCTCAAGCACAGACGGAACAAGCGCGGCATCTTTCACTTCAAAAGAGACCATAGCGCCGAATCCTTTCGCCTGACTCTTCAGAAGCGTGTGACCGACGTGGGTCTTAAGCCCCGGATAATTCACTTTCGTCACCAGCGGATGCTGCTCAAGAAACTTTGCAACCTCAAGTGCGTTCTGCTCCTGCTGTCTGACACGGAGATGCAGTGTCTTCATCCCGCGAAGAACAAGCCACGCGTCGTTGGGTCCGAGGATGGAACCGACAGCGTTCTGAAAGAACGCCAGTTTTTCGCCTATCTCCGCATCCTTTGCCACCAGAACGCCAGCCACAACATCGTTGTGACCGCCGAGATATTTTGTTGCGCTGTGCAGAACGACATCCGCACCGAGATTGAGCGGATTTTGCAGGCAGGGGGACAAAAAGGTATTGTCCACCACAGTCAGCACCCCACTTGCGGATGCCGCCGCCGAAATAGCTTTTATATCAGCAACTTTAAGCATGGGATTTGTGGGGTTTTCTATGAATATCATCTTTACGGCGCTGTCTTTCAGCGCCTCTTCAACAGCCGCAATGTCGGAAGTGTCAACGTATACCGCCTGAATCCCGTAAACGGAGTAAACCTGCTGAAACAGCCTGTAGGTTCCGCCGTAAAGGTCTTCCGTAACGATTATCCTGTCGTTCGGCTTAAGCAGTCTTATCACGTTGTCTATCGCCGCCAGACCGGAAGAGAAAGCAAGCCCTCTAGCCCCGTTCTCCGCATCTGCGATAACGTCCTCAAGCGCCTGTCTGGTGGGGTTTTTCGAGCGGGAATAGTCATATCCCGTACTCTGCCCCAGCGCAGGATGCCTGTATGTCGCCGAATTATACACCGGTACCGTCACGGCTCCGGTGGCGGGATCGCGTCTGCTGCCCGACTGGGCAAGCCTCGTTTCGATATTCATATTTTTCCCCGTTTTTTTTCAATCAAAAATTCTTTTATAATACGAGCCGCAGGTATATATCGCCGCCGCCGGATTGTGCGCCAGCACGCGGTCTTTCACAATAAAGTATGTCACGGGAGCCTTGGAGTGGTGTATGAATATTGAATCATGCCCCACGCAAAGCCCCACTATTATATTAAACTCCGTACCGTGTTCAGCCAGAAGCTGAGCCTGAAGCACCGGATTGCACATCGCCTCAAAATTTCCTGGCGCTATTTTGTGTTCTTCGGGAATACCGCTTTCCGTCTTGTCTCTGGAACCCACCTTGCACACGAAATCATGCACTGTAAAACCTTTGCCCCTGAGAAACTTGGCGAACACTGCCGTCTCTTTCGCCAGCCCCACACAGGAGGCTACACCGAGAGTTTTGTATCCCATACGGGACGCAAATTCTGCTATCTCTTCAATACGGGTTATCTTCCCGTAAAACTTCCCCTCAACCTCCGCCGAAACTCTTGACGCTTTCGCCGTGAACTCATCATCAAAATACTCTCTGAACGAACTGTCATTCAGATCAGGGTCAAGATTCTCCGTAGGACAGTTCTTCGCGAAGTTCTTATCCCTTTTATAGCAATTAAGCGAGCCGCAAACGGAGCAATCTTTTACTATCTCTTTCTCTGCCATATATATCCCCAAAACATGATGTCAAAAGTTATAAACTACTGCTCGGACACTCTATCACGCAGTTACCTCGTTGAAAAGGACTGTGGAGAGATATCTTTCACCTGTATCGGGAAGAATAACCACTATCAGCCTGCCTTTGTTTTCAGGTCTTTTTGATATCTCGTATGCCGCATGGAAAGCCGCACCAGATGAGATACCCACCAGAAGACCATCCTCTTTCGCCAGTTTGCGTGCCGCAACAAGTGCTTCTTCACTCTGCACCTGATAGATTTCGGATATAACTTCTCTGTCCAGTACGCCGGGTACAAAACCTGCTCCGATACCCTGAATTTTGTGGGGACCGGGGTTTCCGCCTGAAAGAACGGGTGATTCGACGGGTTCAACTGCAACGACCTGAAGCTCCGCTTTGCGTCCTTTAAGCACCTGACCGATACCAGTGATGGTTCCGCCTGTACCCACGCCGCCCACAACTATGTCAACTCTGCCGTCAGTGTCTCTCCATATCTCTTCCGCTGTGGTAGCCCTGTGTATCGCGGGGTTGGCGAGGTTGTTGAACTGCTGAGGCACGAACGAATTCGGTGTTTCCGCCGCAAGTTCTTCCGCTTTCTGAACAGCACCTTTCATACCCAGCGCGCCGGGAGTGAGAACTATCTCGGCACCGTAAGCCTTGAGCAGTGAACGGCGTTCAACGCTCATTGTTTCGGGCATAGTCAGTATAAGCCTGTAGCCTCTTGCCGCTGAAACAAGAGCGAGGGCGATACCTGTGTTACCGCTCGTGGGTTCGATGATGACCGTGTCCTTTGTGATAAGACCTTTCTTCTCCGCGTCTTCGATCATTGCGAAACCAATGCGGTCTTTAACGCTTCCGCCGGGGTTGAAAGATTCAACCTTCGCAACTATCTCCGCTCCGGCTCCCTCTGCCGCTCTGTTTATCTTAAGCAGGGGGGTGTTTCCTATCAGGTCTGTCAGTGTGTTCGCTATCCTTGCCATATTATCCTCTCCTCTATTTATCATATTACCCATAGATTTACTAGATGAATGAACAATACTCCCCGAAACGGTTTGTGTCAACAGATTATTTTTAAAGAAAAGCCCCTTTTGCAAATACAAAAGGGGCAAGTGATTTATACTGTTTGCTTTTTAATTTCCCACTTTTTCCATGAGAAATATAGAGCAGGTATTATTATGAGTGTCAGTATGGTTGACGTCACCATACCGCCGATCATAGGTGCCGCGATGCGTTTCATAACGTCCGCACCGCTTCCGGTAGCCCACATGATAGGCACCAGACCGATGATGAGAGTGGCGACGGTCATTATTTTCGGGCGAACCCTCTGCACAGCGCCATAAACCACAGCCGCCTTGAGGTCTTCGTCATTATTCATCTGTCCGCGCGCCTTCCATTCGTCAAACGCCTCGTCCAGATAAACTATCATAACTACACCCGTCTCGGCTGACACCCCCGCAAGGGCTATCAGTCCCACCCAGACCGCAACGGACATGTTATAGCCAAGAAAATACAGATAGAGGAATCCGCCCACCAGTGCAAAAGGCACAGAAAGCATAACTATCGCCGTTTTTGTCACCGAGCGGAAGTTGAGATACAGAAGCATGAATATCAGTCCCAGCGTGAGCGGAACGGCGAGTTTCAGCTTCTCCTTAACCCTCTGCATTGACTCGTATTCACCGCTCCATTTGAGGGTGTAGCCCTGCGGAAGCTTTATAGTGCTGTCTACTTCCGTGATGGCTCGTTTCACATAGCTGCCCACGTCAAGCCCCTGCTGCAGATCGACGTACACATAGGAAACCAGCATTCCGTTCTCCTCTTTCAGCATATCGGGACCGGATTTCAGATAGACGTTCGCTATGTCACCGAGCGGTATATAGTTAGCCTGTCCGCCCATGCCGCCCACGGGAACAAGGACGTTCTTTATGGACTCAACGTCATTTCTGAACGCCTTTTTATAGCGCACTGCAACGGGATAACGCTCCCTGCCCTCTACGGTTTTCGTAACGGGCATACCGCCGATAGCGGATTCAATAACCATGTTCACATCCTCAACGGTTATGCCATATCTGGACATTTTGAACATGTCAGGCTCGATATACAGATAATATCCGCCGTCTGCACGCTCGGAATAGACGCTTCTGGTGCCGTCAACCTTCATGAGCGACGTTTCAAGCTGCTGTCCTATCTCCTGAAGCTTCGCAGGGTCGGGACCGAACACTTTTATACCTACAGGTGTTTTGATACCTGTTGAAAGCATGTCTATACGCGCCTTAATGGGCATGGTCCACGAGTTCACCCATCCGGCGACTTTCACCTTTTCGTTCATCTCATCAACGAGCTTTTCAAACGTCATGCCCTTGCGCCACTGGTCGCGGGGTTTCAGGGTTATGACCGTCTCAGCCATTGAGAGACCCGCGGGATCTGTGGCAGTGGTGGCGTTGCCAGCTTTACCGAAAACGGTGTCAACCTCTGGAACGCTCTTTATCAACCCGTTCTGCGCCTGCAGGCTCTTAGCCGCCTCGGATGCGGAGATACCCGGCAGAGTGGTGGGCATATAGAATATGGTGCCTTCGTTCAGCACGGGCATAAACTCCGAACCTAACTTTTTGACTATGGGATAGGTCGCGGCAAGAGATACCACCGCCAGCGCCATTACGACGAACCTGTATTTCAGTGCGAACTGCACGAACGGATTATACAGGAACACCAGCGCCTTTGTTATGGGGTTGTCCTGCTCGTGGCGTATCTTCCCTTTTATGAAAATGACCATCAGTGCCGGAACCAGCGTCACCGAAAGGATGGACGCAAACAGCATTGAAAAGGTCTTTGTATATGCAAGTGGTTTGAACAGCCTGCCTTCCTGCGCCTCCAGAGCGAAAACGGGAAGGAACGACACGGTTATTATCAGAAGCGAGAAGAAGAGCGGCTTGCCCACCTTCTGCGCGGCGGCGATAATAACTTCCACCCTGTCCGCGTCGGGGTTATGCTCAAGCTGTTTGTGGGCATTCTCAACCATAACGATTGCCGCATCCACCATAGCGCCGATGGCTATGGCTATACCGCCAAGCGACATGATGTTTGATGTGATGCCCAGCCAGCGGAACATGATGAACGACATCAGGATTGCCACAGGAAGTGTGAGTATCGCCACCAGCGCCGAACGGAAATGGAACAGAAACACTATGCACACAAGGCTGACAATGATTATCTCCTCAATGAGCTTGTCGCGCAGTGTCTTTATGGAATCAACGATGAGGGTTGAGCGGTCGTAAACCGGCACTATCTTAACACCGTCAGGAAGCGACGATTTCAGGGTCTCTATTTTAGCTTTAACATTGTTAATTACGTTAAGTGCGTTTTCTCCGTAGCGCATAACCACAACGCCGCCGACGGTTTCGCCGTCACCGTTAAAGTCGGCTATGCCTCTTCGCATGGTGGGTCCCGTCTCAACTGACGCTACGTCGCCGACAAGCACCGGAACGCCCATTCCGTCGTTTTTTATAACTATATTGCGGATATCGTCCAGATTTTTGATATATCCGATACCTTTGACCATGAAGTCGCGTCCGGAAAGCTCAACCGAGCGTCCGCCCGTGTCGCGGTTGCTGTCGCGCACCGCTTTAACAAGCTGGTTCAGGCTTATGCCGTATCCGCGCAGTTTGTCCGGATCTATGTTTATCTGATACTCTTTTACGTGTCCGCCGACGGATGCAACCTCCGCAACGCCTTTAACCTCTTCCAGTGCGTATTTCAGATACCAGTCCTGATATGACCGCAGTTCGCTGAGGTTGTGCTTGCCGGATTTGTCCACCAGTGCGTACTGGTACACCCAGCCGACACCCGTTGCGTCTGGTCCCAGAGCAGGACTGACGTTAGGCGGCAGCTTCCCGCTTATCTTGCTGATGTTCTCAAGCACACGGCTGCGCGCCCAGTAGATGTCAGTTCCATCGTCGAATATGGCATAAACGTAGGAGAACCCGAAGAACGAGTATCCTCTGACAACTTTGACCTTCGGAGCGGCGAGCAGGCTGCTTACGATGGGATAGGTTATCTGGTCTTCAATAAGGTCTGGAGAGCGTCCCGTCCATTCGGTGAAAACTATGACCTGAACGTCGCTCAGGTCGGGTATCGCATCCAGAGGGGTCTTTTTGGCAGACCACAGCCCTGCGCCCACTGCCGCCAGAATGAACAGTATCACCAGAAACTTGTTTCTGGCGGAAAAACCGATAAGTTTCTCTATCATTACTGCACCTTGACAGGGTTGATACCTTTAAGCTGCGCCTCGGAATCCAGAAGGAAATTTGCACCTCTGGCAACAACGTCGTTAGCTTTAAGCCCGCGGCGTATCTCGTAATAACCGTCGCTCTTCGCTCCGGTAACGATCTCTCGCGGCTCAAACTTACCTCCGCCTTTTGAGAGGAAAACTATCTTACGCTTTCCGTCGTCAATGACGGCGTCCTCCTCAACCTTAAGTATCTTCCCTGATTTAACTTTAAGGATTATATCGCCGTACATCGCAGGTTTAAGTTTACTGCCGCGGTTCAGCACGGGAAAGCGCACCTTGAGCGTTCTTGTGTTGGGGGACATTTCGGGATATATGTAATCCGCCTTTATGTCAAAAGTGACGTCAGGCTGATTTGCCAGTGTAAATTTTGCTGTTGCTCCCTGACGGATGAATTTCATATCCTCTTCATATACGTCGGCAATAACCCACATTCTGTCGGTGGATGCCAGAGTGAAAAGAGCCATTCCGGACTGAACCATCATCCCTGCGGAAACGTTCTTCGCCAGAACGTAGCCGTTTGACGGGCTGTAGACTGAAACCGTGCGGCGGGTTTTGCCCGTGCGCTCAAGTTCGCGTATCTGAGCATCACTCATATCCCAATATTTAAGCCTTGAGCGCGCTCCGGCGGCAAGCTGTTTCGCATCATCTGCAAACACGCCGCCGTATGCATCCTGCTGAGTTTTAAATCCGTTCGCATGGCGCAGGAAAGAAAGATATTCCTCCTGAGCTGCGACCATTTCTGGGCTGTATATTTCGGCTATCTTCGCGCCCTTGCCCACTGTTTTGCCTGTATAATCCAGATAGAGCCTCTCTATCCAGCCGCCGAACTTAGTATTGACGGTGAATGTTGACGTCTCGTCTGTGTTCACTATACCGGGCAGTTTGATGGATTTTGTACTGTCACCGTATTTAACTTTTGTAAGGCGTACACCCATCTTCTGCAGAATGGCAGGCTTTATTTCAAGCAGTTTCTGTTCGTCAAATATGTCAAACTCGTCCGCAAACGCGGGCATAGCCAGCGCAAGCAGTGCCAGAAGCATGCAGACTGACGAAACCTGTATAAAAACACCAGACTGCCGCGTCAGCCTGCGGCTTCCCCGCAGAGACATCAATTTGCGTCTTCGCGAGGAGCGGAGCGACACGGCGACCTCATTGAGTTTCGATCTGAGCGTCAGCGCGTATATCTTAATCATGGATGACCGTTCCATAGAGCTTTCCTCCAGTAAGTACGTTGAGCCTGCTGAGGCTCTTTTGTCTCTCGGAATATTTTTCGAGATATTTCATTTTGTATTCAACAGACGTGTCAACCGCCGCTATAACGTCCGATGCGTTGCCTCTGCCCTGTTTATACGCGGCAAGGGCGGCGTCTCTTGACTGGTCAGCTTTGGCGGATATGCCCGACTGATATATATCCATTATATGTTTTGAAGAATCTGCCGCGGCAACAAGCTCCGTGAGCATGCTTCTAAGCTCGTGGCGCATATTGTAGTAAACAGTGTCCGCTTTCAGCTTCCGAGCCTTCGCCTCGTTTATGGCGGGAAGCTGACGGGTGCTGTAATAGAGCGGTATATTGAACCCGATGCTCGCCGAATATACGTCGGACATGGCGTAGCCGGGGCGTGGTTCATAGCCGAGTGTGACGGTGAAATCGGGATACTTTTCAAGCTCCTTCATCTTCACGTTCGCCGCCATTGCATTGACCTCGTTCTCCATGCTTTTAAGGGTGACGGAACTTTCCACTGCCATCTTATAAAGCGTCTGGACATCAAGCTCAGTATCCTTTTCGGGCAGAAGCGAAAACTCGCCGAAATCGTCAGAATCCTTTCCGGTGATGTGTGCAAGAGAGGTCTTAAGCATACGCTCTTTCCCGTTCATCATCTCAAGGGCTTCCATCACCATATATTTCTCACGCTGAACCATAATGACATCTTTAGAATCCATCATGCCGGAACTGTATTTCGCCTGCGCGGAGCTTTCCGTCATCTGTATCAGCCTCATCTTTGTGTTCAGCAGTTTTTTCGATTCCTGAATAGTGTAAAGGTCGAGATACAGAGACCTGACGGCGTGGATAACTTCCAGCTTCTCAGCCCGTACGCTTTCGCGCAGAGCCTGAGTTTTGTATTTCGCCTCTGTCTGTTTTGTGTCCAGTTTTCCGAAGAACGGAAACATCTGGCTCACCATCACCGTATAACGGGACATGCCCGCCTGACCGACAGTATAATTTGTTCCTTCGTTAACTAAGCCGAGGCTCACCATAGGGTCGGTAAGACTTCCCGAATAGATTTCTGCACTCTCTGACGCACGCACGTCATATTTCATGGATTCCAGTTTTATGTTTTTTGAAACGGCTGTTTCGGTGAGAGCGTCAACGTCCACCGTTTCGGCATTCGCCGCACCTGCCGTTAAAATTAATGCCGCTAATAATAAAGCAGAAGCCAGACTGCTTCGCCTCCGGCTCGCAGAGACGGCTATGCGTCTTCGCGAGGAGCAGAGCGACGCGGCGATCTCATCTGTTAAATCTGTTATGTTAAAAAGTTGTATCTTCACGTTTTTCCTCCGCAAAAGAAGGGGAGAGATCCCCCTCCCCTCTATGCATGATTATCTGGCGTCGATTGAATAAGATGCCTGCTGTACTGCTTTTGAACCGGGCAGAACGAACTTGACATCCACGTTCCAGGGACCTGACATGCCCAGATCAAGCACTGCGGAATAAAAACCGCCTTTGCCGTCTGCTATCACTTTGTATTCCATTGCGGGCATACCTGCCATGGCGGGCATGGAGTAATAAACTGCAACCTTTGCACCGTCAACGACCTTGCCGCCGTCCTTGATGGTGATGTTCACCTTGTTTTTACCCGTTGTCGCAGAATTTTTGTCGAAAACGGAAACAACAGTGTAGTTGCCTGTTTTCTTGGTGATGCTGAGGGGAGCCGCAAAAGCGAGTGCCGCAACGCAAATGATAAGGGACAGTGTCATGATGATCTTTCTCATAAGATCGCCTCCTGAAATTAATTCTTCCTGAACATTAACATTAAACATGCCAAGTAGTTCCAAAACGGCACCGGAAGCACGAAAAGATTTAAATATAAGAACTTTAGCAGATGAGCAAAGAGATGGCGAAGGGGTGATTCAGCATGTTGCCATGCCGACTATTCTGCATAGGGGAACGTGCCGATGTATAATTTTCGACACTGTTTTCAGACAAAAAAAGGCACGGTGAAAACCGTGTCAGGGCATACGAGAAAGGCAGGAAATCAAGAGATCGCCGCGTCGCTCAGCTCCTCGCGAAGACATCAGATAGAGTCATTGCGAGGAAGCCGACAGACTGACGAAGCAATCTCATTATATTGAAATTGATCGTTAAGAAGAGATTATGCGCCCGCGACCCAGAACCTTTTCGCCGTCGTAAATAACAACAGCCTGCCCTGGGGCGATTGCTGAAACAGGCTCGTCAAAGATAACACTGCCCTTCCCCCCGCCAAGATATGTGTATGAAGCGTCAACGGGCTTCTGTCTGTAGCGCACCTGTGCCTGACATCGAACGGTTTCGCCCTCTGCGTAGTCATATACGGTGGACATGTTATCCGCCATAAGGGAATTGCCGAAAAGATTTTCACTGGTGTCAGTGACCGTTACCGTATTGCCTGAGATATTTTTGACCCAGTAGCTCTTATGGGTATTCAGATTGAGTCCGCGCCGCTGTCCGACGGTGAATCTGTGGATGCCCTCGTGGGGGGCTATCTTAACGCCCTGCTCGTCCACAACGTCCCCTTTAAGCGCAGCGCCAGTGAATCTGTGGCGGAGCATTTCGGAGAAACTGCCGAATGCGCCCACAAGGCACGCGTCCTGACTGTCCGGAGTTTCAGCACTGGGAATATCGTGTATCCTCGCATACTCCCGTACCTGCGGCTTAACCATTTCGCCAAGCGGAAACAGCACTCTTTTAAGCTGTTCACGGGAAAGCCCCGCAAGAAAATAAGACTGATCCTTGTTTCTGTCTGTTCCGCGCACGAGACAAATAACACCGTTTTCATCAGTGACCGTTCCTGAATAATGACCCGTTGCTATGCAATCGGCACCGAGTTCGTCTGCAAATTTCATCAGAAGACCGAACTTCACCTTTTCGTTACAGTTAAGGCACGGGCTGGGTGTTCTGCCGTTTGAATACTCCTCCCATGCGGGCTTGAGTATCATCTCCTCGAAATCCTTCACGCAGTCATAGACATAGTGTCTGATGCCTAGCTTCGCACATGCGGCGGATGCTTTCAGTATGCCGTCCACGCCGCAACAGGAAGGGCTTTCCTCCGTTTCTGAACATTCACGGAGCTTCATTGTGACGCCTATCACATCGTAGCCCTGTTCAACCAGCATTGAAGCCGCCGCAGAAGAATCCACACCGCCGCTCATGGCGGCTATAACACGTTTATTTTGCAAGTCTTTTCCTCATTCTTTCAACTGTTGCGCGTATCTTTTCGACGGCAGTCACGATCTCCTCTTCGGTGTTGTATCTGCTGAAAGAGAAGCGAACCGATGAGCGAGCCTCCTCAGACGACATGCACATCGCCGTCAGAACGTGTGACGCTTCCTTTTTCGCCGCGCTGCAAGCCGCGCCCGTGGAGGCGGCTATGTCCTCAAGGTCGAGATTTATAACTATCGCCTGATTTTCAAGCCCTCTGAAACCGATGTTGGATGTGTTCGGCACGCGGGGTGCGTCTTTGCCGTTAACGAACGAATCCGGCACCGATGCAAGGATCATCTCCTCAAACATATCCCTGAGCCTGCTGTTGCACATGCTTTGTCCTGCAAGCTCACAAGCCATTCCGATTCCGGCTATGGCGATTATATTTTCCGTACCGGGGCGCATGGCGTGTTCCTGTGTTCCGCCAAGATGGACGGGGGAAATCTTTACGCCGCCTCTGATATAAAGAGCGCCTATGCCCTTTGGTCCGTGGAATTTATGGGCAGAGATACTCAGCATATCAACACCAAGTTCGTCAACGTTCAGCGGAATCTTCCCTGCCGCCTGAACTGCGTCGGTATGCACAAGAAGCCCTTTCGCCTTTGCCGCCGCCGCAAGCTCCCTGATGGGCTGAATAACTCCCGTTTCATTATTCGCCGTCATGATGGTAAGAAGCCCCTTGTCTATGCTTCTGATGGCTCCCATGGCGTGTTCCGCGTTAATTCTACCGTTGTCGTCAGGCAGAAGCTTTATCACTGTTCGCCCTTCGTCCTCAAGCCTGCATATCGGTTTCAGGACAGCGGAATGTTCTATGGCAGCGGTAATGAAACCACCCTCCGGTTCGGAGAACGCAAAGCCAGAAACGGCTATATTGTCCGCCTCGGTTCCGCTTCCTGTAAAAACTATCTCTTCGGGACGCGCGCCAATGAAGTCTGCCACACGTTTTCTCGCTCTGTCTATAACCTGTCGTGATCGCTGCCCCTCGATGTGGAGGCTGGAAGGGTTGCCGAATATGTCGAAACAGGACGCCATTTCTTCCTTGACCTCTTTTGCAAGAGGAGTTGTTGCGTTGTTGTCAAAATAGATCATGTGATCACCAATAAAATATCAGAATTTTGATAGCATTTATAGATAATATATACGCCCTCCCATGCTGTCAAGGTTCAGTGAACTATTACATTGAGCCGGTGTCATATCTGCATAAAACAAATGTTTAGGAGGAGAAATGACCTTAAAAGCTTCATTTATTGCAGTTATGATGATGTTATGCGCATGGGCGGCGCAGGCGGCACAAAAAGAACCGGAAATACCTTCCGTTGCAGGATGTTCCATAATAGCAGAAAGATCAGGCAGAACAGCGATTACGGAGATATCCTATCTCCACAGAAAGCAGATAGACGCGAAGGACGCCTATTCTGCGGAATATAAATGTGCCGACGGAAGCGTCTATGTCTGGGCGTCGTTCTCGGAAAACAAACTGAAAGCACAGCAGCTTTACAAGGATATGGACGTCAGTATGCCTCAGAGCAAGGTATTCAGCAACATGAAGAAAATGAATATTAACGGCATAAGCGTTACACAGGTTCAGGGAATGGGCATGGACAACTATTACTTTATGAAAGATACAGGCAACTATTGGGTGGCAGTTAAAGACGCGGACAGTATGAAATATCTGAAAGCATTCATGAGATCAGTCAAATAGTATAGTTTATCAGACCGTTGGAATTTTGAATCGCCTCGTCGGTCATAGTCTGCATATCCTGAAGCGTCTTGCCGCGCAATGAGGCGATGAATTCGTCCGTAAGTCCGGACATGACAAGGCGCACTCCGCAGACAGAGCTGTCGTCGCAGTATTCGCACTTGGAACCTGTTTCTTCATAAACACAGGGTACAAGCGCCAGAGGACCTTCAAGGGCAGAAACGATGCGTTCCATCGTCACGGACGAAGGCGGAAATGCAAGCTGATATCCGCCGCCTTTTCCTATCTTGCTGGTGAGCAGCCCTTCGTTTTTCAGGGTGAGCAGGATGGTCTCAAGGAATTTTTTAGGTATCTTCTCGTGTTCCGCTATCTCTGATATGAGAACATGTTCACTGGCACCCTTTGATGCCAGAAACTGCAATGCTTTAAGTCCGTATACCGTTTTCATTGAGAACATATCGCCCGTCCTTTTACCTTTCAGCCAACAAGATATATGTATTATGTAGAATATTCAACAAAAAAAGGACTGAGATTTAATGCGTTATTGTTCAAATACCATATAGCGGCGGTTTTCCAGCCGTCACATTATTATCGCGTTATTGAATGTCCGCAGGTACTTGACGCGGTAATAAAACGGCGGCAAGATGTATGCAACGGGGGAAAATGAGCATGACAAATATCAGAAGGATCACTGTCTGGGGAAGGGTTACGAAATGCGCCCACAGATGCAGGTATTGTTTGCAGGGCGAACAGTCCCAGCCGGCTCTCCAATGGGAAGACTACACAAAAGCAGTCGAGAAATATGCGAAATGGAGTAAACCGAACGGTATGGCTGTGAGCTTTGAACTTGCCAGCAACTATGACCTGACAATTGATCGGTACAAATGGTATCTGGAAATGACCAAAGAGTGCGGAAAGCTCTCCGAAAGCCTCCTTATGGGCGGAATGAAAATGAGAAATGAAGCGGAGATGTTCGACTGGCTGGCACAGCGCAAGGAACTCGGGCTTAAGAAGGTAATCTTCTCCATGAGCGGTACGGCGCAGTTCCACGACGATATGAACAGGCGAAAAGGCGATCTGGAATATCTGCTCGGCGCACAGCGTGCGGCTTTCGCCCTCGGACTGAATGTTGAACAGCGGATCTTCATAACAAAAGAGAACTTGGACAGCATAGAGGAACTATGCAGTGATCTGGACAATATCGGAAAACCGCAAAGAAGGAGCGTTTATCCGCTCCATTTCAGAGGAAATGCCATGGAGCTGGAAAATATCAGGATAGATGAAAACGATGTTAAGCAGATACCCGCAAGCGTAATGCAGTATATGATGCCGGAGGAACTGCTTTCCGAAAGGCAGTGGGCAGACAGGCTTGCGTCATGCGATGAAAAGAACCCTGAAAATATCGGCATGTTCATCTATTTCGAACCTGAAAATATAAACAGCATTCTTTCAAAAGACTGCGGCGAGGTGTTTGAATCCAGAGCGGAAGCCTTTAAGGCTGAATATGTGAAACTTCCCTCCCTTGCGGAACTCTGCGAAAGGTACGCCGACAGAAACAGCAGAAAAGTTTATGAAGGCAGAAACAAGGTCGCAGGTCTCTGGTTTGAAAGATATACGCAGGATCCGAAAAACGGAATAACACCCTACGTTTCGGAACTGCTTCACGCTTTTTACCCCATGGAGAAAGTATCTAAATTTGAACAGACACGCTGAAAAATTGCATTAAAATCGCTTTGTTGTGATATTTGTGAATTTGATATATAATCAATTTATATGCATCCATACAGAGTGATTTGTGAAAAGCAAAATAGAGAACAACGACGCGTTCCGTAAACTGTATTTTGAAGCTCTTCAGTCCAACCCGTATCTTCCTGTTTTCTGGGTCGATGCCGGCGGTTGTATTTTCAAAATCAACGATGCCGTGACCAAATATCTTGACTATACCGAAGATGAGCTGACGGGTAAACATGTCAGCTTCATAGACGCGGCATACTCTCCGGAAGAGGTTGGAAATTTTATAAAATACCTGCGCACCAAAATGGTGAACAGGTTTGCGACCCAGCACAGGAACAAATACGGAAAAGTTATAGACGTTGAAATTATCTCAGGCTATCACAAAATTGACGGCGAAGAGTTTTCGATTAACTATATCTTTGATATCTCAGAAAAAGTAAAGCTGGAAAAAAATCTTTTAAAAACTGTTGACGAAAAAACGGCGGCGCTTTCAAAAAAGGTTGATGAACTGCAAAAATCAGAAGAGCTGGCACGCCAGAACGAAGAAATGTTCATAAACGCTTTCAGAACCAGTCAGGATGCCATAAACCTTAACGATATCGACAGCGGTGTGTATATCCAGATCAATAACGGATTCTCTATGATAATGGGTTACACTCCGGAAGAGGTTGTCGGCAAATCCTCACTCGACCTCAACATCTGGAAAAATCCTGAAGCAAGACACCACCTCATCGACACTGTGAAAAAATACGGATTCTGCCATAATTACGAGGCGGACTTTTTACGCAAAGACGGGACAATAGTTCACGGAATCATGTCTGCCAGCATACACGAATACAGAGGCAAAAAGGTTCTTCTGAACGTTTCAAAGGATATAACGAAGATAAAAAGGCTCGAAAACGAGCTTAAAGACCTGAACACCAAGCTCACAACCAGAGTTGAGGAAGAGGTCGCCATGATCCGCAAACAGCAGGAAATAATATTTGAACAGAAGAAGCTTGCGGATATGGGCATGATGATAAACGCAATCGCCCACCAGTGGCGGCAGCCTCTGAACATAATCGGTCTGCGTACGCAGAACATTGCCGACAGCTACCGCGACAAAACATTGAACGATGAAGAGATAGCCGAATTTGAAGAGAAACAGATGAGCACTCTGGACTATCTGTCGTCCACCATCGACGATTTCAGAACGTTCTTCAAACCCGACGACAAAGAGAGCGAATTTGACGTAAGCAACGAGATAGTTGCCCTTCTGCGTCTTGTGGAAATACAGATGCTGGCGAAGAATATAAAACCTTTCGTATCTTACTCCAGCCCCACCAGAAACATCAAAAACGCAAACATCGCGGAAATACCCCGCTCGCACAACAACGAAACCGTTGTAAAAGGCTACAGAGGAGAGTTTAAGCAGGTCATAACAAATCTGGTGTACAACTCCATATTCGCCATCGAAGAACGGATTAAGGCGGGCGAAAAGACCGAAGGACATATCCACGTCAGGATGAACAAGACCGGCAATCAGGTGATAATAAACATTGAAGATACGGGAGGCGGCATCGGCGAGGATGTCAAGCCGCACATTTTCAACCCGTATTTCACCACCAAAGAGGAGGGAAAAGGAACGGGTCTGGGGCTTTATCTGGCAAAGCTTATCATCCACAATCACATGAACGGAACAATAACAGTCGCTAACACCTCTCTGGGTGCGAATTTCGAGATAATACTCCCCGCTGTTAACTGATATTTTTTCTATTCTCCGTTGACTGATTTTATTTTACGCGCTAACTTAACACTGTTAACTTAACAGTGTTAACCACGCGAGGCGCATATATGTATGCAAAAAAGATAAGACAGAACGCCAATAAACCCTTGAAAGAAAAGATACTCGCTGTTGCCCGCAGAACCATTCTGAAAGAAGGCATAGCAAATCTCTCCATGCGGCGCATGGCGGCGGAGATAGGTTATTCCCCCACCGCGATATACACTTATTTCAAAAGCAAGGACGAGATAATCTTCTGTGTATGCGATGAAATATTCGCGCAGGTTGCAGAGCTGATCGCCGCCGCGGTCGACAAGAACAGCACTCCGGAAGAAAACCTGAAAAAGTGCATGCTCGCCTATGCAAAATTCGGACTGGAAAATCAGGACAGCTACAAAATAGCCTTTATGACCCCGCGCAATGAAAAGACATTTTTCCGTTTTCTTGAGAGCGGCGCGAACGGGATGAGAGCATACGGAATGGTGCTTGAAATAGCCTCACAGGTATCGGAAGAACCGCAGGCGGCCGTTCAGGTGATGTGGGGTTCCATGCACGGCATAGTTTCCAACCTGATACAAAATCACAATTTCCCGTGGGAACAGGCGGATAAATTGATACACTTAGCTATAGACACCTTTATCAAAGGATTCACAGGGAGCGCAAAATGAAAGTCATCAGATATTTTTTAATCGCAATTTTCATTATTTCACTGGTCGGCTGCAAAGGAAAAGAAGAACAGCTGAAACGCGAACCGATATCCGTTAAGGTGTCACAGGTAAAACATATTGATGATACATATAAAATAACAGCGTCAGGTGTCGTCACAGCGCAGGACAACCCGTCAAAGGTTTCGTTCCTTGTCAGCGGACGGGTTGTTAAGGCCATTCCCAGAGAGGGCGACTACGTTCAGGCGGGTCAGGTGCTTGCGGAGCTTGACAGCACGGACTACAAAAGCAATCTGGACAAGGCGGAAGCGGCAGCCGGAATGGCGAACGCCGCGTATATGAAGGCGAAATCCCCCGCCCGTTCCGAACAGCTTGCACAGGCAAAAATAGCTTACGACAGAGCAGCGGACGAGTACGGACGGATGAAGATGCTTTACGACAACAAAAGCCTCGCCCCGAACGATTTTGAAAAGTTTAAAGCGGCATACGAATCCGCAAAACAGCAGTACGGGATGGCACAGACAGGTGCGCAGCCCGAAGACAAGGCACAGGCAAAGGCAGGATACGAACAGGCTCAGGCATACGTCAAACTGGCAGAAAAAGCGTTGAACGACACGGTTTTAAAAGCTCCTGTCAGCGGATTTGTGACAAAGCGCCTCTGCGAAGCGGGCGAAACCGTACAGGCGGGCTATCCCGTATTTGAAATATCTCCCCTTGACCCTGTGGAGGTTAACGCAGGCATAGCTGAAACAGATATCCGTTTTGCCGCCACAGGACAAACGGCTGACGTATCCGTTCCCGCCCTGCCAGACAGAAAATATTCCGGCACAGTACGAGTGATAAACGTTTCGGCTGACCCCGCCACCAGAACATACATGACAAGGATAACCGTATCGAACCCCGACCATACGATCCGTCTGGGAATGGTTGCGGAGATGTCAATAGATACGAAACAGCCCATAAAGGTTATGACGGTTCCTGTCGAATCAGTTCTGCGCGACCCGCAGGGAGCGACAATAGTATACGTCTATTTCCCCGACAAAAAGAAGGCATACTCCAAACGGGTTGAAACAGGTTCGGTATACGGACAGGAGACTGTTATAAAGTCGGGACTGAAAGGCGGCGAAATGATAGTCACCGCAGGACAGAACAAACTTTCCGACGGGCTGGATGTCAGCCCTGTCAAATAGGGGTTTTGTCATGAACCTTGTTAAAGCTTCGCTTAAATATCCCGCAGTCGCAATTTTTATGGCGCTTCTTATGCTCACCATAGGTCTTCATGCCTTCTTCACCATGCCGAAGACGGAAGACCCTTCAATAACCATCCGCACCGGACTTGTTATGGCGTCCTATCCGGGCGCAACTACCGAAGAGGTGGAAAAACAGGTCACAAAGGTGCTTGAAAAACATATTTTCAAATATCAGGAAGTCTATAAGAGCAAGACCTATTCCACCAGCAGACCGGGCATCGCGATAATAAACGTCGAGCTTGAAGACAACGTTAAAGATGCCGACCTGTTCTGGGCAAAACTGCGCCACGAAATGAACGAAGCGTTGCACACCGAACTTCCAAAAGGCGTTCGCGGCGTTATGGTGGTCTCCGACTTCGGCGACACAGTGGCAATGCTTCTTGCGGTACACGGAGAAAACTACACCTATGCACAGCTTAAAGACTATGCCGAAAGGATAGAGGATGAGATGCGTACTGTGCGTGAGGTTGGTAAACTGGCGCTTTACGGCGATAAAGAGGAACAGATACAGATCACGGGCGATCTGAAAAGGATGGCTCAGTTCTCCGTTACACCCTCCGGCATGATACAGACCGTTCAGGCGCAAAACGTTACGGGCGGCGCAGGAACTCTGGACACGGATACAACGTCCGTACCAGTCAAAACAACGGGCGAATACACTTCTCTGGACGCCATACGGAATACCCTGATAAACGTATCACAAACGGGACAGCCGCTATACGTGCGGGATATCGCCGATGTGACAAGGACCTATGAAGATTCCGACTTCAAGGTGCGTTACGACGGAAAACCGAGCATTATAATCTCCGTCGAGATGCAGAAAGGAAATAACATTGTACAGCTTGGCGAAAGCCTTTCCGGTGTTTTCACTAAGCTGAACAACATACTGCCGCCGGACATTAAGCTCGATATGATAGCCGATCAGCCGCAGGTGGTGTCTGACAGGATGGAATCGCTCACCCATGAATTTCTGCTGGCGATAACCTCGGTAATAATAGTCACGATCATACTGCTTCCCATACGGGTGGCGGTGATAGCGGCGCTGGCAATTCCGGTCACGCTCCTTTCAACCCTCGCCGTGATGAACTTTTTCGGCATAGAACTGCATCAGGTGTCCATCGCATCGCTGATTCTGGTGCTTGGCATCGTGGTCGACGACGCGATTGTCATTGCGGACAACTTCGTCGATCTTTTGGACAGAAAAGTAACCGGCGAAGAGGTCGGATGGCGGGCTGTGGGCGAAGTTCTGATACCTGTTCTGACAGCCACGGTGACTATCATCTGCGCGTTTCTGCCCATGCTGATTCTGACAGGTTCCGTGGGCGAGTTCATCAGGGCGCTCCCGCTCACCGTGACTATAGCCCTTTCCACATCGTTCATAGTGGCGACACTGCTTACGCCGATTATCTGCCGCTTTTTCATCAAAAAGGGACTGCACAGCGAAACTAAAGAAAAAAAGTTCAGTCTGCTGGATTTCCTCCAGACGGCATACGGACATAATATGAAGTTTTTCATGAAGTACAAAACCCTTGCCATAGGCATAGGTATCCTGTCGTTTGTCTGCGGGCTGTATCTTTATATGCATATCCCGCAGGAATTTTTCCCGTCTGCGGAACGCAACCAGTTCACCATTGACGTGTGGATGCCGCAGGGGACAAAGACCGACAGCACCGACAGCACAGTTGCCCGTATAGAAAATACTCTGAAAGACACCAAAGGGGTCCTGCATTACGCATCATTCATAGGTCAGAGCGCACCGAGGTTTTACTATAACGTCAACCCACAGCAGCCGGACACTGCCTATGCGCAGATAATCGTAAACACGCAATCCGTTGAGGCTACGAAAAAACTGGTCGGTTCGCTGAGTTCGCGGCTGGGCAAAGAGATACCGGAGGCGATTGTTCTTGTGAAGGAACTACAGCAGGGTCAGCAGATGGAGGCACCAATAGAGGTGCGGATATCAGGTTATGACGTCCCCACCCTTAAGAAAGCGGCGGACGACGTTATGACCATCATGCGTGAGGTGCCTTACAGCAGGAACATCTACACAAACTATTTCAATGACTCAGGAATGGTGGACGTGAAAGTTAATAATGAGCTGGCTAACCGTCTGGGAATTACTAATTACGGAGTATCAGGCACATTGGATGCGGCACTGGACGGACAGACAATCAGCATATACCACGAAGGCGACAGAAGCATCCCCATCATATTCAGACTGCCGGAGGATAAACGCAAAAACTTCAGCGACATTGAGGATTCATACGTCGCATCTTCCGTAACGGGAAAAGGCATAGCTGTAAAAGCCTTTGCGGACATCAAACCCCAGTGGCAGACAAGCCGTCTCGTGCGGCGCAACGGCGTGCGGACGATAACCGTCAACGCTTTCATCAAAAAAGGACATTACGCATCCGCCATGCTGAACGAGATACGACCTGAGATAGAAAAGCTCGACCTGCCCGAAGGCTACACAGTCAGCTACGGCGGAGAAAATTCCAATCAGGAAGAGACCATGCCCATGATGATAAAGGCGCTGGGCATAAGCCTTCTGGCGATATTCATAGTCCTGCTGGTGCAGTTTCGCAATTTCAGCGAACCGCTCATCGTTATGTCATCCATACCGCTCTCCATACTGGGTGCCATGGCGGGACTTTACATAACGGGCAATCCGTTCGGGTTCACCGCTTTCATGGGCGTGATAAGCCTCAGCGGCATAGTTGTCAGGAACTCCATCATACTGGTGGATTACATAAAAGAAAAGATAGCGGAAGGACACCCCATTGAGCTTGCGGCTATGGAAGCGGGACAGCGCAGACTGCGCCCCATCTTCCTTACAACTATGGCGGCGGCAGTCGGCGTTATACCCATGATACTCTCAGGCTCGACCCTTTGGAGTCCCCTTGCAAGCGTTATGGCTGTGGGTTTGATATTCTCAATGTTTTTCACCCTTCTGGTGGTTCCAGTGCTTTATGTAATTGTCATGGGAAGGCGCGTCAAAGGCACAGCCGCGGCAGTTCTTGCACTGTTTCTTTTTGCGTCAGCTGCACATGCCGAAACGGTGAACATGACCATTGAACAGGCACTCAGCGCCGCAATGGACAACAGCCGCGTAATAAAAATTGCGCAGGCGCGCATAGACGAGGCGGAGGGCAAAGTTACGGGTGCAAAGGCGGACTACTTCCCTCAGGTTAAGATATCAGGTTCATACTCTGATACATTACAGGACAATCTGGCGGTAATTCCTGCGGGCGATCTTGGTTCCGTGGCGGGGTTTTCACTGCCCTCATCGGACTATGACATAAAGACATCCGGCGGAACCGCAATGGCGTACGGTATAATAGCCCAGCCGCTGACACAGCTTCTCAGGATAAAAGAGAACGTGGGCGCGGCGAAGGCGGACAGAAAGATATCCGAAGCCGATATGAAAAAAGCACAGGATGAAATTGCCTATGCAGTGAAAAGCCTTTATTACGGTCTGCTGATAGCGCGGGCGCAGGAGGATGCGGCGCAGGCGGCGCAGAGAGCGGCACAACTCGCCGTTAAGGAAGCGCAGGACGGCGTAAGCTCCGGCAGTGTGCTTGAAGTTTCGGTGATAGAGGCAAAAGCGGCGCTTCTGCAAAGCAGACAGAACCTTATGGCAGCGCAGAACAGCTATGAAAACTATAACGCAGACCTGAACACCCTGACCGGACAGCCGGCGGGAACAATCATAATTCCTGCTGAAATACCGTCAGACAGCGCGGAAACACTGACACGTCAGCAGTACGTTGAAAAAGCTTCAGTATCGAATACTGACATCATCTCTGCAAAACAGACACTGGAAAAAGCGCGCCACGGACAGAAAGCGGCAGTTTACGAATACATCCCCGACGTTACTCTGTTCGCGGCGGAAATATACACCGACGGAGTGTCGTATCTGAACGACAACATAACCGTGGTCGGTCTGAAACTCGACTGGAACATTCTCGACTGGGGCAAAAAGAAGGGCAACAGGATTTCGCGGGATTCACAGGCGGCTCAGGCTTCCCAGAATCTTCTCAGGGTGCGGGAACAGACTGAAACGGACGTTATAAAGACATTCAACTCGATTAAGCAGACTGCACAGATGAAAGACGTTGCCAACGAAGCGCTTGAACTTTACAAAGAGCAGTTACGAATAAATTCCGACAGATACGCAGCGGGCGTGATAAGCAAAGCGGCATACGCAAAGGCGCAGGCGGCTGTAAAAAAAGCGTTGGCGGATAATCTGAGCGCAAAGCTTGACCACCTGCTCGCTATCGACCGCATGGAAAAGCTCACTTCCGGCGGATGATTCATCCGGTTGTGCGGCAAAGCGGCTGGCTGAACTGATCCTGTCTGTATCTTTCGCGGATGGCGCTTGGCGATGAGCCGAAGCGTTTTCTGAACATCCGGCTGAAATACAGCGGGTCGGGATATCCGGCACTCTTCGCGACCTCGCTGACGTTGGCGTCTCCGGTGATAAGCAGATCGCGCGCCCTGTTCAGCCGATAAGTGGTCAGATAGTCCCCCGGACCTATCCCCGCATATTTGTTGAATATATAAAAAAGCCTGTTTTCGGTCACACCGTACTGCTCCGCAAGCTCCCTCACAGAGAGCGGGTCTGTGTAATGTTCCTGAATGTAAAGCGAGACCTGATCGAAAAGCTCCTTAGCGTTTCCGCTATGCCTCCCTCCGGCGCAAACCAGCAGTTCTTCCAGAACACAGCGGAAAAGCATCTCCGTGCGGAAAAGCGACAGCGTATCAGGGTGTGTATAAGCCCGCCAGAGCCGCCAGAGCAATTCCGTCAGTCGGGGACTGCTGCCCGCCGAAAGCTCAAAATGCAGATCAGCCATGCACATGTTGTCAGGTTCCTGCGTGACAGCTTCATAAAAAACGATGATGTATTCCCATCTTGTCTTTCCCAGAACAACCTTATCGAGGCTCATATCAGCGCCGCCGTGAACGACGGTTCCGGGAGAAATGATATAAGGCGTGCCGTTAAAGGTGAATTTTGCTTTACCTGAAAGCGGAAACACGAATACAGGGAACGGTGCCGACATCTGACTGTGCGAACAGCCCGCCCCTTTAGTGTGGTGATGCACACCCATAACTTTATATGAAACATTTGAAAAATAGTTTACCAGATCGCTGTATGAAACTTCCATGACCTACTCCTTTTCGGATGACAGCGCCGCATCCAGCGAAACTGGAAACAGCGGACCGTGGGAAAGATATCCGTATTCCCTGTACTGCGTTTTCATGCCTTCTGCGGAAAGTTTTCTTACCACCTCAAGGGCGGCATCTTTCGGCGCATGGGTATACAGTTTTTTTCTAAGTCTCACCCTTTCGCTGTCGCCTTTCGTCGGCAAATACCCTTCGGCGGAGGCACCTTTCATCATGATAAGACTGATGCCCGACACGTCCTTTGCCTGCATTATCTTTTTAAAAAACGCGCCCTCCTGCCACCAGAGCGATGGATCGGCGCTGACGTAGCGGCTGAAAAGCCGGGGACGCTCCGACAGGGCAGAAAGAACGAACAGTCCTCCGTATGAATGACCGAAAAGCGTCCTTCTGTCCCTGTCTATGTGCGCCCTTGTCTCCGACAGGGGGAAAACCGTTTTTTCTATGAAATCTATGAATTGTACGGCTCCGCCTCCAATACGCGACGGGTCAAGTCCGTCTTTCACCGGTTTGCCGTCCGCGGACGGTGTGAAGTCGTAAGTTCTTGAAGGCATGTGGAAAAGCACATCGGCGTCGTAACCTATCGCCACTATCACAGGCGGGTCGTTTTTTGCCAGTTTTTCAAGCTGTGCGTCCTTTATATGGTGTATAACGGCATTGCCGTCAACGGCATAAACGGCTCTGTAGCCCTTTTCGGGAGCAGGAGTTTTCGGCACTCCGGTTATTATTCTGTATGTTCTTTCGCCGTCTGCGGACACAGCTTTGTCGTAATAGAAAGTATAAAACGGTGACTGACGCCCGTCGGTGTATTTCGCTTTTTCAAACACAGGTTCCGCCCACGCACTGCAAACGGTCATAAGAACACAAAGAAAAACAGCATATTTCATAGGTACTCCAAATAAATATGAGATTGCCGCGTCAGCATGACTTCTTCCTCGCAGAGACGTATATGTCTTCGCGAGGAGCGCAGCGACGCGGCGATCTCATTATATCATCAGAATCTGAGCGTCATATCCGCTGCAACCGTCAGACCTTCGTCAACCATCCAGTTGCCGTCCAGTCCGCCTGTGCGCGAACGGTTATCGACTGAAACCTTTTTATCAAAGATGTTAAGCACCGCAAGTTTGAACGAGAGCGCTTTGTTCACGTCGTAAACACCGCCGATGTCAAAAGTTTCCGTTCCGGGGCGCACTCTCGAGCGCATAGCGCCGTTTCTGAATGCCGACCAGTATTGTTTGCTCACAACATTTGCCCTTGTGTAAAGCAGAAGGGGTTTAGCCGCCTGCCAGTCAAGCTGTGCGTTGAACATGTGTTCCGGCGTTTTGTCCAGAGGTTTTCCGTCAAGGGAGCTTCCGTCGTATGCGGGTTCGCCGCCGCTACGTTCTGAGTCGGTGTAGGTATAGTTGGCTTTGAAATCCAGCGTTTTTGTGAAAGGCATATCGAAAGAAACCTCAACGCCTCTCAGATTCACGTCGTCTATGTTTTCGTATTCATAGATATATCTGTTCAGCGAATCCACAGCATCCGTGGCATAACTTGATACTTTGTCTTTTATGTCGTTGTTATAAACAGTGAACCCGAAAGTCATTCCGCCCGGGGCATCATATCTGATACCCATCTCTTCGGTTGTGCTTGTTTCAGGGTCAAGGTCGGGGTTACCGCAAAGCGTTCCCGCTACCTGTGCTCCTCCGCCTGTGGTCATGCAATAACCTTCGGTGGTCTGACGTATCGTAGGAGCCTTGAAGCCCATCGCAACGCCGCCTCTGAGAGTCCATCTGTCGGTCAGCTTATATACGCCGTAAAGTCTGGGCGTCCAGTTTGAACCGTATCTCTCGTCGTCGTCCATACGGACTCCGGCTGTTATGGCAAATTTATCAGTCAGGAAATATTCGTCTTCCAGATAAAGTGCGTAAGAATCCACGGAAACATCGTCAGTATTCGCCGGATATCCAGAAATGGAATCCTGACTTCCGATGCCTTCTATCTCCGCTTTCGCTATCTGACCGCCTGTGCGCAGAGAATGTTTTGAGAACATATAAGAGAGTCCGGCATCAAGTGTCGTATTTGTCAGCTCCGGTTTCGTTGAGCTTTTAACGCCGTTTGTCCAGTCCTCCTTATCAGCTATCTCCTGAAAAAGAGCGATGCTTGTTGAAGCGCTGCCGTATTTTCCATCGTGGCTGACAGACCAGTGTTTTCTGGTGTGTTCCGTTTTGGTGTCGGAAGCTGTGTCGGCGAGGGATTTTCCGCCTGTTCTGGTGTATGTGAGCGTATCGTATCCGCCCTCAACGTTTATCTCGTTATTTTTGTCGGGCGTGACGGTGAATTTTGCAGTGATGTTCTCATCCTCTTTTCCGTTGCTTCCGCTTGTGGAAGAGCCGGGATAATAAACATCATCCTCATTGCGGTCGTTCATCTGACCGTAAAGCTGGAAACCGACCTTGTCTTTAACGATGGGACCGCCTATCCAGAACTGTCTGTTGAACGTAGTTCCGATATCGCCATCCTTGGGCTGTATTGTTCCAAGAGTGAGCGAGCCGTGCCATTCGTCGGGAACCTTTTTGGTTATTATGTTGATAACACCGCCCATTGCTTCGGAACCATACACGGCAGACATGGGACCTCTTACAATCTCAATGCGCTCAATTGCCTCCAGAGGCGGTATCATATTCGCCTGAACTCCGCCTGTGCCTCTGTTCATTGTCTCTCTGGTGTTCTGGCGTTTACCGTCCACCAGAATCAGCGTATACTCGCCCGGCATACCTCTGATAACGATATCGGTATCATTTGGCGAAGAACCTGTGATGCTCACGCCCTCAACTTTTTTAAGCAGGTCCGTGACGCTCGCAGCGGGTTCCTTTGCGATGTCCTCTTTCGTTATCACGCTGATGCTTGCCGGAGCATCCGCGATATACTGTTCGTATCCTGTCGCCGTAACGACGACGGGCTTGATCTCAACGGTTTCCTCGGCATGTGCCGCCGTAAGCGAACCGAGCGCCATAGACACGGAGAGTATAAAACTTCCGCGTCTGAATAAATTCCTAGGCTTCATCTTTCCTCCAAAAACGATTCGGTATTGATAATCAGTATCAACTTGCGGCGAAGTATATCAAATTGTTTTAAACATGGGAATGGAACTTTCCTTAAATTTACATGGATTATTCCTGAAACTTTACGTCAGGCGGAAACCTTGCCGACAACGCTGCGGATGTCTTTCAGCATAAGCATCATGGACTTTGCGCCGCCGTTAGCGAGGTACCAGTAGTCTGCGGGGAGATATGCTATTTTTTTTGATTTAAACGCATTCGTGGTGCGTATCAGCCTGTTCTCGATATCTTTCTTTGAAGCGGTTTTGCCGCCCACAACAGAATCCCTGTCGATGATGAACAGATAATCGGGGTTCAGTTTGGCTATGTATTCACTATTAACGCTCTTTCCGTGGGTGGATATCTGGATATGTCCGTCAGCCTGCTTAACGCCGAAAACGTCATGTACTATGCCGAATCTGGAACCGCTTCCGTATGCGCTGAACTTGCCCGCGTTATACATGGTGATAAGCCCTTTGCCCTGCTCCTTCGCTATGTCCGCGCGCAGTTTGTCCGCTTCCGCGTCAAATTTATCGGCTATCTGTTTCGCCTGCGCCTCTCTGTTCCATATTCTGCCGAGGAGTAATGTGTTTGCTTTAAAGGAATCGACGTATCTTGTGCTGTCGATGTTGATATTCACGGTGGGGGTTATCTTTGAAAGTTTCTCCTGCATCCGCGCCTGTCTGTTGCTGATTATTATCAGATCGGGTGCCAGTCTGTATATCTTTTCGATATCAAAATCCATCACGCCGCCAACGTCCGCGTATTTTTTATCGGTGAACACTGACAGGTATTTCGGCAGATTTCCCTTCGGCACTGCCGCCACGAAAGATGCCAATCCGAGTTCCTGCATGGTATCCAGCGAACTGTAATCCATCACGACGACCTTTTTAGGGTTCTGCGGGAACTGAACCGTCGTCTTTCCCTTGATCATCAGCGTGTAATCCGCCGCAAACAGTGCCTGCGCCGCCAGCAGAAACAGTGCTGTGACAAATAGTTTTTTCATCTTTTCACCTCATTTATGTGTAATAAAGACATATCCTGCTGCCGTTCATTTCGCGGACGTCAAATTCCATTCCAAAAACGTTTTTCAGGATTCCGCCGTCTATCATCTCCTTTACAGTGCCGAATCCGGCAAGCTTTCCGTCTTTCAGAGCGGCAATGTAATCCGAATAGCAGGAGGCGAAGTTTATATCGTGGATAACAAGCACGACGGTCTTTCCAAGCTCGTCGGTGAGCCTGCGCAGGGTTTTCATAATCTGCACCGAATGTTTCATGTCCAGATTATTCAGCGGCTCGTCCAGAAGAACGTAGTCCGTATCCTGTGCTATTATCATTGCGATAAAAGCCCTCTGTCGCTGTCCGCCGCTTAGAGTGTCGATATATTTGTTCTCCGAACTTTCAAGATCCATATAACCTATTGCGCGGGATATCATCTCCCCGTCCTCTGCCGTAAGCCGCCCGCCGCTGTACGGAAATCTTCCGAACGAAACCAGCTCCCGCACGGTGAGGCGTATATTGACATGACTGGACTGTTTCAGGATAGAGACCCGCTTTGCAAGTTCGCTGTCAGCTATGTCGGTGATTGGTGTTCCCTCAAGATATACGCCGCCGCCCGACTGTTTAATAAGCCGGCTTATTATAGAGAGCAGAGTGCTTTTGCCTGCACCGTTTGAACCGATGAAGGAAGTTATCTTTCCCTTCGGTATCTCAACGCTTACGTTCTCCACGACTGCTTTTTCGTCATAATATTTTGAAATATTCTCCGTTTTCAGCATCTTTTACCCTCCCTTGTAAGAAGATAGATAAAGTAGATTCCTCCGGCAAAATTGATGATCACCGAAATTGTTATGTTAAAGTAGAAGACCCGCTCCAGAATAAACTGCCCGCCGGTTATGGCTATTACCGATATGAGAGAGGCGCACGTTATGACGTATGCATGTCTGTAGGTCTTCATTGTTTCATATGCGAGATTGCTCACGATTATTCCCAGAAAGGTCATCTGCCCCACAAGCGCTGTGGGTACCGCCACCAGCAGGGTGATTATGATAAGCACCCTTTTCACCAGCGAGTCGTACGATATGCCGAGGTTTATCGCATGCTCCCTGCCCAGAAGCATCACGTCCAGCTTTCTGAGCATCGGCACACAGAATATCGCCACTGCGGCGATTATAACCGAAGAAACGCCTATCAGATCTCCGCGGACGTTATTGAAACTCGCGAACATCGTGTCCTGTACAATTGCATATTCGTTCGGGTCTATGAGCATCTGCATGAAAACTGTCAGGCTTCTGAACAGTGTCCACATCACCACACCCACCAGCATAAGGAAAAAGACGTTCCCCTTGCGTACAAACACCAGCTTATACAGAAAAAAAGTAAACAGCATCAGTGATAAAGCCGAAACTGAGAAATTGAAGACCTCGTTGACCATCATAAGCCCGCCGCCGCCGAAAAGAAAAAGTGCCGTCGTCTGCAAAAACAGATATACGGCGTCAAATCCCATCACCGAAGGCGTGAGTATGCGGTTGAATGTTATTGTCTGAAAAATCACCGACGAATAAGCCACTGCAACCCCCGTAAGCACCATCGCCGCCACCTTTGCCCCGCGTTCGGGCAGGATGAATGAGAGGTCGCTCCCCGCGTCGTAAAACATGAAAAGGAGAACACAGCAGACTGACACCGCAAAAAGTACGGCAAGTTTTACGCTATCCCGCATTTACGCGCCTCCCAAGTATCAGATAAAGGAAGATCGCGCCACCGATTATCCCCACCATAACGCTGACGGATATTTCATACGGAGCCATTAAGGTTCTGCCGAGAATATCGCACACCAGCAGAAACAAAGACCCCGAAAGTGCCGTTATTGGAAGTGTCCTGCGCAGGTTGTCGCCGTAAAGCATGCTTACTATGTTCGGCACGATAAGCCCGACGAAGGGTATCATACCGACTGTAAGCACTATCACCGCCGTCACGCATGAGACTATCACCAGCCCCAGACGAAACATGGTGCTGTAGTTCATGCCGAGATTCACGGCAAAGCTCCTGCCCATCCCCATAAGGGTGAACCTGTCGGCATAGATATACGCCGCCGCCAGAAGCGGGATGCTGATATACATTATCTCATAACGCCCCTGCATCACCGACGAAAAGTCGCCGTGAAGCCACGAAGCCATGCTGTGCACCACATTGAACTGAAGACCGATGAAGGTGGTCACCGAATCCAGTATGTTGCCGAAAATTATGCCCAGAAGAGGCACGAACACCAGATTTTTGAATTTTATGCGTTCGGCAATGGTCATAAAGACCGCAGAAGCCGCAAGCGTCACGCCCAGCGATATCGACAGGCGCTGATATGTGCCGCCGTCCGGAAATATCAGCATGGAGAGCATTATGCCCAGCGCCGCTGCGTCCATTGTGCCCGCTGTCGTGGGCGAAACGAACCTGTTGTGTGACATCTGCTGCATGATGACCCCGCAGATGCTCATTGACGCACCCGCTATTATGACAGCCGCCAGCCGCGGGATCCGGCTTGCGACCATAACCAGGGATTGCCTGTCCGACATATCAAAAATATCTGAAACGGAAATTTCGGTGTATCCGAGAAAGAGTGAACAGCACCCCAGAAGGATAACCGCCGCCGATAAAACAATAAATTTCATTTGATAAATCACCGGATATTGATATTCAATTTCAGGCAATACTTACCGTATTATCTTTTTTTGTCAAGCGTTCATTGCATTTTTAATTTTGAGTTGACTACTGCTTTAATATCTGATATCGAATATCGTTATCGCTTATTTCGGAGATGATATAATGAATATGCTCGGACATATGGTTGATTACGGCATAATAGGATTACTCGTTGTGTTAAGCATCGTGGCGATTGCCGTCGCTATTGAAAGATACCGCTTTTACAAAAATACCGACGTTGAGTCATATCAGACGGCGCAGGAGCTGGAGTCCGCTCTGACAGGGCGTCTGCACATCGTTGCCACTATCGGCAGCAACGCACCGTACATCGGTCTTCTTGGAACTGTTCTCGGTATCATGCAGACGTTTTACTCCATGGGTACCGGAGGCACGACAAACGTTAACGACATCATGGCGGGTCTTGCGCTGGCGCTTAAGGCAACCGCGGCGGGACTTCTGGTGGCGATCCCCTCCATCGTGCTTTACAACCTGCTCCACAGAAGGGTCAACGTGCTGATGCTCGCGAAAGAGGCTCAGAATGAAAGAAAAAAGCTTTGATACCATAAACGTTGTTCCCTTCATCGACATCATGCTGGTGCTTCTCACGATAGTGCTGGCAACGGCAACATTCATAGCCAAAGGCTCTATCCCTGTGGAGCTTCCGAAAGCGTCGAAGACGGAAAGCGCGAAACAGGGGATAACGATAGACGTTTCAAAGGACGGAAAATATTACTATGAAGGAAAAACCTACTCAATTCAGGGGCTTTCCGAAACGATCTCCGTTCTGGACAAAGAGAGCCCCGTCGTTCTCAGGGCAGACAGAAACTCTGTGATACAGAACTTCGTCGATATTATGAATATGCTAAAACTGGCGGGCTTTAAAAACGTAAACCTCGAAACAGAGAAGGAATAAGATATGAGAAAGGCAGCAGTTCAGTCAGTCGCCATCCACGGTCTTCTTTTGGGCGCGCTGTTTTACGCATCAACAATAACCGGACTGGTTCCGGAACCGGAAACACAGGTAATAGACCTGTCCGCCTATTTCAAAGAGACGGCTCCGCCTCCCCCTGTGCAGGAGGTTCTTCCTCCCGCGCCTGAACCCGTTCAGCAGCAGAAGACCGAAGCACCCGCTCCGGTTGTGCCGAAACCGGTTCAGAAACAGATTGCGAAACCGAAACCTGTTGAAAATAAAGTGTTTGAATCCGTTAATTCTGCGGCAGTGGCAGAGGCGGCGATTCCAGCGGCACCCCCTGCGCAGGAACCTGCCGCCCCCGCTCCCGCAGTACAAACCGCAGCCGCCACGGCGGTTCCGGTCTCAGCTCCGGTGTCGGCACCGGTGGCTCAGGCGGCGGCAAAGCCTTCGTTCGATTACTCCGCATACCAGTCCACGCTCAGTTCCAGACTGGAAAAAAACAAAACCTACCCAATGATGGCAAGGCGCAGAGGCATGGAGGGGATAGTTAAAATGAAGCTCGTCATATCTCCCAGCGGCGCTCTTCTAAACTCCGAGATAGTCTCTTCCAGCGGTTACGATATTCTCGACAGCGAAGCCATGAAGCTCGTTCGTTCTGTTTTTCCTATCAAGCACAACGCAGATAAGCAGATATCAGTTGTCGTACCAGTCATGTACAAACTTCAGGGCTGATTAATCAGATAATTTTTTGAAAGGATTTAAAACCGCCGCGAAAACTCTTCGCGGCGGCTGCTTCAATCAGTATCTGGCAGAGAGTGTCGCGTAGAATGTTCTTCCCGCCAGCGGATAGTATTCTTTTATTTCATAGTTCTCATCAAGGATGTTGCTCGCACCAACTGAAACCGCGAAATTTCTGTTGATGTCGTACGTTGCTTTAAGTCCCACAAGAACATAGCTGCTGAGTTTTTCGTTGCCCTCAACGTCGGCATATCTTGAATCTATATATTCAACTCTGGGAGTCAGTGTAAAATCTCTGAAAGGAGCTATGACAAGGTATCCGCTGGATGTTATCTCCGGATAGTAGTTTATAACTTCCACTGTCTCGTCGGCGTTTCTGCCTATTTCGTATTTGTTGACAGAGAATGCAACGCCGCCGGAGAGATATCTGTTCAGCGAAGCGTCGGCAGAGAGTTCATACCCGTAGAATGTAACCTCGTCAATGTTCAGTGAAAAATCCACGGATGTAGTCGGATATGTGGGGTCGGGTATCTCAATGGTGGTTATCTTATCCTTAAGCACGCTGTAGTAAAGCGCTGTGTTCAGCTTAATTCTTCCGAAATCACCTTTATATCCAAGCTCATAATGGTCAGCTATCTCCGGCTGGAGCTGGGGGTTTGGAAGCTCGGAACCGAATCTGGTGGAGTATCTTTGAGACATGTTGGGGAAATGGTTCTTACGCGCGTAGGTAAGACGCAGTTCATGGTTGTCAACCACCTCATAGAACGCACCGAGCTGACCTTTTATGAGCCATTCGCTGTCTGTATCAACTGTAAATTCCTCGGAACCTACGAACTGTGCAAAATCATCCGATTTGCTCCAGTAGCTCACCGGATGCAGTGCGTCGTATCCTATACCGCCCACGATGGTAAGTTTTTTCACAGGGATGTAGGTATATTCAGTACCGATGGAATAGGTGTCCTCTTTGATGGACATATCCTTAATGTCTTTGGTAAGACTGTTATGCTGTTCCCTTTTATAGGTTGCCGCAAACTCTATCTTATTTTCGGGATTGAATGTCCAGCCTGCGGTCACGCGTCCGCCTGCGGAGTATTCATCGTAATCGGACGGCGATTTGTGTACGCCTGCATTATATGATGCAAGGTTGTAGTACTCGTGCAGAGTGTTGTCGTATTTGTCGTAATGTATCAGGGTGTCCAGCGAGAACTTGCCTGAATGGTATGTGCTTGCAAGAGAATAACTTCTGCGTTTCCATACGGGCCAGTCCCAGATTGATGCCCCGGCGATGGTGGTTTCAGGCGGAGAAACGCCTTTGTCCGCGTCCTGATAGATGTACGTTGCCCAGATATCAAGATTTGAAGACGGGGTTATACCCGCAACCAGTGTGTATTTGGAATCTTTTGAATCGGAAAACAGCCTTTCGCCCTTTCCCTGCGGGTTAACGGATGTGGGTTCAAAGTCGTCTGAAAGTCTGAAGTGATCCACGTCCCTGTGCTGAACAGTGCCTTTGAAATAAAACTTGTCCTGTTTGGTTCCGATACTGCCGAGATAATAATTGGAGGCACGTTTGTATATGCTGTCAAACTCAATTGTGGTGTCAAGCTGAGCCTCAAATTCTTTCTGAGGTTTTGCGGTCTTCATAAGGATGGCGCCGCCCAGAGTGTTCGCACCGAGAAGCATGGAGCTGTAACCCTTCTGTATGGTAACGCTCTCAAGGTCTCCTGTGAGTATCCTTGCCGCATCGCCTTCCCCTTTGTAAGGGTTTGCCATGATAACGCCGTCCACGAATATCGGCACGCTGTCCGCACCGAAACCCCTGACGGTGAAAGATGATTCGTTGCGGCTGCCGCCGCCGGAAAGGATTATCCCCGGAGTATAACGCACAGCTTCCCAAAGGTCGTGGGCGTTGTCGCGCTCCATTTCATCCTTTGTAATCACATTGCCCTTATCCGCCGTACTCTCCCTCTTTCCTTCCTTGTTTATCTCAAGGTTATAAACGGGTTCGTCCGCGGCAACGGGCGTGTCGTCTGCATAGGCAGCGAATGAAAACAATAACAGCGTCACAATTATCAGTCTCTTCATATTTACCCCCTCAAAACTGTATTTAAAAAGGGGAGACGCTCCGCAATGAAAACTCTCCCTTTTATAAATAACTGATTCATTTCTAAAAAAAGATCAGCCCCCCGCAAGCGTGTGCAGAGGGCTGAAAAGGATTTACTGCATATAAGTCGTCTGGTCGTAGGGAGCAACCCAGTCGAGTGCGCCTTTTTTCCAGCCGGGAGCCTGAAGCGGTACGCCGCCTATCAGAGACATACGTCCGTCAAGGTAGGGTGTGATTGAACCCATCTCATAGATGTAGTTTGAAACCGCTTCCCAGAGATATTCAGTGTGATCAACCCTGTCTGTTCCGCTGAGGAATGTTATGTAGCCTTCGTTTCCGTCAGCCAGATAGGATGTTGTCGCAACTCTGTATGTTGCAGTGGGGTCTATAGCGACACCGTTGATTTTCAGGGTGTCCTCTTTTATCCAGCCGTACTGATATTCGCTTGATTCAGTTGAAGTGAGGGCTGTTGTGCCGTCCCATGTCGTATCGTCCCATGTTTTATACTGGATAGTATAGTTAACGGGAGATGATACCATGGCGAATGAGCCTGTGTTCTTGCTTCCGCGTCCTGTGTGGACAACTGCCGCCGCTCTGCGGAAGAGGTCGATAACCTGCTCGCCTGTAAGAGATATTACAGTAAGAGTGTCTTCAAGAGAATCGGAAGGGATGATACGCATGATGGAACCCACAGTCACAGTCCCCTGTGCTATGGCTCCTTCGATATATCCGCCGTTAAGGAAAACGAAGTCAACATCTTCATATTTGTCGGCGACATACCATGCAGTGCCGTCGCAGAACAGGTTGCCTATAGCTGCTTCTTTGAATCTGGTGAGACGGTCGCTGGATCTTCCGGTGGGGAAGAACGCACTTGCGGGAACGTCTTCTGCAAAGATGTATTCTGAGTTTGCAGTGCCGAGTTCAAAGTCGATATCTGAAAAGTCTATGGGTGTTGTTGCCGCTTTTGAAGCGGGAACAGCAGAGCCTAAAGATGTATATGCGGTTTCACCGATACTGTTGACAGCTTTAACAGAGAAATAGTAAGTGGTGCCGTTTGTAAGCCCTGTCACCATCTGAGTAACAGTGCCGCTCTCGGCGTCAACAGCAACTTCCGTATAGCCGGCTGCTTTTGAGTTGCCGGAAACTGTGGAATATTTCAGAACGTAGCTTCTTGCGTTTGCAACTGCAGCCCAGCTCACGGTAACAGTCTGGCTGCTGCTTACAGCTGTGAAGCCTGTGGATGTGGGCGTATCAGGAACAACTGTTGCCGCAGCAGGGGTGATATCTTCAAAGTCATAGCCTGATTCACCCGCGTTGTTCATCGCCTGTATCCATACACGATAGGCGGAACCGTTCGTAACATCTTTAATGAGAGCTCTGGGATTTGTTACTATCTCAACTTCGGCATCATCGTCGGGAGTTGTTTCAGTTGAACCTGCTTTCCAGTACACTTTATAGTTAACGGCGTACTGAACATCGCTCCAAACTACCTCAAGCATCTCCTCATATCCCAATTGAGAAGATATTACAGGTGTTGCAGGGGGCGGAACAGGCATTCCTTCCATAGCGTCGCTGAGGTCAGCCGAACCTACGCCGTCATATATGGCGCGCAGTCTGACGTAATATGTCTGACCGTTTACCAGTGCTGTTCCGTCGGCAAGTGCGGAAACTGTACAGGAAACGAGATTACCAGCAATTGTGGGGGTAAGATCGAGTTTCTGTGTGTTGTCGGCTGTTGTGCCTATATACACTTCATACGTTGCATCAACATCCAGAACAGACGCAAGTTTTGTCCATGCAATGTCAAGAGATGCGCTTTTAGGAGTGATCACAAAGTTTTTAGGGCTTGAAAGAGGTATGCTTTCTGTGCCTCCGTCGCTGCTGCTGCTGGAACCGCAGCTGTAAAGCAGAACAGAGATAGCCATTACGACAAGCAGTGTGCCTGCATGTCTGAACAGTGTTTTTCCCATGTCAAATAGTTTCATATTCCACCCGTTATATAAGATTATACACAACGGTTATAGTGGACATGCCATGAAAATGCAATAACATATTTTGCTTATTTGATAAAATCTTACAGCCGTAGACCATCCGGTTATTCATGCGTTATTATCTGCAAGCATAACGCTTGTCGCGAATGTGTTGAAAATTTGACATCATCAATATTTACAATGTGACAAAACTATGGAATCATTCAGGAAAAGCAGAAAGCCTTTTGACGCCTATTGAACTGTGGTGAGAATCGTCAGAAAAGTTGGTTGTTCTTTTGATATTAACAACGCCGCTTCCGACATTGAAGGAAAGATTTCTTGTAAAGTTGCCTCCGGTATCGCTTTTCACGATACAGTAACCAAGACCACGAAGCAGCGACACGGAGGCTGAAACATTTTTCGTTCCAATGCTGTTCTCTCCGTTTTCAATACCGAACATGGTGCTTCCGCCGAACATCTTCACCTCTGTCTCGCGCTTGTCAGCTCCGGTTGAGGTCATCTTTTTGTGCATATAGAGAAGCGCACAGTCGACGTATTTCATTGCGTCCTCACCGCGCCTGATGCTGCCCAGAGCCGTGGGAAGAACACAGTGACTTATTATTCCAGCCCGCAGACGCGGAGCATACATAGTAACGCTTACGCACGAACCCAGAACCGTATTGACCACGGCAGGAACATCGCTGAAATAGATTTCACCCGGTTTGAGATAGACACAGCCTATGCTGTAAAGCATTTTATATCCTTTTGAGTATGGTCGGGGCAATGGGTCTGGCGGCTATCTTCATGCCGTGTACCGATTCCGAATGACCAAGAAAAACATAGCCGTCAGGCGCGGTGGCGGCGCATATCCTGTTTATGATATTCTGCTGGGTCTCAGTGTCGAAATATATAATGACATTACGACAGAATGAGATATCCATCTGAACAGGCAAACGGTAAACGTCGTCCATCAGATTCAGACGACCGAAGGAGACTTTTTCACGCAGCTCAGGTCTTATACGCACCAGAGTTCTGTCGGTTTTTGAGCGCATGAGATACTTTTTTTTAAGGTCGGCAGGCACAGTCGCTATCTTTTCCATGCGATAGATTCCGCTGACTGCCCTTTCAAGCACCGTGCAGTTTATGTCGCTGGCATATACGCGGAAATTGCCGTCGATACCGAAAAATTCTGCAAGAACCATTGCAAGGGTATAGGGTTCCTCGCCTGTGGAACATGCACTGCTCCAGACGTTCAGACAGCGCTTTATTCCGGCGCCCTCCGCTGTAAAAAGCGGAAGCAGTTTTTCAGTGAGATAGGCAAAATGGTTAGGCTCACGAAAGAAATCCGTCTTATTGGTAGTGATGGCGTCAATGAGCCTCAGTTTTTCGTCGTCTCCAGCCGGATCGGAGCTTTCAAATACAAAAGACAGATATTCCGTATATGAGCCTAAACCAAGCGTTTTAAGCCGTTTGCGGAGTCTCCCCTCCACCATGTTTTTTTTGGTGACGGGGAGTTTTATTCCGCAGTTATCATGAATGAACGCCTGTATTCTGGTGAACTCGGCGGATGTCAGTTTTTGTCCGTAGATGTCTGCATCAGAATATACAGTGGTGTCCATTGCCGTTCTATTGTCCCGCGGCAAGCTCTGCCGCAACGCCGTTGTAGGTTCCTATCTCCGTCATGGAGAAAACGGCGTTCACATCAAGAATTATTACGAAACCGTTGTCCTTCTTCGCCATTCCCGCGATGAAGGCTGTGTTGAGATGCGTCCCTATACGCGGCGCATCCTCAATGGTTTCATGTTCAAACTCGACGACCTCCTGAACGGAATCGGCAAGTGCGCCGAGTACGGTGGATTCATCGTCTATCACCACCTCAACGATGATGATACAGGTGTTTACTGTTCTTTCCGTGTCGCCCAGACGGAATTTCTTTTTAAGGTCAACAACCGGAACAACGTTCCCGCGCAGGTTTATCACCCCCACCATAAAATCGGGGGTGTGAGGCACTTTGGTAACACTGGAAAAATCCAGCACCTCGCGAACAGACATAATGTCCACTCCGTATACCTCTTCCGCCAGTTGGAACGTAAGCACCTGACTTATATTGTCATTTCCGTTAATTCTATCTTCCATTGCACACCGCCTTAGAAGCTTTCAAAATCTGTGTCGAGGCGGTCTTTTTTACCGTCGGTCATGTCGAGGTTTATACCCTCTCCCTCTTTTCCTCCGTTTTTCTTGCCGTGGTGCGGAAAAACAGGTTTTTCAAAATGCTTTACGGGTGCGGACGAAGGTTTTTTGGCTGTTTTCGGAGCCTGAACACTTTTCGCACCGCTGTCTGATTTCATTTTAAAGAACGAAACAGCCTGCTGAAGCGCCTCTGACTGGCTGGAAAGTTCTTCCGCAGTTGCCGCCATCTCTTCTGATGCGCCCGCATTTTTCTGTATCACCTGATCAAGCTGCTGGATGGCAGTGTTTATCTGCTCGCCGCCTGTGCGCATTTCGGCACTGGATGCAGTTATCTCCTGAACAAGCTCGGACGTTTTCTGGATGTCCGGAAGTATCTGCATAAGCAGTCCGCCTGCTTTCTCTGCTATGTCCACGCTGGATGAGGAAAGGTCGCTTATCTCACGCGCCGCTTCCTGACTGCGTTCTGCAAGTTTGCGAACCTCGGATGCCACAACGGCGAATCCTTTGCCGTGTTCGCCGGCTCTTGCCGCTTCGATAGCCGCGTTGAGCGCCAGAAGGTTTGTCTGGCGGGCTATCTCTTCTATGATGGATATCTTGTCGGCTATATCCTTCATAGCTTTTACGGTCTTCTGAACAGCATCGCCGCCCTCTTTCGCGTCGCCGGACGCTTTAAGTGCTATCTTTTCAGTCTGAAGTGCATTGTCGGCGTTCTGGTTGATGTTTGATGCCATCTCTTCCATAGATGCAGAGGCTTCTTCCGCACTTGCCGCCTGTTCCGTTGCGCCCTGAGACATATCCTGTGCGGCGCTTGAAAGTTCGCGGCTTCCTATGGCAACGTTGTCTGCCGATACGCGCACGTCTGTTATGATGCTTCTCAGCTTATCAACCATGTTTTTAAGTGCTTCGGCAAGCTGACCGACCTCATCTTTCTGGTCGATATCCAGTTTCGCATCCAGATTTCCGCCGGAAAGTTCTATCGCAAAACCGACGCCTTTTGAAACGGGTCCTGTGATGCCTTTCGTTATGACTATTGCGGCAATAATACCGATTATCACGGCACCGAGGATTATAATAATTATCATAGTAGTGACGGATTTAAACGCGGCAAGCATAGCTTCCGTGCTGGCTGTGTTCTCCTTGTTTGTGGCATCGCCGGCTTCCCGTGCGGCATTAACCATTTTTTCGTCGAGAGTAACCTGAAGCTTTTTGCCGTTTATAACGTCGCCAAGCCCATTTCTGTAAGAATTTATTGATTCAAGAACCGACTTGTCTTCAAGTTCCGTCAATCTGCGCTCTATATCATCGTAGATGCTGTTGACTTCCGAAGCCTTCTCAAGCTGGTTGTTGTAATAGATATCCCTTACCAGAGAACGTATCGCCCATATATCCATGGACACTTTCGCATCAACGCTCTGACCTTTCAGCTTGTCCAGAACCTTTACGGCGTCCTGCGCCATCACGTTCCAGCTTTTTTCAAGGTCTTTCTGAACTTTCACATATTCCGTGAAGGCTGCCAGATAGTCTTCAGTGCTTTTGACTATGGATGCAACAGCGGCATCCTGTTTTTCATTGGAAAATGCTTTTGTTTCCTCAGCCAGTTTCCTGATATCTTCAATACTGGATGAAACCTTTTCCGCAGCAGCTTCGTCGTGTCTGATTATGTAGTTTTTCTCCTGCTGCCTGGCGTCTTTCAGAGTGCCGGACATTGTTGCCAGAGCGTCTGAATATTTTGCGCCGTTAAGAACAACATTAAGTCCGTTGTATGCCACAAGTCCCACGATAAGCGTAAGAGCAATGACAAGACCGAACCCGAGCATCAGCTTTACGCCGATCTTCAGATTTTTAAACATAAAACCCTCCTTTTAACCTATATCATTGTAGATTTTCATAATATCTATGATCAGAGCCACCGAGCCGTCGCCGAGAACCGATGCGCCGGATATGCAGTCGATATCCTTGAACGCTTTACCCAGAGATTTGATAACCGTCTGGTGGTCGCCCACCACACTGTCCACAACAAATCCCACGCGTCTGCCGTCGACGCTGATAATAACGATCTGCTGTATCTCCGGTTCATCGCCTTTGATATTGAAAAAACTGCGAAGCGGGACATAGGGAACAAGTTCGTTGCGCACCATGATAATCTTGCGCCCCGAACCGCTTTTGTTCTCGGAGCGGTTGAATTCGATGCACTCGTTGACAATGGACAGCGGAAGTATGAAGAACTGTCCGCCGATGGTCACAAGAAGGCCGTCGATGATCGCCAGCGTCAGCGGGAGTTTAAGAACGATTGTCGTTCCCGCTCCCTCCGAGCTGTTTATCTCAATCGCGCCCCGCAAAGCCTCGATGTTCCTCCGCACAACGTCCATCCCCACGCCCCTTCCGGAAACACTGGAAACGCTCGCCGCCGTTGAAAAACCCGAAGCGAATAACAGTTCATATATTTCTCTGTCGGAAAGCTCCGCATTTTCAGCAACAAGCCCTTTTGACTTTGCTTTTTCAAGTACGGCTTTCCTGTTTATTCCTCTGCCGTCGTCCGTTATTTCGATAAGCACGCTGTCGCCGGAATGGCTTGCCTGAAGGGTGATATGCCCTTTGGCGGGTTTGCCTGCCGCAATCCTCTCCTCCGGCTTTTCGATTCCGTGGTCAATGCTGTTTCTTATAAGATGCACCAGCGGGTCGCCCAGCTTTTCTATAACGGTCTTGTCGATTTCAGTCTCGCCGCCGAAAGTGACAAGCTCGATCTCTTTGCCCAGTTCAATCGACAGATCGCGAACCAGTCTCTTAAATCTGTTGAAAGTTGAACCTATCTCAAGCATCCTGATGCTCATGGTGTTGTCTCTGAGTTCCCAGACGAGGCGTTCAACCTCCTCAGCCACCTTAAGCATATCCGCATCGTTTTTATGCGCCGCAACCTGACTTAATCTCGCCTGCACCGTTACAAGCTCGCCAACGAGATCCACCAGAGAATCAAGCCTTTCCGAAGGCACCCTGATTGAAGATGCCGTCTCCGAAGCGTGTGCCTTTTTCTCCTGCATGTTCTTCACATGTGCCTGTTCCATAAGAGCAGTGTCAACAGCCTCTGCGGAGACAAGCCCTTTTTCGACCATTATCTCGCCCAGACGCTTCTTTTCGTTCAGAACATCGCCAAGCTGGCTTTCCGTGAGACATCCGCGCTCCAGAAGAATCTCGCCGAGCTTCTTTTCGCGGTCGTCAAACGCCTCGTCCACGGCACTTATGTTTATCACCGCGTCGTCTTCCACAAATATAAAAACGTCCAGTATGTCATTCTCTGTTTTGTCGGTTGTCAGTATTATGTCCCACGATAAATAGCATTTCTCCGGTTCAATCTCGTCTAAACCGGGGATATCGGAAACGTGGGTGACAATGGTTGCGGAACCCATCTCGCGCAGTTCTTTAAGAAGCAGAGCGGGATTGGTGCCGTTCATGAAGACGTTCAGGGAAGGTTTAAAAGTTATCCTGAAGGTGTGCAGCTCCCCCCGGGCGGTGCAATCCCTCTCCGGCTGCACATCAGGCTGTTTCTGATCCTGTATGTTTGCCGCGCGGCTGAAATAACCTGTTATTTCCACCGCCAGCGGAGAATCAGCTTTTATATCAGGGTCTGCGAGCATCTCGCGGATTATGTCGCACGCTTTCAGCGAATAATCCAGCATCGGCTTTGTCACGCACATGGTGTTATTGCGCACCATATCGTATGCCGTTTCGATGCTGTGAACCAGCGACGCAATATTGTCAAAGCCAAACATTGCGCCGGAACCTTTTATAGTGTGCATGGCACGGAACACACGGGCTATCAGGTCTGAGCTGTCCGGAGTATTTTCAAGCTCCAGAAGGGACTCCTCAAGCTCCTGCAAAAGCTCCGTAGCCTCATTTATGAATACCTGCTGGTTGGAATCCAATGACATATCTTACCCCAGAACCTTTTTTGCTACTGAAACAAGCTGTTCGGGTTTGAACGGCTTAACTATCCATCCGGTTGCGCCGGCGGATTTGCCCTCCTGTTTTTTTGAATCCTGTGATTCGGTTGTAAGCATTATGATGGGAACGAAACGAAACTCCGGCTTCTGCCGAAGCTCTTTTATGAGTGTAATGCCGTCCATGTTCGGCATGTTAAGGTCGGTTATCACCATGTCGCATTTTACGCCTGCGGTCTTTGCCAGAGCGTCCTTTCCGTCGCACGCCTCCAAGACGTTGTAGCCCTCTTTAACAAGGGTGAATTTCACCATCTGGCGGATGCTGGCGGAATCATCAACAGACAGAATTGTTTTAGACATTTGATCTCTCCTTGACCAGTGCGCAGTTGTTGTATTTATCAATCACACAGCCTTTTTCTCTGGTGAATCCGGCGAAACAGTCCATGCTTAGAAGCTCGTTCTTATTGCCTGTGACATCAAAGCGTTTGTCTTTGGAAAGCGCAGCCCTGTGCGCGGAACAGAGCAGCTGCAGAAGCGTAAGGTCGGCATTATCCACCTTCCCTATCCTTATCTCCACAGCATCGGATTCCTGAAGCGCCTCCCGTAAATGTGAATGCAGTTCAACTACATAGCTGACTGTCAGGTTTCCTGAGATATCAATAACTGTTTTGCCGTCGTTAACTGTTGTTTCTATATTCACTTTGATCCCCCGCAGACTTAAAATAGTTCGACATTGTCGTCTCTTGACGAGGCGGATATAACCCCTGCCTGTCCTGCCGACCTGTCTTTCATAACCTTTCTTTCCGATTCCATGGTATAGAGCATTTTCACATGATCACTCAGACTCTTAAGCTCCGAACTGAAATCCATGTTTGAAACATCGCGCAGTCCCACCGATATCCTTCCGAGATCATTCTTCATGATATCCATGGGGTCGATGACGTGTTCAAGACGCTGTCTGTTGATGTCCTGATACTGCATGGAGACCACCATGTCGTTGATATCCCCTGCAAGCTTGATAGAGCTTTGTTTCAGCCCTGCCATTATGGAATTGGCATTTTCAATGGCTCTGTCCAGAATGTTCAGTGCGTTATCCACATCTTCATGGGATTTGGCGGATGTGACCTTAATACTGTCCGCATCCTCAACGGATTTATCGTGTATGTGGTTTATCTTTCCGGCGATATCGTCCACTGCCACGCGTATTTCATATGCAAATTTATTTGATTTTTCAGAGAGCTTGCGTATCTCGTCGGCAACAACGGCAAAGCCTCTGCCGTGTTCGCCTGCACGCGCCGCCTCGATAGCGGCGTTCAGCGCAAGGAGGTTTGTCTGATCGGCTATATATTCGACATTGGAAACTATCTCTTTTATTCCCTGTATCTCATCAATAACACCCGAAAGCTGGATGTTGGTTTCTATTGCGTATTCTCCCGTTTGTTCCAGTTCACTTATGACAGAAATCAGAGCTTTACGGCTGATATCTACAAAATTACCGCCCCGCTTCCCGGTTTTCTCAGAAGTAAAGCTGTCAAGTGCGCGTCCGGCTTCGTCTGACTGCTCGGTTGCTTTTTCCGCTATCCTGCCGAAATTTCCGGAAATGATATTGTTAGCTTCCTCGCTGTCGGCAATGACCTTTTTCATCTGTTCCTGAAAAACAGTTATTATGGACGAATAATCAGCCACTATTGAACTTACAGGCACCAGACCTTTGTTTATAACTTCCAGCTGACCCACAAGATTGTTTTCGCGGTCGGTCTTCACGTTTTCAAGCGCATCCTTCGCAACAGCGTGCAGCATGAACGCAGTAAGAATAAGCACAGGGATACTCGCCAAAAGACGGATATGCAGGGTATCAAGGCAAATTACCGCTGCCTGAATGATTATAAGAATGACCAGCAGCGCAAGTTTTTTTCTGTCAAACAGACTCATCAATAAGACTCCATTATCGCGTGGTCTCATAAATAAACTCTTGATGCCGGACAGGTTTTTTAATCAGCCTTATAAAATAAGTACAATAGAATAATTAATATCAAAAAAGCCTACAACTGCTTATTCACCCTGTTTGAATATCCGGTTCACAGCCTATTAATAAAACCCTCCATTTAGTATCCATATTTCCATGCAATAACAGTGCCAAACCATTGGACATTGTTTAGAGGGTGTTCCGTGTTTTCAAAATGTCCATGTGTGTAAAAATATGATACAGTACTTATCTAATCATCAGACAACACAGGTAAAATCATAGTGTGTAAAAATAATTTACAGTTACACAAAACAGAATCCATCAAATAATCCGTTGCGTATAATATAAATTTCAACTAATAATTATGGATATACAGTGAAATCAGTATCAATATTTTCATGGAACCGGAATCCCCGCGGAGAATGCAGAAAATGACACAAAAAGGCACTATTTACGCACCTCCGGGTGCGCAGACAGCGATTATTTTATTTATAAGCTATTTCAGAATTTCAGAAACAATATCAAATATCTCACAGAAAAATGCAGAAAAAAAATCAGTATCAGACAAAGAACCACTATTCAATTATGCAATGCTGTTTGTAATGAAAATCTCATTCAGACAAAAAATCCCGCCTTGTTCAGCACGGTGTGTGACCGGTTTATGCATTTTTTGAATTAACTGAACAATCTAAAAACTTTGTTAACGCCTCATTACAGACGATTATATAACTAATTAAACTACTGAATGATGGTCTTCTGGCAATATTGGCATAATGTTTGGTAGTAAGAACAATTGCAACCCTGATAAAACTGCTTTTTTTTCTGGCTTCTGCTAATATGCATACAAGTCAATTTAAGAGCAAGTTCACCTTATTAGGATTATTAAGTGACCAGCATATGCGGTTTTGATTTAATAAAACTGTATCAGATAGATGCAATATAAATAGGGGTATGAGGAGCAGAATATTTTCCTCTGTCGTGACTTTACATGATCTCACAAGTTGTTATAATTGACGATGAAAAAGAACTGACCGACATGTATGTCCGTTACCTCAGACAGTTAGGGGTGACAGACATACTAACTTACAATGATCCGAGAGAATTTCTTAAAAGCTCTGATAAGATTGATCCTGCCATTATTCTTCTCGATATGAATATGCCGCATCAGAATGGTGAAGAAATGCTTGGCATCATTGCGCATCGGTTTCAGCAAACATCTGTTGTGATGATGATAGAAAAGAACGAGACCGAATCAGCAGTGCGATGCCTTCAAAAGGGCGCGGTAAGCTTCGTTGTCAAACCTGTGGAGAAGGACAGCTTTGCCGAAGTGATACTCAGAGCGCTTGAGGTTTACAAAAGATACAGCTCAGAACCCACGGTACAAAACGTAGGCGACATCGAACGCAATTCCTTTTTCGACAATATAATAACATGCAACAGCAAGATGCTTGAAATATTCAGGTATCTGAACTTCGTCTCTGAAAGTACCTTCCCCGTTCTTATCACGGGAGAAACCGGAACAGGCAAGGAACTTTTTGCGGAGGCGGTTCATAAGGCAAGCGGGCAGAAAGGTCCCTACGTCGCCGTAAACATCTCCGGTCTGGACGACAACATGTTCACCGACACTCTCTTCGGTCATGCAAAAGGAGCCTTCACGGGGGCGGACAAGACCCGCAGAGGGCTTGTGGCTGAGGCTGAGAACGGAACTCTTTTTCTGGACGAAATCGGCGACCTTAACGAATCTGCGCAAATAAAACTTCTGCGTCTCCTTCAGGAAAAGGTCTACATGCCGCTGGGAACCGACCGCAACGTCAAAGCCAACGTGCGTATCATAGCCGCAACTAGTGTTAACCTTAAAAACAACGTTAAAGCCGGAAAATTCAGAAAAGACCTGCTTTTCCGGATATCAACCCACTGCATAACAATACCGCCTCTGCGCGACAGAAAGGACGACATAGAGCTTCTGGCGCTGAATTTTTACAACAAGGCGCTTCTGGAATCGGGATGTCAGATGGCGGCGGCACTGCCGCAGGGGATCGGCGATATTCTGAGAAACTACAGCTTTCCGGGAAACGTGCGCCAGTTACAGGCTATAATGAATGACCTCGCGATGATTACGCGCGGCAGAAAACTCGGCAGCCGCGACATGATATCCTTCATGCGCAGACACGATATAAATCCGCGTACAGGGGCAAAAGAACACCTCTTTGAACCGTTTTATTACGCGGGAGACTTCCCCACTATAAAAAAGATGGAATCTATTCTGGTCTCCTCCGCCTTAAACCACAGCAAGGGGAATATAACCGATGCCGCAAGGATTCTGGGCATCACCCGCCAAACCCTCCACAAGCTCCTGAAAAACATTGACAAACCTAATAATTAGCTGAAAAAAAAAGGCAATCGGTGTTTCCTGCCGACTGCCCTTAGAGTTCTTTACATATATCTATCAATCAATCCGTTCATAAGAGAAACCAGCTTTTCCGTAAGCCTTTGCAGGGTCTCCAGATCATCCGATACAGACTCCCCTCTGGATATCCTGCCGCGGATCTTTTCCGCAGTGTCATGCAGGGATCTGTGAACCGTCTCTATCTCTCTGTATTCAGGATCGCTTCCGAACGTCTCACGACCGCGTCCTTTATAAAACTCCGTGAAAGCACAGTTATCATAACTATCAAGGCTCACAGGTTTTTTATACATCGCTCCGTGATATATGTTCTTGGTCATAAGCACATGACTTACCTTCGCATGTATCACCGGCAGAACGACAGACTGGAGAGTGAATTTTTTAAGTTCTTTCTCCGATTCGTCAAGAAGCCCCACAACCGTTTCAACACCGCCCACCATAGCGTCTATGCTGCCTGAGTTGGCGTCGCTCATGCGGGCAACCTCGTCGATATTCGCCGCTATCTGGGTCATTGCCGCAGACTGCTGCTGAACGGAAGATGATATGTGTGTCATATTGGCGCTGAGGTCTTCCACGGAAGACTGTATTGTCATGAATTTATCGTTGGCATCGTTAACCCTTTCAAGCTGAACGCTGACCTTTTTCATTACGTCATCGGCGTTGTTGACTGCGCTCTGAACCTTCGTCTGCATAGCCTTAACAACGCTTGATATGTTGGAAGCCGACTCGTTCGTTTTCTCTGCCAGTTTGCGAACCTCGTCCGCAACAACAGAGAATCCGCGTCCCGCTTCGCCGGCTCTTGCAGCTTCTATGGCGGCGTTAAGCGCCAGAAGATTTGTCTGCTCCGTAATATCGGTAATAACCATAACGATATCCCCCACCTCTTTGGAGGAACCGAGAAGCTCGTTCATTTCCCCTGCGAGCAGACTGACTATATTTCCAACCTCGGTTGATATCGCCGTGGTCTCCAGCATAACCTCAAGTCCTTTCTTGGACATTTCAAGGGTTCGTTCCGCCTTAACCGACGAATCGCTTATGTTCTCCGCAGAATCCCGCACGGTAGCGCTTATTTCCTCGCTGGCGGTCGCAACCTCTCCGGCAAGACGCATGGTTTCGGTGTTCATCTCTTTTATCTGCATGGTGGTCAGCGTCAGCGGAAGCGCCTGTTCCATCATATTTGAAATAGATCTGAACGTATGCAGTATATCGTTTCCTATAACGCGCATGAACTTGTTATACCTGTCGGATATCTCGCCCATCTCGTCGTTGGTTCTGATATCCGATTCAAGGCTGAGGTCAAGGTTTTCCGCCGCCTGTACAATAGTGTCCTGAAGTTTGCCGACGTTGCGTATGACAAGTTTCGACACGAGGAAATATATGATGAATATCATCAGACAGCCGCTTATTATCACGAATATGTCCGATACCATAGACATGTTCTGAACGTTGTTCAGTGATTTCCTGCTGAGTTTAACGTAATAATACGAATTAATTCCGCCTTCTTCCCATTCCGTATGACAGCGCATGCAGTAACCGATGGTTTTTACAGGAAACAGATAGACGTTGTTGTCGCCTTCAGGGTGCATGTCCTCTCTGTCGGTAAGGATAGCGGTATCCACTTTTGTGTTGACCCGGTTACCCTGTGACGAATAGGTGATTGTTCCGTCAGGCTTTATCAGTGAAAACTCGGTGACGTCCTCATATTTTCCAATCTCCTCAATAAGATTGTTGAACGTCATCATGTTTCCCTTTTTAAGAGCATCAAAGGTGGACATATATATCATGTCCTTGAGGTAGTTCATGTATCTGTTGAGGGATTTCTCAATCATCCTGAGTTTAATATTCTCAAAGATGATGGTGCCTAAGATGGTGAACGCAATGATCAAAACGGTTGCTATCGCCATCTTGTGTTTAAGAGATAAGCGGTATTTTTTAGCCATGTTTATCATTTCTTACCCATCCCCAGCACGTTCTTTTTGAAGTCTGTCCACGGAAGGTCTTCTATGTTCCGCGATTCGTAATAGATATTCTCTTTGAAAGGCCATCCGTTATGCGTACAGCCGACACAGGGGGCGTTGCTTTCAACGCAGACGCTGACGCCTCCGTTCCAGCGCCTAGTGGGGCAGTCGGATTTTGTTATGGTGCCTCTGCATCCTTTTTTCAGAAGACAGGAGTGTTTATCGGTCTCAAAATCTTTAAGGTAGATATCCTGTGAAAAATACTGAAATCGCCCGCAGTTGTTGTGGATGAGGTTTCCGAAATACTGCTGTGGTACGCCGTCCTTCATGGGAGGCATCTTGCCGCTGCCCAGAATGTATGCCACCGTTCCCATGAGCCTGTCGGGGTGTGCCGGACAGCCGGGAATCTTTATCAGCGGCTTGCTTATGCCGCACTGGCGCATATACTGTTCGATGTCTATGGCTCCGGTCTCGTTTCTGCCGGATGCGGGTATCCCTCCGGAAACCGCGCAGGTTCCGCAGGCAACAACGGCATAAGCTTTCTGAATGTGTTTTTTAAGCGCATCATAAAGCGGTTTTTCACCCAGAAGGCATGCCTTTTTCATGCGCTGAGGGATGCTCCCCTCAAGCACAAGAATGTGACCGCCTGCGGATGTAACCTCTTCAAGCTGCTGTATGTAGCCGTGTCCCTGACTGAACGACAGGTTCGGATGCACCTGCACCCTCACAAGCCTCGTCACAAAATCTATAAAATCCGATTCGTTGCCGTATGTCATGGAGACGGAACAGCCCGTACAGCTCTGCCCCTGAACGAAAACTATCTGAGGGCGTTTTGAAGCCGCTATCCTCATAAAGCCTTCGGCTATATCCGCAGCAAAAACTTCCGCTCCGATGACCGCTACCGATATATCTCTGCATCTTTTGATGAAATCTCTTCTGCTCAGCATCTTTCGCACCTCAATGAACTGAACACGCCGTGCAGGGGTCAAAACTTCTTATGACCCTGCCGACCTCTATTGAGCCGCTGTCGCCGCCGAAACGCACAGGGGTTCCAAGAACCGCCTTCTCCGCAACACCGTGCTTTCCTGCCGCCGTGGGACCGAAGTTCCATGTGGACGGCACTATCATTTTATAATCTGTGACCCTTCCGTCATACGCCTTTATGTGGTGAATGAGCGCGCCGCGGGCGGCAAGTGAAAAACCGATGCCCTCACCCGTCAGCTTCTTCTGAAGGTCAACGTGGGCTATGGTGGGTTTGCCTATAACAAAATCCTCTGAACGCTCAAACAGATAGTTGCATATTCTGCGCGATTCGTATGCGCGGGCGAGAAGTCTCGTCATAACCGATGAACGGATGGATTTCTGACCGTATCTGGCGATAAGCTGTCTGAAACCTGCATCGTTCGACAACGCCGCGCGGGCGATGGGACCAGTTTCAAGGGGATACCCGTTATAGCGCGGTGACTTTATCCAGCTGTATGCGCCCTTTGCGGATTCGTTAGGGCTGCCGTCGGGATTGTAATAGGAAGAATTCAGAAGCTCCTTCACCATCTTATAGTCAAAAGTACGCTTTTCGCCGCCGATCATGACACCGGATGCGAAAAGGTATCCTTTCTTATATTTAAGGGAGTCGTGCGCGTAAAATGTATCGTATGCGCCGCCGATTTTGAAATACTCAGGATAACGCTCCGCAAGTTCCATAACGTCGGGGATGAGCGCGTTGTTCACAAAATCCGTCGTTTCCGTAAGAACTCGGTAGTATCTCATGAGCGTGTCGGGAGTTATCTCCGTTGTGATCCCGCCCGGCAAAAGCGCGTGGATAAAGGGAACCTTTCCGCCGATGAGCGCCAGACCGGAAGCCGCCTCCGCGCGTATTTTAAGCGCCTGAAAATAATGCAGGGCAAAGCGCCTCGCGGTTCCTTTGTCCTTTATGTAGTCGCCGGGGGTCTTGTTGATGACAAACTTTGTGCCGGAAGAACTTATCCAATCGGATATATTCTTCATTTCGGCATCCCTTCCGGAATATCCGGCGGCGGCTGAGTAGTCTATGTAGTCGGGGGAACAGAGATTGTAAAAGTGGAGAAGGTGATCGGTAACGATGTGCAGTCCGAGTATCATATCCCTCAGAACCTGCCCGTTGTGGGGAGGCACAACTCTGTATATCTGCTCCAATGCAGTGATGGAGGAGATGCCGTGCACCTCGTGGCAGACTCCGCAGACCCTTTGGGCAATGCGCGCCGAATCCACAGGATGGCGGTTCAAAAGGAGTCTTTCAAGCCCGCGGTACATATTTCCGGCAATACGAACCTTTGAGACCCTTCCTCCTTCAACAGCCGTGCTGACACTCATGTGTCCCTCAATACGGCTGACGGGGTCAACAGACAATAAGTTAGACATAAAAGTCCTCTGAAAAGTGGATTACCAATAAAAAAACAAATAAATTGTTACGCTTTTAAACTAAAAAAGCATATGCTCAGAATTACTTATATTAAAGAACTATCTTCATTTTTAGTTATATTTATTTCAACCATTTGTCAAGAATTTATATTGTGTTTTCCTATTGCTCATACCCGAAAACCAGAGAATCACGGATGCCGGTATAACGCATGTGAAAAGATTTAATGTTTGTCCGCAACTATTAATGGTAGGCATTATTAACATATGAGCGTAATGTATTAATAGGTTATGCAATATATTTTTTGCACTTCCAAATATAAAATATATTTTTATAGTCATATTTTATCTATAGATATAACCAATTCTGCATTACTTAATAGGAACCGGAATACGACAGTGACACTTATCCCCAGTGAGTTTTCGTAAGCTCAAGCCATGCACGGGCGGCAGGCGGCAGATAAGCACCTTTCCTCCACATCAGAGCCATGCGCCAGAAAACGGAAGGATTGTCCACGGGGATAAGCACGGTCTTCGGGTGCGGATGCTGAACAGCTATCATTCTTGGCAGAAGAGCGATTCCAAGCTTCGCCGCCACAAGACCTATGATAAACTCGATCTGGCTGGACTGCGCCGCTATCGCAGGAGAAAACCCCTTACTTCTGCAGGCTTCCAGTATCATGGGGTTGAGTGCGAACCCCTGAGCGTACAGTATGAACGGAAACTCTTTCATGTCTGCAAAACCGACCTTTTTACTGTCCGCCAGCGGGTGATCGTCCGCAACAAGCAGATCCATAGGCTCGCTCCTAACCTCCTGCCAGTCCAGTTCGGCACTGTCCACAGGCAGAAGCGACGCGGCAAGATCAAGCTCGCCCGCAAGGAGCATCTCTTCCAGTCTTTTTCCGCCCTGTTCAACCATCTGTATCTCGATATGAGGGTACTTCTGACGGAACACTGCAAAAATATCCGCGAAAAGTGTGTTGCTCCCCAGAAGCGGAAAACCCATGCGCAGTGTGCCGCGCTTCATGCCGCTCAGTTCCTCAAGCTCCGACTGCATCTCAATGCCCTGATCAAGCATGGTGCATCCGCGTCTGAACACAACCTCCCCTGCCTGCGTCAGCTTAAAGCTGTGTCCTATCCTGTCCAGAAGCAGAACGCCAAGCTCGTCCTCAAGCTGTTTCACAGCCTTGCTCACGGTTGACTGAGTTGCAAAGACTTTTTTTGCGGCGTTTGAAAATCCGCCCTGTCTGACAACCTCCACAAACGCCCTGATATTTCTAAGCTCCATAACTATTCCTTTTATGACTTAATTATATTCTTATAATTCATTTTACGAATACATCTTCAAGGACTATATTTCAAGGATATTCAAAAGGACAGAGGGAAAAAAGATGTTCAGAACAGGTTCAATAGTGCTTCGCAGGCACTGCCGCACAAATATGCTCACCCAGATAGGCATAATAATGCTCTTCTGGCTCATGGGCACTGCCGCCGCAAAAGCGACGGGCATCAGCGTTCCGGGAAGTATCATAGGTCTGTTTATTGTCGTGGCGCTTCTCGTCACAAAACAGATTAGCGTCCACAGCGTGCGACTGGGCGCAAAATGGTTTCTTGGCGAAATGCTCCTGTTCTTCGTTCCGGCTGTTCCCGTGGTGCTTGACCATCCTGAGCTTTTCGGCACTCTGGGATTTAAGATTATTGCTGTGATACTGCTAAGCACTGCAATAGTGATGGCGGTAACGGCTCTGTTTGTGGACATGGTCTACCGGTATCTGGCACGCGGGCAGGGTTAAGGAGAACATATATGTACATCGTTCACATAATATTCTGGTCGGCGCTCACCATTGCGCTTTATCATGCGGGAAAACTGGTCAACCGACGTTTTCATGCGTGGTGGTCATCGCCGCTTATGACAGCGCCCATCCTGCTCATAATCGTGGTGCTGGTTTTCAGGGTACCATACAGGGAATACATCAGCAGTACCCACTGGATGCTCGCTATGCTCGCTCCCGCAACGGTTGCGTTTGCCATTCCAATATACGAACAGCGTGAACTGATAAGGAAACACTGGCTCATACTCATGGGCGGCGTACTGGTGGGCAGTGTGACCGCCATGCTTTCAAGCTGGTTCCTCGCAGACATGTTCGGACTCAGCGACCAGCTCCGTATCAGTCTTCTGCCCCGTTCCCTCAGCACCCCTTTCGCGCTGATAGTTTCAGGTGAAATAGGCGGTGTCCCCGGGCTTACCGCCGTGTTTGTGATAATAACAGGACTGTTCGGCGCAACCATAGGCGAAATACTGCTCAAATCCCTCCCATTGCGGTCAACCATAGCCAAAGGCAGTCTTTTCGGCATGGGCGCGCACGCCGTCGGAACCGCGAAAGCGCACCAGATCGACAGCGAGGTGGGTGCCATATCCGGTCTCACTATGGTACTTGTGGGCGCGGTGAACGTACTTGCGGCGCCTCTGGTGGAGGCACTTCTCCGCTAGAGCATTTTTCACATGTCATGCCGTCTTACCCCCTCCTTTAACTAAAGGGAGGTTTAAAAAGAGATCGCCGCGTCGCTCCGCTCCTCGCGAAGACGGGGCAAAGGTCAAGTCTCTGCGAACCCCATAAGGGTGAAGCAGTCTCAGTCTTTGATATGCGGCATTATTCATGATATATGACCTAAGTTTGATTTTGTACATTTATGTACAGAAAAAACAGAGAATGTACCAAAACGGAATAAACCTTACGATAAAACACTTCGATACCCGTCTGATTTGTAACAAACATTACAATTTCTGCAATTTTTCAACTCATTGACATGCAAGTCTAAAGCGTTATTTCACACCAAAAAGCTCCTAATTTGTGTACGTTATGTGGCACACATACTGCTTTTATATCTTCCGTAAAACATAATACCGGTAACAAATTACAAATCGGTAAAAAAAATCAAAGGAGACGGCAATGAGCAGAAAAATTGCATTCTACGGAAAAGGCGGGATAGGCAAATCCACAACTCAGCAGAACACAGCGGCAGCTATGGCGCATTTTTACGGTAAAAAGGTTTTCATCCACGGATGCGACCCCAAAGCGGATTCAACAAGACTTATCCTCGGCGGCATGCCTCAGGACACCCTGATGGATCTTCTCCGCGACATAGGTGAAGACAAGATAACCGTGGACAACGTTGTCAGAAGCGGTTTTAAAGACATCCGCTGCGTTGAATCCGGCGGTCCGGAACCAGGCGTGGGCTGTGCGGGAAGAGGCGTTATCACCGCCATCGACCTTATGGAAGAGCTTGGCGCATACACCGACGACCTTGACTTCGTTTACTTCGACGTTCTGGGTGACGTTGTGTGCGGCGGTTTCGCAATGCCCATCAGAGACGGCAAGGCAGAAGAAGTTTATATCGTCTGCTCCGGCGAGATGATGGCTATCTACGCGGCTAACAACATCGCAAAAGGTCTCCTTAAATATGCCGAACAGTCAGGCGTCCGCCTTGGCGGAATCATATGCAACAGCCGTAAAGTTGACGGAGAGCTTGAGCTTATGCAGGAGTTCACAAAGGCGCTCGGCACACAGATGATCCACTTTGTTCCCAGAGACAACGTGGTTCAGAAAGCGGAGTTCAACAAAAAATCGGTGGTTGAGTTCGATGAAAAATGCAATCAGGCAAAAGAATACGCAACTCTCGCCAAAAAAATAATAGAGAACGAAATGTTCGTTATCCCCACACCGCTGCCCATGAGCGAGCTTGAGCTTATGGTGGCAAAATGCGGTCTTATCGACTAAGGGAGGTTGATTATGCCTTATCATACTTTTGAATGCAGCAAGATGCTCCCTGACAGGGAAAAACACGCAGTCATTAAAGGACCGGGCGAAGATATCACATCAGCTCTGCCCCTTGGCAACCTGAACACGGTTCCAGGCACCATAACAGAGAGAGGATGTGCATACTGCGGCGCCAAACACGTTATCGGCACCCCCATGAAGGACGTTATCCACATGAGCCACGGACCCATGGGCTGCACATACGACACATGGCAGACAAAGAGGTACATAAGCGATAATGACAATTATCAGCTTAAATACACGTTCGCTACCGACATGAAAGAGAAGCACGTTGTCTTCGGCGCGGAAAAAATGCTGAAACAGAACATTCATGAAGCGTTTGACGCGTTTCCTGAAATCAACAGAATGACCCTGTATCAGACATGCGCTTCCGCGCTGATAGGCGACGATATGGACGCCATTGCTAAACAGATCATGAAAGAACGCCCCGGCGTCGACATATTCGTATGCAACGCGCCCGGTTTCGGCGGAACCAGCCAGACAGGCGGTCACCATAAGATCAACATCGCATGGATAAACAACAAGGTCGGCACTGTCGAGCCTGAAATAAAAAGTAAATACACCATCAACTACGTCGGCGACTACAACATTCAGGGCGACTGCGAAATAATGGCAGACTATTTCAACAGGATGGGCATACAGCTCATCTCAACGTTCACAGGAAACGGTTCATATGACGACCTGCGCGCAATGCACAGAGCAGACCTGAACGTTCTGGAGTGCGCACGCTCCGCAGAATATATCTGCAACGAACTGCGCGTCCGTTACGGCACACCGCGTCTGGATATCGACGGTTTCGGGTTTGACCTCCTCGCGGAATCTCTCATGAAAGTGGCTATGTTCTTCGGCGACGACTGCGTTGAAAAAGCCAAAGCAATCATCGACGAAGAGGTCGCAAGATGGAAACCCGAACTCGACTGGTATGCAAAACGCCTTAAAGGCAAAAAGATATGCCTGTGGCCCGGCGGGTCAAAGCTGTGGCACTGGGCGCACGTCATTGAAGAGGAGATGGGCGTTAAAGTCGTTTCCGTCTATTCAAAATTCGGACATCAGGGCGACTTTGAAAAAGGTATCGCAAGATGCTCCGAAGGCGCGCTTGCCATCGACGACCCCAACGAGCTTGAAGCTCTTGAGGCTATGAAGATGCTTAAACCCGACTGCATCCTGACGGGCATGCGCCCAGGTGAGGTTGCCAAAAAGATAGGCATCCCCTATCTGAACATTCACGCATACCACAACGGGCCCTACAAAGGTTTCGAGGGCTGGGTCAGACTTGCCCGCGACCTTTACAATGCCATCTACTCACCCGTCATGAGCCTCGCCGCAATAGACATCAGCAAGGACGACTTTGACACCGGCAAAGGCTTCATGACAAGAACCATGCTTTCCGACCCCGGCGTACCGAGAGAGGAACTGCACACCGAGCATATGTACACAGGCAAAATGGACATCGTAACGCATCTGAGAGGCAAAAAATATGAATTTCCCGCACCCGATGCGCCTGCGGCTGATGCGGCTGTCTGAGGAGAACAACATGGAAATGAAAGAAAGAATCGCAATTCTTGAAAACTATATCATGCAAAGGTGCCTCTGGCAGTTCCACTCAAGAGCATGGGACAGGGAAAACCAGAACAACGGCATACTCGGGATAACAAAAACGATGCTTCTGGGCGAACAGCCGGATCTCAGCACACCCGAACTGAAATGCTACTGGGTGGACGCCAAGTTCCTTGCGGACGGTTTTAAGACCAAGTTTCCGTGGGTGAACGAAATGGGCAAAGAGGACATCGCCGTTATGATGGACGGGCTGAAAGAGCGTATTGACTACGTTACTATCCACGGCTCGCTCAACGAAGAACTCACGGTGAAACTGTATTAATAAGATCAGACTGCTTCGTCAGTTTCACTTCCTCGCAGAGACGTCTTCGCGAGGAACAAGGTGACGAAGCGATCTTTTCAGCTAATAGGAGCTAATTATGTCATGTGAAATAAAAAGCAAAGAAAGGGTAGGTATAATCAACCCTATGGTGACCTGCCAGCCGGCAGGCGCACAATACGCCAGCATAGGCATTGAGGATTGCACAGCAATAGTTCACGGCGGACAGGGCTGTGTTATGTTTGTCCGTCTGCTGTTCTCACAGCATCTTAACGAAAACTTTGACATCGCATCCTCTTCACTTCACGAAGATGCGGCGGTGCTCGGCGCGGTACACCGTATCGAGGGAGCGGTTGACGTTCTTCTCGAGCGCTACCCCCACGTCAAAGTCGTACCCATCATCACCACCTGTTCAACAGAGATCATCGGTGACGACGTTGAGGGTGTTGTGCGAAAACTTAAAAAGACTATTCTGGCGACTAAATATGCCGACAGGGAAGTTCACCTTATCCCCGTGCATACGCCCAGTTTCAAAGGTTCCCAGACGTCCGGCTACGACGCTGCGGTCACAGCCTTTATTAAACACTTCGCGGCTAAAACTGACGAGTGCAACGGCAAGCTGAACCTTATCACCGGCTGGGTCGATCCGGGCGACGTTAAGGAACTGAAACACCTGCTTAAAATGATGGATGTGGATGCCACCGTCCTTTTCGAGATAGAGAATTTCGACTCTCCCCTTATGCCCGACAAGAGCGCTGTCTCCCACGGCAACACGACAATTGAAGATATGCAGGGTACCGCAAACGCCATCGGCACAATCGCGCTGAACAAATACGAAGGCGGAAAAGCCGCGGAATACCTCCGCGACAAGTTTGAGATACCCACGATAATAGGTCCGACGCCTATCGGCATCAGAAACACGGACACGTTCCTTAAGAACGTTTCAAAACTCACCGGAAAACCCATACCCGAATCGCTGGTGCGTGAACGCGGAAAAGCTATCGACGCGCTTCAGGATCTCGCACACATGTTCTTCGCAGACAAAAAGGTTGCAATATACGGACATCCGGATCTTGCCATCGGTCTTGCGGAGTTCTGCCTCGACCTCTTCATGAAACCCGTTCTTCTGCTGATAGGCGACGAGAACCCCAACTATGCCAAAGACCCGCGTCTGCTCGCTATCAAAGAACACGCGGAGTTTGACATGGAGGTCATAACTAATGCCGACCTCTGGGAACTTGAAGACAGAATAAAAAACAGAGGGCTTGAGATTGACCTCATCCTCGGTCACTCCAAAGGACGCTACATACCGGTGGACAACAATATTCCCATGGTAAGAGTGGGCTTCCCCGTGTACGACAGAGCAGGTTACTACCGCCACCCAAAAGTGGGTTACAACGGCGCTGTCTGGCTTGCGGAAGAGATGGCTAATGTACTTTTCACCGACATGGAGTATAAAAAAGACAGAGAGTGGATTCTCGCCATGTGGTAAGGTTTGCTTTGCGGCATCCCTTTTACCACCGGATGCCGCTCTTTTAAATTATTATCGGAGGAATTGTTATGCACCCCAACCACGGACCTATGAGAAGAAAACAGCGCGAGATAACCGACATGGCGGAGATAGCCGGGATACTTAAGAAAGGACAGGTGATGAACCTTGCCCTTGCGGACAACAACGTCCCGTTCACCGTTCCTGTTTTCTATGCCTACGACGGCGCAGCAATATATTTCCACTCTGCCATGGCAGGAACGAAGATAGAAATAATGAAAAAGAACAGCCTCGTCTGCTTCAGCGTTTCAATTGACAATGGAGTGATCGAAAGCGACAAGGCGTGCGATTTTGAAGCAAAACACAGAACCGTCATCGGTCTTGGAAACGCAGTTTTCGTTGAGGACGAGGCGGAAAAAATAAAAGCGCTGGATATGATAGTTGCGCTCTTCACCGACAAAAAGTTCGAGTACCCTCTGAACAGCCTTAAAGGCACAGCGGTGATACGCATCGACATAGAATCCATTAAGGGTAAGAAACACGGCGTTTAATGCGAGGTGACACATGCGTCTTGCGGCATACGTTGACCCCGAAAACATCATTACAGGGTTGAAACAGAAAGGGAGCGTCAGGCTCTATGATCAGATTGAGGAAGAATGGACAGAGGTTGCAGACCTCTCTATGGATGTGAACGAGGCGGAAGACCTTGAACAGCTCCAGTCCATACTTAAAGATACCGTCGGGATGTTCGGCGGCTGTTCCGTCCTCATCGCAGAGGACATGACAGGCGTTATGAACGCCATACTTGAAAGCGTCGGCATAAAAACGTGGCGCTCCGAAGGAAACGTTTACGACGTTCTCGGCTACATCGCCTCGGAAGAGGAAAGAGAGCTGCTGGAGTCCATGGCTGTGGCTCCGGAACCCGTACTGCAAGGCAGCGAGTGCGCCGGAAAATACCACATAAATCTTGTGGAAACACTTAAGACCTATACGAAACTGAACTCAAGGGAAATACTTCTGCCCTTCCTGATGAGGGGCGGATACAAAAGCCTTGAGATCATATGCGAGCATATCCCGAGATGGCTTGAGAGCGATGCGGATAAGCTGAACGTTGCGGTACATTCAAAGACACTCAGCAAAAACGGTATCCGTGTCGTGGTGGTTCCGAAAGACGGCGGAAACTCCGCCTGTTCTTCATGCGCACCGTCCGTTCCCCTCAGTTCATGCGGAGGCGGAAGCATGCGCAAAGGAGGCTGCTGTGGTTGATAACTATTCCAGAGAGCATAGGCTGTATTTCGCCTACGGCGCTGATATGTTTGAAAAATATATCAAAACAAGATGCTTCGCACCGGAGTTCGTTGCCGTGGCAAAGCTGACCGGACACAGGCTGGCGTTCTTCGGCTATACCCACATATGGGACGGTGCGCAGGAAACGCTTGTACCTGATAAAAAGCAGGACGTGTGGGGTATCGTTTACAGGATGTCCTCATACGAAGGGCTTGAAATGGATGCATATCAGGATGTGAGGCTTGACGGGGCGGGACAGTATTTCCACTATCCGGCAGTTGTGACAGATGTAAACGGAAACGTACATTACCCCCTTATGTATAAGAAAAATATGCTCGGGGTGGAGCTGACCCCCTCCAAGCCGTATATGGATATCATCATTGCAGGCGCGCAGGAAAAAGGTCTTCCGGCTGAATATATTGAATGGCTTAAAAGCCGCAGCACAAGAACCCCGAAATATGCAGTCCCGCTGCCCACCATGCCCAGAAGGGTTGAGTGCGCAGGGTGCGACGACCTGCTCAAAAAAATAGTATGAGATCGCGTCGTCGCTGAAGCTCCTCGCGAAGACGGACTTTTCTTTTCGTCTCTGCGAGTGCAGCGCGGCAGTCTCATTAACGCATACGCTTAACGCGGTATTCGCCGCCGATTATCATATACTCGTTTTCGCCCTTAAGGATGCTTCCGGGCAGAAGCCCGCTGAAATAAAATATCTTTGAGGGCGGAACAAGTGTCCGCCACACCGTACGCCCGAACTCCCATGCGCGTTCGGATTCGTCGGTGAATGAAACGAGATTATTAAGACGTACGATTTGCTCCCGTCCGCCGGGTTCTTCCAGAATTTCATATTCTTCCGCATCGTGTGTTCCCCTGAACAACGTAAAGAGCTCCGGACGGGGGCGAAACTTTCTCAGCTCGAACTGGCAGTATTCATACAGCAGGTCGAGCTGGGAATCTATGGCACTGGTGTGTACGCTTCCATTCATGGCGTCAACCATATAGCTGTAATATTCATCGGAATTTATATCATTTATACAGGCGTTGTGGTATGTGGGGCTGATGCCTATGCGTCTTTCCACCCAGTGTTTCAGAACCGCACCCGCTATGGAGTTTGAATCTATCATCCAGCCTTTCAGAAAACGCATATAACTGTTGCGGATACTCATTCTGGCGGCATCGGTGTTCTGCTCCTCCCAGTGGTGCAGGTGAAACCTCACCGACATATAATCTATAAAAAACTGCGCCCTCTCCTCCCTGTGCGGGATTGCGTTCAGCTTCGCAAACAGGAAGCGGTTATTCTCCCTTACCCCCTGAATCTCTATTGTCTGAGGATTTTCATTGAAATGCCTCGACGCAATGACCCACGGCGGCAGATTGCAGTAGTTGAAAGATCCGTATCTCAGCGGAATGCCCTGTAATCTATTTTGTATTTGGCAAGCCGCAGACCGAATATCCTGCGTGTCACGCCAAGTTCTTCGGCGGCTTCTGATATGTTCCCGTTATGAGTTTTCAGCGCCTCCACAAGCATTTCATATTCAACGACTGCAAGTTTCGCCTCCAGTCCGCCCTGCGAGGCGGTCTCGGAAAGCACCGGCTTCTGCAGCGACGGCGGAAGATTGTAGCCGTGGATAACCTCGTCCTCCGAAAGTATCACCGCGCGCTCAATTGCGTTCTCAAGCTCCCTCACGTTGCCCGGCCAGTGGTAGCTCATCAGCATATTTATGGCAGGTGTTGAAATGCGTTTCACTTTTTTCTTCTGCTCTTTTGAATAGTGAGCCACAAAGTGATCGGCAAGGATGATTATGTCGCTGTCTCTGTCGCGCAGGGGCGGAATTGTCATAGGAAAGATGTTAAGCCTGTAATACAGGTCTTCGCGGAACGTTCCGTTTGTGACCATATCCGACAGGTTGCGGTTTGTGGCGGCGATTATGCGTATATCCACCTTAACGGACTTGTTGCTGCCCACACGCTCAAACGTTTTTTCCTGCAACACGCGAAGCAGTTTCGCCTGCATGGCGAGGGAAAGCTCGCCAACTTCATCCAGAAAAATGGTGCCGCCATCCGCCTCTTCAAAACGTCCGATGCGCGGAGCCACCGCTCCTGTGAACGAACCCTTTTCATGACCGAAAAGCTCGCTCTCTATGATATTTTCCGGAAGCGCCGCACAGTTGAATTTAACGAACGGACCTTCCGAAAGGGGGCTGTTATAATGTATCGCGCCCGCCACAAGTTCCTTGCCCACTCCGCTTTCACCAAGAATAAGCACCGTGGTCTTTGTGGCGGCTATCTTGCCGATATAGTTATAAACCTCTGTCATGGCTTTTGAATTGCCGATAATATTTGACGGTCTGAACCGCTTTTTAAGAGCGTCGTTAAGGCGCTTGTTCTCCCGCTCCAGCATGGGCTTGTCGACGTTCTCCATCAGATACAGGTCAACCACAGGAGCTATGACCCCTGCAAATGTTGAAAGCAATTCGACATCCTGTTCGAGAAGCTTTGCGCTGTCGTATATCCGCTCCGCACTGATGGTGCCAAGCACCTTCTGCCCGCGTTTGATGGGAACACAGATAAAAGACAGTTCCTGATCTATGCCGTATTTAAGCTCGCGGGTGCGGTGTAGAAAGGTCGGTTCGTCGCTCACACGGGAAAGCATGACAGGTTTGCCCGTCTCGGCAACTTTACCCGTTATACCCTCGCCCATGTCGTAAATGCCTTTGGATTCCTCAGCTTCCGTCAGTCCGAAGCTGTCGTGAATAAAGATTCTGCCCGTGCGCTGGTGACATAGGCATATCATTCCGCAGACCATCTTCATTTCGCGTTTCATTATGCGGCGGAGGATTATGAGTGTGTGCGACAGGTCGGAGCTTTCGGCTATGACACTGCTCATCTGATAGAGCAGAGGAAAGACCTTGGCGCGGCATTCGTGGCTGCGGCATTTGTTAACAGCCTCAACGTGTGATTGGATTATTTGATTATTGTTCTCTTTGAACTCAGTCTGTTTGCTCTGTTTATTTCCGCACGGCATTGAATTTTCCTCGTTCTGGTGTTTAGAAAATAAATCAAAGCCCTGCCTTAAACCGTTGTATTTTCTAATATCTTTCAGACTTGCACAGGTGTCAACAGGCTTTTTGCCGCGGAAATCGGTGTAATATACTTTTAAATAATGGGTTATTTTTTATATGGCTGATGCCGCTGTGATGTTTTATTTAAAATCCGGATATGCAATAATGAAAATAATAATGCATAGAACCAGACGATGCCGAAACAGGTTCTGCATTTCTACGTTTTGCTCCGACAGCCTTCTGCTGGTTGAGTAAAGCAAAACAGTCTCACACGCATAGCCTGCGGATCAGATCGCTTCGTCGAAATACTCCTCGCGAAGACAAAACTGTCTCTGCGAGGGCTTTAGTCCGAAGCAGTCTAATTGTTTTGTATAAAGCTTTAGTTTGTCAAAAAACTGAGTGCGCCGCAAAGACAGCGGCGCACGATAGATATTTTCAGAATCTGTAATTCATATTCACGCCGATTGTGCGAGGGTCTCCCGCTCTTGCATACCATTCTCCGCTCATCTCAAATGCTCTGGTTGCGTACGCTTCATCGAACAGGTTCTTCGCCCACAGATACACATCGAAACGCTCGGTCTCGTATCCTATCTTGGCGTTGACCACCTGATATGAGTTTTGGTGCATAGAATTCTCTGAGTCATACTCTATCTTTCCGGCACCCGTCATTTCGGTGTTCACGAACCAGTTGTCGAGAAATCTGAAAATCGTTCCGAGGTTAAAAGTGTTAGCGGGAACGTTCGGTACCTTGTTACCGGAATAGTCACCCGAAGTGGTTTCATAGTCCTCAAACTCCGCGTCCACAAAACCCACGCCGGCATAAACTTCCGCCCAGCCCACAGGGAGATATCTTATCTCCGCCTCAAAGCCCTGACTTTTCGCTTCCGCCGCATTCTCTATTACAAAGTCAGGATAGGAAGGAAGTTCAACCTGCATATCCGTCCAGTCTATGTGGAACACAGACGCGCTGATCATCATCTTCCTGTTCAGAAGTTCCGCCTTAACACCCGCTTCGTAGTTCCATGTGAACTCGGAATCATATTCTCTGCCCACGTCTGAATTCAGGTTGAAACCGCCGCTTCTGAAACCTCTGGATGCGCTTACGAACGCCCTGAAATTGTCTGTGAAATTGTAAGTCAAAGACGCTTTTGGAAGAACTGCGTCAAATGATTTATCGGTGGAACCGTCGGTGTCTGTATAGCCTATCATACTGCCGCCCGACCAGCGGTAGTCAAAATCCTTCTGCGTGTTTTCATATCGAAGCCCCGCTGTCAGCACGAATTTTCCGACAGTATAGTCCGCCTGACCGTAAACGGCAGCACCTGTTGTGTCCGTGTCACCATATCTCATGGACAGAATGCTGTAGGATGTCATGTTGAATCCGACTTTCTGTTCCTCTTTCTCTTTATAGAAATAAAGACCGGACGTGAAACGCAGAGGCGAAGTGCTGCCGCCGGATATATACCTGAATTCCTGACTGAACGAATCGGTCTTTTTATATGTTGAAAGCTCCATTACATCGTATGAAGTGAAGTCAAGATCGTTAAGACTGTCGTATTCCTCATTTCTGAAATTGGTGATAGACGAAAATTTCCCGCCCTTTCCGTCGCGATCCGCTTTCAGAGAGATACCGTATGCGTCCCTCTCCACACTGCCCGGTTCGTTCACATCAACATCGAAATCGCCGTCTTTAACGCTGTCGAAGGTGTTGAACTCAGCGTAGTTGCTGTCGTATTTCTGTCCGTCAATCTTAAGCCCTATCTTCCATGCGCTGTCGGGAACAAGCGTAAGGGCGAGCTTGCCGTCAAATGCGGTTGCCTTGTCAACATCGTCAGAGCCGTCGTATTTGTTCTCGAAATAGCCGTCTGTCGATGTGTATTTCAAAGCAGTGCGGACAAAAAGCCTGTCTTTGATAAGCGCCCCGTTGCCGCTGAAATTCGTTTCGTAGGTGTTGTAACTGCCGTATGAAGCGCCAAGCGTTCCGCTCCATTCGTTTGAAGGCTGTTTTGTGATGATGTTGATAACGCCCGCCTCGGAATTTCTGCCGTATATGGTACCCTGCGGTCCGCGCAGAACCTCTATGCGCTCAACATCCAGCAGGTTTATATCAAACCCGGGATAGTAAACGTCGTCCACATAGAAACTTAAAACCGGGCTTCCCGTCATGAAGGAGGTGATACCCCTGACAGACGCCATATTTTCATAACCCAGCGGACCCATTTTGGTGAGATACATGTTCGGCGTGCGTTCAAAGATATCCTTGGTCTGGGCAATACCCTTGTCCGCAACACTCTGATCTGTAAAGACCGTTATCCCCGCAGGCAGGGACTGCACGTCCTGCGACATTTTGTTGGCGGTCACCTCTATGGGTTCAAGAACCACCTCTTCCGCCGCCGCAGAAACGGCTATCAGCAGGAAGACTGCTAAAAATAATCTGCTCATCTGAACCTCCGTTTGTTCAATGAAGCAGAGTATATTTTCCCGCCGCCTCAATTCTACCTGCAAAGGGAGCAGAAATAATGCTAAACGGAAGTACCGACCGCATGACTGCCAAGTTTCAGCTTCATGTCCATAAGAAATTTACCAGGCGTTACTCCGAAGTATTTACGGAATACCGATATGAAGTGGCTGACGTTGGTATATCCGATACTCCACGCCGCTTCGCTTACGCTTGTCCCGCCGGATTCCAGCATCTTGCGCGCCTTGTTCATCCTCTGCTGGATCATATATCCGTTGACGGTGGTGCCGAACACCTCTTTAAAGCCGTTTTTCAGTTTAAATTCGTTTATGCCCGCCCGTTTAGCTATCTGGCAATGAGAAAGCGGCTCACACAGGTTTTCATCTATCATGAATTTTATGCTGTAAAACTTTTCCAGATCCCCCGGCTGTATTCCGAATGAACCTGCACTGCGGCGAAGAAGGATATCCGAAAGAATGGTATATATAAGCCCGTTGGCAAGGTTGGCTATCACAGGATTTCTCAGGGGCTGAATATGCCTGCACTCGGCTATGCTCTTTGCCGCCGCTTCAACTGATGCCGTCTGCGGCAGTTTCATAAACCTGTTCCGGCTGTCGCTTATAACGGAGAACAACTCCGGCGCGTCATGTATCTTAAGTCCGTAGACCCTTTCCAATATCATTTCAAATACGGAGGGTTCAAAAGACAGCTTCACCATCTCAACTGCCATTCCGGCGGGTTTATGCAGAAAACCCGTCTCCACGCCCGCCGTTCCTGCCATGACGTACCCCGCCTGCGCATGGTCGAATCCCATTCCGCCGCTTTCAGTTTTATACCTGTATTCCAACTCGCCTTTCAGCCAGCATTCAAAGGTCAGAAGCCCGCCGCGTACGTCGAAGCTGATGTCCACAGCCTTTTCCGCGGGGATGCGGAGAACATATAGTATCACCCCCGGCTGAACGTACACTGTCTCTATATATTGTCCCAGATTTTCATGTTTAAGTATCGGTTCGGGTATATTCTGCATGGAAACTGCGCCATACGAACCGATATTCATAACAACACTGCAAGAAGAACAACTCATAAAACGCCTCCCTTGTTACCGGATTATGTATTAAATGATTTTGATAGTCAATATCATTATTTGCTTGACACAGGCAACAGTATCGTATGATAATTATTATCAAATTATTACGCTGTGCGGGAGGATGAAAAGATGCAGGAAACTTTCCCCGTTATGGATATTGTGACAGAAAAGGACGCGGCTGTTTACAGGTTCAGAAACAGCGAGGGTGAATACGACAGTATCAATGTCAGCAATCACATTTTCAGAATGTTCGGTTTAAGCAAATATGTCGAACAGCTACAGATACAAAGCGGGCTTTATGTCTACATTATAGACATCCCTTCGGAAGTCGAAATGGTCATGGAATACGATGTCAGCGAGTGTCCCCTCGGCTTCGGCATAACCCTCGAATCGGATCTGATATCCTTTTTTCACAAGAACGGCAAAGAACTGATGACAGAGAATAAAAAAGGCAACTCTCTCATTATTTCAAAATCCAACAACACTTCCGGCAGAACCATAAAAGACAAAGGCAAACCCACACAGGCTGTCAGCATCGCTTTCGACCGCAATTTTGCCAGAGTGCATTTCAAAGACGAGATGCACCTTGTCAGGGAAGATATGCAGGACTACTTCGGCGACAACGACAAATTCTATGAGATATCCCAACCCGCCTCACCTATAATGCTTGCCACTGCGAGATCCATACTTGGCTGTTCGCTGGCATCACCTAAAAGAAAGCTTTTTATCAAATCAAAAGTTTTCGAGATACTCAGCAGCGTGTTTTCGGATTTTTTCCTGACCGGATGCGAACCCGTGAAAAAATCTGTTCTTCAGCCCGGCGAAGTGAACAAGATACGGGCTCTTTGCGAATACATCTCCGAAAATCTGGAAACGCCGCCCAGCATCAGCGAACTGGCTAGATTTTCAGGCATAAACGATTTTAAACTCAAGGCAGGTTTTAAAGAGGTCTTCGGTGTGACTGTCTACGGATTCATTCAGACGGAACGCATGGCAAAAGCAAAGATGATGCTTGAAACAGGCGAATATTCTGTCAGCGAAATTGCGTGGACTGTCGGCTATACCAACGTCAGCCACTTTATAAAGGCTTTCAAAAAGCACTTCAACGTTACCCCGGGGCAGATGCTGTTCCATGTCAAAAGCGACATAACACAAAGCCGAATCAGGTACTCCGTTTAAAACAACTTTCAATCCGTTTGAGAGCAGAGAAAACAAAACGGAAAATATACGATGAAAATGCCTAATATTCAGGAGGTTAGAACTATGAGGCATTTTCGGATTATTGGCGTCATGGCTATTATGGCGCTGTTATCAAGCGTTTGTTTTGCAGATGATCTGCAGCTTGAAACGATTACCGTTACCGCGGAAAAAAGGGCTGAGGACGCACAGAAAGTCGCCGTTCCAATGAATGTTATGACCGATACGTTCGTTCAGGATACGGGGATGAGGAACATGGCGGATGTGGGCAGGTACGTTCCGAACGTCATGATCGACACGAACTGGGGACTGAATCAGACATGGATCGTTTCCAGAGGCATGACTTCAAACGAATTTCTGGCGACAAGCCCTATGGTGATGAATGTGGACGGACTGCCCAGTGACAGCAACTTCGGGTACAACTTCACATTTGAGGATATCGAACGCATAGAAATTCTCAGAGGACCGCAGGGAACGCTTTACGGCAAGAACGCCATGAGCGGCGCCATAAACGTCGTAACAAAAAAGCCGTCTAACGTCTACACAGGAAACATCGGATTCACCGTTGAGGAGCGCGATACTTTCAAAACTAAGTTCGCGGTTTCAGGACCCGTACAGAAGGATAAGCTGTATTTCGGACTTTCAGGCGGGTATGAACAGACCGACGGCTATATCAAAGACAATACCCCCGACGGTACAAAACATGTCGATCAATCGGAAAAATACTACTATTCCGCAAAACTGCGCGCGACACCCTCACAAAAAAGCGACATAATGCTGAAATACACCCACAACGACGCGAAGGGTGTCAGCACTCCCACTGTTTTTTCCGACACCCCCACATACGATATTTACAGCGGGTTCGACAAAAGCAGGTATGACGACACAACGTCAAAAACCGACACGTTACAGCTCAATATGGATTTTGCTCTGGACAGCGTGAACGTCACCTCCGTTACGTCTTACAAGAATGTGGACACGGATGAAGTTATCCTCATGGGTTATCAGTCCGGCGCATACATAATGGGGCAGCAGGATTTTGAATTGCCGACGTTTTCTCAGGAGTTGCGCTTCACCTCATCGGATAAAAGCCGCATAAAATGGCTCGGCGGACTTTATTACGATAAAAGCAAAATGGACGTAAACGAGATGTCCAGCATGTACGATTACACTGTAATCACTTACAAATACGACTGGAAGCCGGTAACGGATTCAACAACAACTGCCGCTTTCGCTGAAACGACACTGCCGCTGTTTTCCGACAGATTCGCGCTGACACTGGGCGGAAGGTATGAAAAGACCGAAAGGGAGATGGACTACAGACTTATCATGTCAGCGGGTGGCACAGTGATGTCAGACGACAGCTACACGGTGGACAAAGACTGGTCCGCCGCACTGGGCAAAATGTCTCTGACATACACTGCCTCTTCAAACCTTAATTTCTATGCGCTGGTATCGCAGGGCTACACCCCCGGCGGCTTCAACTACACAACAGCGGATAAAGACTACGCATCATTCGATGAAACAAAGTCGATGAACTACGAGATAGGCATGAAATCTAAATTTTTCGACAACAGAGTGATGTTCAATGCAAATATTTTCCACACGGATTATGACGACATGCAGGTGCTTGAAGTGCTGTATTCGTCCACCATTTTCGCAGTTAAAAATGCCGGCAAAGCGCATACCACAGGTGTCGAAGCCGATCTGACGGCGCGAATAGCAAAAGGGTTGGATATCTTCGCAACAGCCGGGCTTATGGAAGCAAAATATGACGATTTTGTTGTGGATTCAGTCAACTATGACGGCAAATACATGATAGGCGCACCGAAATTCACAGGTACGGCGGGAGTTTCATACAGACATTCCACAGGGCTTGTGGGTATATTCGATATCAGGCACACAGGAAAAACTTACTACACCAAAGCCAATACATCCGAAAAATCCGTTGATGCATACGAAATAATGAATGCAAAAATCGGATATGAATCTGATAAGGGATACGAAGTGTATCTGTTCGTAAGAAACCTTGGAGACAAGGAATACTTTACATGGATGCGCGACGGCGGTTCGGGCACAGCGTTCAACTATATGGGTGAACCGAGAACCGTTGGCATGGAAGTCAACTACAGATTTTAACGAAAAAGGCTCCCCGCGGGGAGCCTTCAGGTTGACAAACTTGTTAAAAGTTAATGAGATTGCCGCGTCAGCCTACAGCTTCCTCGCAATGACAGCAATTGACGTCTTCGCGAGGAGCGCATGCGACGACGCGATCTCTCATTTTACTGGCTTTGTCATAAGTTTGAGGGCTCCCTGCGGGGAGCCTTCTATTCTGTCAGTTTGTATCGGCGGTCAGCTCTTCAAGATAAACAACCTCCCGGCTCTTCCACGAATAAACCGTAAGAACTGCAAATGCCGCCACAGCCGCGAAAAACGGCAGAGAGGGGTCGATTCCGTAAAAAAGCGTACTTAAAAGCGGACCTGCTATGATGCCTATGCCCTGTGCCGCAGAAACCGTTCCAGCAGCCGCACCCTGTTCGGTTTTTGAAACTGCATTGGACGCAAGCGCCTGAAAAGCAGGAAATATCATCCCCATTCCGGCAGTGGCAATACAAAAACTGACGATAAGAGAAAACTGCGTAACTGCGAACAACGAAACCAGCAGAAAACCTATCGCAGATACGGACGCGCCAGCCTTAAGCCACGTTTTCGGCGTTACACCGCGCACTTTTGAAACAACAATCTGAACGGCAATGAACGCGAATCCTATACAGGAAAGTGCAAAGCCAGTGACCTTTGCGCTCGCTGTCATATCAAGCCCCAGTTTGTCTATTACATAGAATCCCAGACAGACCTGAGAAGTGACAACGCTGTACATGGTCAGAAACGCCGCCGCCATGGGCAGCCTGAGCCTGCTGTCGGTAATCTTTAATATCCCGCTTAGCTGTGCCTGCGCGGGTTTGTCCCTTTCCAGTACAAAATATGCCGTAATAGCCGCCAAAGCAGGCATGAACGCCGCCGCAAACAGCGGCATTGCAAGACCAAGCACAGCCAGCGCGCCGCCCATTGCGGGACCTATTATCATGCCTATGCCGTTTGAAGCACCGAGAACCGCCATCATGGACGCTCTCTTCTCCGGCTCCGTATTGTCGGCTATCAGCGCCGCGGAAACAGGTGGTATGGCGGAATAAAAAGCGCCTATCAGACCTCTGGTACCTACCAGAAGGATCACGGAAACTATCACCGCAGGCGGATTTTTCACCGCAAAACTTATGAACAGGGAGAGGAGCAGATAAGAAACGGCAAAACCGGATATACCCAACAGGAGAATGGGTTTTCTGCCTTTAAAGTCGCTTTTTCTGCCCCAGAAACGCGCCGTAAGAATCCAAAGCACGCCCGCAAGGGCTACGGATACCCCTGCATGCCACTCCATAAGCCCGAGTTCACGCACAATTGGTCCCACCACCGCCAGAAACGACATCATAGAGGCAACACAAAGTACGTTTATAAATATCAGCGGTTTGATAATTTTTTTATTGCTCATTACACACCTCACTGTTCTGTGACAACAAGTTCCACAGACGATAATTCTTTTTTAACAACAGGATGATACAACCCTCTTAACGTAAGAACGGATATCAGCGACATCACGGAAACAGACACCAGAACGGCTCCATAGCCGTATTTTCCGGCACATGCGGAAGCCACCGAACCCGAAAAGAAGCTTATAAACAGATATATGCTGTGCTGCATGGCAAAATCAGTCGCCGGCTTTTCATCGGAAACGTATTCCATCATGATGATGTAAAAAACCGTTGCCGCGGGACCTGCCGCGCCCATTATCATAAAGACGCACACAGCGGACAGCACAGGGCTGTTGTGAACCGAAAGTGGAATGAAAAGAAGCAGAGCCACTATTGCGTGTATGCCAGAAAGCCCCATAAGAACGGCTTTTTTACCGAATCTTTTAAGCAGATATCCCGAGGGAAAAGCAGAGAGCGCACCCACAATGGTGCCCATAACGTTGACCACCAGACCTATCACATCAAGCCTGAGACCGCTGTCCACAAGCACAGGTGTCATAAGGGCGTGTGTGGCGGTATATCCCATAGGGAAAATTATCAGAATCACCAGCCAGTAAGAGCGATTTTCACTGCGCCAGAAGCGGATAAAGTACCGCCAGTACCCTGTTTCCGCATATTTTACGGCGGTGAATTCGGGTTCTTTGAAAAACAAAATCTGCATGAACGAAATAAACATGACTCCGGCAAGGATATACAGACAGCTTTCCCATCCCACATGAGCGTAGACGACAAGCCCCACGCCGCTGCCAAGCATCCAGCCAAGCATTGTTCCGGCTGTTTTCACGGCATTGCCGACGCTCCTTTCGCCCGTGGCGAGCAGTCTGTAAACAAGCGCATCTGCTACAACATCCTGCGTGGACGAAAAGAACCCCATCAGCATCCCCATGGCGACAACCATCTTAAGATCATTTATAACGGCAAACATCGCGGTGGTCACAAAAACTGCCGCCATTGCTATCTGAAACAGAAGAAGCCACCCTTTGTATTTCCATCTTTTAACAGGTGAGAACCTGTCTATGACAGGCGCCCAAAGGAATTTCAAAAGCCAGAACACGCCAAGCAGATATATAGTGCTGATGGACTGGAGCGAGGCTCCGTTCTTGCGCAGGATGGCAACCAGAGCCTCAAGAAAGAAGCTGAATCCCATGTACTGCGTAAGATACAGTGAGCCTATTAGCATCAAACTTTTTAAAGGCGTTTTCCTTTCAGACATTTACAGCCTCCTGAAGAGCGAGATTCCAGTTTTTGCTCCTCTGCTGTGCGTCCCACATGTCGGCGTATTTCCCTTTTCTTGCGATAAGCTGTTCGTGAGTTCCCTGTTCGGCTATCCTGCCGCCCTCAATAACAAAAATGGTGTCAGCCGCTTTTATGGTGGAGAGCCTGTGAGCTATCACAATGACCGTTCTGTCTCTGACAAGAACATCCACCGCTTTCTGAACCGCCTCCTCGCTCTCAGTGTCCAGAGCGGCAGTCGGTTCGTCCAGTATAACCACAGGCGAATTCTTGAGTATCGCGCGTGCAATGCTTATCCGCTGGCGCTCCCCGCCCGAAAGACTGCCCCCGATATCGCCCACTCTTGTGTAATATCCGTCCGGCAGCCTTGTTATGAATTCGTGACAGTATGCAGAATCAGCGGCACATCTCACCTCTTCGTCAGTGGCGCCGGGTCTGCCCATGCGGATGTTGTTTATGATTGTGTCGTCAAACAGATAAATGTCCTGAAAGACCACGGAGATATTTTTCATCAGGGCGGACTGTTCCATGGTGCGTATATCCGCGCCGCCTAAGGTTATAACACCTTCCGACGGGTCGCCGTAGCGCATTATGAGCTTTGTTACAGTTGTTTTGCCGGAGCCGGATGGTCCAACAACGGCTGTAAGCGAACGGTAAGGGATTTTGAAAGACACCCCTTCTATTGCATGCTGATCCTCTCCGTCATATGTAAAGGTTACGTTTTTAAATTCTATGTCATACCCTTCCGGTGCTTTCTCTCCTGCAATAACCTGAAGTTCCTTTGCGCCCAGAACGGAACGTATCCTTTCAAAAGCGGACTGCACTGTATCGAAAACCGTGGTGACGTTGATGTAAAGCGCTATTGGTTCCGCAAAACGCGCTATGGCTATCAGCAGTCCCGCCAGAACGTACACATGCAGACTGCCGTTTTGAACGAAAAAACCGCCCAGAATCAGTATCGCAAGAAGCCCAAGCTCCACCAGCGAGGTCAGAAGCACAGCAGGAACTGAGCCTTTAAGAAGCCCTTCCGACTGAACTCTTCTGAGGGTTTTCACAGATCTTTGAAGCCTCTGTGCCTTCGCTCCCGTCATGTTCACAGCTCTTAAGACAGTAAGCCCCTGAGTGTATTCTATGATATCTGATTCAACGTCAGCGTGAGCCTGAACTGTTTCATATTTTTCCTCTCTGTTTGCACGCCTGCGCCATTTATAAAGCGGTATTCCAAGCGGCAGTATAACCGCCATTGCAAGTCCCAGCCGCCAGTCAACCACGAACGCCGCGATTATCACCAGCAGAGGGACAAGAATTATCTGTATCAAAAGAGAACCGATAACACCGATATGCATGACCGATTCGTCAACATTCGCCGAAAATACCGAGTTCAGGTCTCCTGTGCGGTATTTGTAGAGCTTTTCAAGGGATATGACCCTGAGCTTTGCACCGAGTTTGCTCCGCAGACTGTGCGTAACCTCGACAATGGTGCCTGAATAATCGAAATTGTGCGCAAACCACCGGCAAACCACCTCCACAGCCATGCACAGAGCCATAACCCCCAGCCATAACCACGCCCTGTCCGAATTGCCTTCTTCCGAAAAAAGGTTATACATCAGAGGCAGAAAACATACGAAAGACAGTCCCTGCGCGGTGAAAGCTATAATGAAAAGTTTAACGCTTCTGCGGTACTTAGGAGCCTGCGCTCCGCATATTTGCTGTGCTTCTTTATATGTTTCATAAACTGTAAGAAATCTTTTATTTGCTTTCATTGCCGCCTCCGTTCCTGTGCAGATCCCACGCCTGCGCGTTCTCATAACTGCGCCACAGACGCGCATACACTCCGCCATGTCTGACAAGGTCATCGTGACGCCCTTTTTCGACAGCCATTCCGCCATCGAAAACAACTATCTGATCCGCATCCTTTATGCTTGAAAGCCTGTGAGCTATCACTATCACCGTCTTATTCTTCATAAGCATAGCAAGCGCCTTGATTATCTCCTCCTCGTTCTCCGGATCCGCAAATGCTGTCGCCTCGTCCAGAACCACAATGGGGGAGTTGTGCAGTATTGCCCTCGCAATGGTTATGCGCTGTTTCTGTCCGCCGGAAAGCCGCACACCCCTGTCGCCTGCCATGGTGGAATAGCCATCCGGCAGAGACATGATAAATTCGTGTATCTGTGCCGATTTCGCCGCACTGACCACTTCCCCGTCGGTGGCGGAGGGATTTGCCATGCGGATGTTCTCTTTCAGCGTGTCGTTAAAAAGAAAGGTGTCCTGAAAAACAAAAGATACCGTCTGCATAAGCGTTTCGGTGGCGATGTTGCGGATATCCTTGCCGCCAACCTTTACACTGCCCTGATCAACATCCCAGAATCTGGGAATCAGCTTTGCAACGGTGCTTTTCCCCGCGCCTGAAGGTCCCACCAGAGCGGTAACGGTACCCGCCGGAACCCTGAAACTCACGTCTTTCAGAGCATACTCTTCTCTGTTCTCATAGCGGAAAGACACGTTGTCAAATTCAACGGAGGCATCCGCAGGCATTTGCGGTCTATCGGATTCAGGGAGTTCGGGAACGTCCATCATATCCTGTATGCGAAGAGCGCTCGCCTCGGATTTTTTTACGAAATTGGATATCCACATAAGGGGCATCATGGCATCCGACATCCCCGTGCTCAGAAGTATTGAGGAAACAAGGCTGAACATGTCCAGAGAACCTCTGCCCATCAGCCATATCCCCGCCGCTGTCACTGCCAGAATGGTGGGAAGCGGGCTTAAAACCATCATACCGAGTTTCGCCGGAACGCCCGTTACGGTTATCCATTTTTTAACAACGACACGATAGTTCTCAAGCGCCTCGCTGAATCTGCGGAATGAACTGGTGCCGTCGTCGAATATCCTGACCACTGGCATTGCCTGAACGTACTCTATCACCGCGGCGTTAACGCTTTCCTGACTTTTGTCGTACATCTTTCTCAGTTCAACGGAATCCCGCATGACCGTATAAAGAAGAGCCGCCCCGACAGCCAGAACGGAAAGAGAGACAAGCGCCAGCCGCCAGTCTATGACAAACATCACAAGCATCGACACAACAGGAGCCGTGGAGCTTCTGCCGATGAAAGGTGTGGTGTCCGCAACAAAAGCATGAAGATTCTTAACGTCGTCAAGCATCACTTTTTTCAGAGCGCCGGAACCGCTGTTTATGACATAACCAAGCGGAACGCGGGAAAGATGGGCGGATATTTCCGTCCGCAAAATCTCCTCCAGACGAAACGCTCCCAGATGGGATATCCGGAACCCCATGCTTCTGGATATATAGGCAACAACTGTAGTTATGATAAGCAGCAGCACAGCCGTTTCTACAGAAAGATCAAGCCATCCGAGAGGTTTTTCACCTGCTGCGGATGCAACTGAATAGGCTATCAGTACCAGAGAGACTATGGAAACAGCGGAGGCAAGCCCGCCAAGAAACACACCCATGCGTATTTCGCCCATAACGGGTGACATAATATGCCATAATCCCCGTTTCGGTTCGGTTTTTTCAGTGTTCATTATTGATATCCCTGCGATAAAATTATTAGTTCACAGAGATTATTAGACCTATGCGGACGGCATTTCTACTCGGTGGCGGATAATAAATAGCCTGAAAACCTATTAATCAAAGCAGCGCAAAAAAAAGGCGCATCCGGCTGACCGTTGCCTGATGCGCCCGACATAAACCAAAAGGAGGCTGGTTTATTTGATTGTATTGACAGTTATTCACCAAAAAAATTCTATGAAATTATTATGCAAATTAAATCAGGTAATTATGAATTAATAGAAGGCTAAAATACTTACATAATTACGACACAACAAAAACAGTCAACTTGTTCTCAGAAAGGAATATAATCTCTCAACTGATCTTCAAGGAGAAGAAAATGAAATTATCGCTCATTACTATCATGTTAGCACTACTTTGCATCTCATTTTCAGCCATAGCATCGGACAATCCGCCACAGCCGCCTGACGGCTCCACACCTCCCGAACCTCCGAAAGAAGCGATTACGGCATGTGCCAATCTCACCGAAGGAACCGCATGCAGTTTTAAAGGTATGCGCGGAGAGAACTTTACAGGCGTTTGCAAACAGATGAAGCAGACAATGTCATGTATGCCGAGCGGAATGCCTCCGAAAAGACCCGACAACAACCAGTAACACCGAAAACGGAAAAGGCGGAGCCGCCAAAAGACTCCGCCTGATTTGATAAAAACATACCTACAGGGCGATACGTTTTCTAGAAAGCTTTAACCAGAGTAACCCAGACGGCATCTCCCTCTTTTGTATCTTCAGCATCAAATTCTTTCAGATATTTGAACCTCAGCTGACCTTTTATCTGCGGGATAGCCACCTGAATTTCGGGACCTGCCGCATATACTCTGTCAAGATCGTCAGATGTCTTGGCGCTGCCGCTGTCCTCTGTTACCTGCCAGTGTGCATAACCGCTCAGACCGACGTCAAAGAGACCGATGCTTCTGCCGGCGCCCCACTCAAAGAAGAAATCGTCGCCGTATGTGAGATCCTGCGATCTGTTTTCAGAGTGTTTTTCATACCTTGCCAGTACGGAAAGGCTCCAGAGCCTGTCAGGTGTGAACAGCGTAGTTCCTGCAGTTGCTGTTATATTGTAGTGGTCCCCGCCCACTGAAAGAGCGTCGTTTTCGTCATATTCTCCTGTGGGCAGAAGGAATGACAGGCTGATTGTTACATCCTGCTGAGGTCTGTGCCATGCCATAACGATAGGCTCAACCGTGATATCTCCAACGCCGAAGCTGCTTTCGTCAACTTTTGCGGCATCTATTTTAAGATTCGCGTTGACCACGGGTACGATTACGTTCATTCCGTAATCGGCGCCGAGTATTTTCCTGTCTGTAACATAAACGAAACGATGCGCCATGGCATAGGAATCGACATCAAATCCTATATCTTTTTTGTCGCCGTCCTTGTCCCTGTTTGTGTCGGAAGTGTAATACTGGTTATACATAACATAATAAAAACCGGGACCGGGGAAAGAAGCGGCTTTTATGCCTTCGGAACCCAGAGGGTAATCCACGGCGAAAGCGTTAAATGAAACAAACATAAATACGGCGCACATGAGAACAAGTTTGGTAGCAGTGAGTTTAGTATTAAGAAATCCCATCGCAAAAACCTCCTTTTGTATTAATAAGCGATAATGTGAGGTGCATAACTCCTCTGTAGAAATCGGTGGAACAATGTTTAAAGGCTTCTTCGCAAAACCTTTCCGCCCAATGGCAGATATGATATCTGATAAAATCTTCGGACAGACCGCTCAATCTGAGATATTCGGTAACGTTGCCGGATTCGGCGGCAATCCTTCTGAGAGATGATAAATACGCAACAAAGGCAAGCTCTGTGCCGATGTAGTCATGCCTGTTGTTTATCTCGAAAAATTCAAAATAATTGTTTGCAAAGTACACATCCGCAAGTTCGCTGATAACCTCAAGCCCTTTGCTTCCCACATAAAGCTGTTCATAAGGCGGTTTGGGACCGTAGTCCGGCGCAACGCCTCTGAAAAGCTTAGTCCAGTCCCTTTTCAGTTCTATAAGAAGACTTTCGTCTTCATCAACTTTAGATGCAAAATCCCTTATCATGGTGATGCATTTTCCTATCTCAGCATCTGAGATCTGTTCAGGTGTCAGTTTCAGAACAGCTTTGACAAGGTTCATATCCGGGTTAATGTTATAAAATGCTGCAAGAAGCCTGAAAACGGCTTCGTCTGTTGCGGCATCATTTATAGCTGTCTCATCGTTAAATCTGTCTGTAGCATCTGTCATTTCACACCTCTTTGGGGGCTGTTCCGCCCTTTTTGAAGACGGAACAGCATAACTTTGTTGTTACTCGATATAAAACACGCTGGGTTTTGTCCCTTTTTCCGGAAGATAGGGTTTCGGTTTGAATTTTTTAAATACTTTGGATACTTCGCTCGAAGGATCGTCGAGGTCTCCGAATATTCTGGCAATAGCAGGGCAGGTGTCCACGCATGCGGGGACAAGCCCTCTCTCTCTTCTGGATACGCAGAAAGTACATTTTTCTACGGTTCCTTTCACATGTTCGCCGCTTCTCTGTTTCTCATAAACGTCCTGACCTTTGTCTCCCCAGTATGTGGGTTTGTCTTCCGCATTGAAATATCTTGCGCCGTAAGGACATGCTTCCATGCACATCTGACATCCGATACATTCGGATGCTGTAACCTGAACGGTGCCGTCCGCCAGTTTTTTGGATGCTTTCGTAGGGCAGACGGAAACGCAGGGTGCATTGTCGCAATGGTTGCATATGAGCGGCATATACCCTATTTTGCTGTTAGGAAATTTCCCGTGTTCCTCGGTCAGCGTCTTTGTATAAAAAGTACCGGGAGGCGTTGCATTTGCCTGTTTGCAGGCAACGGTACACCCGTTACAGCCGAAACACCGTCTTTTATCCATTATCATTACCAGTTTCATGATCTGCTCCTAGCTTTGTTTGTATATTCTTACAGGCACGGCGTTGGTGATACCCATTGCCACAGGGTCGCAATCTTTTATCTTCGTGCTTGTGAGCTTGTTATAGTGAATATACTTGTCGCCGGCGGCTCCGGTTGTTTTCAGAAGTCTGCCAAGACTGCCGGCAATGCCGACAACACCCGGCTGTAAAAGCTCTGTAACAAACAGTTTTCCGGAAACTTTTCCATCCTCGGATTCAACAACGACAGTATCACCTGTTTTAAGCCCTTTCTCTGCGGCGGTATTAACACTCAGAGATACGGTTCCGTAGTACGGGTCAAACGTTTCACCGGTTTCGTTGAGGTAAGGAAGCTGATCAACAGCACCTATTCTCATCGGTGAATACTGCGTTTTGTATGTCAGAGTGACAAGGTCGTATTTATCGCCTTTTTTGACGGAGTTGACCTTGTTGGGACGCCATGAGATCGTCGGTTCGTAGTATTCCAGATGGTCTTCCATATCCCAGTCGGGCAGGTATATCTGATCTTTGTGTGCGGTGAAATACTGGCGGAGTTTATCGCCGCTGTCTTTCAATCTGCTGAAATAGAACGGGAATCTCGTTTCGCCTTTATTGAAGCGTCCGGTATTGTAACACTCGGCGGGAGCCTCTCTGGTTATTATCAGACCCGTCTTGTTCATGCTGTCCATAGTGTATTGTTTGCCGAAATACTTCTGAACACCTCTGTCCCACACTTCCCTCACGGAATAGCGTTTGTTGAGGTCGAAATGGTTCTCTTTATCAAGGAACGCTATTGAGATCTCGCCGATCATAACACCCATTTTGTTCATGGCATCGTTGAAATCGCCTATCATTCCCATGCGTTCGGAGATATCCATTATGATATCCTGAGACTGTCTCGAATTATAGACTGTCGGGAATGGATCTCTGTACATCAGCATTTTAAGTCCCATGGTGTCTTTCTGATAAACATCGAAAGCTGACTCGTAGCAGTTAACGGATTCTTTCTCAAGTATCGCGTGTGAGGGCAGAAGGATATCCGACATATGAGCCATCTCGTCGTAGTGGTATGCCAGAGTTGCAGAGAAAGGTATCTTTGAAACGGATTCTGCAACCATATAAGGTTCTGTCGTACTTGAAATAGGGTTTCCGCCAACTGTGAGCAGTGCGTCTATCTCATACTCAAGACCGTATTTATGGGGATCCATAGCCACTTTATATGCGAGCGCAGGCATTGAGTGTCTGTGAGGGAAAAATTCGTAAAGGTCTATATGCTGGGGCGGCCATGTGGGTTCATGGAACATTGCTTCCATTTTAGGTTCGACAACACCGTCTTTGTCAGGGGAAAGGTGCGGTCCTCTGGCGCAGGCAATGTTTCCGCCGGGAACGTCAAGACAGCCCACGAGCATATTGATGACCTTTGTCATAAGGTCGCCGCCGACTCCGTCTCTCTGTCCCATAACACCGCGCTGGCAAATGACAGAGGATGTTCTCAGGGGGAAAGTTCTAACCTTTCCGCTGTTGTCTTTAAGATCAACAGTTTTGCCGAGGCTCGCGTTATCAATAAAGTCTTTTGCAACCTGACGTATCTTTTTCGCAGGTACGGTTGAAATTTTTGAAGCCCATTCGGGTGTGCTGTTTTTCAGACTTTCCCGCACCAGAACAAAGCTGGCTGTGAGTTTATGTCCGCTGACTTTCACATTTTTCGCTTCAATATGGGGTGTCTTAAGCGTTTTATCATCGAAAGACTTAACTTTTTTGTCGGAAAGGTCGTATATTTGGGGCTTTCCGTCCTGTCCTCTGAAATAATTGCCCTCTTCGTCGATAAGATAGGGTGCGTTCGTCCACCAGCGCAGAGATTCAACGTCATATTTTTTAATCTCAAAAAGGATGGTGTGCGCTATCGCCATAAGAAACGCAAGGTCTGTTCCTGGTTTGATCGGTATCCAGTCGCCTTTTCCGGCTTCAGCAGAACAGCGGGGGTCGACCACGACAAACTTAGTCTTTTCGTCAACAATAGCGTCCACAGCGCCTCTGGCACCGCCGTTTGCGGCTCCGATGGACATGCCCGAGTGTCTGCCGAGAACAAGAACGTATTTTGCATATGTAAGATCGGAAACAGTAACAGGGAAGATACCCTGAACAAGATCGGCAGCATAGTGCAGAGCGCAGAGAGTTCCGTTACTTTTCAGATAGTTAGGAGTGCCGTATGCGGCAGCAAAATAAAAAAGATAAGTACAGAAATAGTTCATATCTCCGAAACCGACCTGAAAAATGAGTCTTCTGGGGTCTTTGTCTCTCACTTTTTTCAGCACTTTTGCTGTTGTGTTAAGAGCTTCGTCCCATGATATCTCGACCCATTGCGGGTCTTCGTTAAGACCTTTTCTGGGGTTGGTTCTTTTCATGGGCGCCTTAACCCTGTAAGGGTTATAAAGGTTCTGTATCAGAGAGTTTCCTCTGGCACACATGGTACCCTTGCCGTTTGCCGACATGGGGTTCCCCTTCAGCTCAACAACAACACCGTTCTCAACTCTGTACATATTCGCACAGTCGCCCCTCATGCACATACGGCAGTGGCTGTAGTGCCAACCGTCTTTTCCGTGCGGAGCTGTAGTTAAAGCATTTTTCTCGCCGGCCTCTGCTTTTTTTGTAAGGCAGGGACCCAATGCCATGGATGCACTCAGGACGCCCGCAGCTTTAAGGACTGTCCTTCGGCTAACACCTGATGATGTTTTAGACATAAAAACCTCCGTAAACGTTGTCCGTCGCGTTAAGTTATCGTTTTCATCGACTGACCTTCTAAAGAATAATTGGCATAAGCGCACTGTCATAGCACCAGTTCCCGACTATCGGATGAGACCAGTTTTAACCGCTGTTTTATTGTGGTATAATTAATTATTACTAGGGGGGGCGGCAACATGATAGATACTATCAAAATCCAGAAAAATTCTGATGTACCAATATATTTGCAAATAGCCGAAGAATTCAGAAGACAGATTGAAATCGGAAAACTTACTCCCGGGAGTAAAATGCCCAGCAGAAGAACTCTGACAAAAATTCTGAGCATAAGCGCCAATACTGTCAACTCCGCATATAACACTCTCCTTCAGGAAGGTCTGATACTTACATATCCGAAATCCGGGTATATTGTTGCCAGCAGCAAAAGAAATAATGTCGCCGACTGGTCTTCATACATCAAAAGAGCGAAACACAAACCGGGGAATAACGAAATGAAGTTCTGGGCGGATGCCGGAGGATTGTCCGATTTCGGTCTCAGCAGCGATTTCGATATCCACCCGTACATTGTCGAAGCCATGAAAAACGCAGTGGCAAGATCATATGAACTGGACTGTAAATCCGACTATTCCATATTCGGCTATATCCCTCTCAGGCAATCCATAGTCAAACATGTTGAAAAGCTCGGCATAAAAGCGAATATCAATAATATACTGATATGCCCGGGTGGCGTGCAGATCTTGCACCCGCTCTACGAATCGCTTATGACAAGCGGGTCAAACTTCCTCCACGAGCAAAGCAACATAATATCCGCCATCTCGGATATACATTCAATCGGAATGAACATGATCCCGATTTCCATAGACGAGCACGGTCTTTCGGCAATGGAGCTTGAAAAAGCGATCATGAAACATAAGCATCCCATTCTGCACGTAGACCTTACCGATCAGGCGCCGACAGGGACGGTCATGAGCAAGCAGAGAAAAAAGACGATTATGCAGATAATTGATAAATACCATCTTCCGGTAATAGAGCTTGAACACCTGAGAGACGTATGGCACACTTCGCCATTTCCGCCCCCATTGAAATCCATGGACAAAAACGGAAACGTAATCTACTTCGGGATGTTTGTGCGGTCATGCCCGTTTGATCTGCAGACGAGCTGGATAGTCGCCGACGAATTCATCATTAATCATCTCGGAAACGTGTTCATACAGGACGGGGTTAAGGCAAACTATTTCATTCAGATTGTCGTTGACGAAATGTTCAGAAGCGGCATGTATGAAATAATGATGAAGGCTGTCAGAAGGTTTATCGGGAACAGACGCGCTCTGGCACTGGAAATGTGTAATAAATATCTGAGCAAATACGGCAAATGGGTGGAAAAGAACTGCAATTTCCACTTCTGGCTGGATTTCCCCGGCATTAACACGCGGGTTGCGTTTAAGAATAAATATTTCAAGCATTTCCACCCGGGTTATTTTTTCAATAAAACCGATACCACTCATATCCTGATCTGCCCTTCCTCAATACGCGAGGAGGAGCTTGAAAAATCAATCATGGACATAGCATCACTGGTGGAGGAATACATGAATCCCAGAGCCGGAACAGAAAATTGTTGACTTATATCGTTTAAATGCAAATCCGGAAACAGTTTTATTTTTAAAGCAAAATTTAACTCATCACATCACATATAAAGGCGCCATGTGGTAAGGGTTGCTTTGCGGCATCCATTTTCACACCGGATGCCGTTTTTATATTATTTCCGTCGGAATGATTATGCACCCAAACAACGGACCAATGAGAAGAAAACCGCGCCAGATAACGGAAATGTCTAAAATAACCGAAATACTTAAAAAAAGACAGGTAATGAACCTTGTCCTTGCGGACAGCAACATTCCTTTTACGGTTCCCGTCTTCTATGTCTACGACGGAACAGCAATATACGTTCACTCCGCACTTGCCGACACAAAAATAGAGATGATGAAAAAAAAGTCTCGTATGTTTCAGCGTCTCCCTTGACAAAGGAGTGATTGAAAGCGACAAAGCCTGCATTTTGAATGCAAAGCACAGAATCGTTATCGGTCTTGAAAACGCAGTCTTCGTTGAGGACGAAACAGAAAAAACAGAAGCTCTGGATATGATCGTTGCACTTTTCACCGACAAAAAGTTAGAGTACCCCCTGAACAACCTTAAAGGTACAGTGGTAATACGCATTGACATTGAGTCCATCAAGGGTAAAAAACACGGCTTTAATGAGAACTGTACCGTAAGCATTTTGTAACCTTGGAAAAATAACCGCCAGACTGAAGCTGCAATCTATCCGCAAAACATTCCGGCAGTCTTTCCGTCAGTTAAATCCCTGAAAAAACCGCTCAAACCGCCTCCTTGATTTCCGCACCCTCATTCATACAGCCTTTGCAGATATACGTATATCTTGTAAGAACAAAACATCCCGAACCGTTTTAAACCGTTTTTTGGTCATGTTGGAAATCCGGTGGTCTGGTGATTGCAGATTGCAACCGGATATGCAATTTTCAGAAAAAACAAGGAGAGGCTGAACCGTAAACAGAGGACATGGGCCCTCTGACAATCTCTATCCTCTCAATGGCATCAAGCGGCGGAATCATGTTCGCCTGAACGCCGGCTGATCCTCTGTTCATTGTCTCTCTGGTGTTCTGCCGTTTTCCGTCCACCATTATAAGGGTATACTCGCCCGGCATACCGCGCAGAACGATGTCGGTTTCGCTCGCCATCCATCCTGTGATGCTGACGCCCTCAACGGTTTTGAGCAGATCTGTGATGGTTGTCGCAGGCATCTTGGCGATCTCCTCTTTCGTGATCACGCTGATGCTTGCGGGCGCATCCGCAATGTACTGTTCAAACCCTGTAGCCGTAACAACAACAGGTTTGATCTCCTGAACCTCTTCCTCCGCTTTAGCCGAAAGCGATGAAAGTATCATGGAAACCGCTATCACAAATCCTCCGGTCTTAAATAAACGCCTCTGCTTCATCTTTCCTCCAGTTTTTTCACCATCGCACTGCATGTACCATATCATGACTCTTCGCGTGGTATTGAAAATCATTATCAATTATGCAGAGTATATCAAAGTGTTTCCGATATTGGAATAGTCCCATCCTGAACGAAATATAGACTGTTCCTGAATTTTATTCCGGTTATGCTTTGATAAGGAAAACCGGATGCGATAAAAAGATATTGAGTATTAATATCATTATTTCAACATACACTAGTTATCAATGAAATCAGCCTGTGTCAACTGTTTTCGGAAATTCCGGATTGCATAGCCGTTTTTCAGTTTCGTATGAACAGCCGCTTTTCGGTCTCATGAATAAATTTAAATACTACAGGCACAATCAGAAGGCTCAGAAATGTAGATGTCAGCAGACCGCCCGTCACCGCAAACGCCATGGGACGGCGAAAACTTGCGTCGCCGCCGAAACCGAGCATAATGGGCATCATTCCGGCTATCATGGCTACGGTCGTCATAACTATCGGCTGAGCCCGCTTATGACAAGCGTCAAGGAGCGCTCCGGTCAGCGGCATATCGTGTTCTTTCATATTCATTATGGCGTAATCAGCCAGCAGAATTGAGTTTTTGGTGACTATTCCCATGAGCATCACCATGCCGATGAGAGCGACAAGGCTGAGTTCCGCTCCGCTGAGAATCAGAGCGGCAACCGAACCGCCGATGGACAGCGGAAGTGCCGAAAGGATGGATACGGGTTGTAAAAAATCTTTGAACAGCAGCACCAGAACGCAGTACATGCATAGAATACCTGTCAGCATGGCGACGCCGAAGCCGGAAAAAAGCTCATTCATGAGTTCCGCATCACCTCCGTCAATTATCTGAACGCTGTCGGGTATGTGCTTCATAGACGGCAAAGCTTTTGCATCGTCAATGGCTTTTCCGAGCGGCACCGTGCCGATGTCTGCGCTGACGGTGACATATCTCATGCGGTCATAACGGTTTATCACCGACGGTCCGTTACCTGTTGAAATTTCGGCAATATTCGAGAGCGCCGTAGAGCCGTCCCGCGCCGGAATCCGCAGATTGCTTATCACCGACAGATCAGAAACATCGGCATCCGACATATAAGTGCGGATATACACCTGTCTGTTGTCAAGGTTCAGCTTTGCAAGGAACGAGTCGTAATCTCCGGCAGTGGCAACCCTGAGCGTTGACGCTATGTCAGAGGCTGTCACGCCCAGCTCTGCGGAACGCTTAATATTCGGGCGCACGATTATTTCCTTCTTCTGAAGACTGGCTGTGGATTTGATGTTATTCAGATATCCCAGAGTTCTCAATTCTTTTTCAAATGCAGGCACAGTGGAATTGAGCGCATCCGCATTATCGCCTGCGAATATCACATTGAGCCCGTCGTTTTCCGAACCCAGCGAAAAACGTGCGCCCGCCACAAGTTTCAGCTTCTGCCGCACTGCGTTCTCAATTTCCGTCTGCGACGGTCTTTCGCCCATGGGGGTAAACACCAGCGTCATACTGCTTTTATCCGTTTCGCCGGAATTGCCCGATTCACCCACGACGCAGAACACATTGGCAATACCTTTGACATCGCCCAGAACACCGCGCAGTTCCTCCGCTGTCTGCCTGCTCTGTTCTATAGAGCTTCCGGGTGGAAGTTCTATGCCAATCCGGGTGTACCCTTCATCAGAAGCCGGTATGAAACCGGTGGACAGACCGGAGGCAAGCATGTATGTCAGCACCATGTAGACAAAGGCAAGGGCAAAAGTGGTCTTGCCGTGATCAAGGCACCACTCCACAACGTTTATATACGTCCTCATAGCAAAGCCGTCGGGTTTATGCGGATGAACGTCGTCTTTCAGAAACCAGAGCGCCATCACGGGTGTCAAAAGCCGTGCAACCAGCAGGGAGAACAGCACGGAAATTACCACCGTCCATCCGAACTGTTTAAAGAACAGCCCGCCCACCCCTTCCATAAGTGATGTCGGCAGGAATACGGCAACTATAGTAAAGGTTGTGGCTATGACAGCCAGCGCTATTTCGCTTACTGCATCCGAAACAGCAGTGAAAACGGGTTTGCCCATTCGTTTGTGGCGGACAATATTCTCTATCTCAACGATAGCGTCGTCCACCAGAATCCCCACAACCACCGCCTGCGCGAGCAAAGTCAGGGTGTTAAGTGAATATCCCAGCCAGTTCATCACTGCATAGGTCGGTATGATTGAAAGCGGAAGAGCCGTCGCCGAGATGAGCGTCGCCCGCCAGTCCCGCAGAAAGAACCAAACGACTATGACAGCAAGAAGGGCGCCTTCATAAAGCATGCTCATCGACCCTTCGTACTGGGTTATAGTGTAATTAACGGTATTATTTACCTGCGTCAGTTTAATTTCCGGATGTTCTTTTTCAAGTCTGGCAAGAGCTTTATGCACTTTTCCGGCAATTTTTACCTCGTCCGCTCCTTTGGCTCTGTATACGTTAAACCCGACAACCTCTTTACCGTCCAGAAGTGACAACTGACTGCGTTCCGCGTGTGTATCAAGCACCCGCGCCACCTGTTCCAGCCGGACAGTCCGCCCGTCCGAAGACGGAATGACCAACTCTGAAAGCTCCGGTGCTGTGGAAACGGTTGTTACTGTGCGGATAAGCTGTTCCTGCCCGTCGAGCCTGCTCCGCCCGCCCGAAGCCTCTGTCTGAACACTCTTTAAAGTCTGAGAAACATCCGCCGCAGTCACATTGAGCGAGGCGAGCTTCACAGGGTCTATTTCTATTTTTATCTCCCTGTCTGTCCCGCCTATGCGCTCGAATTTTCCCACACCATCGACTGAGAGTATCTTTTTGGCGATAACATCATCCGTAAACCACGAAAGTTCATCCCCGCCCATGCCTGTTGAAGAGACGGCATATACCATCAATGCGCTGGAACCGATGCGGTCAGCGGATATCACAGGTTCTTCCAGATTCGGCGGCAGGTCTGATCTTATCCGGTCTATAGCGTCCTTTGTTTCAAGAAGAGCATCAGACAGGTTCTTATCAAGCACGAACTGCACGTTTATAGACACCAGACCGTCCGTGATGGTCGTATTTATATGTTTGATGCCCGCAATTGCGGCAATCGAATCCTCGACCTTGCGCGCAACCTCCGTTTCAAGCTGGACGGTAGAAGCCCCGGGAAGCGACAGTTCCGCGTTAACTGACGGAAGGTCGATATCAGGCAGATCCTGTATATGCAGGTTTTTAAAACCATAAAGTCCCGCAAAGGTCAGAAGTGCAAAAAATAATATGGAAGGTATCGGGTTTCTGAGCGACCAACCGGCAAAATTCATCTTATATCCTTCGCTGTATCTGCTATTTCGTAATAACGGTCACGGCATCCCTGTCGTTCAGAAATCCGGCTCCGCGTACGGCTATAATATCCTTTTCTCCGACGCCGCTTATTATTTCTGTCAGACCGCGGCGAATACGCCCTGTTTCAACCTTACGGCGAACAGCGAACGTACCTTTTTCAGAGGATTCAATACTGAACACATAGCTGAACCCGTCCCGTACGACCACACTTTCGGAGGGCAGTACCAGAGCGGGAGTTTCCGGCAGGGTTATCACGCCTTCGCAATACATCCCCGCCCGCGCGGAACTTCCGTTCTTTATGTCGGCATACACCGTCGCCATTCGGGATTTATCATCCAGAGAGGGGGCGATCCTGCTTATCACAGCTTCGGCAGAGCCGCCGTCGGACAGTTTTAATACGACTGTCTGCCCTTTTCCGACCCTGTTCAACTGACCGGGTGTAAGCTCGCCCCTCCACTCCAGACGCCCCTGACGGATGATGCGGAACAGTTCCTGTCCCTGCGAGCCGACAGCACCGAGTATCGCCGAGCTGGAGGAAATGATGCCCGAATCCGGTGCCGTCACCGCCGCATATCCTATCTGGAGATCTTTTGAATCCAGCCTCGCTTTCGCGCCTGCCGCCGTATTCATATATCCGTCGATGGTCTGTTCACTCATAGCTCCGGTGCCCTTAAGCGCCAAAGCCCTCAGTGCATCCGCATCCGCCTGATCCCATGCAGCTTTAAGTTCCGCACGTTCAGCAAGCAGAGTATCGGTTTTAAACCTCGCCAGAACCTGCCCTTTTGTAACCCTGTCGCCGATGTCGGCTAGTATCTGACCGAGGCGCTGCCCGCTTATTTCAGAAGCAATGACCGCTTCGCGCCAAGGGGCGATTGATCCGGCTGCACTGACGGTCTCCGCCAGCTTTATCCGTCTGACCATTGAAGTGGTGACAGTCATTGCCGCTGAAGAAATTTCGTCTTTTTTTTCGGGTTTTCTGCCAACAATAATAAATACGGCAATGCATATCAGAAGAAGGATTGCAGAACCCGTCAGTATGTATCTCTTCATTTGCTATATTCAGAATCTGTACATCACACCGGCACCGGTCATGAACTGTCCCTCTGAACCGTCCTTGTCAATTATCGGACTGTCAGCCGCATCGCCAAGCAGACGTTCATATTTTGCAATGCCGATAACGCCCCAGTTCCTGTTAAAGCTGTAGCCTGCTTTAAAACCAATGCCGACGTTCTTAAGTCCGCCTCCGGCGCTGTATTCTTCCAGTCCGCTTCTGGCAGCATTGTCCGCGTCCACACCAAAATACGTCTGATTATAGTTCTCATCCGCATAGGTTGCGGAGAGACTGACCCCCAGCATAACTTTTTCAACAGGAAAGAACTCATATGCGGATTCAAGACTTACAGTGTATCCTTCATGGGTGTCGCCTGTGTCGGCGGAGTATACCGCTTCAAGCGACAGCTCGTCTCTGTCCCTGAAAAGGTCTTTTGTCGAAATCTTCGCGAATACCCCTGCTTCGGTTGCGTCGTCTATCTTGCGCATTTCAGAGACGTATTTATTATCCACATCGCTGTCGCGCCCGCCGTGCAGAGAAAGCGTCGGTCCGAACTCTATCCCTTCCCGACCGGATACATTCGCGCGCACTTCAAGCCCTCTGAGTTCAAGGTAGTATCTGTCATATTCCAGCTTGCCCATAAACATGGGGACGAAACCGTAATCTTTTGAACCTTCATATTCGGAAACCATCCCGCCACCGAGCATAATGCTTCCTTCCAGTCCGCTTTCCTGCGCATCAGCGGGTGTTGCTGTCATTGCCAGAGTGAGCAGTAAAAACGCGAAAGCAGTTATTTTTCCTAAACTCATAATAAAGAGTCCTCCTGTTGTCATTCGATGAGACCATAATAGACTTTGCACGCGTAACAGTGGGTATCAAAATGTAACATTATATTTCAGACGCAGAACTGACTTTATAGTGCGTCTGAACCTGTGTTATATTGATGTATGAAGCCTGACAATACATCACAGCACATACTTATTGTTGATGACGATTATTCCATCCGCAGCATTCTTGCCGAATTTTTACAAAGCCGCGGACTGACCACAAGTCAGGCGGCGAACGGAACAGAGATGTTCACTGCGCTTAAGAAAGAGAGCATCGACCTTATTCTGCTCGATCTGATGATGCCGGGGGACGACGGACTGACCTTGTGCCGGCGCCTTCAGAACGGATATAATATACCTGTGATAATCCTTACTGCCGTCGATTCGGAAACGGACAGGATAATCGGGCTTGAGCTGGGTGCAGACGATTACGTCACAAAACCTTTCAGCTCGCGGGAACTTCTCGCACGTATCCGCAACATCCTGCGCCGATTCGGCGAAGACCCGCGAAAAAGAATGGAAAAAAAGCCTTCTGCATACAGATTTGCCGGATGGACTATTGATTCCAAACGAAGAACTCTTTTTTCCCCCGATAGAACACTGATAGTTCTTACCAGCACGGAATTTGACCTTCTGATGGTTTTCGTTGAAAGCGCACAGAGAGTTATCAACCGCGACCAGCTGCTCGACGCACTCCACGGACGTTCGTCTCACCAGTTCGACAGATCTATCGACGTGCAGATAAGCCGTCTGCGCCGCAAAATAGAAACAGACCCGCAGAATCCGGAATTTATAAAGACTATCCGAAACGAAGGGTATTTTTTCACTCCCGATATCGAACAGGCGGATATACCATGAGAATCGCCCCCAGACTGATAATACTGATGTTTTTTATACTGTTAGCTCTTGTTCTGGTAAACACGGTTTCCAACCGTTTTATTTCATTGCCTGACGTTTATCTGTTCGAGTCCGGATGGCTGGCAGATGAGGTTTTACGTACCAAAAAAACTTTGGACGCAATCCCCGCCGCAGAACAAGGAATCGCTCTTGAAAATGCCTCAGAAAAATACGAATGGTTTGATCTTACCGTTATTCCAAAAGAACGGTTCAGCCCCGTCCTAACCCACCTCCCCGAAACTCTTTCAAAACTTCAGGACGAACTGAAAAATCGCATCGGCGGTTCTGTTTCTCCTGTGGTAACTTCTAAACATATATATTTAGACTACAGCAACAGAATTAAACCCTTGACTGTGGTTGTGGCGAAACTGCCGGTCAGCATGGAGGACGAACTGGAGGACAGAGGCAGGGGAGACGTTTCAATATCCATGGACTTTTCCATAAGTGTTCCTCTGGCAAACGGGGACTGGCTCGTGTTCAGAACAAAACACGGCAATCTCACTTTACAGCCATATTTAAATCTTCTGCTGCCTCCCGTAGTCATGATAATCATAATACTGGTAGCTTCCATATGGACAGCCCGCTCTTTGCTGAAACCGCTGTTCAAATTGTCAGCCGCCGCCGAAACCCTCGGACGCGAACGCACACCGACCACTATCCCCGAAATGGTGATTCCGGAATATAAAAAAATAGCTGACGCGTTCAGCAAGATGCAGATTCAGCTCAGCAGATTTGTAGATGAACGCACCAATATGCTGGCTGCTATATCGCATGACCTGAGAACCCTGTTGACCCGTACCCGGCTTCTTTCCGAAAATCTAAAAGATGAACACGGCAAAGAACAGATTCTTTCCAGCCTTTCAGATATGGAGATGATGATCAAAGAATATCTGATTTTTGCCAGAGAGGATGCCGCTCAGGAAGCATATGTTAAAACGGATATCGTCTCCCTGATAGTAAGCATCTGTGATACCTGTCAGGATGCAGGATATAACGTGGAATATTCCGGCATCCAACACGCACAGTTAAATTGCCAGCCAACAGCTATGAAAAGAGCAGTCACAAACGTTATAGAAAACGGATGCAGATACGGAGAGAGCGTCAGAGTTGAACTGACCGACAGTACAGATTCTGTCACCGTAACTGTTAAAGACAAGGGGATGGGTATTCCGCCGCATCTCATCGAACAGGCGTTTCTGCCGTTCAAACGGCTTGACACCTCACGGAACAGAGATACAGGAGGCACGGGGCTGGGGCTTGCCATAGCCAAAGACATTATACACGCCCACGGAGGCGAGATACGGCTTGAAAATGCACCGGAAGGCGGTCTGGTGGTTAGCATCATCCTGCCTAAATCCGATTCCGCGGAGAAATAAGCCGCTGCACTTCTCGCAATACAGCGGCTCTGCAACATTTCAGACAGGATCTATTCGGCGTGGCATGTGTCGCATTTATCAAACAATTGCATGTGATGACATGTATAGCAGGCGTCAACGTTCGGACGCACGACCTCAGCCGCAGACTGGATGTCCTCTTTGTGCGGTGTGTGGCATTTGGTACAGTCGGGGATACCCGAATCGCTCACGTTCTCATGGGGCCAGTATCTGTGGGGATTGACCTTTGTGATGCCCCTTTTCGAGTCCTTTCCGTTGAACTTGTCATAGAAAGGTTCCTTAGCCGCCAGATCCTTATAATCACCGTGACAGTTGAGACAATACTGAGCCTTTTCGTTGATTCCACCAGCAAATGCAGTTAAAGCGGCAAACAGAATAAACACCGTGCAGACTGAAAGATAGATATAGCATTTCCGTTTCATATCAACCTCTTATTAATTATTGATATTAAAACGGTATAGCAAACGTCAAAATAGAACAAGTTACAGAAGAAGAGTCACGAATGGTCACAGATACAGCGGATGTACACTTTTCAGTCGGTTTTCATCTTTGAGATTGCTGATTTTGCCAAACGGGAAATGACCATAAGCACTGTCTCCATTTCTGTTATTGAAATACAGGAATAACAGAGCCACAGGCAGTTCTTATAGCTGTTTCCTGTCAACGCTCCCGAATATATCAGTATCCCCTCTTTTTCACATGCAAGGCTGCTCGTATCAATATCGCTGTTGAATCTGATCCAGAAATTCAGCCCGCAGTCAGCTTTTTTCCATGTCGCGATATCGCCGAGATACCTCTTCATAAGGAGATCCACCTCATCTCTCCGCTCAAGAAGTGCCGGTCTGATGCTGTCCATATAGTTTTTGAAAAGATTTTCCGAGATGAGTTCGCCGAAAGTAAGCTGACTTATGGTATCAGTTCCCCATTCGCTTTGCAGTTTAACGTCGGCAAGCTGATTTATGACCTGCGAAGGCGCGATGATCGCCGCCATGCGCAGACCGGGTATAAGCGGACGGGTGAAAGAGTAAATATAGATGCAGACACCGCTTTTATCATATGCCTTCAAAGGAACAGGCGGCTCTTTCACAAGCCAGTATTCCCGCATCATATCGTTTTCCATCACCGGAAGTTTTTTCGCAGAGCAAAGGGAAAACACGTCTTTTATCCTCTGGTCGGACATGGTAAGCATGTTAGGCCAGAACGCCACAGGGTTGGCATGCAGAATTCCGCCTCTTGCCTTGTGAGTTTTGGACTTCAGATCCTCTATATTTATCCCGCCGCTGTCCTGATTCACGTTGATCACGTTAAGACCGAAAGTGTTAAAAAAGTTCATCGGTTTAAGGGAGTTGGGAGACACGGTAAAAACGTTTGTACCTATTGACAAAAGTCCCTTGCAGATAAGGGTCATTGCGTTCATTGGTCCGGAGGTAAGAAGCACCTGCGAAGGATCCGCCTCTATCCCGTATTCTCTGACAGCGGAGCAGACCAGTTCGCGAACCATAGGAATACCTTTGACATCGAAAAAACTGTGGTGATACAGACCGGATATCTTCTTCGACACCTTTGCCAAAGCCTCGTTTACCGGAACCTCCGGATGGAACTCTTTGCCCAGCCTCATTTCATAGGTATTGATAAGCCCCGCCTGACCTCTGAGATAGCTCAACCTGTGGTAGTGTTCGTCTGTGGGAAAATGTTTTCCGTGTTTGATATATCTGAACCAGTCGGGTGACGAACTGGAAGGCAGGTTATTCGTTGTGTAAATGACAACAGGTTTTTTCTTGGGGCTGATCTCAATGAGTCCTTCACTGCTTATCTGTTCCAAAGCATTGATACAGGTGTTTCTGCTGACGGCAAAAACGTTCTGCATAACAGAAAGCGAAGGAAGCTTTGTTTCGGGAAGTATTCTTCCGTCAATTATCTCAGAGCGGAGATAGTTTGCCAACTGCATATAAAGAGGTGTCTCTGACCCTCTGTCGGGATTCCAGTTACTGAACACAGCCGCCCCCTATATTATAAAATTTGGCAGCCCGAAGCTTTGCCGCGGGCCGCCTTTGTGATTATAATAGATAAAACCTTAGGGAGGTTGAAAGCTTATTTCGCCGCTTTACCCCCGAAATTGAAAGTATACACCGCATACAAACGTTTATCCACATAGTCTGTGCCGCCGTCGGTGTCTATATCGGCATATCTTGCTCTCAGCGAGAGACCCTTCAGAGCGGGCATACTGAATTTATATGTCAGGTCGTAGTCGGTCTCACTCTGGTCATCGCTTTTGTTGGCACCGGAGTCCGGCGTATCGTAATTTGCATAGAAAACTGCGAATGAAAGCCCTGTTGCGCCAAGTTTCGTGAAATCATACCCCACTTTTGCGGCGTATGCTTTTTCCTCTGCCCTTGTTGAGGCAAGTACCTGCTGAACAATAACCTTTGAGTTGCCCCACGGAGCGGATACCGCATCGTCGCCTGTTTTGGCGTAATAAAGGCTGATGTCAAAACCGTGTGTTTTCAGGTTGCCCGCAACACCATACTGATATGTGTCAAGGTCTCCGCCGTCTTTTGAGCCTATCGCTTTCTGCAAAAGATACGAGGGTTTTACGGAATATTTTCCGACAGGTGCCGTGCCTGTAAACTCAACATTGCCGTAAGTGAATGCAAAGCCGTCCTGCATTGTGTAATACCATGCCTGAGGAACGATTTTGAAAGATTCACTGACCTCTGCCGAATATTTAAGACCTGCCGCATAAAGAGGGTTGTCATCCATATTCTTGTTGAATGAATAGCCCGCGTCAACATAGTCCAAAGAGTTGTTATCCATAAAATCCGTTATGTAATACAGTGACGCTTCAAGGTTTTCAACGGATCTGTTAACAACAGCGAGACCTTTGTAAGTTTTAGGAGACATACGGAAGTCGTATTTATTTACGAACGGAGTCACGATTTCCTGTGCACCGTAACGTATGGTGGTGTCAAACCAGTCGCCCTGTACGAAATATTCCGCCATTTTGGTATAGCTTTCGTGGCTTCCGTCGGAAACTTTTGCAAGGTTGCCGTATACGTCATCGTCATCATCACTGTTGATGTCGTTTGAAGTATAAAAACCAGCGCCGAAAGATACGCCGTGTAAAGGTGCTGTCTTATAATGCAGCACACCGCCTATCGCCTGATCCTCCATATCTGCCTTGCTGCTGTTGAATGTTCTGTTGAAATAGAGAGTTCTGATCTCAACAGAACCCGTTCCCTCTTCAAACATCTCTTTGATGTTTGTCGCGGCAAACGCCTGCATTGCCGTGATAAGAATAATTAAAACAAAATACAATCCGGTTTTCATGTTTCCTCCTTTATCATACGGAAATCTGATATGGAAAGAATCAAGTATTCCAGACAAATCAACAAGTTACAGATTGCCTTGTAATAAAGGTCACAGTTTTGTCAGGTACCGCAAAAAACAGACCGCCTTTTCTGAAATATCTGAAATACTCCTCAATACAGCGGATAGCAATGGTCACAGATTGGAGCGCCGCTTAGTCATTGACTTATGAAACGTCTATTTTCGCGCCCGTTGAAAGCTTTATTGCCGTTCAAAGTGTCCGACTGAAATCTGTAACCATTCATATACGCTGTTCTGTAACTTGTGGCACAGCCTCCCATGAGATATTTATTAGGCATCAAATTTGTGTTTTTTATACTGACAGGAGGTTCTATATGAATTTTTCCAGAAGAGACTTTATTAAAACCGTAGGTGCAGGTGCGGGAATATTCGCTGCCGCAGGTATTCCGGCTGCACATGCAACCATCCTTCCCGAACCCAAAAAGAAGATCAAAGCTGACGTTATAGTTGTCGGTTCCGGTATGGCGGCAACATGTGCCGCTCTTCAGGCGGCAGAGCTCGGCGTTAAAACCATCATGATCGAAAAACTGCCCCTCGAAGAGATAGGCGGCAGTACGAAGTTTTCAGGCGGTTCAATAGGTGTCGCCTCTGAAGACACTCCTGAATCCAAACAGATATTTTATGAGGAGATAGACAAGGCGAGCCTTGGCAGAGGAAACAAAGAGATCATGAAGGTCATCGCTGAAAACAGCCTTGAAAACACACGCTGGATAAGAAGCTATGGTCCCACAGCTCCAGATCCCATCTTCCGCCCGGGCAAAAAAGCGAAATCTGTTATCTTTGACCCCGGAATGTACAGAAACATGCGCGTGGTTCTGGCAAAGCTCAGAGAAGCTTATCAGCAGAAACTTAAAGGTCAGATACACTGTGACACAAAGGCAAGACAGCTCATTCTTAACGATAAAGGCGAAGTTATCGGCGTTAGGGCGGAAACAAAAGCGGGGCTTGTCGACTACATGGGCAGAGTAGTTCTCGGAACAGGCGGTTATGCCAGAAATAAAGAAATGCTCGAAATGTTCGTAGGACCCGATGCGGATGAAGCATGGTACAGAGGTTCTCAGGGCAACACCGGAGACGGTCATTTAATGGCAAAAGAAATCGGTGCCGGTCTCGTGAGGATGGGGGGTTCAGAATCTATCATGCTCGCAAACGTCAGTCCGGTGAATCCTCACGCCGGTAACCCTTCATACATAGTTCAGTACGGACTTATGATAAACGTTAAGGGTAAAAGATATATTGACGAGGGTCTCGGATACGGCTACGTTTGCCCCGTTCTGCTCAATCAGCCCATGCAGACCGCCGCTATGGTCTTCGACTCTGAAATGAGAACAAAATTCGGCGCCATAGACGTCATGGTCAAACTTTTTGACACTAACAAGATACCTTATGTTCAGGCTGACACTCTTGAGGAACTTGCCGAAAAGATCAAAGTTCCCAAAGATGATTTCATGAAAACCGTTAAAGACTATAATGGGGCTGTCAATGCCGACGGAACAGCCATTAACCTTGTTCCCCAGAAGACAAACAATGCGATCAAACTCGAAAAAGGTCCCTTCTATGCATTCTATCCTCTGATGCCCGGTATCACGCTTACTTTCGGCGGTATCAACATCAACACCGATGCTCAGGTTATGCAGGCGGACGGACGTGTCATAAAAGGTCTTTATGCTGCCGGAGAATGTGCCGGCGGAGTATTCCACCACGAATACTATTCAGTTGGTCTGCCTCTGGCTAACGCCATGACAATGGGGCGTATCGCAGGACGCAACGCCGCGAAACTGAAACTTTAACATACACCTCCTTATATTTGGCCCCGTTCTGCGGGGCCTCCTTCTATTTCAAAGTGCCTGTCGTAAATCTTAAGAACGAAAATATAGAAAAGAACCGCAGGAATTATATTCAGAAGACCTACAAAGATGAACAGCTTATCGAACGGTATGGATTCAGTGGCTTTCCCGCAGAAAACGGCTCCTGTGACTATACCCAGCGAAAAAGCACACTCAAGTGTTGAGTTCGCCCTGCCCAGCGAAGCTTTATCCACTATCTTCGCCGCTATGGTAGGCATCATCGTATGCTCAATACCAGCCCCCATTCCTATGATAAACGCGCCCGAAATTATCCCGAAATATTCCGTCGATACGGCAAAAATGCAGTATCCAGTGAGAAGAAGAGAATAAGCAAGCCACGCTATCACTCCCGGAGATTTTTTATCAAAGACATAACCCGCAAAGGGGCGCATGATGATATTACCCAGCGCATAAGCCGTGAGAACCACTCCGGCGTTGGCTATACCGGAATGGCGGGCATGGAGTACGGCATACGAAACAAAAAGCCCGTGCCAGATGCTGACGATAAACCTGAGAAATGCAGGCATAAGAACCCTGTATTCCAGAAAACTGGCGAGGGTCAGCTTGCGGGAAGGCAGAATTATCTTCGGAACACGCATAAACATCACAGGGATCAGAGACAGGCTCAATATTATCCCCAAAGCCATAAAAAGCATTTCATAATCAATGTTTTCCAGAAAATAAAACACTATAGGCGACGCAACTACCATGCCTATCATGCATGTAAGCCCGATAAACCCGAGACCCTTGCCTGCGTTATGCTTACCGACAATGTCAACGGTAATAGCGGGATATACCGCTCTGACTGCGCCGGAACCCGCACCCTGTGCAAGACGTACGAAAACCAGAGCTGTAAACATCGTTGTAAACGCATAAAAACCCGAACAAATGAGTCCCAGAACAAGTCCGGCAATCAAAACCGCCATTCTACCCGTTCTGTCGGCGATGTAGCCGGTGAAAAATTTTATCACAAGTGCCGAAACAGAAAAAATACCTATGAAAAGCCCCACATAGCTTCTGCCGTAATGGAGATTCTCCGAAATATAAACCGGAAATACTGCTATTATGCTGTACTCAACGAAAAAAGACATGGACATCGAGCAAAATAAGAGCAGTAAGTTCCTTGAAAGAAACTTATCCTTATTCATAATCACGCCGTCATTGTTTTTATTTATTATATATTTTTCTTCAGGTATTTAAATGATATTGTTTAATTTTCACGGCAAGGGTTTGAATCAATAAATCCTTTTGTAACCAACACAATACAAACACAAAGCCAAACTGATACCATTACAATGGGCAAATCTGATACCAGCGCAAAAAATTCGTGGAAACAAAAAAGCCGCCTGTTCAACAGCCACAGTGCGGCTGAATCATCCTTTCTCAAACAAATATTACTGAATCAGCAAGCACCTACCCGAAAGTCTAATTGATTTTATCAATATAGCGAGTAAAAATAGAATGCATTTTTATCCGGTTATTAATAATCCGTCGGTATTGTCGGTTCCGAGCAAGGAGTCACCCATGTCCGTGGAAAACGTTTTGAATTTCGTCAAAAGGCTTGAAACTGATGCAGAATTCAGAACAGAATTTATGCAGGACAAAAGACTTAAAGACAATAAAGCAGAGAGCCTGTTTTTGTTTGTGGCTGAAAAAGGCTATGAATTCACAGACGAAGATATAAGACGTGTTTTAAAAGAGCAGAGTAGCCAATAATCTCTTAATTAATTTATTTAAAAATAGCTAAGGAAAACATATCAATGAAAATACTATCCTGCGGAGCGGAAGTCGAACTTCCGGTGGTTTATAAAACCGACGGAAAGAGTGCGGCAGCATTTTCAATGGTCGACGATATATGCAGCGGTTCGTTTCAGAACGAAACAGTACGAAAATCCGTATTCAGCTGCAAACAGGGTCTTGCCGTAATAGGATACGACAACGGATACAACAACGCCGAGCTGTCCGTCGGACCGTTCAGCGATTCCGGCTGCGGACTGCGGGACCTGAACAAAGAAATAAACTCTGCGCTGAACAATGTTCTAAGCGTTCTCGACGATAAAGGCATGGCTGTTCTCAACATAGCGGAACACCCTTTGCAGGAGTGTTCGGAAGAAGCTTACCAAAGGTTCAGGCTTAGAAGACCCATATACGACTACTGGAACAAATTCAGAAACTGGAAGCACTGTACAGGTATAAACGCAAAAGCACAGACAAGCCCGTGCACAGGCATAAAACCGGAAGATTCACTGGACGCACTGAATATCGTAATGGCTTTCAGCCCTGTTTTTATTGCAGTCTACGGTAACAGCGCATTCGGAAACGGGCTTCCGACAGGTTATTGTGCCGACAGACTGAACATGTGGAACAGAATGTTCAGTCAAACGTATTTTGAAAGTGACCTGAAAACCTGCCGGTTTCCGCAGAAACCTTTTGACAGCCTTCTGGAATACTTCCGGTGGATGATGGGAGACGGCACAGTGATGCACGCAGTTCAGAAGATGCCGTCTCATTTCAAAGAGAACAACTCTCTTTATGTGATTCCTGAAAATCCGTGCGTTTTTGATTTTTTAAGACAGAAGCGATGGAAAGCAAACGAGCTTTACACCGGCGAAGAAATCGAGATAACTCCGCAGGCATTTCATGCCGAATATCATCAGTTCGCTCAGTTTTCCGATGCGAGAATCAGATACGGGTTCAAACAGGATATCCCCGCTGACCGTTTCATAAAAGCCATTGATGCCGGAGCCGCAGAGTTTGCATCTTTCTTTATATCAAACTGTGATTACAGCTACATCGAAGGTCGTGTTCCATGCACGAATCTTCCCTCAAAAGATATGACGCAAAGAGTGGCGGACTCGGTTATAATATCATCAAGCGCTTTACAAAAGGGACTTCTGCAAAATCATGAAGAGGCTTTTGAGCTTATCCGCTCGACAGGATGGAAAAATATAGCAGGGCTCAGAAAAGGAGCCGTCATTGACGGGATGAACGCCGCTTTCGGCGGTATAAGTATCCGCAACCTGTGTGAAAAAGCTCTTGATATTGCCTCCGAAGGGCTGAACAGCGAAGAAAAACAGATGCTTGCATACCCTGAATCTGTAATTGACTCAGGAATGAATTCAGCCCAGAAAGCATTAAAAATATTTTCCGGATCCGGCGGAACAGTGCACGAAAGAATTCAGAACATACTGATGAGCCGGATATGCAGAGACATAATACCTGTTCATCCGGTGAACCGCTGACGTGGCAGTTTTCAAGGAGTTTTTATGCCTTTAGTGCTCAAAAGGGCAATCAGATATGCCGTACTGATTGCAGTCTGTATTACAGTTTCTCTCCTGAGCTTCTCGTGCGGAAGCGGGGACACTCCTGCAAAGCAGCGTGCCGCTAAAGCCGAAAAAGCAAAAGGCGACATAATCATAGGAGCAGCAGGTCCATGGAGCGAAAAGAGAAACCTTCTCATGCAGGGAATCAGCCTCTCAACGGACAGAATAAACGCCTCCGGCGGTCTGCTGAACGGGAGAAAAATCAAAGTTGTCTGGGGTGACGATAAAAGGACTGCTGAGCAGGGACAGCTCATTGCACAGGAATTCTCAGAAAATACCGATATGGTGGCAGTTATAGGGCACTCAAACTCGTTCATATCAATTCCAGCCTCAATAATGTATCAGTATAACGGGCTGCTCATGCTCTCCCCTCTGTCCACAAACCCGAAACTTACGTCGCAGGGATACGGTCTGGTCTTTCGCAATATCCCCAATGATGCAGGCTTCGGCAGAGGAATAGCCGAATACTGCAAAAAACACGGCATAGACGACATTCTTATCTATCAGATAAGGGATGATTTCGGTCAGGGGCAGAGCAATGCCTTTGAGATTAAAGCCGAAGAGCTTGGACTTAAGATTCTCGACCGCCAGTCATACGACTCAACCATCAACACGGAACAGATAAGACAGGATATTTTATACTGGAAGAACAACTACAGATTCAGAGCCATCGTTCTCATAGGGATAATGCCTAAAGCGGCAGAGATAATATCCGAAATAAGAAAGCTTGGCATTGATGTTCCCATACTCGGCGGTGACGCACTCGACCACCCCATGCTCACACAGATTGCCGGAAAATATGCGGAAGGAGTTTATGCGGCATCAGTTTTCCATCCGGATGCCGACTATCCGGCTGTAAAAAGTTTTTCCGCAGAATTCATTAAAAAGTACGGTAAAAAACCTGACATCGGGGCGGCTCAGGGGTTTGATGCCGTAAACGTGCTGGCGGAAGGAATACGTCAGGCAAACACAACAGTGCCTTCAAAAGTTGCGGATGCCCTGCATAATCTGAAAAATTACAAAGGTCTCACCGGACAATACAGCTTTGATAAAAAAGGGGATCCCACAGGCAGACCTATTATGGTTAAAGTTATGCATAACGGCAGTTTTGAAATTGCCAAATGATCACTAAATACATTGTCATATTATTGCTGTTTCTCTCGTCATTCAGCGTCTATGCTGATTCTTCACCTGTCAGAAGACCGGACGGAGAAAAATGGCGCATCGGTTATTTTGAAAGCGGTGACTATCCGGACTACAGCCTTATCCTCTCACAGATTATAAGAGGCATGATGAACAAAGGCTGGGTACAAAAAAAAACTTTTTCCGATAAAAACTTTAAAACCCATGCAGAATTCTGGAAATGGATCTGCACGAATATTAAAAGCGAATACGTTCAGTTCGTCCCCGATGCTTACTACAGTTCCTGTTTCGATCCTGAAAAACGCATAGCTGCAAAGAAATCACTCGGACAGCGCATCAAAACCAAAAAAGATTTAAATCTGATAATCGCAATGGGGACTTGGGCAGGGCAGGACATGGCGGACAAGAATATGAATGTCCCGACGATTGTCGCTTCAACATCCGATCCAATCGGATCGAAAATCATCAAAAGTGCGACAGATTCTGGTTTCGCACACCTCCATGCAAAAGTTGAACCCGACAGATACAGAAAACAGGTGGAACTGTTCCACTCTCTGACAGGGTTCAGAAAACTCGGATTTATCATGGAGGATTCCGAAGAGGGGCGGACATACAGCGCATACAACGACATAGCCGCTCTGTCAAAAAAACTTAAATTCCGGATGATCATATGCCAGGCTCCGTTTTCAGGGATTTCACAGGAGCAGGCAGAACAGAACGCTCTCAGCTGCTACTCAAAACTGGTCAGGCAGGCGGATGCAGTTTATGTCACAGTGCACAGAGGCATTACTGACGACAATATTTCCAAACTCGTTGATATACTTATAAAAGCAAAAAAACCGTCCTTCTCTCAGCGCGGCGAAAACGAGGTAGCGGCGGGCATTCTCATGAGCGTTTCGCAGGCAGGGTTCAGTCATGCCGGAGCCTTTCACGCAGATGTTATCGCACAGATTTTTCACGGAAAAAAACCCGGGAGTATCCCCATGATCTGGAATGCTCCGGCTCTCATAGCCTTAAATATTGCCACGGCAGAAAAAATCAGATGGAATCCCCCGTTTGAAATATTAAAAGCAGCGGACAGGCTTTATGACAGCATTAAGTGACAACGTTAAACTGAAGTCTTTCATAATTCTGCTTCTTCTGGTGGTTATCATGGCCTCGCAGTTCTTCTGCGCAGCCATATCAATTCTTTCATATCAGAAAAATTTCGAGGATATGTATCTTTCAAAGTTCCGCATCATTGAGCTTAAGCTGGTGAGGGACATTGAAGGCGCACTCTATTTCGGCAAGGAAATCAACAGCTTTCTGGGTCTGGGAAAACTGCTGGATCAGACAATAAAAGATAATGCCGGGGTCATGGATATTTCCGTTTATTCCCCCGATGGCAGGAAGCTCCACGGCAAAGGAACAAAAGCAGTGACCGCCGAAGGCAGCGTTAAGCTTGAAGAAGGGTATCTGCTTGCCATGCCGATGAAAGACGCATCGGGTAAAACTGTTGCGGTTATGAACCTGCTGGCTGCGGATGATACGGTGAAAGAAGCCACAAAGAGAATAGTTACATGGACTCTGCAGACACTGATTCTCGTCATCACCTCTTCACTCTTAATGCTGCTTCTTCTGCTGAAACTCTTTTTCAGGCACAGCCTCTCTGAAGGTTTTTCAAGGGGCGCCGTAGCCGCATCGGTTATCGGAATCGTGGTTCTGAGCCAGATAGTGTTCATCTGCCTGATCTCATCCAAATCGGAGCATGAAAACAGAGCGCACGCCGCCGTGAACGCCGGGTTTATCGAACAGTCGTTCAGAAAAGATATCGAGATGCTCCTTTCCAAAGGAGTGCGGATTTCAAAACTGGCGGGCATAAACGAATCCCAGAAAAAGGTTACATCATACACTCCCGAAATAGGCTCATCCGACATTTTCGATTCGGGAATGAAGCTGCTCTATACAACTGAATCCGTAAAATCTGTTTCAGCAGATATAACTGATCTGAAACCAATCAAAAACACTTTCGGAGGACAAAACAAGATCGATGGGTTTATACGCGTGAGCGTTTCCGATAAATATCTCGGCGATATCAGCCGCAAACTGCTGATGGACGGGCTGACTATTTTTGTCATATCGCTGATGTTCGCGACGGAACTTCTCATTTTCCTCTTCGCATTCACAAGGAAAAGTGTTAATGCGGCGGCGTCAGAACAAGGCGAACCGAAACTCATGCGCACGGCAGCCGCGACATATCTTTTTGCATCAACTTTTGCAGTGTCCTTTATCCCGCTGCATATGAAAAGCCTCGTAGCGGCATCCGGAGTTATGTCCTCATTCTCGCAGTTTTTAAGCAGCCTCCCCGTTTCGGCGGAAATAACCGCCACTCTTCCCATGATTTTTCTTGCAGGCTGGTGGATGGACAGGCGGGGCTGGCAGGAACCGTTCATAGCAGGCTGCGCAGTCAGCCTTATGGGGGCGGCTTTCTCTGCCGCCGCATCCGACGTATCATCCTTTATTTTCGCAAGGTGCGTATCGGGTGCAGGATACGGGCTTACATGGACGGCAGCCATCACCTTCGTGCTGAAAAATTCCGATAATGAAAACAGATCGGCAAACACGGCATCACTCGTTGCCGGAATAATTACCGGACATATTTCAGGCGGTGCGGTCGGCGCAATGTTAGCCGAAAGAATAGGCTTCACGGCGGTATTCTGGTGTTCTGCGGCATTGATGACCATACCCCTTATTTTTACGCTTATCTTTATGAAATCATACTTCGAAAAACCGCACGGTTCATTTTCCGTTCCGATTTATGAAACCCTAGCTCAGATGCATCAATATGTTTCCGATAAAAGGATTTTTGCGGTGTTCACTTTTTCAATCATTCCCTACTCCCTTTGCCAGATGGGGCTTTTGCTGTTTGCAACACCTGTTTATCTGCACAGCCTGAACGTCAGTCAATCGAACATAGGCAGGGTTATGATGGTCTACGGAGCAACCGTTGTCTACCTTTCACCTTACATCGGCAGACTCTCCGACAGATTCAGGCACAAACGCAGACTTGTGATCTTCACCGGAGGGGCGATAGGCGGAATCAGTCTCCTGATCATAATAATGATAAAGGGAGTCGCTGCCGTCGGGGTCGCACTGTTCCTCATGGGTATTTCCAGCAGTATTCTCGGTTCGACGCAGATGGTCTACGCTTATGAACAGGAAGCGTCAAAATATATCGGAACCGGATCTGCCGTGAGCCTCCAGAGAACGACCGACAAACTCGGTCAGATGCTGGGTCCTCTGATTCTGGGCGCACTGTTCTCCTTCACAGCTATGGACAAGGGGCTTTTTGCGGTAGGACTTCTTTTTCTGCTCGCTTCCGGTATATTTCTGTTTCTGACTTCCGACAAATAGGATTTACCGGCGTTTAAGTTACGGGCGATCAGCGCAAACCTACCCTATAGTTTGTTGAGTTTATAAATCATATCCTGATAAAATAAATATCCATGTAACTGCCGGATGGTTTTGTCGTCTGAATATGTAGAACAGCCTGTAAGGAGAGAACAATGTCAATTGAAAGCGCAAATGCATTCTTTAAACGTCTGGAAGAGGACAAAGATTTCAGAGAAGAATTCTTAAAAAATGACAGATTGGTAAAAGATAATATCGGATCTGTCATAACGCTGGCAGCGCAGGCAGGATTCATTTTCACTGCTGAGGAAGTTGAAATTGCCAAAAACGAAATCAATAACAGAATACTGTCCGAAGACCAGCTTGATAAGGTCAGCGGAGGAATGAGTTATGTTTACGGCTGCGGCAATATAGTCAACTAAAATTGCAGTCTAAGGCAGAAGCCGTCGACTGACTGAGCTTTATGGAGAATCTATGTCAATTGAAAACGTTAAAGCGTTCTTTAGCCGTCTGGAAACGGATGAGGATTTCCGCAGCGAATTAGTGCAGCACAAATCACTTGAAAAAGAGAATCCTGATTCGGTTTTTAAAGCGGCCGGCGATGTCGGTTATCCTTTCACAAAGGAAGAATTTGAGCTTGCCAAGAATGAAATCAACAACATTGAACTTACCGATGACCAACTTCAAAAAGTTGCAGGCGGGATCCCACTGATCAGTGGCAAATGCTCTCCGATAGGCATTAACTCGTAACATAGTCACTCTTGTGTCTTAGGTTACTTTATCAAATTATTACAAGGAGAAATTTATGTCAGTTGAGAACGTAAAAGCGTTTTTCAAACGAATCGAAGAGGAAGAGGATTTCCGCAACGTTTTTCTGAAAAACGAAAAACTGGAAAAAGGCAACCCCGACTCAATTCTGGATGCGGCAGCACAGGCAGGTTATCCGTTTACAACTGAAGACCTCAACCAGGCGAAAGAAGAGCTAAAAAACTCTGAACTGTCTGAAGAAGAACTGCAAAGGATAGCAGGAGGCGGCTGGGGAGCCGCAATATGTTTCATTTGGGGATACGGTTTTTTCACTGACGGAGTTGCGGCCGACATGACCACGATTTCCAATGAAACCACAGTCACTTACGGAGTATGCTTTGTTTTGGGCATTAATTATTAAAAAACAGCTGAGGCGTTTTCAAACGAATTGAAGAAAAAGAAAATTTTCTTGGAGTTATGTTACCGTGAAAAAATTGTCTATTATTATATTTATATTATCAACATTTTACAGCTCATTTGCCGACACATCCGCAATAGATAAAAATGTTGTGTCAAAGCGCATGGTCATGGTCGGTTTCCATGCCACAGACTATAAAGATAGTGAACTTAAAGAGCTTAAGGATCAGATTGAAAAAGGTCTTGTTGCCGGTGTTGTGTTCTATGGTTATAACATTGAGTCCAGAAAACAGGTTAAGCGGCTTATTGCAGAGCTTAACAGCCATAATCATTCGTTCGTCCCGCTTTTAATCGCAGTTGACGAAGAGGGCGGCAAAGTGCAGAGACTGACCGTTGAAAAGGGGTTTACGGAAGAGCCGACGGCTCAATATATTTCCAGCAATATGACACCGGATCAGGCTGAACAAATATATGAACTCACCGCAAGAGACCTTGCAGACGTTGGTTTTAACGTTAATTTTGCCCCTGTAACAGACCTTAATATCAATCCTGAATCACCTGTAATCGGCGCAAAAGAGAGGAGTTATTCTGCCGATGCAGATGTTGTGGTTGAATACGCGAAAGCTTTTATCAATGCCCACAGAAAATACGGCATCCTGACCTGCCTTAAACATTTCCCCGGTCATGGCAGCGCAAAGAAGGATTCGCATCAGGGGTTCACTGATGTTTCCGAAACATGGAGCAGTATTGAGCTTGAGCCGTTCCGAAGGCTTATCGCGGACGGCTATGCCGACATGATCATGACAGCGCATGTTTATAATTCAAAGATTGATCCCTACTACCCTGCAACTTTGTCAGAAAAGACAATCTCATTGCTTCACAATATGGGTTTCAAAGGGTTTGTAATAAGTGATGATCTTCAGATGGGGGCAATCGCCGACAACTACAGCTTTGAGAATACGGTTAAACTGGCCAGAGGTGCAGGAAACGATATTCTGCTGTTTTCAAACTACTTCTTTTATGAGAAACATTACCCTGAAAAGGTTCGTGCTGCGCTTGGCATTCCCGTCAATTAATTATCATTTTTTAATTAATTTAGATGGATTCTCTTTTTCGACGCAGACATGACATTCTCCTCTGATTTCAATAATACCCGAGGGTAAAACACACGGCGTAAGTATCGAAAACAACACCCTCACTGGACACTAACACACCATACCTGAAACAAAAACCGACGCCGTATGAGCCGCCGCGGATCTTCTCAAGCTCCTCATCCGAAAGTTCTGTTGCTTTCATTTCGTCCTGCGCCGCCTTAAGGTCTTCAGCGGAAAACTCATACCCCCTTGCTGCGGCAGCTCTGAAAATTGCTTTCGTATTGTCTTTTTCAAGTGTTTCATCTTTCAGGAAATCATCCCTGAATGCCTCGTCATCTTCCATACGTTTGAAAAATTCTTTAACTTTTTCAACTGACATAATTATTCTCCGAATCCCACTAAGAGACACCAAGGAGCAGTACCGGTTACCCAACACCAACCGATCTTAAAACCGCCGCTTACCTTATCAAGCTGTTCATAAGTAAGTTCCGTATCTTTCATCTCTTCTTTTGCAGCCTTAAGATCATCAGCTGTGAACTCGTAGCCTCTTGCAGCGGCAGCCTTGCAAACTGATTCAGTGTTGCCTTTTTCGAGTGTTTCGTCTTTCAGGAAATCATCCCTGAACGCCTCGTCATCTTCCATACGTTTGAAAAATTCTTTAACTTTTTCAACTGACATAATTATTCTCCAGAAACCCAATGAAACATAACCGTCTGGCAATTTAAAAGCCAATAAGTAGTCCCTCCGCTTACCTTATCAAGCTGTTCATCAGTAAGCTCCGTATCTTTCATCTCTTCTTTTGCAGCTTTAAGGTCATCGGCAGAAAACTCATAACCCTTCGCAGAGGCTGCCTTGCAAACCGCTTCGGTGTTGCCTTTTTCGAGTGTTTCGTCTTTAAGGAAATCATCTCTGAACGCCTCGTCATCTTCCAGACGTTTAAAAAATTCTTTAACTTTTTCGGCTGACATGGTATGTCCTCCTGTTTTTCACAATTGCATCCTTCAAAGCTTTTACTTTTTGCCACTATATTAAGCGTATGCAGAAAACTATCACTTCAACAATCCCATATCCTCCAGCATAGCCGTCATTATAGCGTCACAGGTGTCGGTAAAAGCTGTAGAAGATGAGCATGATACCCCTCCGCTGACCTTATCAAGCTGTTCATGACTAAGCTCCGTATCTTTCATCTCTTCTTTTGCAGCTTTAAGGTCATCGGCAGAAAACTCATAACCCTTCGCAGAGGCTGCCTTGCAAACCGCTTCGGTGTTGCCTTTTTCGAGTGTTTCGTCTTTAAGGAAATCATCTCTGAACGCCTCGTCATCTTCCAGACGTTTGAAAAATTCTTTAACTTTTTCAACTGACATAATTATTCTCCTTAGTTGAATCCAAAACCGAGACAAAAAGCAACGGCTCCTCCGGAACCGGACGCAGTATTGTCGTTATCAACTACAGTCCAATATCCATATCCGTATCCCACACAAAAAGCGAAACCAAACCCGCCGCTGACCTTCTCAAGCTGATCATTAGTAAGCTCAATATCTTTCATTTCTTCTTTTGCAGCCTTAAGATCATCAGCTGAGAACTCATAACCCAGTGCAGCGGCAGCCCTGAAGATTGTTTCAGTATTGCCTTTTTCGAGTGTTTCGTCTTTAAGGAAATCATCTCTGAATACCTCGTCATCTTCCAGACGTTTAAAAAATTCTTTTACTTTTTCGACTGACATAAAACTTTCCTTGACCTTAATTAAATCCGACACCAAAACAGACACCAGCTGTAACTCCCTCAATTACGGCATTGTTTTCTCCGTCTGAAACACCAAACAAACCAATGCCATACACAAAACATATGCCAAGCCCAACCCCTCCGCTGACCTTATCAAGCTGATCATTAGTAAGCTCCGTATCTTTCATCTCTTCTTTAGCAGCTTTAAGATCATCGGCAGAAAATTTGTAGCCTCTTGCAGCGGCAGCGCTGAAGATTGTTTCGGTGTTGCTTTTTTCAAGTGTTTCGTCTTTCAGGAAATCATCCCTGAATGCCTCGTCATCTTCCAGACGTTTGAAAAATTCTTTAACTTTTTCAACTGACATGGTATGTCCTCCTGTTTTTCACAATTGCCTTTCTCAAAAATTTTGTATTTCAGGACTTCATCGCAACCATACAATTATCAGAGTCATTATAAACATCCCCTCCTCCGCTGACTTTCTCAAGCTGATCATGACTAAGCTCAATATCTTTCATCTCTTCCTTTGCCGCTTTAAAGTCACCGGCAGAAAACTCATAACCTCTTGCAGCAGCTGCCTTGCAAACCGCTTCGGTGTTCTCCTTTTCAAGTGTTTCGTCTTTCAGGAAATCATCTCTGAATGCCTCGTCATCTTCCAGACGTTTGAAAAACTCTTTAACTTTTTCAGCTGACATAATATTCCCCTATATTTCCTGCATTCTCTCGGTATATTTGTTGAGCATTACAGCACACATCTGCCCGTCTTTGGCAGTAACCTTGCCGTAGTCTGAATACGCTTTCGCCCGACAGCCTATTCCGCAGCGTTCGAGATGAGCACATCCTTCGCATTCCGGATTTTCTCCGAACAGGTCTCCGATTGTCATATCATTGATGCTGCGCAGAAGTTCGTTATTGTATGCTCCCGCAAAACCGACCTCATAAATACTTGGAAGCTGTTTTTCAAGTTCAGTTCCGGTATAAATATGGCACGGGAGCAGTTTTCCTTCCGGACCAAGATATGTGGAATATGCACATGTTGAACATGCTTTGCTTTTTGCGTCGTGTTTAATGGTTACCGGAGGTTTAAATTCTTCGAAACCCTCTTTCCGTCCGTCAAAAAGATACCCGAACTGAACCACCATCGGGTGCCCGTCTTCATGCCATCTTTTAAACAATGGCGAATATGCTTTCAGTTCCTCGTCTAACGTGAGCGAAAGGTCTCTGTGTTCGTGCCAGTTTCCGCTATCCTCCGCAGTCATTATCCGCCACACTCCCACACCATACTGTTTCATCGTCTCATATGTTTCAAACAGACTTACGACACTCAATCTGTCAATAGTTGTTGCAACGCAAAGCTCATGCCCCGCCTCTTTGATCATCCGTATGGCTCGCAGAGTCTTTTCTTCTGTTCCTTTCAGTCCACGCATTCTGTCGTGCCAGCCGACACCGTCAAAGCTGACATTAAACTGAACTTTAAAAGGCAATGCCTCAAATTTTTTAAGAATCTCTTCTGTAATAAGTATTCCGTTGGTATAAATCTGTCTGACTGCAATATGTTCGCTGTTCAGCAAAGCAATTATGTCAAAAAGGTCTTTTCTAATCAGCGGCTCACCGCCTGTCAGACTCACGGCAGGCACATTAGCCTCGATGAAACTTTTTACTGTCGTCTCAATCTGTTTAAATGTCGGATTATCCGACCTTATTGACGGTGACTCCATGAAACAATGCATACATTTCAGATTACACCTGCCGGTTATCGCCCAATGCACATTCATTACATACGGGCATTCAGCCTTTCTGAACTTTTGGTACGGCTGAATTGAAGATTCGGTATCCATAATCGTTACAATCTTTTGTTTTTCGAGGATGTTGAGAATTTCAAGATGCGTATCCAGAAAAATAGGCATTTCAAAATCCGTTTTACCGTCACACGACCTTAAAACATAGTCCGCCCTGTTTACAAGAGGAACAACACGCCCGCTTACGGTATTAACTGCCGCTTTTTCAAGTGTCGTCCAGCCGCGCAAAGCCCAGTCTTTATTCAAAACCGCATATTTTGCCATTATCACCGCTCCTTTTATCAGATGGTTAAAACACTTATTCAGGAATATATATGCTGTATCCGCCGATACCAAATGGTTGACAATAAGACACAGGCTTATTAGAATCGGCACTTACACCGCCGCTTATGCCTGCGAGCTGGTTTTCATTGAGCTCAATATCTTTCATCTCTTCCTTTGCCGCCTTAAAGTCTTCAAGGGTGAACTCATAACCCTTCACAAAGGCTGCCTTGCAGATTGCTTCATAGTTGTCTTTTTCAAGTGTTTCATCTTTCAGGAAATCATCCCTGAATGCCTCGTCATCTTCCAGACGTTTGAAAAACTCTTTAACTTTTTCAACTGACATAATATGCCTCCAGTATCTTCACAATTGCATCCTTCAAAGCTGTTACTTTTTGCCAGTCATTATTTACATGTATGCTTTATGCGAGCGCAGGAGCTGAACAACCGCTATTTATTTCCGCCCATGCCTGATGCTCACACGTACTATAATACGTGGCTGCAGATGAACAGCCACCAATTGGAGGAACTGCACACAGGAGGTCGCCCGGTATTCCTCCGCTGACCTTATCAAGCTGATCATGAGTAAGCTCAATATCTTTCATCTCTTCCTTTGCCGCCTTAAAGTCTTCAAGGGTGAACTCATAACCCTTCACAAAGGCTGCCTTGCAGATTGCTTCATAGTTGTCTTTTTCAAGTGTTTCATCTTTCAGGAAATCATCCCTGAATGCCTCGTCATCTTCCAGACGTTTGAAAAACTCTTTAACTTTTTCAACTGACATAATATGCCTCCAGTATCTTCACAATTGCATCCTTCAAAGCTGTTACTTTTTGCCAGTCATTATTTACATGTATGCTTTATGCGAGCGCAGGAGCTGAACAACCGCTATTTATTTCCGCCCATGCCTGATGCTCACACGTACTATAATACGTGGCTGCAGATGAACAGCCACCAATTGGAGGAACTGCACACAGGAGGTCGCCCGGTATTCCTCCGCTGACCTTATCAAGCTGATCATGAGTAAGCTCAATATCTTTCATCTCTTCCTTTGCCGCCTTAAAGTCTTCAAGGGTGAACTCATAACCCTTCACAAAGGCTGCCTTGCAGATTGCTTCATAGTTGTCTTTTTCAAGTGTTTCATCTTTCAGGAAATCATCCCTGAATGCCTCGTCATCTTCCAGACGTTTGAAAAACTCTTTTACTTTTTCAACTGACATAATATGCCTCCAGTGTCTTCACAATTGCATCCTTCAAAGCTGTTACTTTTTGCCAGTCATTATTTACATGTATGCTTTATGCGAGCGCAGGAGCTGAACAACCGCTCACCATTTCCGAATATGCCTGATGCGCACAAGTTTGATAATACGTGGATATAGATGAACAGGTAAGACTTTCTCCGATAGATATACAAATGCTGACCCCTCCGCTGACCTTCTCGAGCTGTTCATGAGTAAGCTCCGTATCTTTCATCTCTTCCTTCGCCGCCTTAAAGTCTTCGGCGGTGAACTCATAGCCCTTCGTAGAGGCTGCCTTGCAAATTGCTTTATAGTTGCCTTTTTCAAGTTTTTCGTCTTTCAGGAAATCATCCCTGAATGCCTCGTCATCTTCCAGGCGTTTAAAAAATTCTTTAACTTTTTCAACTGACATGACTTCCTCCTGTCGAAATTATTAAAAATTAAAGCCGAATATCAGGCAAAAGCCATAGGAGCTGCCTTCGTGATATCCGCTCTCACTCGAATACCAGGATCCGTATCCGCCGACAAAACATATGCCTAAACCTGCTCCACCTGCTATTTTTTCGAGCTGGTCGGAGGTGAGTTCTGTTTTTTTCATTTCCTCTTTTGCCACATTAAAGTCTTCGGCGGTGAACTCATAGCCCTTCGCAGAGGCTGCCTTGCAGATTGCTTCATAGTTGCCTTTTTCAAGTTTTTCGTCTTTCAGGAAATCATCCCTGAATGCCTCGTCATCTTCCAGACGCTTGAAAAACTCTTTAACTTTTTCAACTGACATCCGCTGCCTCCGTAGACACATTTTGATATATTAACTGTAAACCTCATCAATCATGCCGTCGTCAAACAGCTTCTGTATGGAAGCTCCAACCACAAACGGATTAATACCGTGTTCATCAATTAATTTTCTCTGAATTTCAGCATTGGTCATATTGCCGGAATTTATCAGTTCACCAACGGGACCGCATTTGTCTTTCAGCCTGAAATGGTGAATCTGGTTCGGCGTAACAAGATCAAATCCGGCATCAGTCTTTTTATAAACCATGTCATCACGAAATCGCAAAGGCTTGTCCATCGGCGGAGACATATGCATGTTTTTGTTGATAAGCTTCTGAATTACAATAGGAAAATCGTTTTCGTCCTCATAAACGGCACTGTCAAAAACTCTGTATCCGTAAGGCCATTTTGCTGACGTGTAGCAAGGACTGAAAACATCTATCGTGCGTCTGACAAGGTTGATCAGAAAACCTGATGCGCAGGCTATTGAACCCTGAGGAACAATAGTTTGCTTTATATCAGCATCCGGTGAAATATCCCTGATGCCGCTTTTCTCCTCCAGAATCCGTCCTCCGGATACTTTCGGGCGTAAATTCTCTTTCATCTGCATTAAAAGCTGTCGATGTATAAGCTCTTCAGGCGTAAAATTCTCATAAATGGTTTTAAGCATACCAACAGACAGAACACTGAGTCTTGGCCATGGACTTTTGTCACCATAATATGCCAGCAAAGCCTTAACCCAATCCTTATCGTTTCCAACGGCTGTCGAAGTGCATAAAACCGAGCCCGTTATCTCTTCAAAATCTTTCAGATAATCGATATAATGAGGGTTATCATGCGGTTCCGTCCTGTAGTACGGCAGTGCCGAGCCTGCACCCTGTTTCCCGAACAGTTCGACACATCTGCCGATTACAGCTGCGAAATAATCTTTGTTTGTCTCATAATCCAGAACATCTTTCAGTTTATCTGTAGCAAAGGAACAAAACCAGCACCCCACACCGCATCCTGAACTCAACTCAAAGGCATACAGAGGGTGGCTTATCACGTTGCCAAAATGCCCCAATTCGCTTTTTGCAGCCGCAATTCTCCTTTTTCTCCAGTTGTTCAGTGCGCTGTTTGTTGTCACAATATTTTCTGACGGCTGACAGCTGCACACGGATTGCATCGCAACCTCAACATATCTTCTCCAAAGCTTAAGCAAAGGGTAGTTTTCCGCTTTTTCAGCAACACCATCCGGCAGAGTAATTTTATCTTTTAACAAAAGAGCTGTAATATAAAGGGTGCACTCATAAGGTATCTCCCAGATAAAAGCGATATCCTTCATATCCAGAGATACGCCTATCTGCTTAAACCTTTCAACAGCTTTATCAGTAACTGCTTTACCAGAAACAACTTCCCGGATATCCGGGTCGCCATCTGTACATTCAAAAACTCTTTTGAGTTGTGCTAATATTCTCACTTCTTCTTGCGAAAAAGATGATAAGTAATCCATGTTTCTCATATGCTCCCCACCTGCAATCTGCATCCGACCTGCATCATCAGAATGAATCCACAGATGCCACTGCGACAGCTCCTCCGACTCCGACAGCTCCCAACGCTATAACCGCCGCTAATGCGGCTGCTACTAACAGTGCTGCAACTAACGTAAATCCACCTGCAACCTTTTCCAAATCCTCATCGCTGAGTTCTTCGGACTTATCAAGAAGCTGCTTGCTGAATTCATCCAGATCCTTCTCCGAAAACTCATACCCAAGCTCTTTCGCATAACTTACGACTGCCTGAGGGTCACCGAAGCCAAGTTCTGCAAGTTTTCTTTTCACATCTTCATTGCTGCCGGAAAACCTCATAAAGTTCTTAAGGTTTTTCATCCCTTCGCTTTCATCGGCTTCCGATGTTTCAATAACGTCTTTAACAGATTGCTTAAACTTCTCATAAAGAACTTCAAGATCATCTGCGTCTATTTCGTAGCCAAGTTCATGGGCATAAGCCACAACAAACTCTTTACCCTTTATTAAGCATTCCTTAAATCTGGCTGTAGCTCCCGCATCGCCGGAAATTGCCTGAATAAAACTCTGAAAACTTTCTGAACTCATAATTTACCTCTTATATTTGTTGTTAAAAAAGCTAGTGTTATGAGAATCATTTTGCTGATGTCACTGCTATTGCCACTGCTGCTCCTACAGCAGCTCCGGAAACTGCCGCTATTGCCATCGACACTACTCCTACCAAAGCGGTTAGTGCGAGGCTTAATAAAAGGAATCCACCTGCAACCTTTTCCAAATCCTCATCGCTGAGTTCTTCGGACTTATCAAGAAGCTGTTTGCTGAATTCATCCAGATCCTTCTCCGAAAACTCATACCCAAGCTCTTTCGCATAATTTACGACTGCCTGAGGGTCACCGAAGCCAAGTTCTGCAAGTCTTCTTTTCACATCTTCATTGCCGCCGGAAAACCTCATAAAGCTCTTAAGGTTTTTCATACCTTCGCTTTCATCGGCTTCCGATGTTTCAATAACGTCTTTAACAGATTGCTTAAACTTCTCATAAAGAATTTCAAGATCATCTGCGTCTATTTCGTAGCCAAGTTCATGGGCATAAGCCACGACAGACTCTCTCCCCTTTAATATACATTCCTTAAATCTGGCTGTAGCTTCCACATCGCCGGAAATTGCCTGAATAAAACTCTGAAAGCTTTCTGAACTCATAATTTACCCCATATCCTTATTTGTCGTCATCTTCGTCCGGAAGCGGATCCTGTCCTATTCCTCCGGAAACCATGTCCAAATCATCTTCGGTCAGTTCACCGCCGAAAACAAATTGTGCCAGTCTGTCCGACATGGGCGGGGTTTGGTATTCTTCCGACGCAACATCTTCCCATGCTTTATTCATCAGACGATACTCCTGCGCAAAAGTTACGTCCCTTTTCATTGCAGCAATAAGCCCCGCAGAGTCCTTTTCCGAAAGCTCTCCGGCAAGCATATCCGTAACCGATTCTCTGAAACGGGTAATATCGTATTTCATATCTCTTCCCCCCTCATGGCATCCGTCAGCATCATATGCGCCCTGTGGACACGGACTTTGACCAGACTCACACTGATGCTGAGAACATCCGCAGCTTCCCTGTATGAAAGGTTATCAAACCGGATGAGAACAAAAGGCTCACGATATGACAGAGGCATGGATTTAATTATCCTCTGCACCACGCTGAGCTTACATTTTGCCTGATATGCCGTTTCTATGTCATCATCCGAGCAAATGACAGACAAATGAGAATCGTCAGTCATGTCGGGTCTTTTTGATTTGTAGTAATCTTTCAAGTGGTTAGCGGCTATTCTCATGACCCATGTTTTAAGAGAGCATTTCCCTTCAAAACTCTGCCTGTGTTTCCACACCTTCGCAAAAATCTCCTGAGCCATATCGTCGGCTGTCTCGCCGTCGCTCACTCTCCATGAAAGATATCTGCGGACAAACGGATACAGCTCTCTGTAAAGCTCCTCAAAATCCTCCGTCCGCATTACGAAAAGTTTTCTGCATTCTTCCGCATTTTTCATGCGATCTGTCTCCTTGATAGTTTCAGGAAAAGCCCGTCCCGTGCCATAAGTTCGTCAAATGTCCCACACTGAACAATACGTCCCTTTTCCAAAACATATATTCTGTCAGCATTGCGGATCGTAGAAAGGCGATGGGCTATTACTATTCTTGTGACTTGCAACGCTTCGATATTTCTGCTGACTTCCGCCTGTGTTTTGTTGTCCAGCGCACTTGTGGCTTCGTCAAACAACAAAAGAGCCGGTTTCTTAACCAGTGCCCGTGCGATGATAAGTCTTTGTTTCTGACCGCCGGATATTCCGGAACCTCCCGCAGGAATCATCGTGTGCATTCCCATAGGCATCTGTTTTATATCCTCCGCAATCCCCGCCATCTCCGCCGCATACCATGCGTCGTTAATAGTCAGCCTGCCCGACTGACCAACAATATTCTCCATAATGCTGCCCTGAATGAGCACGTCGTTCTGCAAAACAACGCCGAGCTGTCTGCGTACCTCAAGCACATCCAGAGTGTCCAGATCATGGTCATCATAAAAAACAGTTCCCGATTCCGGTTTTTCAAATCCAAGCAGAAGGCGCAGCAGCGTGGATTTTCCGGAACCAGACCCGCCTACAATGGCAACAAACTCACCGTGTTTCGCCTCAATGGACACATCAGAAAGTATCTGCGGCGAATCCGCACTGTACCTGAAGCTCACCTGACTGACAGAAATTCCGCCTCTGATTCCATCTGGAATTCCCTTCACTTCATCAAACTCAGGCATGGTCTCTATTATTGGCTGCATGTTTTTATACAGCGGCACAACTTTCAGCGAGGTCATGACCGATTCGGTCATTGACAAAAGTGAGGTCTGAAATGAGCTGAACGCTGAAAGAAAAGCAATAAACTGACCGGTAGTGACATTCTCAACCTTCACAGACATCCAGCCGTATAAAACCATGCTGGTTATGATGGGTATCATCGCATTTATGGTTACAACAATGTTTTCCGCTCCGCCCATCCTGATATCTGCGGTTTTTTTCTCTGTAAACAACAGACTGTATTTCCCGAAAGCACGTTTATATGCTCCCGTGATTCTGATTTTTGAAATTCCAAACATCACCTGAAACAGAAAACCTGCTGATTTGTTATCAGCTATGACGCTCTCTCCCTGCCTTTTCACCTTATACATACCGATTCCGGCAGATATCAGCACTGTCAGAAGCGACATCAGTATCGCGATTACCGCCATCCCCGCATTGTAGTAAAAAAGCAGAAACAGGTAGAATATTGAGAAGATAGTCGACAGAATGGCATTCATCGTCACGCCGGAAAGAGCCTGTATTATGCCGTTTATTCCCAGACTGTTGCTCGCCAGCTCGCCTGACGTATAACTTCTGAAAAACGGAACAGGCAGGGCAAGCAGTCTGTCCCAAAGGGCAGACTGGACAGTGTTGTTGATTCTGCTCTGAATTCTTACAGAACAAAGTCCCTTTGTTATGCCGAAAAGTGCATTGACAAACGCCAGACAGAACAGAATAAGAATAAAATCAAAAAGCCTGCTCCGCTCTGCCGACGGAATTATGTCGTCAAAAATGACCCCGGAAACCATGGGAGTGACCACACCTATCAGACCGCCTATCGTGCCGATCACAGCAATAGACAAAAAGTCGCTCCTGTTCTCTTTGACAGTCATCCTGTAAATATCCATGAACTTAAGCGGTTTGGATGGAAACGGTTTATAAAATGTTACGGCAAGAGGATCCAGAGTGTCTGCAACCTGTCTGTTAACGGCAGAAACCTCTCCGGTTACAGTGTTTTTCATTATATATGAACCGGATTTCCTTTTTAAGAGGCTCACCGGTTCATCGTTTTGGGTGAAAGCGAACAGAATGCCGCAGTCAGATTTCCACCACTCACCCTCCAACAGAACGTTTCTGGTTCTAAACCCGCCGATTCTTGCTATCTGTTTCAGCTTTTCCACATTGGAACAGTTTGTGTCATAAGGCAGATTCGGAATTGAAAAACCCATCTCCCCCGCAACCTCTGCGGCGGCAACAAACACAGGATCATCGGAAGGCTCTGTTTCAACAATTCGCCTGTCCATAACCCCTGTCATACGCCTGAATGCGGCATTAAGTACCGCATCGTCAAGTTTACGCGAATGACCTGTTTTATCAGTATGATCTGATGAGTTGCGCATACGGCTTATCCTCCCCGGAAATCATACTTTCGTGGGTTCCCCTCTGGACTATAAGCCCGTTATCCATAACAATGATCTCGTCACTGTCCCTTATTGTGCTTAAACGGTGCGCCACGATCAGACAGGTCACGCCCCGCTTTCTGATATTATCCACCACATCCATTTCAGTCTGCGCATCCAGTGCGCTTGTGGCTTCATCCAGAATAAGTATGGAAGGATTGCGCACCAGTGCCCGCGCTATCTCAAGCCTCTGTCTCTGCCCTCCGCTGAAATTGCCGCCGCCCTCTTCCACTCTGCTGCGGTACGCACCGGGGCGTATCGCAACATCTTCATGGATACAGGCATCCTTTGCGGCTTTAAGAACGTCAGCATCGGAAATCGTGCTGTCCCACATGGTTATGTTGTCCCGCACAGTACCTTCAAACATGAAAATATCCTGATCCACCATTGCGATGGAGTCGTAAAGAGCGGAATCCTCTATCTCTCTGATTTTATATCCGTCATAAAGTATCTCACCGCCCCATGGCTCATATAGCCCGCTGACCAGTTTCGCCACAGTGGATTTGCCCGAACCGGAGCCGCCGACAATGGCAACACGCTGCCCCTTGTTCAGCTTAACACTGAATTCTCTTATGAGAGGCTCTTCCAGGCTGCTGTAGCCAAAACTGATGTCTTTCAGCTCAAGACCGCCTTCAAGCTTATCGGACATGGAAACAACATGTGATTCAGAAAACCTGATATCCTCTTTATAGCGCATGGCATCATCCAGCCTGTTCACATCAGAAACAGTCTGCTGGAGTGTCGAACCCATGTTCACTATCTGATTAAACGGAGTCATAAAACTTGCCATAAGGCTTTGAAATGCCACCAGCATACCAAGTGTCATTTCGCCGTTCATGACCTTTAACCCGCCAAACCCCAGAACTACAACCGTGTTGACGCTCATCAGAAAAGGAGTCATCACCATAAGAAGCTGTGTCGGAACCGCCAGCTGCTGTTGTGTGTTTATTACCTTTGCCTGCTGACCTGCCCATTTCGCAAAGAAATCAGATTCACCGCCGCTCGCCTTGAGCGGCTCTATCATGGAAAGTCCGGACATGGAGATTCCGATAAGCTTTCCACCCTCCATCTGGAATTTCTGGTTTAATATTATTCGTTTAGATGACACCAGCTTAAGCATCCCAATGTTTATGAGAGCTATCAGAATGCCGGTAATCGTCAGCATTACATCGTAATAGAACATCACAGCGGTGTAGAACACCACCATCATCAGATTGATAACGTTCACAGTCAGTTGGTTTGCTATGAGGTTCGCCACCACATCGTTGAGCTGGATGCGGCTGACGATCTCGCCGGGCATCCTCTGGGCAAAAAATGTAATGGGAAGTCTGAGGACGTGGATAAGGAATTTTGCGGTGGAAACAGTTGCCAGTTTGGTTTCAAACCGCAGAAGGTAATATTGCTGGAGCCATGTCAGCCCGCCCCTCACGAGAAAAGTTGCAGCCATGCCGAACAGCAATGGGCGCAGCCAGTCATCCATTCCGCCGACAAGGATACTGTCCACAAAAATCTTTGAAAACGCGGGGATCACAAGCCCCGGTATAACAAGAAACAGCCCCGCCAGAATGACGTATGCCGCGGCAATCTCCGAACCGCGGAATCTCTCAAGAAGAGCTTTATACATTGATCCGGATTCGCCGCCTCTGACAAAACTCTTCGTCGGCTTAAAGGTCAGAGTTACGCCTGTGTATGAATCGTCAAAATCGTCCATTTCGATAAAACGTCTGCCCACACCGGGGTCATTAAGAACCGCTTTGCCGTTCCTGAATCCTTCAAGCACCACAAAGTGATTGAAATTCCAGAAGATTATGACAGGCATCTTCATGGTCTGAAGCTCGCCGACTTCTTTTCTGTATCCCCTTGCATCAAGACCGTATTTTCGTGCAGCTTTAACCATATTGCTGGCTTTGCTTCCGTTTCTCGAGACGCCGCAGTCCTGCCTTACAATCTCAAGCGGAACTTTTAATCCGTGATAATCAAGGATCATGGCGAGACACGCAGCCCCGCACTCCACCGCCTCCATCTGAAGGGTCGTCGGAGTTTTGGTATAATTTTTTGTTCCGGACGATATAAACGGAATTTTCATGATCTATCTGCCCAAAACATATTTTTTAAACAGCGGGACAACCAGATTTATAGGCTTTTGCTCCGAAACAGCGACGCTCGCAGTGCAGAGAGTCCCTGTTTCAATGGTTATGTCCGGTCCTTTGCGTGAAGACCATTTAAATCCGCTTGGTGTTGAAGGATCGGGTATGAGATCGGCTCTTATTTCGACAGGGGCGCCGCTCTGGGTGAAATTCTGAGCCAGAGAATCGTTATGTAATGTACTTTCCATGGCGGAAGACGACACCGGAAACTCGGACACAAAAGTGACGATACCGACGATGAAGCCATATTCCTCCTGCTTGACAGTTGACGGAGAAATATTGACCCGCATTCCGGGTTTAACCTTTTTACCCTGCATAGGCGGAAAATACATCACCGCCTCGAGGTTCTTGATGCTGTCGTCGCTTATCTCTATCCGGGCTATAGGGGAGCCTTTACTCACCATAGAATCCCTGTCAACGTTAAGCTCCACAATCCGCCCGTTGTAAGGACTTATTATTTTTGAAGAATTGTCCAGAGCAAGCAGCTGTTTCTCAAGCTCCCGCTCCTTCTGGGCAATCTGCGTGTTCAGGTCTTCAACCTGCTTGTCCTTCTGACCGAATCTCTCATGAAGCTCCATTTCATCCTGACTGCGTGAACTCTCCGCGTCACTGATCTGCTGTCTGACAGAATCAAGATTAGACTGTGAATCAATCAGGGTCTGCCACGTGATAAGCCCGTCATCGTAAAGTTTTTTCTGGTTTTCTATCTTCTGTTTCAGCCATGCTTCCTGTTTTCGGAGATTCAGAACCTTCTCATGGATAGCTACTTTTCGCTGTGTGCTCATTGACTGTTTCATGGAAACAGATTGAGTTTCTGCTTTTTTAAGATTTTCGAGGTTAAATTTAAGGTCGTTTATTACGCTCCGCAGGTCTTTTATTTCAGCAAGAAGTTCCATCTGGTTTATCCTTGCAACCGGATAGCCTTTTTTGATAATATCACCCGTGCTGACGTATATATCCTTAACCTGTCCGGTTGAAGGAGCAATCACATCGGCAAGCCCTTCCGGACGTAGAAAAATACCAAGTCCGTCAACTTTTTCGGGTATTGTACTGAAAAAACCCCAGAAAACTGCCAGTGCAATAATAAGCCCCAAAGCCAGAAGAGCAAGCCACCCTTTGGCATCGGTGACCAGCATAAGCTCATCCAGTTTGTCGGGAGAGGCAAGTTTCTCCAGCGACTTTCTTCTGAATATCTCAGACATACACCCTCCTCAAGGTAAGAAATCACGGTTAATAATAAGCTCTCCGCCTCTCACCTCAAGAATGGCTCCAGAGACATAGGCGAGCTTTGCAGCGGCAAGAGCCGCACTGAGCTGGTAACTTATCTTCTCAAGCATCACGTCACGCAGACTGTCCCCTGTGGACAGCACATCAAGCACCGTGCTCATACCGATAGCCTGTTTCTTTTTCTCGGTGACCAAAGCCTGCTCATAAAATGCAACCGACTGCTCCGCCAACGCCACCGAATCGACAGCCAGACGAAACTCCTGAACAGCGTCCGCAATATCTATGTCAGCTGCCCGCTTCAGCTCTTCATACTGAATAAGGTTCTGCTGCCTCAGAGACATCTGCTGCATAAGCAGTCCTTTTGCTGAGGAATTCGACAGGGGAAAGGAATATGTGACCTCCGCAGAAAGAGTGTTTCCTCTGTTGCGTCCGTCCGTATCATATAACGGGTCATTCTTGGTTTTCGATGAGGTTTCGGCAGACAGATTTATATTCACGTCAGGTCGCAGGTTTCTTTTATACGCCCGTATAAGAATGGAAGAACTTTCGACATCCGATTTAGCAGCAAGGATATCAAACCGCCTTTCATACGGGTTTTCAAGATACCCGTTTATCTTTTCAATAATCGTATTAAAAGATATCCAACTCGTGTCAGGATCGAGAAACTTCTCTCTGTCATAAGGAATACCCAGTGACGAACAAAGAGAATAGCCGGCAGATACATAACTCTTTTCCGCAGCCTTGGTCTCCATGCTGATCACAGCAATATTCGCCTGAAGCTGGATCAGATCCGACCTGGGTCTTTCATCCTTTTCAACCAGCTTTTTGTAGTCTTCGTAATACTTCTCATTAAGCTGCTGACTCTGCCTGTAAATTTTATAAGCTTCATATGCCGCCGTAAAATTCCACCATGCAGACATGGTTTGATACATGCTTTGGCTTATCTGACTGTAATACGATTCTATGGCAGACTTCACATCCTCTTCCGCTGATTTCTCAGCATAGTTTGAGGTATTACCGTCCAAAAGATCAAAAAAGGGGATTCCTAGTGTAAGTCCCACTGTTCTGGTATTGTCATCCGAAGCTCCGTAGGTATCATCCATCTCATTTGAGAGACTCATCTCTGCGGTAAGGCTTAACCCCGATCTCATGGTCTTTGAAAGCTGAACCATATAACTCCGCAAACGGCTGTCCGCTGTTGATATGCCATATGCGGCGGACTGCTGAATTGTCAGCGGGGACTGAGCATCCTTGTAACCTGCCGATGCAGACAAAACGGCATCGAATGCTGAAGAAGAACTCAAACGCTTCCCTTTTGCGTAATCTATGTTCAGCTTCTGTATGAGAACGTCTGCCTGCTTCTGCATCGCAACAGACAAAACCTGTTCAAGCTTAATACTTTCTGCGTTGACATTTGAAACTGTAATAATACTTAACAGAAGTGAATAAAGTAATAACCAAGGCATGAAACCCCTCTTGTTCTTACATTTCACTTCAATGTTATAACAGCGCCAACATCACTATCAAGAAAAAGAACCATACCTACCCGAAAGTTGGATTGATTAAGCAAATACCTGACGAGTAGTCTGAATTATGGTCTGTAACAATGTTCTCGCAGTTTCGTCTAAATAAAAAACTGACACGGTAATAGCAAATGGATTGCAGTCAGAACCGGCATCTGAAAAATTCGTGAAAGTGTTATAATATAATAATCGGGGCTTTAAGCGGAGACGGCAATGAGCAAAGATGATCTACTTATGGTTATATACATAATCAACTCATGTTTCAGGATCCAGACAGAAGAGGACTACCACCGACTCATCAGAGAAACCGCCGACTATCTGGGATTTCAGTTCATTCTTTACTGCTATTGCAAAATCTCCTATTCTAAAGGCTCAATTGTTAATATTATCAACATTTCCAATCCGGCAGACTGGATGCTTAAATACCAAACCTGCAATTATATGGCAAATGACCCCGTGCGCATTGAAATGGAACTGAAGCTTCAACACGGGATAAAATCTTCATTCATAAAATGGGATTCATTTGACAGAGAACTCTCGCGATATGAGATTGAGCTGATAAATGAACGCTGTTCATACGGACTTAATCACGGTTTTTCCGTATATCAGGATTCGTCGAACTCAGATTTCACTTTCCTCATTTCCTTTGCGGACAGAAACATGACAGCTGACAGCCGCATGGAGGAATTTATGCTCAGAATCATAAACCATATGACCGCAGCAAGAAAACGTCTGGATATAGTATTTCTATACAATACCCTCACAGACAAAGAAAAATTACTTTGCGAACACCTTCTTGCGGGAAAATCCAACATTGAGATATCAAATGATTTAAATATTGCCGAAAATACTGTTAAATATCACATGCAAAGTGTCTGCACAAAACTCGGGGTTCTGAACAGACAGCAGGCAACGGCAGCTGTTATGACCGGAAAATATCTTAACCTGTAATAGGATTACAAATGACTGATGAACGGCAGGAATTGAACTTTCTGAAAGAAACTGATCTTCAAATGATACTATCTGTATTCGACACTTGCCTTAACATGACATCGGAAGAAAAATTCGAACATCTTTTAAAAGATATCGCAGAATATATCGGGTTCCGATATGTGCTATGCTGCTACACTCCTCACCATTATGTCACGGAAGACAGCATCAGGATGATAAACATTTCAAATCCGAAGGACTGGATGGAATTTTACAATACAAACAACCTGCTCGTGTGCGACCCTGTCAGGATAGAGCTTGAAAAACGGATTGAAAATAACATAAAAGCATCATTTATTATCTGGGATGCTTATGAAAGGAAGCTTTCCGTATCCGAAAAAGAGCTTATCCGCATAAGAAAACAATTCGGACTGGAATATGGATTTTCAGTTTACGAAATTTCTGATTCAAAAGACTTCGGGATTCTCATTTCATTTGCCGACCCAAAAGAGCAGCCTGATAACAGAACAATCGCTATTACTTCTGCAATTGTCACCCACATTATGGCAGCAAGAAAGCGGCTTAACGTGGTGCTCCTTTTAAACTGCCTTTCAGACAAGGAGCATGAGGCATGCCACTGGATTCTGAATGGAAAAACCAACTGGGAAATTGCAAAAATTCTTAACATCAGCGAAAACACCGTTAAATTCCATCTGAAAAATATCTACGCTAAAACAGGCGTTTCCAAGCGTCAGCAGCTTATATCAATCCTCATGGCAGAAAAATACATGCACCTGTAGAGACATCATCAGCTTTGAATCACTGACTGCCTTTTACATTATTGATACTTTAAAGCGCGCCTGAAGAGATTCGAACTCCTAACCTTTTGATCCGTAGAAAAACGAAATATGACAAAATATGCTTATTTATCAACCTGCTTCAAAATGATTTGAAGCATTTTTGAAGCAGCATCTATTCATGCTCATTGCGACCATGGTCTTCATATGTTTCTAATAAAAATTTAGAAATACTTCCAGCGAGGTTAATGGCAAGTTCTGCATGCCTTGGTTTAACTTTATAAACGGTTTTACCTTTACCATGAGCATCACTTAATTTATTTCTCAATGACCCAAGTCCTGTGACAGCACTTTGACACCCTCCAAGTATTTGCTTAAAAATTTCTTCATGGTGTAAGCTTGGTGACAAACTTAATTTATCTGCTACACTCTTATAGAGTTTGGGCAGTTCATCTTTTTCATTATATTTCTCACTCATATCATCTAAAATATATTTCAGAGTTGATTCAAGTATTGTCCTTGCAAGTGTTAATGTTCTTTCAGGGTCTGTTGTCACTGACTCAACACCGCTATGCCATTTTTCAATAATATAATCACAATCAAACTTCTCATGGGCTTTTATTATATGGTCACTACATACTCTTGTACCTGATTCAATATAGTTTTTGATAGGAGCCATTTCCTCCCATATGTATGACCGCCTAGATGCATAACTTGAAATTTGATGTTTTATTGTTTGCCAATAATGATCAATATTATAGGATTTGATAACAATTTCTGGTAAAAGCTTTTTAAATGTCTGATTTTGTATGAAATAATTTCTCAAGAATTTATAGTCTTTATCTGACGCATCTCCTCCAGTTGCTCTTGCAATCAGAATATTTTCCAGATAATCGATTTTTTCTTGGTCAGAAAGTTTGGTTACATCAATATCGTTATATTCATCGTATGCCATATATTTACCTATTAAATTATTTTACTATCCATTTCCCGCCGAAAGTGCCTTGTCTTTCGATATAGCCGTTTTCTCGCAGGAATCTGATATTGTTTTCTATGGCTGTTTCAGAAATTCCAATTTTTTCAGACAATTGAGGTGTAGATATTTCCGGATTTTCCATCATTAACATGACTATTTTCTGTCTGTTTTCGTTCAAGTTCCCCAACCTGTTCCCCAACTTGTTCCCCAACTTGTTCCCCAACTCGTCCCCCAACCTGTCCCCCAACCTCATGCTGGATATAAAGGTGGTCTTCAGGAAGTTATCAGTAAACATAAATATGCTTTCGTCATACTTCTCAAGGATTCTGGGGATTCCTGAACCAAGCTGTTCCACAAGATCAAGGTCTTTAAACACTCTCATCAGCTCCTTGTTTCTCGGAGCAGAATATCCCGCCAGAAACTCCTCTCTTGTAAAAGAATAAGGCAATCCTCCGGCAGAGGTTATTTCTATCCTGTCAGGAAATATTTCAAAAACAGGCGGGCGTTCATTGGAATAATCGTTATGCACAATGGCGTTGATTATCGCCTCTCTGAGAGCTTTCGGGTCATATGGTCTGCTCTCTATCCTTTCTTTGGAGGTTATCTGTGCAACCGTCCTGTTTTCTATCTCAATCTTATCAAGCACCTGCTTGGTCGCCTTCACCAGAGAACAGTAGCCGTATTCGTTGTTTTCTATAAGCTCTGCTTTTGTTAAAGTGCCGTACTTTGCAACCTTGATAGATATGCTGTTGTTATCGGCAAGAAGGTAAGCGGCGTAGTTGTATTTCTCGTCTTTTGTCAGCAGTTCAAGGTTGTATGCAAACTGGTCGTTAAGTAGTTTGCCTTTTTCCTGATAATAGATTTTAAGCTGTTCAAAAGTAAGTTTATTGATAGGCGATTCAATTTTGCCGATTGAATTTCTGGTGCGTTTGGAAAACAGGTCTTCAATCATCCTCTGCGGCATCGGCTCAGCGGAAGAACCCACCCGAAGATAACATCCCTTTTCGGTCATTCCGCTCTTTTTAATGTAGTACGGCTTTTCTGAACCCCTGGCGATAGTGACTTTAATAACTTTACCGTCTTCAACAGACACATCAAAAAGCCCCATAGTTGACGGCTCTATATTGCTTTTTATCCTGTCTTTGATCTTAAGCTGAGTACCGTCAATATCGTCAATGTGATAATATGCACCGTCCTTGTCAATTCCGATGTAAATAACACCGCCGTCTTTATAGTTCAAGAATGCGACTACTTCTTTCTCAAACTTATTGTCATCATCATTCAGTTGCCGTTTAAACTCTATGCGGTTCGATTCAGTCATATTGTCCTCATGCACAATATTAAACGCAACGGATAAAGATGTAAATAAACAAAAAAGCCGCCGTATCATCCGATACAGCGGCTTAAGTAATGCGCCTGAAGAGATTCGAACTCCTAACCTTTTGATCCGTAGTCAAATGCTCTATCCAGTTGAGCGACAGGCGCAGGGAGGGAAGTTATATAGCATTTATATGCCTTTGTCAACAGCCTAATCAATAAACTGCTGCAAAATCTTTGATTTTTGTTTCAGCTTCCGCCTTGATCTTTTGTAACTGCTTCTCACTAAGCTGTATTCCGGTGCGATGCATAGCCGCACGAAGTCCGTCTGTAATTTCTTCTTTGTCGAAATATTCCAGCATATTCCATGCGAGATGCAGTATTTTCGTTTCGTTCATGAACTGATTATCTTTCAAAGTGCCGGAAAACAGCAGCGGCATGTAAAATTCTTCCGAGAATTTCCACTTTTTCATCAGCGTTCCGCCGACAAGTATATTATTCTGAGCCGCCATCTTCCTGTAGCTCCCGTTTTTGACATCTTCCGGTCTTTCCCCGGAAAGATAATCGGATATTATCGCAAGGATAAATATTTCGCCTATCTTTGAAAGCAGTCCCACGGAATACATCTGCCCTTTCGCACAGACCTTGAAAAATTCCGACATCACATAACAAAGAGCGGCTATGGTCTGTGAGTCCTTAATAGCCTCTTCAATCTCGTCGGCAAAAAGAAGATTTTTGTTAGCTGCCAATGATTTATTTATAAAGTTGACCAGATATGCCTTAACGTTATTTATACCCAGCCTCACCAGCGCCTTCTGGACGTCTGCAATATTTCCGTAAGTCCCGCTGAAATAAGCAGAGTTAGCCATTCGTATTATACCGGAATGAAGAGCCGGGTCAAGTTTTGTCATATCGTCTATTGCCTTGAATGTGATGTTATCGTGGTCAAGGACGCTGAGAACGCGGATAGCACACTCGCCCTCAACAGGCAGGGTGATGTTGCCGCGCGCAAGCATAAATTTGATATGTTCAAATATTTTTTCAGGCGATCTCGTACCGCCTGTTTCCTTCAGATATGGCTTGCACACGTCAGATTTTGCCATTATCTCTGAAAAGTCCAAAGTCACGCTTTTGTGGCTTATGGTTATCACTCGGCTGTTTGAAACCTGCTGAACAAGAGACTCATCCACACAAACGATGAACGTGCTCATTCGCCTTTCGTCTATAAGGTCTTTCAGTCTGTTGTATGTAACAAGGTCGTCCCTGTTTTCAATAATTACAACCAGAGATGATATTTTTTTATCTACAACAGCGCGTTTCAGTCCGACGTTGATCGAATTATAAGCTTCGTTCACAACCCCCAGCATATCCATGTAGGAGCTGTAAAAACTGACTATTCTTGGATTAGAGCCGATAACTGAACTTTTCATTATCCCCGCAGTTTTATCTCATTATTTTATATGCAAAAATATCATGCATACAAAAAAGCCGCAATATTTTAATTTTATGAGCATTTTCTGAAAAATGGACAATTAGTTAATTATGAATTGATTAAAAATTTATAAATAATACACAAAACACTTGGAAAAAAAGCGCTTGTAATATGCAAAATAGTCCATATAATGTTTATCTATCACCGGAGATTATTTTAATGAATATTTTATATGTTGAAGATGAAAAGTTCACGAGGATGCTCGTGAAGAAGTTATTGGAAAAAGAAGAATTAAATGTTCACGAAGCGGCAAATGGCGTACTGGGATTAAAGAAATTTCTCGAAGTTAAACCGGATCTTATCATAACCGACCTTGCAATGCCGGAAATGGATGGCTTTGAAATGATCTATAAGATCAGAGAACATGATTCAAAAATTCCAATAATCATTACCACCGCGTACAGGGAAGAGGCTGAAAAAGTATGTGCGCTGGTCAATGCGTGTATATATAAACCAATTATACGTGAAGACCTTATAGCTGCAATTAACAAAATTGACAAGTCAGCTTAAAAATTTTTGTATTGACATGCGTTTCTAATTGGAATATTAGACCCTAAACGGAGAATAACAAATGCTTGGCAGACTTTTTTACGGATTCTTTTTTGGTTTCTTTTTTTATTGCTTTTTTAGCAATAGGAGTGTAGCCGTCTGAGTCCGGTCTGACCAATGATATAAAATTTCCAAAGACCGCGGCGGCTTTACAGGCTCCCGCGGTTTTTTTATGCCTGCGGGGGCGCGTTAAGTCGCTGAAATTCAAATACCGGAGGTATAAAATGATAGTAGTTATGAAAATCGGAGCGGCGCAGGACAGCGTTGCAAGAGTTATTGAAACAGCGGAGGAGATAGGTTTCCACGCCCACATCATTGAAGGCAAGGAAAGGGTTGTGGTCGGGCTTGTCGGCGTTGACGGACAGCGGGACAAGATGACTGTCATAGGCGAGATGGCGGGAGTTGACAAAGTTATCCCCATCAGCAAGCCATACAAGCTTTCCAGCCGCGAAGTTAAAGACGAACCCACCATAATCGACTGCTGCGGAGTTCTTTTCGGCGGAGAGAACATTCCCGTTATAGCGGGACCCTGTTCGGTGGAGTCCGAAGAACAGACAATCAAAACGGCAGAATTCGTTAAAGCGGCAGGCGCATCCATGCTTCGCGGCGGCGCATTCAAACCCCGCACATCCCCCTACGCTTTCCAGGGACTTGCAGAAGAAGGGCTTAAGATACTCGCAAAGGCAAGAGAAGTGACAGGTCTACCAGTGGTAACAGAGGTCACAAACCCGAAATATGTCGATATGGTATACAAATACGCCGATATGTTTCAGGTTGGTGCCAGAAACATACAAAACTTTGCCCTTCTGACAGAGCTGGGCAAGACAGATAAGCCCGTTCTGCTGAAACGCGGCATGTCCACAACCATTGAGGAATTCCTCACAGCGAGCGAATATATCCTTTGTGAGGGCAACAAAAACGTAATTCTCTGCGAAAGGGGCTTGAGAACTTTTGAAACAGCCACCAGAAACACGCTGGACATAAGCGCTGTACCTGTTATCAAATCAAAAAGCCACCTGCCCATCATGATAGACCCCAGCCACGCTGCAGGTCATTGGCAATATGTCGGACCGCTCTGCAAGGCGGCGGTTGCGATAGGCGCGGACGGACTTATAATTGAGGTACACCCCAACCCTGAAAAGGCATGGTCAGACGGCGCACAGTCGCTCACACCAACACAGTTCCTCGAACTTATGGGCAGCCTGCGTTCGATAGCTCTGGCTGTTGGCAGAACAATATAAGGCGCTGATAAAAGCGGGAAATATTTTATTGAAAAAATGCAAAATAGATGTTGACATCTAAGGTGTTTTTCGATATTTTTAGACCTCGCTTTTGAGAGCGTACCGCCCAGGTAGCTCAGTCGGTAGAGCAGTGGACTGAAAATCCACGTGTCGATGGTTCGATTCCGTCCCTGGGCATTCAACAAAAAAGGCAGTCTTCGGACTGCCTTTTTTGTTGAACAATCTGTCAGACGGAATGGACGCCCGCAAACCTGCGCAAGCAGGTGCGGCAATCTCATACGGATTTATCGAAAGAAATAAATGTGTTAAAATAACATAATGAGATAGTTTGGATGATAAAACACTTAACGATGTTAATATTAAAGAAAATATAGAAATTCATAAGAGCACAAAGTGACCGATACAATATCACAACAGCATCGCAGCTGGAATATGTCACAAATCAAAAGTAAAAATACCACCCCTGAAATCATAGTAAGGAAATATCTTCATAACAGAGGTTTGCGTTTCAGATTGCATAGAGCAGATTTACCAGGCAAACCTGATATCGTTTTATCAAAATATCATACTGTGATTTTGATTCATGGTTGTTTTTGGCATTTACATCAAAACTGTAAAGATGCAAAGATTCCAAAAACAAATACTGAATTTTGGCAAAAAAAACTAAATAAAAATGTGGAGAGAGACCACATAGTACATGATTCGTTACAAAATCTAGGCTGGGATATTGTCGTCTTATGGGAATGCCAAATACTCAACAAGTCATTTATTGATATTATCGACCAGCATTTCAATCTAAACAATAAAACGCGTAAATAAATTATTCTCTAATCTGCATCAAATAGTCAATTAATGATGAAAAAGGCTTGACGTAATCTTTAAGCACAGAATCATTTTTCGTTCTCTCAAGCACATCTGAATTATCAGATACAAAAAACAAATGCCTTTTTGAACCCATTTCTGCAATTTTATTGTTAGATAAATCAGAATCCATTAAAATCAAGTGTACAATATTCCTTATTCTGAAACTTGTCAGAGTATCTTTATCAACAACTGTTTGTTTCCAGCGTTCTCTCAAAGTCCGCTTTAAGCTAAAACCGACATACCAGCCTGAACTATCTTTTACCCAATTATCAACTTCAAGCCCAACATTGAAATGCTCCGGTGCACCAGAACAAGGAATACCATAATAATTAAAAATAAAATCAGTCGCACTTTCCAAATCTTTTCCAGATCTTTGTTTGCGCATCTGTCCTAAACGTCTTTCAAATTCCTGCACAACAGCCGTTGTAACACTCGCATCGTTTTTGTCTTTATCAGCATTAAATTCAAAAATCTTAGTATTCGATAATTCATTCTTTATCAACAAAAACAGTTCAGTAACAATATCTCTTTCCCTATTTAAACAAATATCTAATGTAATGTAGTCCCATTCTTTCAAAATATTTGCTAACCCAATAGTTCCCTGAGTTTTCAAAACACTTGAAGCATAAGATTTTGCAATTGTTGATGCTTCAGTCGTCGGGACTTTATCAAGCGCCTCACAGCTGGGAATAAGAAGTTTATCTAAACAAAATATCAACATATCAATATCTTGCACCGATGCAACTAACTCATTAATCGAATTAGACAATTCAACATATTTCATATAATTTTTAGTTGTTTTTTTTGATATACCAAGCAAAGCATCTTCAATAATCTTCTTCAAAATCATCACTCTATCTGCATCTCCAAATTCAGAAGAGCTTTTGATGGCTGACCCCAGAGTATCTCGCAACATAATAATTGTTTTTTTTCTTTTAAAAAATGCACCTTTGTCAGTTTCAACCATATACCTGAGATACCAGTATATTTTTTCAACACTATTCAAATCATTCCTAGTTTTATATTGCATTTACATTCTCCAGATATAAAACAATTTGTCTTGCTAATTCTTGAACTACAGGAACAGCTACAGAATTCCCCATTTGTTTATAAACAGGCGTTTTTGAAAGTGGCAAAACGAAGTCATCAGGAAAACCCTGAAGCCTTGCAGCCTCTCTTATGGACAGTTTTCGAGGTGGACCATATTGCATGGGAATTAAACATTCTTTACCATCTTTTCCATATCTAGCGACAAGGGTATTTGATGGTTTTTTTAAATCTGCAAGCATGGCTGTAAACCCTGTCCCGCGTTCAAGATTTCTATTGGTTCTGTTGATATGTCCTTGCCAGAGTTTCTCTGAAATTTGATATTCCTTGACATAATCAGCAGGCTCTAAAATCGTTTCAAGAGACAAAGGATTTCCTTTAAAAGCAGTCATATCTAAACTAAAATTATGTGCCTTATTAATATCATCACGTATACATATCATATAACAACGAATTCTCTTTTGAGGAACTAAAGTTTCCGAATTTATAATATAATAGTAAAATTTATAACCTTGCTCGTTGATATTTTTTTTGATCACATTAAATGTTCTTCCATTGTCATGAGAAATAAGATTTTTGACATTTTCAAGAAAAACTATTTTTGGCTTTTTTACACTGATAATTCTTATTATATCATAAAATAAAGTCCCTTGTGTCTCACAATCAAAACCATGACTTTTATGGAGAGCATTACGCGCAGAAACACCTGCTCTGGAAAAAGGTTGACACGGAAACCCAGCTGTTAAAATATCATGGTCAGGTATTGATATATCGAGAAGACTGTCTGAAATATGTTCTCCCGTAAAACTTCTAATATCACCAAAAGGTACATCACCGTAGTTTGCAAAATATGTCATTTGTGCAGACTTATCCCACTCCGATGAAAAAACACACTTTCCTCCATGCTTATTTAGCGCCAGCCTGAAACCACCGATTCCGGCAAACAGGTCTACAAATTTAAAATATTGATTATGCAGATCATTGTAAGGTGCATAATTTAAATGGGACAATATATCATCGGGAATACTTTCTACTATTTGATTAGCATATCCTTTGGTAATATAGTAATCATTGTCGTAGTCCATGATACTGTTAGATATATATGCATGATATAAATGAGTTAAAATTGCTACATGCTCGCTTTCTTCCAACAAAAATTTGTTCTTTGAATCAATTTCTGATAACCAGCTAGTAATTCTTTTTATATTTTTATCCATTATTCACCTGTTTAGTAGGCTTCAAATAAATAACATAAAATCTTATAATATTAAAGTTACGAATTTTCTCAATTGACACATCAAACATATCTGATTATTTACCATCAAAAAACAAATAACAAACAAATACTTATATCAATTTAAATATCATAATTTATCAAACAGCAACGAATAAAGCAAACAAATCACTCCGCGAAGCCTTGGCTATAGTCGTATGCAACCGATTCGTCAGACATGCGCTTAGCCCGCTTTTTGCACTCGTCCACGATACGCTGTATTTCAGGCTTATACTTATCTATGACCTTTATCATATCCAGATCGATGTTCTCCATGGCGTAATTATCCATGATACCGAATGCAACATTAACGTTAAGTCTGGTTCTGTATGGTCTGTCCTCCTTAAGTACGGAGATCATATCCGAAAAAGTAGGTATTTTCGTACCAATATCAATCTCGCCCTCGATGCGGCGATAACCCCATTGTGACCGCATAAGCGATACTGTCTGTATCTGCTTTTTCCAACATACTCGTTTTCAAAATATACATCATAAACACACTTAGTGTCATCAAAACATGCTCACAAATATTTCTTCACTGTGAGACTTTCATTCATGACGCAAGCACCAAAGCCTCTGCCAATCTCCATCAATTCGACACCAATATTTTTTACTTTCATAGCGCCAGTCATCAAAATGATAACGATATATATCTTCAAATACAACGCAGTTTATGCTAAAAAGAACGATGATTGTCCGGAAGCAAATAATTTCAACGGGGGAACTTAATGGAATGGGTAAACAACTTAGTGGACTACGGAATAATCGGATTTTTGGTGGTTTTGTGTTTCGTTGTTGTCATGCTCTCGGTTGAGCGTATCCTTTTTTACAGAAGCGTCAGAACCGACAGTTACAAATCCAGAAAAGAGCTGGAACTTGACCTTCAGAAAAACCTGCCTTTCATAGGCACAGTCGCCAGCAACTCTCCATACATAGGGCTTTTGGGAACTGTTCTGGGAATTATGATGACGTTTTACAACGTCGGAACTTCCACAAAGATCGACACCGGAAAAATAATGGTAAACCTTTCGCTGGCGCTTAAAGCTACTGCGGTTGGGCTTGTCGTGGCGATAATTGCGGTTGTGCTTTACAACACGCTCTCAGGAACCACAAAAAAAATGCTCACAAGATGGGATATAAGCAATGAAGGATAGTTTTGTTGAGATCAATGTCATACCGCTGGTTGACATAATGCTGGTTCTCATCACTATAGTTCTGGTTACGGCGAACTTTCTGGTGAGAGGGGTAATCCCTGTCAATCTGCCCAGCGCGGATGCTGAAAATCCTTCCGCGGCGGAAACCATGACGCTGGACATGACAGCGGACGGAACCATCTACCTTGAGGGAAAAATGGTCAGTCTCGAAAACCTGCCCGCCGCACTTGAGGGTAAGGACAAAAACACCCCAATCCTCATAAGTGCAGACAAGGACGCAACCGTGCAGCCCTTTGTTTCCGCCGTTGAGGTACTCAAAAACGGTGGATTCTCAAAGGTCAGTATTCAAACGGAAAGATAAATGAATTATCTGAAAGGTTTTTTTGTTTCTCTGACTATTCACTTACTGGTTTTAGGCGCTTTCATTTTGGGTGTTAACAGTCTGGAACATCCAAAAGATAACACCAGAACCGTTGATATTTCGGCATTCACAATTGAAAAGCCTGAAAGCAAACCCGTTGCGGAAGAACCAAAAAAGATCGTTTTACCGAAAAAAGAGCCGATGCCGCCAAAACCAAAATCAAAACCTCTGCCTCAGCAGAAAAAAATTGAAAAGGTGGTCGCCCCGCCTGTTGTACCTCAAAAGGTTCAGGCTCCGGTGGAAATGTCCGAACCGAAACTTGTAAGTGATACCGGAATGAAAGAGTATGTGCCGGTGACAGCGCCGCAAAGCAGTAAACCTGAGCAGTTTTCAGGCACCGGATACGTGGGCAAACCGACGGAAGACAGCGCGCAGGAACAGGCTCCTGCGAAAAACAGCGGTGCGGGTGCCGCCTCAAACTATATGAGAATAAATCTGGACTCGCTGAGAAAAAGCATATACGGCAAACTGGTCTATCCGAGACAGGCAAAAATGATGGGACTCAAAGGGGTCACGGATCTTCGGTTCAGAATATTGAAAAACGGATCTGTTGAAAGAATTTCAGTTAACAAATCGAGCGGCTATTCAATTCTGGACGATGCCGCAAAAGATGCGGTGCTGGACGCGGCTCCCCTTCCGGCGCCAACGGAAGACATCACAATAGTTTTATCCGTCAGTTTTACATTGAGATAACTGCCATAAGCCTGCGGAACCGATTCGCAGGCTTTCCTGTTTAAATATCATAATGGTTCAGTTTACAAATTTCTGTTTATTTTCTTTCATATCACCCTTTCTTTTTAAAATATTTGCAATATCATAAATTATACACATTATTATAAATTGATATTCAACGGCATACAGACACAAGGAGAAATGCAATGACAATCAATATGTCTCTGAAGAAAAAGATAATTTTATTAGGTTTAACTGTTTTTTCAGGTCTGATACTTATCATTATCAGCACCATCGCAAGCTCAAACAAACTGACAGCTCTTTTTAAAGACAAAGAAGCTGCGCTTGAAATAAAGACAGAGATGCTTTCTCTGAGAAAGAGTGAAAAAGATTTTATGATGCGCAACGACCTGCAATATGCCGCCGAATTTGACACCCACTCACAGGTACTTAAAGATAAACTTGAAGAACTGATGGCAAAGAACCCCGAAAACACCTCTTTGTCTGACATAAACACCCACCTGACAGACTACAAAACAGATTTCACAGCAATGGTCGATTTGAAAAAGAAAATAGGTCTCAATGAAGAACAGGGATATTACGGAAGCCTGCGCGAAAGAGTACACAAAGTTGAAGATTTTTCAAACAAACTGGGACTCACAGAGGTAACAAAGAACATGCTCATGCTCAGGCGGCACGAAAAAGACTTCATGCTCCGCCGCAAAGGGAAATATCTGGACACGTTTAACAAAGACTTCCAGATTCTCATAAACTCTGTGAAATCCAACGTTTCCGACCCGACCACAAGATCAGAGATGCTGAGCCTGTCAGACAGTTATAAAGAAGATTTCACAAAGCTCGTTCAGCAGGAAACAGAGTTCGGTCTCCAGTCGTCAGACGGGGTTCAGGGCAAAATGCGCGCAGCGGCACACGACCTTGAAATCACTATAGACCAGATCATAAACGATTTTTCGGCGGAGATAACCGCGAAACAAAAGGCGAACAGGATACTGAATCTGACCGTAGTCGTTGCTGTCGCGGCTTTGCTCACCCTGATTTTATCAGGACTCCTGATGAATATCATTTCGCTGATAAATAAGCTCACCTCAACGACAAAAGAACTGCTGATATTTGCAAATCTTAAGACAGACAGTGCAAAACAGAGCAACTGCGAGATCACAACCATCACCCAACTGCTCGAAAGCTTTAAAAAGAAGGTTTACGACATCATAATAACCGTAACCGAAAGCTCCCACAGCGTCACATCCGGAAACACACAGCTTTCCGCTGCGGCTGAAGAGCTTTCATCAACCTTCGTTTCCCAGTCGGAACAGATGACAGCCGCCGCAGGAGCCATGGAGGAGATGTCGTCATCATCCGAGCATGTCATATCCAACATTGAACTTTCATCTGGCATAAACACAAAAACCCTCAACTCCGCCAGCAACGGAAAAGAAAAACTGAACATCCTGCTGGAAAATATTAATAAGATAGAACATGACACTAAAAAACTGGCACAGACAATAACAGGGCTTTCCAACTCCTCTGAAGAGATAGGAAACATACTCGTTGTTATCAACGATATCGCAGACCAGACAAACCTCCTTGCGCTGAACGCCGCCATTGAGGCAGCCAGAGCGGGCGAAGCCGGTCGCGGGTTCGCCGTTGTTGCAGACGAAGTGAGAAAACTCGCGGAAAAAACTCAACAGGCGATACAGGGCATAAGCTCAATTATCAACACATTGGTGAACGATACAAAATACGCATCAGCCGACATGGAACAGGCTTCTCAGACGGTCGAAAACGTCTTCAAAGCGGCAAAGGAAACAGGCGTGTCATTCTCGGAAATAACCGAAACGATAAACGAACTGAACAAAACCAACAACAGCATCGAAGTGGCTGTCAAAGAGCAGGTTTCTGCTATACAGAACATTAACGACAGTTTTCAGGTGCTGGCATCGGGCATAGACGAAAGCACAACCGCTGTCTCCGAGATAACAAACACGGTAAACGACCTTCAAAAGCAGGCGGAAGACCTCAGCGCCCTGATAAAAGAGTTTAATGTATAGATAAAAAGCCTCTGACAAAGGAGGCTTCAGACTGATGACAAACTGGATTTTACGTTTCTATCTCCCCCTTTAGAAAAGGGGGATTAAGGGGGATTTTGATTAAACATCAGTCAAATCCACCCCAGCCCTCCTTTTGCTAAAGGAGGGAGAAAAATGGAAATTATGACTGTCAGCAACACTAAAGCCTCCGGCAACAGAGGCTTCTTTATTACCTTCCTATTATCTTTGAAAAATAGCGTCTGGTGGAATCCTGTAACTTTCCGGCTGCTTTGAACGCTTCTTTCAGAAGCTCCGCCTCCTGCTCTGTCAAACTGTCAGGGTCGAGAAAATGACTGGGTGCAAGTCCGTGGTCTATGCACTTTATCTCGTTTTGCAGACGCAGATATGTGAACGATTCAAACGCCGCCTTAACATGATCGGCGGTCGCCTTGTTGAATTTCCCGAGTTCTTCCAGCCTGTCCAGCCTGTCTAAGGTGCTTACACCATGAATTCCCTGTTCCAGCATATACATACGCACACAGTCCACGATAAAAATGCTTCCGTTCTCTTTCAGCGACAGAAGCCCTTTATGCTCACCTGTCTTATGGGTAATGAATCTGTCCAGCAGACCCAGCGGCACCTTATGTTTATAGTCAAGTTCCATCATCTGATACAGAAACAGCGGATTTGCTTTGATAAGCTTGCTCACTGTCTCGCGCAGGTCAAAACAGAGCGAACTGTCGCCCGCAATGGGCATAAAATCGAAGAATATGGACGAATACCGCACCCTTTGGGGTTCCGGCACCTGAATCCAGCGCGCCACCCTGTCCCGCCATTCGCGCAGTCTGCCGCGCCATGCAGGATTGTTGACCATCACCTTACCATTACAGAGATGATACCCGACCTCTGCAAGCGCCGTCACCAGCCTCTCCGAGAACGGAACAAAAAACGCCTCCACAGCCCCGTTCAGTTCTTCCGGGTAATCATCGTACAGAAACCCGTTATCCTGATCAGGTCCCAAAAGCATCTCTTTCCGCCCGCCGCTGCCCATGATAAGGAAACACCAGCGGATATCCGGCATAACGTAGCCGTCGTCGAGCATGGAACGCTTAACTATCTCGAAACAGCGGCGTATCACACTGTGATGGACATAAGAGAGTATTTCCATAGTTTCAACGTGGGAACGGTTCTCAACCAGAAGCACCCGCGCAACTTTAACAATAGCCTTATAAACTTCCGCCAGCTCCGCCACGGTCTCCGCCTCGTTTGCGCCGCCCACGAGCAACATGGATTTCTGACTGCGGAACCGCATGAGATCCTGAATTGAAACTATTCCCGCTATCACGTCGCCTGCCAGCACCGGCAGATGCCTTATGCCGTGTCGGAACATGAATGTAGCCGCTTCGTACATATACGTTTCAGGAGTCATGAAATACGGATTACGCGTCATCACATCGGAAACAGGCAACGCGGAATGGTTCTGCACATCCCGTGCCAGCACTTTGCGTACAAGGTCGCGCTCTGTAATTATGCCTTCCATGCGCCCTTCCCTGTTCGTAACCACAAGCGCCGCGATACCCTCTTCCGTCATCTTAACTGCCACCCTCTGCACACTATCGTCAACCATACAGGTCATAACGGGTCTGGACATTATTTCGTTCAGACGCTTCTGAAACGGATATGCCTCCATCTGCGCCGCGGGATCCATTGAATTGCGCTCAACCATCTCCCTGTAAAGCTTGCGTACCTGCGAAAAGATGGCTTTGTTAAAGTAATTGGAAATGTCCGGATACTTTCTCGCATTCTCAAGCACCAGCTCCTGCGGGATGAGCAGACACACGGAATCCTCCGCCGCACGCGCTCCCGCTGTGTATCCGTCGTTTGTAAATACAGGTGTCCATCCGAAATAACCGCCCTGCGACCGCGTATCGACTATCATCTCCACGCCTTCCGGCGTTTCCACTATGATATCTATCTTTCCGCTGCCAATGAAATACAAATAGCCCGACGGCTTATCAGTCTGCGTAAAAATAATAGTGCCCATGGGAAACTGAACAACCTTTGATGCGTTCACAATGCCCATGGCGGCATCTTCCGGAATCTTATCAAAAGGTGAGTATTTGTTTAAATTTTTAACTTCCGACATCTGTCACCCCGCCGATCCTGTATGGAGGCACAAGGATGTGCCTAAAGGTATTGTTTAAGTTTAACAAAAAAAGTCCCCTTTCGAGGACTTTTTTTGTGCAGATTTATCTAGGGAGTTGAGGAATGGTCACTGTAATTCAGCCGCAGCCTCTTTCTTTTTCCTGCCGAAAACAAATGGATGCGCCTGCTGCCTAAGTATGAAATCGGCAAATATTTTCGACCAGATGGTGCTTCCGGCAAGAGCCGACCATGTTTCATAAGGATAGCCCAGAAAGAGAACACCAACTATCGTCCATGCGGCGGCAAGCCCTCCGGCAAGGTTTATAAAACCAGTGAACGGCGCCCATTTCTTAGGGTTTTTCGGAAGTTCGCCGCGTTTAAGAGCCACTTCGGAATAATCTTTCCTGATAAAAATACGGTAAGCCCTGCGTGTCCAGAAGAAACAAACGGGAAAAAGCGCTAGAAAAAGTATCCATGTTAAAACCACACTGACATCCAAAACCATCTGCAACTCCTTAATACTTTAAAGGTTCCCCGCCGAAAACACTCCGGCGGGGATATTATTGTTAATGGTCTACTGCGCCGCCCGCCCCTTTGGGGATACGAACGCTTTCAACCATAGCCGCTATGTGATCCGGCACAGGCGCCGTCATATTTTTAACGGCAAATGCCACTATAAAGTTGACCACTGCGCCAATGGCTCCGATAGCGTTTGGAGATATGCCGAAGAAGAAATCCTTCTTGCCGAATATCTGCCAGTATTCAGTTCCATGAATATAGAATATACCTGTGTGGGCAAACACATATATCATTGTGAATCCCAGACCGGCTATCATACCCGCTACAGCTCCCTGTTTGTTCATGGTTTTGCTGAAAATACCCATCATAAGAGCTGGGAATATTGACGATGCCGCCAAACCGAAGGCAATCGCCACGGTTCCCGCCGCAAAGTCGGGAGGGTACATCCCGAGATAGCCTGCAACAACTATTGCACATGCCATAGCGATACGTCCCGCCATAAGTTCACCCTTATCCGAGAGGTCTTTCATCAGCATGTTTTTAAGAAGGTCATGCGATATTGCCGATGCAATGGCAAGAAGCAGACCAGCAGCCGTTGAAAGAGCCGCAGCAAGACCGCCTGCCGCAACCAGAGCGATTACCCAGTTGGGGAGTTTTGCGATCTCAGGGTTGGCAAGAACCATAATATCGTTGTTAACTGTAAGCTCGCTGCCTTTCCAGCCTGCCGCTTCAGCCTTCGCAAGGAATTCAGGGTTTTTGGACGTGTCGTTGTAATACTGGATACGTCCGTCACCGTTTTTGTCCTCAAACTTCAGAAGTCCTGTCACTTCCCAGCGCTTCATCCACTCGGGACGTGTGTCATAGCTGATGCTCGCTTCGGGAGCGAAGATATCGCCGCCTGATTTAACCTCTGTGTTGATTGTGGCATGGAGATTGAGGCGGGCCATAGCCGCAACGGAGGGAGCCGTTGTGTAAAGAATGGCTATGAACACCAGCGCCCAGCCTGCGGATGAACGGGCATCCTTAACCTTCGGTACGGTGAAGAAACGAATGATAACGTGGGGAAGACCCGCCGTACCTATCATAAGAGAAACAGTGTAAACGAACATGTTCAGCTTGCTTCCGGGGACGGCAGTGGTGTACTTGCCGAATCCGAGGTCGTTCACTATGTGGTCAAGCTTCGTGAGAAGCGCCATATCGGAACCGACATAATGACCGCCGAGACCAAGCTGGGGAATGGGGTTACCCGTAAGCTGGAGCGAAATGAATATCGCGGGGATGGTATACGCAAGGATAAGAACGCAATACTGTGCAACCTGCGTATACGTGATGCCTTTCATACCGCCGAAAACCGCATAAACAAACACTATCGCCATACCGATTATAACGCCCATTTGACTGGAAACGCCAAGGAAACGGGAAAACGCGACACCGACACCGGTCATCTGACCGATAATATATGTGGTTGAGGCAACCAAAAGACAAATAACGGCAACAACTGTGGCTGTGTTTGAATAATAGCGTGATTTGAAGAAATCCGGCACAGTGTACTTTCCGAATTTCCTGAGATACGGGGCAAGGAGCATCGCCAGAAGAACGTAGCCGCCTGTCCAGCCCATAAGGAACAGCGCTCCGCCGTATCCCATATAACCTATCATCCCCGCCATGGATATGAAAGAAGCCGCAGACATCCAGTCGGCGCCTGTAGCCATACCGTTTATAACAGGGTGAACGCCGCCGCCTGCGACGTAGAATTCTTTAGTGCTGCCGGCACGCGACCAGAACGCAATTCCAAGATAAAGCGCGAACGTCAGACCGACAACAAGGTATGTCATTGCTTGCAGACTCATAGGCACCTCCTTAATCTTCTGCCACGTCAAATTCTTCGTCTATCTTGCCCATCAGTTTCGCATAGATAAAGATGAGAGCGACAAAGATGTAGATTGAACCCTGCTGTGCAAACCAGAACCCGAGAGGATATCCGCCGAGTTTGATCTTGTCCAGCGCGCCTGCGAACATTATTCCAGCTCCGTATGAGCAGAGGAACCACACGATAAGCACATTGCGAATCAGTCTCAAAACTTTTTTCCAGTAAAGTTCTTGAGTTTTCTCCATAGATTACCTCCTCATTATTTTTCGATACTGCGGGTGGTCAACCCATGAAACCTGTTTAACCGTCACCCCCGTTTGAGTTTATCTGCACTCAGGTTAAATTTCTGAAATCAAACATTTAAATTTTCTAACATCTTTTATATTCATTTTATAATACAATGTTCTATGATTGATAACATCATTTATTGCTTTATTCAAGGGTTAATTTCAATATCACAAAAAGCCATATTTAAAAATACAACAATAATACAAAACATAGATATAAAATATTTTTATGAAATATTAACGAACTTAGTTAATATCAAATTAACAGTAAACTATTAGAAATACTAATATCACTTATAGTTAATTCAAAAAACATTGATGCTATAATATTTCATGAAATATAATCTTAGACATCAACCTATTATACATCCGCTCATATGCTTTCGTGTAAAAAGTTAACAATGAGACATGTGTTTAATTTTTTATAAACACTTAAATTTTGAAAAACCCGCAGCAAAAACAAGAAAATATCACCACTCATAAGACAGTTATAAGCAGGAACAAAGAAAATAACGGTTGTTATAATAACCGGACAGGCTGCTCTGTTAAAATTGTAAAGAAGAAAAAAGAAGCACTGGAAACGATATTTTTTAAAAGTAATGACCTATGTAAAAATGCAAAAGGAGGCTACATTTTTTACATATCCGCTTCCAGTGCAAACAGGTATGTTTTTCTCATACCGACAGACAGCGTCTGCCCGCGGGTATAAGCAAAATATTTAAAAGAAAGCTCCGCACATACGCACGGAGCTTTCATGGTCAACTGTTAAAACAGCGAGAATACAACGTCCAGAACATCAACATAGGGCATGTCGCTGAGAGCAGCTCTGTAGCCGAATGTTTTTGTGTGTGCATTGAAGCTTGCAAGGTCAGAAGAGTTTCCTGTGATAACAGGGTAAGCTCTGTGACATCCGCCGCATGCCACTGCCGCGGGACCTGTGACAAACTGGTCAGCAGTTGTGTTCGCACCTTCGGAACCGCTTATTACGCCGCCGAGAGATTTTGTCTGATCCGGTACTTCATATGTTCCGGCATCGTGACATGCTTCGCAGTCAGCGGTGCTTTTCGGGTACTCAATTGCCTCTGAACCATATGAGGCAAAAGTGGGTTCACCCTCATGGATTGCGTGGACATAGGAGTCGATGGATCTTGACTGCTGAGGATAATGTCCTGCCGCCGCACTGGGAACGTGGCATATTCTGCATACGTCAACAGCGCCTATCGCAGTGTGTCCATGACCCGAAGAAGCATCTTCTTCCATGTGGATAGCTATCGTGTTGTGACACTGGTCGCATTTAGAGTCGCTTGCAACAGCCGTGCGGGGTGACGCAAGGTCTGCGCCGTCGGCAAGGGTAAACTCTTTCGCAACGCTTTTAACGATAGCGTTCTCTCCGTCAACCCACGGGATACCGATAATGCCCACAATACCCTCGGTCGCATCGTATTGCGTCATTATGGTTGAGCTGAGTTTTATTTTTGTCACAGCTTTGCCGTCGGAGTTGACAGTTGTGTAACCTGATGCTGTTGCATCCGTTGTTGTGAAATTGGTTTTTGTGAAGCCTTCATAGTTGGCAACGTCTTTCGTGCCGTGTCCATAGTAGCCCACAAGAATTCTCACGCCGTCGGACTGAATCACACCGTCAACAACTCTTTCGCTGTATGTCTGCATGAACACAGGCTTGGTTGTGTCTGTGGCGTTTGTTACATCAAGCATTGTATCCGTGCCGGAATCGTATGTACCGTTTCCGTTTGCATCTTCAAATGCACCCCATGTAACAGTCAGCACGCCGTTTGCTACTGAAGTTTCGGGAGTGAAGTAATAGATGTTTTTACCAAGTTCTCTGGCTTTGCTTTTTCCGGAGTGGATATCAGCAAGATCTTTACCTGCCGAACCGTGGCAAGAACCGCTGACACAAGTGGTGGCTTCTGTCATGTTGGTGTGGATGCTGCGGATAGCGTCGTTGGGCATGGGGATAGCCGCCCAGACCTCTGCAATGGCATCGGCATAGCCTGCATCCGTTGTCAGCCATGGGTCTTTTGAACCTCTGTGGCAAGATTTGCAGAGAGTAAGGTTCATCTGAGAGTTGTCAGTTACATCTGCAACCTGAGTTGTGTGGCAAACTTCGCAGTCTGACATTTTTGTGGGAAAGCCAACAGCAAAAGTATCGTCACCGTCAGGAGTTGTTGTAACCGGCACACGGTTGCCGTTTGTATCAGTTGTGTAGCTTCTTACAAATATTCCGTCGGTCATGTTCTCGGAATTGTGGATACCGTGAACATATCTTGTAAGTCTGTGACCGGCTTCAGAATCCGTACCGCCGTCATATCTTGAGTGACAAACGAGACACTGGTCGCCCTGAGGGCTGTAAGCGCCGTGGTGTGATGACTCGAATACGCTGGTGTGGCATCTTTCGCATCCGGTGCTGTCGATATAAACACCCTGAACACCGCCGTTGGTGTCGCCCGTAAGAGTGAAACCGCCGGCAGTTGTGGATGAACCGGAGATAAACAGACGAGCAGGTGTTGTGCCTGCGGTAAAGTCAGGAATTGTGTTCAGCCCGGCAAAAGCGACACTGTAGCTGCCGCCGCCGTTGTTTGTGACTGTAGCCGTAATACCTGTGTTATAACGTCTGAAACCTCTTTTTGTTGTCGCGGTTCCAGTGATAGCAGTATTTTGAGTTGCATCGTTATAATATACATAACGAGTGGCAAGCACTGTTCCTGTAGTTATATCAGTTACAGGGCTTCCGTCATAGGAGAGCGAGAAGTCCAGAGAAGCAGTACCGTCACCGTTATCAGTGGCGGAAACACTTGAAATAACGATGCTGGCTTCTTGTTTGTGTATCTCTGCCACATCGTTGTGACAAACAGAGCATGATTCCACCTGAGCAACTTTTCCTGAGTTTGCCTGTGCCTGAAGAGCGGCGATAGCATCCTCATATTGCTGGATAGTGATCTGTCCGCTTTCAAGCTGTGCCTGAAGCTCAGCAATGATAGCAGAGGTGTCAGCATCTTTGCCGTCAGAGCCGTCTGAGCCGCCGCAACCCGCAAGTATAAACATGCAGGTGAAAGCAAGCATCAAAAGAAATAAAATCCTTTTAGCCATAAATTAGCCTCCATTTTTTTCGCTTTATTTCTCAATAAGAAAAACAATAGCCGAATTCAATATGCCGCCTTTGAGTCCGGACACACCTCCACCGTGCGTATCCGACACAGAAAATGCCGCATAACAAATCTATGCATGACAGAAGCTTACACGGGAATGAAACATTACCTTCCGTCAGCATCCTGATACAAAAGTTAAAAAACCGTTAAGGAACCCGCCGCCGTCAGCCGCGGCAGAAAAAAAGTAAAACCCACATAGATTCTGGACAATTTCGTCATATTCCATGACCGGAATACAGGATTTCACCTTTGATTTTCCTTGCACTATCTGCTATACATCTACCTATCGAAGTGTATTCAGCATCTGCAACGATTATATCTTTGTTGAAATCAGGCGCAATCCGACTATCCTGACAACAAATAGCTTTATTATGACAAATTTTATTTATTGAGCTGGGTACATGTATAACGAAACAATTATTTACGAAAAAAGCGGTCCCGCAGTTCGTACGGTCATCCGTGCAAGAAATATAGACTTCATACGCGAAGCACACGCACATCCGGAATGTGAGCTGATTCTCAATATAAAGGGTAATGTGAGCTGCCTTATCAACAATACCCTATGGATAATTCCGCAGCAGAGCGCTCTTTTTATCCCCGCAAACGTAATCCACCAAACAAAGTCGACAGCGAACACAGAGTATTGCCTAATATTCATAAATCCGGAAAGAATTAAACTGGCAGAAACATGCACTTTTTTCAGAATATCCTCTCTTCTTCGGGAAATGGTTCTGCATATGTCAAAAATGCCAAAAAACTATTATGAAAACTCAGGCGACCTTATGTTTTCAAACGCCTTGCTTCACACTCTTGAACAATTGCCTGTCGCGGGTTACAGCATGCCCATTCCATACAGCGAAAAGCTTAGCATAATAGCCGACACACTCACTATAAATCCGGCTGACAGAACGACGCTTCTGCAATGGGCAAAAAAGATGGGAATGTCTGAAAGAAATCTTGCGAGGCTTGTAATTAAGGAAACCGGACTGACATTCGGACACTGGAGGCAGCAGTTCCAGATAACAACGGCACTGCGCAAGCTGGAAGCCGGAAATTCCATACAGCAGATAGCGTGGGATCTCGGCTATGAATCGGTGACAGCGTTCATCGCGATGTTTAAAAAGAATTTCGGAAAACCTCCGAAGAAATACCTTGCGGAAATAAATACCGGGCAATGATAAGGACAGCCCGAAACAAGTTCGGGCATCCTGTCATCCTGCAAATTAAAAAGGGACACAAGCCAAAAGGTTTATGTCCTCAGTTTGTTGACAAACTAAATTTACAAAGACTCACATTAGACTGCTTCGGGTTAAAACCCTCGCAGAGACACTATTTTGTCTTCGCGAGGAGCACTAGCCGAAGGCTGAATGAGTCCACTTTAAACTATTTATCGAATAAATCGACGACGCGATCTCGCATTTTTCTGACTTTGTCACCAGTCTGGGGACACAAGCCAAAAGGTTTATGTCCTGTATGAAAAAATATACGTTAAATTTGCTATGATTGAGCCCAAAACAAGTTCGGGCAATCCTGCCATCCTGCAAATTAAAAAGGGACACAAGCCAGACGGCTTATGTCCCTTTTTCAAATCGGGATGACAGGATTTGAACCTGATTTGGTCGCCTGAGAGCGGTTAAAAACACCTTATTTTTCAGAATCATTCCCGCCTATGTATGATAATACCCGTTCTAAACGTGCCAAGTTGCGTGCCAAATTTTGAACTATAAAGTAATTCTTAATAGTTGGAATTTCCGACGAACCATTTTCTTGGCATCACGAAAATGGTCATTAAAAAAGGCGAGCTTTCGCCCGCCTCTCGATTACTTCTTGAAGCGCTCTGCACATCACTGCCGGAGCCGCCATTCATTGTACACCGTGATAAGCTTTTCATATCCTTCTATTGTTGCCCTCAGAGCCGCTTCGTTTGCCTCGATGATATCGAATTGCTCATTTGTGATAAGATAACCATTGAGTTCGGAATCATAGTCAACGCTAACATCCGCCGACTGCGGGCGCGGCAACAAAGGGATAGTTGGCGGAGTGACTTGCACGCAAACATTGTCCGGACATGGATATTGCGTCCTGCACTCTGTAAGATTGGATGCGCACCCGGAAGCCATAAACAGTATAGCGAAAACAATAATCCACTTGCCGCCAAGATGCCGCGTCGCTTTCGGCTCTGTCTTCGCCGGCTTAACAGTCTCGACCGCCGCCGCAGTTTCTTTTTTGATGTTGTCAAAAGATGCTTCTGACGCCAAAACCTCTTTCCGTTTCTCTTCGGCTTTCTGCACAGCGGCATTTACCGTCTCAAGCTGTTCAGAGGCTTTCTCCGCGGTTTTTTTTGCTTCGTTGGCTTCCGCCGCCAAAGTCTTATTTTTTTGCGTCTGGATGCCGAGCAAGAGCGCCAAAACTCCCGCGATCAGGGCAACAAGACCAAGCGCCCACTTATATATTTTACTCAACATTCCTGCCTCCGTGCTTGCGTTCACTCATTTTATCAAAAGCCCAGACACCTTTTTTTCCAAGATTATAAAGCACCATAGCCGCCCATGCCTCAAATAGAGTGTTTGGCGTATCTGCACCTCGGAGCCAGAACCAGAGGCATACGCAGAGCAACAGCCAGAATGTCAGTCTACCTATGCTTATTTGTGCGCCATTTTCCGATATGAGGTTTTTGAATGTCATGCTATCTCTCCTGCGTTATCGCCGTTAATTACATTTGCTCTTGCAATCCAGCCATTAAAAAACTTTTTCTGTTTCGGTTTCCGCTCTACGATATCCTCGTAATATTGCATCTCAAGTTCGGTGTATCTTTCGCAGAAGTCGGACGCATTAACATTGTTTATAGCCATCAACGTCTTTTCGCCGAATACTCCGTCAATTTTTGTGCCAGATACCTCTTGCGCCAACATTACAGCCTTTTTGATTCCGATGTTTACGGCACTCAGGAACAGTTCTTCCGCAACCGCCTGAAATGCTATCGAATCACCTTTTATCTTGTTCCAGAAATTGAGATGGTAAAACATCTCAACCTTATCCTGAAGCACCATGTTCTTTTCAAGCATTTCCGGGTTCGGGTTGGCATCTATAAACGCCCATCCGTCCCACGCGGGATGATATTTCCGAGCAATACCCTTGTACGTCATGCCGCCTCTATCTCCCGCGATAGTATGAAGCATCAAATCAACCCTGTTTGAGAACTCAACGCTCCACAATTTTTTAAGTGCTTTATTTAAATCCGCCATCATTTCCCCCCACTAAGCATATGCCGTATGCCGTATCCGAAAGCAGTTATTGCGCTACCTGTTACCACTGTGATAAGGGTGCCTATGCCTATTTTTGTTCCAAGCCTTATTCCTTTTCGTATCTCACCGATAAATACATGATCACCCTCATGATATTGCATAAGCTCATGGTTAAGACCACATCTGCACATCCCTTTCTGTATTTCCTCTGCCACTTTTTTCGCTATAAGTTCAGCATCTTTTTCTGTCACTCCCCACCTCCCCTATTTTAATCACCAACCCAGAATCGTTATGTAACTTTCCGCGTCCGCAACCTCTGAGAGAAAACGCTCTTTATCATCTACACCATACGCACAACGCCTATTGTTTTCTGATAAAACATTTTCAACGTCGCTGACAGTTTCAACTATCATATCAACCCACAATACTTCTGCCGTTTTTCCCCACCCTGCATCGACTATAGATACCGTCCGTTGAATTATTTTTTTCTCTAACATTATATCCTCCTAAACTCGATATGAGCCTGATATTATTAATGCAAACGACGTATCTATGGGTATAGATGCAACAGTAGCATTACTGGATATCCCATAGATCGTAATATTAAGCGATGCTGAGTCTACATAACCGCCCAACTGCGTACCCGTAAAAGTAATATTGTTTGCATAACCGATATATACACCTTCATACTCAGATGTAGGTGTATACGGCAATCCTGTAATGCGCATTTGCCCAGTTCCGGTATGAGCTGTTACATTAAATCTAAGGTTAAAAAAGACTCTGTTCCCTATCCTTGTGTATTTACCGTCTTGATAAGTGTAAGTCCCCACGCCAGCAGTAGTGGTTCCGATCACGACAGGGGTAAAACTCCCCTCCTCATACCAATCCAGCGTATTTACATCAGATGATGCGGTATTTGAAAATTTTAAATTCGGAACTGTTTTGTTGGTTAATGTTTGTACAGCGGCTAACTGAGCATAGGCACCGGCTGCCACCCCGCCGAGTTTTGCACTGTCTGCCGCGGTTTCGGTCTTCCCTAGAGCGTCAAGGTTGGTTCTCGCTCCTGTTGCAGTTGTGGCCCCCGTACCTCCATGAGCTACCGATAATCCAGAACCGTCTATTTCTTCAACTATTGTGTTATTCGTTTCAACGTATTCTCTCACCTCATCAACAAGAGCTTTAACATAACCCTGAGTAGGTATTATATCCCAGTTGGTTGAGCCAGTGACATTTGTTCCCTGATATGCTTTGTAAATCGACATTTGCGTATCGCTGGTGATGTTTGTAATTTCGTATTCTCTGCCGTCAGGGGCTTGAAACATGTCCCCTTTCTGAGTACCTCCGGTCTGAAAGCTCGTACCGCTTCCCGTAATGGTTGTTCCACCTGCGGAGATGCTGATTGTTCCTGTGTTAATCCAAATTGCCATATATGTTAACTCCTATAAGTCGTAGTTGCCTGCATAGACGGTTAGACTTCTGGTAAAGGTATTTAGTTGGCTAGTCCCTCCTGTCCGTAAATAAACACTGTCCCTTAAATAAATGGTAGTGCCACTAACAAATGGAGTTACTACCCTCATGCCGATAATGGTGGTATTTAAAAAAGCTGCGGAACATACAAAGCTACCATTTGGGTTAGTGTATGGTTGTCCTAAAAGACTGTAACCAAATAAAGCATTGGCAGAATAAGGGATAGTCGCTACCATATAATTCGTATGGGTAATAGCAGTCCCAGCTGGGATAGCTGGTAAAGTGAAACTAAATGAAACCTTTGAATGGATATATATCATTCTGGATTCAGTTGTGAATGCGGTATTCCCGTCTTGAATTATTTCTATTTTATCAGCGCCTATTATTAAACTCATATATCTAGTCCTAGATTAGAGAAAGAAGATAAAAATTGAAAACTGTCTTGGGAAAGTTCAATGGTTTGGTAGTTAGCGTAATGATAAGATGTACCTAATCGAAGATATTCTCTATCAGAACGAAACCGACCATTCCCAAATTGAACTGAATCAGTAGAGATATCACATATCTTCATTTCCGAAGGATAATCAAAAGTATAAATATCAGCAGAAATATTGACATTGATACTGCTTAAAGGAGACCCTGTTAGAGCTAATTCTGTTCCTGCTATGGTTAAAACACCAGAGGCAAAAGAAGAAGTAATAGATACGAATCGAAAAGAGCTTTCGCTGTTTTTTTGCACCAACACAGAACCATTGTTCTCTACTCCATTTACCCTTCCTATGATAATCGGCACATATGAATCATTCCATGCTAATGTGCCAATTGGCACTGTAGTAAGAGAAACCCATGATGATGAGCCGTTTAACGAGGGATAATTTGCCACTCCCGATACCGAGCCTATTTTATAAAGATAATCTAAACTGTTATGAAAATAGAGTTTATCGATATTGCTCAAAGGATTATTAATTACAGATAAATCCAATTCTCCATCCATAATCGCCATCTTGCCTGCACTGCCATTAGCATAAAATGTTTTGCTCATATTACACCGTTATTGTTATGGTTTTATTGGTGAAGTCTAAAACCATTTTTCCATCAGAAGAGCGGATTAGCGAGGTCGCTGTTATTGTGGAAGCAGTTAATTGGTTAATAAACGCTGAGTTTATATAAACATTGCCGCCAGACACAATAAATGGTGTAGTGGCTGTCCCATCTTCTTCGTTCAAAAGGACTATTTCATCTGCAAGCATGTATATCTTGCTTTGAGAAACTGTTCCGTCTGCGCTCAAGGCTATACCAGCGAGAACATATCTTCCTTCACTATCTTGTGTCGCAACTTTAAGCGTTCTTTGCGCCTGAACGGAATCAAGAGTAGTTGATACTTCTGTCAAGTCTTGTGCAGAGGCTTTTGACGACAAGCCAGTATCGGGGTCGATTACTGTTGATTCCAAAGCTGTCAATGCCGTGGCGGTGGATTCGAGTTCATCGTCTATGTTACTCACATGCGTCTGTAAATTGTTTATTGCTCCGGCATTGGCAGCAATATTACCCTCAGCAGTGTCTATTTGTGATTCCAAAGCTGTCAATGCCGTGGCGGTGGATGATTGATTATCTGCTACTACCTGTTCAAGTTCAGTCAAAGAAGAACCGAGGCTATCCACACTAGCCTCAGCAGTTGTCAGCCTTTGTGCGAGGGCTTCATCAGCATCGGCTCTGACTTGAACCTCTTCAACGAAACGAGCGTCAGATCGAAGATTCGCAATAAGTGTTTCCAGTTCGGTACTGCCATCGTCACGTCTGTATTGAGAATTTAGGGCATATGTCTTACGAGCAGTACCATCAACGATACCCGTAAGTGTAACTATCTGGCTGGATACTTCATCCAACTGTTCCTGAATACTTGTAAACTCGCCTAAATCTGTCCAATATCCCGTGTCTGTCGGTACAGGGATAGGGCTTGTCATATTTACATCAGCACGATACAGATGTCCTTCATATGTGCGTATTTCTCCAGCATCAATAGATGTTTCGTTTACATCATATTCCGGTGCGCCGAGTAGTTCGTCTATTATTCCTTGCAGAGTGTTCACATTATCTTCTAAGCCCGTAACATCCCCCTGCAAATCTGTAATATCGTTCACTATATTAGGCAAGTCCTCTATTGCCGATTGCAAATCCTCAGCCAACTGAGAGGATGTGATTTGATTCGTTAATGCAGAGAGGAGAGCCGACACATCGTTACTGGTCGATGCCTCAAGATGATAAAATCCGCTGTATCCATACGCATTAACCGAGCGGATATAGAAGTGATATGTGGTATTGAATGCAAGGTTCTGTTTTGTAAAAGATAAACCTTGCCCCAGCTTTGTAGCCTCAGTGAGAGGATTAGTTACAGTGGAGATTGAAAACCAATATTCATATGTCCCGCCGTTTATACTTGTTGTCGGATTTGACGGTATAATGGTTATTGAATCAATAGTATTTGTATATGTTACAATTTGCGGCGTCGCTGGAACATTTATGTCCGAAAGTATGGTTGTTTCTCCAGATTTCTTAATTCCCGAAACAGCGGCAACAGACATAATGTAAGTGCCTGCCGTTAAGCCGCTCACATTACAGATAGAAGTATCTCCAACGACCTGATATGTCTGAACCACTTCTTCATCAGTGTTTCTGATCGTTATCGAATAATAATCAACCGTATCTGTCGGAGGTGTCCATGACAAATAACCTTGCGCAACGACAGATTCCAATAAGGCTGTCCATGCAAGATCAGAAGGAGCAACCAGGCCGCCTGTTGGCAAAGATACAAATCCCAGAGGGTCATATGCTTCCCCCACTGCATCATCGAATATGTCCGCGTCATAGGACTGGAACGCCACCTGACATGCGTTTTCAAGCCCCATCGACCAATTTGTAACGATGAATTCACCGTCAATATTGAGCTTTGGCAGATATATTCTGACAATCCTTCCGGGACGGCAGGCATATCCCATAAAATTAAGATTCATATTGACAACAGATGCCGCACGTCTCTGCTTGAGATTAATCCACGCAAGACGTTGTGCCTGATAAACATTATTGACATAACTCAGGTTCAGGTCTTCGGTCAGCTCGGTTCCGTCCTCATCTGCCCATTCTGTATTTTGAGCCTGAGGATAATCGGTCTCTTCCCATGAAGAATCAGGATCAACAAATGTTCCTGTCACGGTGTTAATAGCATCCGAGTTGTTCACCTCGGTCTGAAAAGATATTTCTCCGAGAAAATCGTCTGCTGTGATGGTTAAGTCATATGGACCATAGTAGGCTCCCGCTATAAAGCCCCAACGCCCTCCTAATCGAATAAAATGTCCGGCACAAGAATCTTCAATTTTGCCCATAATGTCTGCGCGGCGTTCATTATCGCCAATAATCCCGCCCATTACATAACGTTTACTGGCGCTTCCGTCTGCATTAACGACGGTTTCATCAGAAATATTTGCACTTTCAATAAAGTATTCGTCTATGATTTCATCATCAGGAGTTTTAAGAATTTCTTTCAGATAATGTCTTCCGATTAAGGAAGGGTTTTCAGAATATTCAGTCGTGTCTGTTCTGGGGTCATATACGGCAAGCCCTTTGCCAACAAAGCGAAAAGTGGGCAGGCTTGATATTTCATCGCAATATTTTATAGAAACTCGAACCCATGAAATATTTCTGCCAATCATACTGTCGTGCCAGTCCGAGCAGTTTTCAAGCATAAAGGGGTCGCAAGTTGTCCTGTTTATATGAACTTCATACGAAGCCTTGTTAAGATCATCAACTTTGCCGCCTCTTTCCCAATAATCATATCCCGCGATTGTGTATGGGATAGGGAGCGGAGCGGTCATGTTCTGCAAAGCCGTATATACTCTGCCTTTATATACGCGCTGCGTGCCTTCTGATATGCTTGCTTCATTCACATCAAAAGTTGGAATATTTGATACTATGTAAGTATTTATATTAACTTCATCCAGATATATTTCATCAATAGAGGTAATAGCACCTTCTGATATATAAAACGCCAAGTGAAGCCATTCGTTTGTATCTTGCTCGCCTGATTGTTCCTGACAGAAAAATAGAATACCGCCCGTAGAGAATCGCCCGAAGGCATACCTTGCAGGTTCTTTAGAGCCTCTGACTGTTTGAGAAGATGGGGATGTATCTAGGCTGAGAGATGTGTTCTTGGTTGTCAGATAACCTACGCCGAAACCGACTATTGCCCCAGCTGCAATAGCCCAGCCCGCGGGGTTAGTCATAAGAGAAGCTACCAGAATAGCTCCTGTTGCGGCTGTCTGAATTCCACCAATAACCTTACTTCCCATTTTCGACCTTCCATGTATATATGGGTTCCAAGGACACCTTCCTGCATCCTTCGTCTGTCATGCACCACCAGCCGCCTGCCCAAAAGACAGCCACAGAGATTGTTCCATCCTCAAGCTTATGGGTGCATACGTCGCCCCTCTGAACCATTTTTGGCATTATTCTATCAAAATACCTATCAAGGCTTTCTTCTATACTTCCGTAGTTTTTTTGAGCCTTAGCCGCACCGATCGCTGTTTTGTACCGCCCCCTGTGTTGCTCCATAGGGTCAATCCCTGTTGTGGCGATAACGCAATCGCAAATAAACACACAGCAGTCCGCTGTTCCCCATTGAAATGGCTTGTTCATATAGTCTTTTATTTTATCGGGCAGTTGTTTTGCCCAATCAGGATTTCTATTCATATGTAAAACTCTGAGCGTCTTTTTTCTGTCCCCAATATATTGGCCATGAAGCCATCTGCCCGACAGCATAAAATATTCTGTCGCCGTTATTTCGTGCCTGTTGGCTTTCGTCGGTAACTCGTTTAGTTCCTGCGTTTTCCCACTCTGCCATTCTGTCAACAAGAGGGATAACAATGGAGTTTTCGGAATCGTCTTTGCCAAGTTTGGTTTGTGCGGCATCCATACGTCCGCTCATGATTATATCAGCGGCATAATTTCCGTTTTCATCTACAACAACGAGGAATAATTTGCCTTCTCTGCCTCGGCAACCCTTAACGTTTGCCTCGTTGATTATGTCTGCGTTAAGCCCCGAAAGGGTTAACTCAACACTCAATGCCGATTTAGAATCAACGCTTTCCGAAGTATCCGCAACACTGCCAAAATTCCCGATGCCGTTATATGTCTCTCCATTGATTACAATATCTCCGGTGTCTGTATGGATACGGGTTACGCCGTCTTTAAAATCCAAACGGGCAGCGTAAAACGCCTTAAACTTACCCGTACTGATAATCGCAAGAGATTCATTGCTGTATGGGGCTATTATCATCAAAACGCCTCCATTAAAGAAAGACTGGTTCCGCTGACTATGTTTTCACGGTTGAGACTGTAAACATCCGTTAACCTCATAACACAGTAAGGTTCTTTATATTCTATGGCTGTACCAGAAGAATACGTCGCTCTAAGCCTGCGGTGCATGGTTACAGAGCCGACACCATCCGCATTCGTGACAACATCGTCAAGAACCTCTATAAGCTCACCTGCGAAGGCGATATAATCCCCTGCGCTAAATATCTTTTGCGACAATACGGAGGGAGCTGAAACCGTCATGGTGAAAGAATCTTTATTCGCTACCAAGGTTGTTATTGAGCCTACATCGTCGTCTCTAAATCGTGTCCAGCATGGGACTTTTATAGTTCCGAATCTTCCGCGAAGTTTTCCAAGCATAGATGTTAAGGCGCGTTCTTCTTGTAGACTTAAAGAACTGCCATAGCTCAATGTTGCTGTCCAGTATGCACGGCTGTATTCAAGCACAGTCTGAGAACCTGAATCAGCACCGAAGATACGGTTGCCATCATTGGGCGTGAACACCTGCGTCTCTGGTTTTCTCGCGGTCCACTCAATAGCCGACATATTAAGCCTTACCCTTTATTTTTTTAGCGATACTGCCATTATCTTTTGCGTCTTTATAGACCATCTGGTAGCCCATCTGTGCGCCTTGCTGTGCGGCTGTCCGCGCGGTCTGCTCAAGCATGGCGGCTAACTGCCTATCGCCATTGCCGCTGACTGTTATGGGTGATTGGACTATGATTGTCGGAGAAGCCGTAGAAAGCGAACCGGCAGAGGTATTACCAACCATGGATGATTGATTTGACGGGGTTGGTATGTCAGCGGGCGTTATCTTGCGTCCGCTGTTTATTGCTTCAAGCAAGGGGCGGTATTCTGAGGTTGCACGGGCGTTTGTAACAAATTCACCGTTAGAAAGTCTCATTGGGATGCTATCAGATGTGCCTGTCCCTGCGCCGGAAATATACCCGCCTGCGGCAGCAAAACCAACCCCGCCACTTCCCCACGTAGTGGCAGTTGAAGTATTTGAGATCGACGGTATAGCCACCATAGATGAGCCTGTCAGAACAGCCCTAAAGATAGCCGCCTGAATAGCCGCCTGCACAAGAGAGCTTATAAGAGTTCTCAGCACAGTTCTGTTTAATTCCTGTATTGCATCCCCAAAGCTATTGCCATCAATTATCATGCTTGAGAAAGCATCGCCAGCACCGGAAGAGAGGCTATTAAAGAAGTTTTGACCGATTGCTTGAAGACGGGAAAACGTTCCTTCGTAGTTCGCGGCATAAAGGTCAAGACCGCTGCTGAAAGCACCCCAATAGGTCATTGCCGACCCGTCAAGGTTTTCACCGCGAAGGGCGGCAAGTTGAAGCTCCTGAGCGTACAGTTCGCGAGCTTTAGATAAATATTGATCAGCAGTGACAAGACCTGCCTTCGAGGCGTTATTCCAATCTATCTGAGACTGGACTATGCTATCTATCTTGCCTTGTGTTTCTGAATATACTGACCCTGCTCCGGCAAGAGTGAATTTATTTTGGTTTTTTTCAGAGTTTATTGCCTGTTCAAGCGAATTATAATATTCGAGAGTTATAGAAGTATCAGCCATCTTTTTCTTAATGGCTTCTATCCTTGCCTCAAAAGCGGCTCCCTTTCCGGTTGTTTCTTCCCATATCTTCCCAAGTTCAGCATTCACACGTCCCATGCTTTCTGTTGTTCTGATATATTGTTCAGCTTTTTTGATTTGTTCATCTGTCATGCCAGCTTTAACTTCCGGTGTTAAAGCTTTTGCAACCGCCAAATCATCGCCAAACATGTCATAGATACGGACCGTTTCATCAAGTGCTTTTTTATAAGCGTAGACTTTATCAGTCGCGCTCTTTAATGCTTCTCCCTCGCGACCGAGTATTGCAGCCCATGTTTCTTGAGTAATAAACCCTTTTTCGAGAGCTATGTTTGCGGATTGAGTTTTTGTATAATAGTTTTCAATAGCTTTTGATGAAGAATTATTATAAAGGTCGTCAACCTCTTTCTGGATTTTTGCCGCCTGCTGCTGCTGAAGCAGTAAAGCATTGATGCTTTCGCGTTCTTTCTCCGTGAGTTTAAACTTTTCATCTTTTCTGGTGAGCTGCGTATCAAGCTGGTCTATCTTCTGAAGCCTTTCTCTCTCTTCTGTAAGAATACCGGTTCTGCTGATTTCCATGTTGAGAGCGGCAATATATGTGCGGATAGTGTCGGCTCGCCTTTCATATGGCGCATTGGCTCTTTCCGCATCTCTTCTTTCTTTATCATGCAATTTAGACATTTGTTCAGTATATTTATCATAAGCCGCAACTTCTTTTGCACGAAGAAAGGATATGCCTAAATTATGCACCTTAGCTTCAGCTCTTATCGCAGTAAGAGTATCTTGATATTGTTTATAATATTGTTCAGCTTGAGACAGGCTTTTGTTGGTAAGTCTTTCAGAATTAGATTCAACTATTGGAGTTAAAATTAAATCATATCTTGCTTTTGTTCTCTCCTGAACCTCTTTTTTAAATTTATCTATATTTTCATATATTTTTTGTTCTTCTGCGAACATCGCCATAGTAGCTTCATTGCCGGCATCTTTAATTTGATCTTTTTTACCGAACATATTGGCTATAAGGTTAAAATATGTTCTGTTTGAATATGTCTGGACTGCCTTGCCAATAGCTTTATATGATACATATGTATTAATACCTTCTTGAAGAACAAATACCCCAAATTCTGCAAACTCTTTTTTGGCTTCAGTAAAATCTAATTCATCAAACAATGTACCCATAATATCACGGAAAGAGACGCCTACACCTCCAGCTTTTTCTATTTCCGTTTCAAAAGAATTTATTTGTTCAATAGACAATCCTAAAGAATTGACATAAGAATCAAAACCTCCAGAATCATTTAATTCTTTTTTAAATGCTGAAACTGCAAGAGTAGCTCCACCAACAACTGTCGTTATGGCTAAAAAATAAGGATTTGCCATCATTACAACGCTGGCTCTTGCCGCAGAAAGAGCCAGCGTTCCCATTGCGGCGGCAAGCCCTTTTATTCCAACCCCAGCATTGGAGGCGATGCCCGCCACCTGCGCACCCTGCTGGATAAAGATTGTCATCGGTCTTTGACCACTCGTAAAACCAACAATAATATCCTGTAGCTGATAACCAAGGTTGATAAGGTGGTGACGGCTGAATTGTGCCGCTTCGCCAGTTCCGGTTATCTGTGAATTGTATGCTTTCCATCTGGCAATCTGCTGGTCGCGAATATCGCCCAGATTTCGTTCGGCAAGCTGAAGCCTTTCCGCTGAACCACCTGCCAGCGCGTAGGCTTGGCGAACTCTTTCAAGTTCAAGTCTGTAATGTTCCTGTATTCCGTCCAGAGTGCGGACACTTCCGGCATATCTGTCTATTACGTTTTGCGCCTGTCTTGTAACAACCGCCTGTTGCTTAAATTCGCTTATAAGCGCGGAGCTTCGTTGACGATTTAATGACTGCAAAGATAGTCCATACTTCTTTGCTTCCTGCGCAGTCTCTCTTATTGCCTCTTTCTGTTCGTTGAAACTGACGCGCAGGTTGGTCTTTATGGCTCTATTCTGAGAATCTTCAACAATCCTGCTGTATGATTTAGCCTCATCTGCCGCTTGGCGTATTGCCTCTTTCTGTTCATTGAAACTTGTTCCGAGATTTGTTTTGGATGCGAGAGCTTGGGACTTCTCCATCGTTTTCTGGTATTCTCTGACAGCGTTTTCGGCTTCCTTCGCCGCTTTCGCAGTCTCGCTTAAACCGCCATTAGAGCCGGAACTCATAGATTTAAGAGCTATCTTGCCGACAGCCGCTTCAAGGCTATTCGCGCTCTTGATGGCTGATTCTGATGCTTTTACAAAGTCATTGAGAGAGGTAAGGTCAATCTTTATGCCCAGCGTGGCTAAATCAATCATTCCTCCCCCTTTTTTCCTTTATTTTTCAAACCCTCAGTCTGGATAATCTGTGCCGAAATATCTTTTCTTTTGCGTTGTTCCTCAACCTTGTATGGGCTTTCGGAACCGGGCTTGGAGCTTGAATTGTATTGGCTCACATATGCATGGGAAATACGCCTGAGAAGTCTTGATTCAAACGGTGTCAGGCTTATTTCCTGCAACTCTGCCCATGCTTTTATTTCCGCATATGGCAAAGGGCTTATCCCGAACCCATTTTCAATGAAAAAACCCAGTTCATTCATATATTCCATGTAAATTTGCATGGAATCCGGTATATTCGGTGTTTCCATGAGCAGACGGATACACTTTAAAAGTTCCGGTTGATTGCCGTCCTGCTCAAAGTGTTCCTTCTCTCTTTTCAGCAGCTCGTAGCGTGTTCGCTTCTCTTTATCGTCTTCCGGGACAGCGTTCAGCCATGCAATATGCCTGACACATATTAATATCCGCTGCTCTAGCCGTTGCTGTCCTCGGTAAAAAAATTAGCACTCTTGTTGAACCACATAAAAGCCTGGTCGAACATCCAGTCCAGTTTAGGATTGGAGAACACAGCCATGCAGTTCTCTTTTGTGGGTTCAAGGGCTTTGCCGTCCTGAACATAGCCTTCGCCCCACGAGACAACCATGCTTGCCAGCGTGGCTATGTCTTCTTTTTTTCCGTTATCTATGTTTTCTGCAATTTTTGCTTTTTTTGCCTTGTCTGTTTCCTCTTCGCTGTTTGCCTTTCCTTCGTCAAAGGTCATTTTCTCAATAAGCTCAAGCTGTTTGTTGCGGACATAGCTCTTAAACTCGGCACTTGCCGGACTTTTGAATGTGATTGAAAGTGATTCTATTTTCCCGTGGACGGGATGAATGGGAATGAAGATAGCGGTATCTTTCATCTGTACCGCATCATCTTCAATTGTGAAAATCTTTTTGGTCTCTTTTTTCATGTCTACCTCGGGGAGTTTTATTACACCCCTAAGATAAAACATTTTTAAAAAACGCGTGGACGCAGAGGACGCAGAGACCGATAAGATTAATCTTGATTGATTTTATTAAAAGAGGCGGGGTGTTTCCCCGCCTTCGTGTTATGAACTTTCTGCGTCTTCGCCGCCGAGCCAGCGAACTATTCGTTCCCGCAGGGCTATCTGACCTTTTCCGGTTATCCGTGACTGCGTATATTCAATCACGTTGTCAGTGGATGAGTTCTTGTAGGTCGAGAGTTTCAGAACAAACCATCCATTGTCGATATACCGCTGATACGGCTTATTCTGCTTATCCAGAATCCCCTTCGACCGGAGCATGTGATACAGCCGCTTTTCACCGATGTTGATATTTTCATCACACAGCACCTTCGCATAGTCCCTCACGCTCAGGTTGTCTACTGTCCGGCTAACGCTGTCGGCAAAGGCTACCTTTCCTTTATCGGCTTCCACTTTCTGTTCAAGAGCCTGACGTTTCTCCCGCTCTTCCTTCAGGTTGGTTGCCAGTCTGATCAGTGTGTCAGGGTTCAATAGGGCATCTTCTATGACATCCTGCGTCATATACGCTCCGTGCTTGCGAATGGATGGTAACACCTCTTCAACAACCCACCGTTCAAACCGTTCCGCTGCCGGAAGCTTAGACCGGATGATAAGACGGTATACGTCTGATTCGGGGATGATGGTTACCTCTAAATCCTTATCAGGATTCTGCGGGTGGGGTATGTCGTGTTTCGCTATACACCGGCAATGTTTCTGTGTTGCGTCACTCGGGTTTGAATACCCAAGCACCTTGGCAACGTCAGCAGCCACGAAATAGGGCTGTCCCTCATTGTCTACGATTCGCACCTGACCGAACTCGGCATTGTTGAAAAGCTGTACCGCACTCATGCCGACACCTCCCGACAATCTACCGGATACACAATGTTCTTTTCAAAGGTGTACTCAATCAGCTCTGATTCGGCTTTGTGCAGGTTTCTTTGCAGAACATTAAGCAGACAGGAGACCTGCCCAAGTCTACCCTCTTCCTCTTCCAAGGATTTAATGATGAATTTGAGAGATGCGGAGACATCGCACACGCAATACTGGATATCGAGAAGGATCGTGTCGCCGGATACGGCTTTAGATTTGGACATGATAATGCCCCTCCTAAGTGATTATTTAGGGCATTGTGCTTGTTAGACACAAAACCCCAGTGTTAACAATGGACCACTTAGGACATCCACCGCACGCCTCACGGCAATGCGACACTGGGGTTTTACACTCTCAAACCAAAAAACGACATAAGTCGCAATGATTTGAAAATTCAAATTTTAAAGGGGATTACCGCTCAATCAGCACGGTGACCGCCTAAATGGATTGTTGTTGGCGTGAGGATAACAAATATCGTTGGGAGTGTCAAGTTTAGTTGCAAAAATTTGCTAGGCGGCATGAAAAGAGTTTTTTCAAAGAAAGCCTGTCTTTATTCTCTTATGCATTTATCGTAAACTTCCTGAATCTTGTCATGTCCATCTTTTAATTTAAATTGAGCTATTATTTTTTCTCTTTCAAAACCACGACTTTCATTTTCAACTATGAAGCTATTATGTTTTATTAATTTTTTAGCAAAAACATATGGCTCAGGAGAGAATATTGATTTACTTTTATCAGATAAATACCATTGCATGTTAATAACATCGTCCTGATCAAATCTATATCTTATTTCAATTTTATCTAAACCTGTTAAATATCGACCATAATCAATAAACACATCAAAAGTTTTTTTATCTTTATCACATCTAATAATAAGTTCGCTTTTATAATCTGAAGAAAAAACACTTGCAATATATATAGGTTTTTCACTTATAGCATCTTTAGTTTCATAATAACGCCATTTCTTCATAAACTCTCGTTTTTGCCATGTATTTAATTGTAGAATTATAAACAAAATAGCTAAAACAATAAAAGCATTACGAATAAATCTCATTTTTAACCTCTTAATTAACGCCCCAGTGCTGATTGAGGACGTAGAAAAAAGAATATCCCGATTCACATCCGCTCTGTCATGGTATTACATAAAACTTTCCAGCAATACGTTTACTTTTCTTTTTATTTGTTGGTCATCAAGGTATTCTATAATGAGTGAATCCCCCGGTTTTTTAACGGCAAGAAGGTTATCTAGCATATAGGATTTTGGATCAAAAAACTTACCATCCATAGCCAATATTTTATGTCCCTCTTTCAATCCTGCTTTTTCAGCGGGGGATGCGTTTTTTACATAGACGATATTGCCATTACTGTCAAAATGTATGCCAATTATAACTTTTGACCATACGCCTGCGACCCCATATAAATGAGGTCTTTGAACTTGTGAGGACGTAAATACACCTTGATTATAAATGCCCACAGTTTCATCTCTTGTTACTTCACTTCCAACAATAACTACAACATCAGCCCCAAGATATGCCGCCTGCTGTATCAATTTGTTTTCTAATAAAGCTCTATCGGCATACCCATTTCCATGAACACCAATATTTGCTATTCTTATTATACCCAGTTCAGGCTTCTCATTTTCTCTTACAATAACCACAGATGCGGGATCTTTAGGAAATAAATCAGGAATGTTTCTTTGTGGAGATAGTAAATCGTACTTTGCTACCGCTGCTCCGCATCCAGAAAGCACCATTAAATATAATAACAATATGATTATGAACAGAATCTTCCTCATATCTGCACCTCGTAAATAGTAAATGCAGTATGCTAACACGAAAATAGCGGGAGTTCAAGACGAGGTGAGTTGAAAAAAGGGCGACTGCGCGCCGCCCTCCCTGTGTTGATTACTCTGTTACAAACGAGGCAGTCAAAGAGGCATTCGCCGTGACATTGGTCAGTGTTCTGGGGTTCACGGTGCTACTGTCCGACCATGCGCTGAAGACGTAGCCGGATGCCGCCGCCGCATAAACGGGCGTAGTGCTTCCGCCGGAAGCTATGGTCTGGTTTGTGTCGCCTATGAGAGAGCCGTTCGCTCCTGCCGCAAAGGTCACAACGTAGTTATCGCCAGCCAGAACTTCAACAGTATCACTGTTTGGCTTGATTGTCCTCTGCTTATCAACAACTGCCGAGCCATCGCCGAGCGGGATATTTTTACCGATTACGATGCCGTAAAGATAGTAAATATCGCCATTCGGGAACTCAACCTTCACGCTGTAATCATTTTTTGAATTATACGCCTCCTCGAGAAGCGTCAGCCCCGGACCTGTGGATCCTGCCAGAACGGTAAGCGTCATGTCTCCGGATGTTTTAAACGTCTTCTTGTTGAACTCTCTCTCTTCAGAAACGAGTGTAAAACTCGCTGTGTTCCAAGAATTATTGAGATCGCCAAGGCTTCTTACTTTGCCCACTACCGCCCAACCTGTCAACGCCTCAAACCCTGCCCTATCAACTGTAGCGGGCAATGATGCAGTAAGGCTTATCGTTGCGCCGGATGCTGTGTAACCATCACTCATTTTAAATTCCTCCCCTATTTAACTTTATTAACGTTTTCTTTTACCGTGTTCTGCCATTCCGCCGCCGAAAGGCGAAACATTCCCTGTGGGGCTTGCGGAGATTTACCGTATAGTTCCAAATCCTCCGTATATGTCACAGGGTTTGCCAGAACAAAAACATTCCCCGGTGCTTGCTCTGCAACGGGAATCATTCTTGATATGGCAAAATCAGAAGCAGGTGAAGGCATGGGAGCTTCATATTGCCGCCCCAGCATTGACTGTAAAAGCAAAGAGCCGCCTTCCGGTAATCCGTTGTCATCGCCCTGCCAGTTTACCGAGCTTGTCGGCTCACCATTCAGCATAGCCTGCATATTTGCTCTGTTCTTTCCTGTATCAACAGGGTCACGAAGAATCACCATTTCAGAGGTCTCTTTTACAGAATTTATCATAACCTCCTCAATAGCTTCTTTCTGTCTTTGAAATGCTCTCTTAATCTCGTCAGCAAAGGTCATGACATAAAGCTCCTGTAATAAATACTGATGGGTGCGAGAAACCATGCACCGCTGATTTTTGCGCTATGCCTGTCGGGACTTTTGAGTATCTGCACTCCATCGAACATTGATCCACGCTTGAAAAGCTCTTCCACAACGTCACACGCCGCATCTGCCACACTTTTACCGCCGCCGCTTGGCGAACATATCGTAACCTGATAAATGCCCGTAAAATCTCTTACTCCATCTGTAAAACCAACAACCAAGTCAACGGATTTTGCCGGAAGAAAGTTTTCCCGCAGATACAATGTTCCGTCCGCAGGAGCAAAAGAAACATTTTCAAACGCAATCGGATACGAAAGAGTCTGTAATCTTTTTCTGAGTGCTTTGTGGATGAGAGTATTACTCATACTCAAACCCTCAACTGGCAGGAATAAAGAACATCTATGCCGGATTCGCTTATCGGAATAACACGCATAATCCTAAAAGTTCCTTTTCTTGTCGTACATTTCCAGCCTTGCTTTGGCTCTGTATCAACTGTGCAGAGCATTTTGATATCTGTTGACAAGATGCTTGTGCCGTTTATTTCGTCAGCCATATAAGCAAACGGACATCCGAAGCCGCTATAAGTCGCAGTCGTAGTTATCGGATCTCCATTCGTATCTACACCTGATGATAAAATAGAGGTAAAAGTTATACTTTCGCCGTCTTCAATGATCTGATTAAGCATATCTAGCACCAATGTTGAAACTGGACAGATACAGAAATCTTTGACCATATGAAGTTGAGGAGAAAAACTCCTGCTGAAAAGTTAATGATTCCGGTTTTGCATAATCTGTGCTCAATCCATTGGATGTTGTTGACTTTGAAGTCACAAACTTCTTTACAGAGCTGTTAGTAGTAGACACGCTCGTAGGGCTATCTAAAACAAGCAAATGGGCAATAAGGTTTAAGATGATTTCTTTATTTGCGGCAGTATATGAATCACCATAATAGGACGGATATATACCCTCCAATACTGGCACTCTGCTATTTACCACCGTTACGTTAAACTCCGGAAAACGTGTCTTGAAATCATCTATAAGAGCCATATTACACCTGTTTTAACATGCCAAGGCTTACGGCGTGATTAAACTGATCCATAACATTAGGATTGCCCAATTGCGGAGATTCAAGGCTGAAAACTTCGTTGATTGCATATGTTTTATGACCCAGGCAAAACGGATGTCCACTTTCGTTCATGTATCTTGCTGTTTCGTCCGCCACAAGCTCCGCTATCTTCTCTTCGTACCATTCTTCCGTCATTGCAGGGCTACCTTTCTTATCCGAAAGTCTTTCATATTCTTCCATAAGCCATTTTTTTCTTTCTGACATTGCCATATTGTCACCTTAAATTATGGCGGGGCTATAAACCCCGCCGTATTGTTTAAAGTCCTGACAGACCTCTGAAAGCCGTATTTTCAAGGAAATCACAGCCAGCAACGCTGAAATATCCCTCAACCTCAAAGCTGAATCCTCTTGTGAAGATGTTGCTTGTACGAAGAGGAACAGGCAGTCTGAACTGCATAGCATTTCTATTATTGGAGAATGCCACCGTTTTTGAAGTGCCTCCGAGCTGGTCAGCTTCCGCCCTTGCAGAGCTTATAAACTGAACACCCGCGAAGTTCTTTTGCAGTGCAACAAGAACTGATGCGGGATTATCACCTGTCGTTGAATAAACGGTTGTTGAAAGGCGGTTATAGACAGAATCAGGCATAAGCACAACATTTGCCTTGTATGCCATAATGTTTTTACATCCCGCCCATTGAGCGTTAATAAGCCCAGAAATAGCCGTATACATCTCAGCCGCCGTCATAGCGGATGCAAGTTTACCAGCTGCCGTAGTCGTATAACCGGAATAGTTCAGCAGTCCGGTTGAACCTTTCGCACCCATGAAGCCGATGTAATCCAGTTTCTTCTGATATGCCTCGTTATGCGCCTCAAGATAGAGCTGAACAAGGTTTTTACCGCTCAGAGCAGCTTCTTGCAGCTCTCTTTCATTCCAGCGACTCTTTGCATCATGGCTATAAACTTTGATATCTGAATCATCTCCGGATATGCCAATGATATTTTTTCCAGTATCGCCATTGGTTGAAAGCTCATATGAGCCTGTCGGTTTCATGCGGAGTGATTGAATAGTTCTTGCGTAGCCGCCTTCGTTGTTGATAGTGATACCCAGATTGTTCAAGAACACGTTGTCAGGGTATTGAGCCATAAACGTCTCAGCACTCACGTGAGTGAGGTTTCTCGCCAGCGTCACACCGTTAAACCCAGCATCTGTAAACTTCTCAGCAAGAGGATGAATAAACGACTTATCTTGAATTGACTGAATGAAAGCCCCAAAGGACTTCATATCATAAAGGTTTTTGACCTGAATCATTATTTCACCTCCACAATGGCAACGCCCGTTTTAACGGATTTGATAAACCGCCATCCAGTAATTGAGATTGTACCCGCTGCGGATGTTACTGCGACCTGACCGTCTGTTGCGCCGCCTGCGTTCACAACACGAACGGCATCACCAAACGCCGGGGTTTCGCCCGAAAGCACCTCAACAGTTGCTCGTCCTTTTGTGAGATAATCAACTTGTACGGTATTTTCAGTGGTGTAGGTATATCCATCCTCTATGGGATTTGATGCTGTCCTAAGTACAATACCGGCAATCACAGGAGTTGATGAACCATCAAGGTTATCAAGACTGCCGGAATCGAGTTTTGCCACACGTCCGAATTTCAAACCGTCTTCAAATGTCGCTGTCGAATCGATTTCATAAGCGTTACCGATGTATTCGCCAGCATCCATTTTTTCAATGTCTACTTTGCCTATAGTTGGGAAAGCCATTATTTCCACTCCTTATCGCCAATCGTAGCGATATCGAAAGGTTTTCTGTCGGTATGGACCGCCTCTACGTCAACAAACTTGCCGTGATCAGGCTTAGTTTGGATTGCCTTAAAAGCAACGCCAATTTCTTCGTCCCTGAATCCGTGTTCTTTGCCGTAATGAGCAACAACAGAATCCTTCATAATTTCGCAAGGTGTTTTCCCTGCGTAATCATATGAAACATCAAGCACTTTGCCCGCTTTTGCCATGACGCTAGGGAGTTCTTTCATTTTCTCCATAACGGCATCCTTGACAAGTTTGTCAGCGGCATCCTTTACCGCTTGTTTAAACTCGTCAGAATCAGTAATTTTCGCATCAATCATATTCTGACCCTCCTTATCTGGTCGTGCCATCTGGAGAATTTTCTCCAACGTAGGCGCAATCTTGTTAAGTTCGTCGAGGGGCATATCTCCGATGATTTCGGGCAACATGTTAACCATTTCTATGATGGCACGCATGTTATATTTCCCCTGAGCGTCCTTTATAAGTGCCTTGAACTGATCTGTGACAGTTTCTTTATCGCCTGCCATATTCGCACTCTCCATATCTGTTTTATTGTCGAGGAAGCTACAAACAGCCCCACAACGTCCTGCATCAACTACGGCGAGGTGATGAGGAATTATATTTACATACTCAAAGTCATATGCATCATGTCCTTTGATCACCTTCGCGGTATATCCAAGTGACAATTCTTTTTTGCCGTCTTTGATAGCTTGCATCAGATCGGCATTGTCGATAATTACTGAGTGTTGCAAAGCTATTGTGGCATCGTTGGCTTTGTCATCAATATCAATCAGCTCTGTTGTATTAATTTTCCCAGCCTTAAGTTCTTCGGGGACTTCACCATCGATTTCAATGTGATTATTTGTTATCGGCAATCCGTCCAGCATATCGTAAAGACAGGCAATTTCGTACGGTGAGCGATAAATAGACATCATGCGGTTGTCAGCTATGCCGAGTTCCGAGCTGTGGTACATCTGTTTTCCATCTCTTACAGATACAAGACTGTGTTCTTCGGCGTTATACTTCACAGCATCAGTGAATTTTATATCAAACTGATGCTCAGTACTGTCTTTGATTGATGCATTGCAGATAGCCCATGCCTTAGCTTCAGGAATGCCTTTCTTTTTAAGTTTCTCAACGCATCTATGTACTTTATCGGGCATTATTCTACCCCCTGCGTATTTCCCAGATTATTGTGATTTGCAGCAATTTCAGGCGTTTCAGGCATATTCATTTCTTTTTCTGATTTTTGCTGATTAAGTAATTTTTTATATGTATCTATCTTTATTACACCTTTATCTTCCAGATACTCTTTTGCCTCTTTCGTATAGCCTTGCTCTGTCATTTTAGCGGCATTATCAAGAGCTTTGCCGTCATAGTCCATCTGCTGTGTTGCAGTGACACCCAGAGCCTCTTTAAACCAAACTTCGCCAAGTCCGCACTTGCTGAAAAGCTCATTGAGCGGGCAATATATATAGCTTTCCTGATAGTCCGCTATTCCTTCCCAGAACATCTTGTCTTCATTGTCGCCGGTGCTATTCAGTCCTTTTACATTTTCACCAACAAGTCTTGAAACCGGGATGCGAGTTACCGCCGCTACTCTGCGGAGTGAATCTTCTGCAATCTCCTTAAGATGTTGTAATTTAAGAGATATAGGGGTAATTTCGTCTTCCGCATCTATGATAGTTGCTGTCGATACACTGGCATAATCCTCCACTGCGGAGAAATATTGCAAAAGAGCGGCATCCTGTTTTGACGCCAGAAGAGATTTAAAGCCCTTTACTTTGTAATAAGTCCGTGCGCCCTTCTCAACCATAGTCGCACTGGAACGCTGAACTATGCCGTCATTAATAAGCTGTTCGTATATGATTTCAAATTCTGAAACCCCACCGAAGTTATACTGCGGCAGATCTTGAAATACGGGTTTTTTATAAGCGAAATCAATCACTCTTGAATGGTGAAACTGATTGCCGTAAACCATGTACATTTTCGGCTTATAAAAGCGTTCATCGGTGATATCCATGCCGTAACTTGATACAGATACGTCCTGCCCGCTGAATACTCTGAATGAGGTTCTTTTCAGATCGATTTTGCCGCTGATAGGCGATGATATAGATTTATCATGCTCTACTATGCAAATCACGCCACGACCGAAAGCAATCTGATATCTGCAAGCCTCTTTTACAGCTTCTTTAAGCTTCTTATCGTATATGATTTCATCTGATTTTTCTGCAAAGTTCAGAGTGTTTTTAAGTGCGCCACCTACTTTATGATCAAGTATTGCTTGACCAAGTCCTGAAAGATATAAAGAGTTTAAGACCGTATCGTCAAGTTTAATATGTTTCGGTCTATTTGTGAGCAGAGGATTACGGCGATTAAGCAGAGAGTTAAACATGCTTTGGATGCTGTCAATTATTTTCATATCCGTCAGTTTCATAACAACGCTCCGTAATCCATGAAAACGCCATCTCTTGCCAGCTCGTCAAACGCATCGGAAAGCGCATCAACCATGTCATCGTGCGCACCATCCGGGAAATTTTCCAACTCTGACAGGAATTTTTCATTCCATGGCGCACGAACTAAACATACTTTACCATGCTCAACCTGAGCCGATATGCCCGCTGCACGGGTGATTTTATCACCAGAAACGGGCTTTATGCTGAATGTAAATCCGGTCAGAAGTTTACAAAAATCATCCGCCTGCGCTTTGCCCGCTTGTCCGGGGTCTTGCGGCAATCTTATTGTGCATTTGAAGCCGTCAAGCCCTGCCAGATTCTTGATTGAATCACGGACTTTCGCCGGAGACATGCAATCATGAGAAACATGCTCAATGTAATACATGCCATCAAATTCCGACATTTTCACAGATGCTGTTGCATCGGGGTCATTGTTTTCCGTCTTCTCGGTTGCCGCCAGATCCCACGCTCTCGCAGTTCTGCGGAGAGAAAGGGGCGGAAGCTCCGAAGCGTCGATAACCTTAAACCATTCTCTTTTAAAGATAAGCCCAGATTGCGGACGTATTTTCCAGTTGCCAAACTTAAGCCTCTCTCTGTCAACTCTGCCAAGAGCATCAAGGTTTGCTATATATTTCGGGTCTTTCTCGAGCAATATTTTATTATCGTAAATACTTGATGCTATGAATGTAAAAGAAATAGGTTGATTTGAAGGATAAAGTTCTGTCAGTTCTTCACGCGTGCTTGCCCATACGAAAGCATCATCAATAACGATAAAATACCGGATAACTCCGGAACGCTCGGGGATCGCAAAGCCTGTTTCCTGATCTATCCACCACTCAATCATTTCCGCAACAAAACTGTCAGGGTCAGGGTTGCATGTGCAGCGGATATACGGATTAACTCCGCATGTTGAGCGGTTACGGGAAAGCATATAAATAAACTGTTTTTTTGTGAAATGCGTAACTTCATCGAAGCAAATAAGCGGAATCTGCGAACCCTGCCAACTCATTAAATCGTTTTCGTATTGCAGGTGGCGGAACTGTACTTTCGCTCCGCTCGGGAAACGCCACTGATAGTTTGGTGCTACTTTTAACGTTGCATTAGCAGATGCATACAGATTTTTTGATTCATCAAGCAAACCGCCTGCCGTATCAATTTGGTTTGATGTACGGCGGAATATAACCGCGCTGAATTTAGGATTATTGATATGGCGGAGCGGCTCTAACAAAAGCCCGAAGGTTTTGCCTCCCCCAGCTGCCCCGCCATAAATCACTATGTCCGCAGGAGACGACAGAAACATTTCCTGTGGTCCCGGTTGCGGGCTGATATTTATAATTTCTCTTTCGTCAAGAACGGCGGCGTTTTTCATTCGCCACCTCTCCCGTTGTCCGGCAAATAGAAGCTGATTTGCGGGGTCATACTGCCATCAGAGCTTCCATGATCAAGTTCCGCCCTGTCTCGCCATTCATCCTTTTTCCGGTTTTTCAGCCAGAAGATACAAGCCGTCGTGTCTGGCGGGTAGTTCGTTGTAACATCCTCTGTTATTATATCGCCTTTATAAACAAAGACTTTTGTTTCTTTCGCCGAAAAACCTTTGGCGCGCTCAAAAAGAGAGCGTTCGACAGCTGCGTCCGCTTCCGCTTTCCAGTCTTTTTCTTTCTCAAAAATTTCAGGGTATTGTTTTTTATAGTTATAGAGTGTTTGCTCGGTTATATCAAAAGCCTGCGCTATCTCAACATCGGTGAAGCCTTTTTTCCACATCATTTTCAGAGCAGGCAGGAAGAGATTGCCTATTTTTGTGGGCTTTCCGACCTTTTTTTTCTCTTTTTGCGCAGGAGCAGGCTTTTTATTCATGCCCTTAATATTGCATATCTTAAAAATTTCTGTGGACGGTGAGAACGATGTGAGCGATAAAACGAGAGTTTATTAAAATAATAGAGATTCTGGCACAAAAAAAGCGGGGTTATGCCCCGTCGCTTTTATTGTGTTCACTTAAAAAATCATCTATCAGTTTATCGGGATTATATCCCATCTCTATAATTTTGTAGCGTAAAATGAGCAGCATCTTATCTGAATCAGGCATATTCCGGTGGCGTGCTGATTCCCGCGCCGCCATGTGCTGCTCAATGGTACTCAAAGGCTTGCCAAGTGCCGCGGAAATCTCCCTGTTAGTAAGTCCAAAAATTTTTCTGAGTTCTGGCGCTGATAGTTTTATTTGCATTTTATTTTCCGTGTGCTATCCTTTGTGAAAGTCAGGGGCGATTGCGGTCGCCCCTGTGAGTTGAAACGAAATGAACTTAGTTCAAAAAAAGGTGGCTTAAACAGCCGCCTTTTTTAGTATTCAAGTTCCCATGTTTCACCGTTATCATGCCCCACGATGTCATAAGAGCTTCCTGATACATATAGAGTATAGCCGTTGCCCATATTGTAAACTTGCGCTCCATCTTCGGTTCTCTGATATCCTTCATCTTCGCTGTAAACACCCTTCCCGTCTTCGGTTCTTGCGAGAACCATTTCTGCATCTGCGCCGAAAAGACCTTCTACCATTTCTTCAATCTCTGCATCTGTGTGTCCGTTTTCTTTTGCGTATTCTCTGTAAGTTGCCATTGTTATCTCCTTTTTTGAGGTTCATCCCGTTGTGATTCAATCTTCAAATTCATCATCATCAATTTCGTTGATTTGCCCTTTTTCCGATTATATTTCAGTTGCTGTTATTTGTGTGAACATTGCAAAAATAGTATTTTCGGTTCTTTTTACTTTAGAAAATGCTTTCTCTATAGGAGAAATGTTTTTTTCAAGTTCAGCCATAAGAGCTGTTAAGCTTTCTGCTCTCACGTAACTTTTTGTAATCCTTGCATCATAATCTTTGCTAGGTTGAGCTTCATTGAAACAATCGAGTGCCCATGTTGTTTTTTCTTCGGCTACTGTTTCTGTCTTTATTATTTCAAATTTTCTCATTTTCTTGCTCCTTTTTGCGGTCTGTTCCGCTCTTGATAAAGTAAATATACCGTACAATGCACGGGTTGTCAAGGGGGAAAATTAAAAAAGTTGCAGAAAATATTTTGGGGCTAAAAATACATTGATTTGAGTGCCGGATATGTTACTATGGTCTGCATTCTCATATTTTAGGCTATGTATTAGCTACACATAATACTAAATAGTTTTATATATTAGCATGTTACGAGCTTTTTATGTGTAATCTGTTAGGAATGATGTATGTTACTGATAAACTTTTTTGTTTGATACTCAATATGTTTGAGCATAAAATCAATTGCATCGGACAGTTGTCTGATTTCTTCCAGTAAATCCATGTCTCTTTCCAATTGCTCTGACCCCTATCCGTGTTTAATCTGATAGCTGACCCCTATCCGTGTTTAATCTGATAAACTCGGATAAAGCTGTTCTGGAAATTCTCCATATCTTCCCAATTTTAATAGCTTCAATCTGTCCGTTACGGCACCTTCGTTTTATAGTTGCAGCGGAACATGAAAAATAAACTGAAACCTCTTCTACGGTAAAGTTTTTCTTTAATGGCATAAAATGTGCTAAATCGTTGTTTTTCAATGATTGAATTTCAGAAGTTTCCATCTAAAACACCTCCCTTGTTTTCATGCCCTTCAAACTTTCGCCCTTATTTCCCTTTTGCCGCATTTTGCACCCCTTGGGCTACGTTGGTATTGTTTTGCATATATCTCACGGGAAAACCGCCTTTCTGCCACTTTCAGGGGCAAGTTTTAAGTACTGTTCGATACACTCTTTCGCTTTTGCCCATCCTTCGCATTTGTAAACCGCGTATCTCTGCTCTAAAAGCTTGGCTATCCAGTTTGCCTGTTCCGCACTCAGCTTGCCGCCTTTGGTGCGCTTCATCTCAATGAACAATCCATGATAGCCGCCACGAACCACAGGAAGGAAAATATCAGGTACACCGGGCTTAACCCCCTCCGCTTTCAGTTTCGCCGCTACCGTGGCGTTTCTCAGTCCGCCGTTAGGAACTGCAAACATCAGCGCTAGTTCCGGGTATCTCGCCGTCTGCATAGCCGCCCATTGAAAAAGCGACACTTGTTCATTATGCTCTGATGCTATAATTTTCACGGCTTCACCAGCTTTAGATTGCCACTTTGACCTATCATGCCACTTAGTATATTTCCAATCTTCTGAACCTCGGCGGTTTTAATACCGTGTTCTTTTGAATTGTTATATGCTGCGATAAAGCGCGCTCTCCAATTCCCGGCTTCTGTGACGTTCGACATTGCGTATTCTTTTGCAAAAGTTCTTGCAATAGCATCAGTTACTGGATCGTCAAAAACTGCTTTTTTATCTTCGTACCAGATTCGTTCCATCCGTTGATGCCCAACACTCTGGATTTTACGACTGAACTCCTCCCACTGAGTAATAGCCGTTTCATCCGATTTTCCGCTTTCCGTGGTTTCGATAAAGCCAGCAGCTCTGCGAATATCAACAGGTGCCGGGTGCCATTTTGAGGAGCGGAGCAGTAGTATCACCGCTTTCTGGAAGCTATCGTTATCAATATCGCCTAGAGCTTCGTACCAAACTGTAAGTGTGAATTCATCCGTGAGATCAACAGGATTTTTTCCTTGTGGAAGCACTGATAAAACCTGTAAACCTTTAAAGAATATTTGCCTATCAAGCTGTTTTTGCATTTAAAAAGCTCCTTGCACCTTCTGAGATATCGCCTTTTTTTGATGCGCTCTTTTGTCCTGATTCCTGTTTTGCAGGGTTATAAATCCGCTTGTAGCCTCCGCCTATGTTGTAACAGATCACATCTGCCGTGGTCGTTCCATCGCGGGCAAAATATAAAATATCACGTATTTGCTGATTAGCCTGTTCTTCGGATGGATACCGACCAGTTGATTCTCGGAAGTGTGAAAGCCACTTTGTCCAGTCACCGCGATCAATTTTTTCCGGCAGCGGCATTGAGGAAACATCAAAGGGGGATATAGGGGGTTTCTTTTTTTCTTCTGTATCTGTATCTGTATCTGTATCTGTATTCTTGGGTTGGAGTTTGTCGGGTGCTTGTCCGGACTTTTTAGATTGTTTCCTTTGGTATTCATCCCTATACTTCAATAAGTTAGGGCAATCCACACTGATTAAATTCTCAGAATTTTTCACCACAAACAACCCTAAAACTTGACAAAAACTTAGAAATTTTTCCAAAGTTTTTGGTGGAATTCCTGTAAGTTTTCTCCAGCTTTGTACCGACATTTCTATAAAAGTGTCGTTACTTTCATCAAGTTTTTCAGCGATAGTTTCAAGTATAAGCCAATACATCCCGTATCCGGCGACGCCGAATTCGTCCATAATGCGCATCATTTTTTCATCCCTGTTCGCACAGGTCATATGCTTTAACCATCGCATCTTCTTTACCCCTCTATCTTCTCGACATCATAATGAGAGTGTTCGTACTGTTCGCCCTCAATGCCATCAAAAACAACGACACAGAAGTCAGGATTGCTGCTGTAGACGCATTTAAATACGCCCGTGCGTGTTTCCACAGGTTCGTCCTCATATCCGTTGTACAGGCGCAAAATAAAGCGGTCACAGGGGGTTAATTGGTCAAGCCTCATCCCTGCACCTCGATAAAATCCTCGATTGTAAGTTCTGGTTTATCCGCAGGTTCTTCAATAGCCACTCCCTGAATCCGTTTTATAGCGATATCGCAGTATTTTTCTTCTTTTTCTATACAGACCCATTTCCGTCCACATTTTTCAGCCGCCACAGCCAAAGTCCCGCTACCTGCGCAAAAATCCAGAACAATATCCCCCTTATTTGTGTACGTTTTAATTAAATACTCATAAAGGGCTATTGGTTTTTGCGTGGGATGTAACGAACTTTTCTGAGTGTCTGTCGAAAACTCAACGATACTGCGGGGATATCTTTCCGCACTTTTGTATTCACAATCATTTTTCATAAAACCATAAACATCGGTCTGTGAAAAAGCTTTCTTTCTTGAGGTTTTAAGCTGATGCCCTGTTGTCTTTTGCGGATTATAAACACATTGCTTTCGATAAAATATCGAAATTAATTCATGATTACGCATCGGCTGTCTGCGGGCATTTAAAAAGCCAGTACCTTTTATTTTGTCCCAGATTATATCATACTTATAATTCCGTAAATTACTCAATCGTAAGGCAGAACTGAACGGTTCTGCACCAAAAAGAACTATCGCAGCGTTAACTTTAGCGCAACGATTTATATTTTCCCACATCGGCACAAATGGAATAATAGAATCCCACTTACAAGCGGTCGCTCCATACGGCTGATCGGCGATTACTGCATCAAAAGAAATATCTATTTTTGACATGATATCTAAGCAGTCGCCGCAAAAAAGCTGTCCGTGGTCATTGCTGAAATATGGGATCATATCGCAACTCTATAACTAACTGCACAATCCAAGACATATTTCCCGATTTCTGGATTTACACAATTGCGCATAACCTGCCTTTTATTCTTAATCTTGCTTTTTGAAATTATTTCAAAACCATCGAAATCAGATATTTTATTTTTATCTCTGATTCCTTCAGCCATGAAGTTTTTTGGGGGAATAGGAAAATTACTCCAAATCGGGTGTCTCTGTAAAAAAACAGTGGGTTTTATGAGGAAATCATAATAAGGCATAGTATTTTCAACTGCCCATAAACCTTTATAGTAAGTTTTTAAAAACGTAATCAATCCATACAGTGATGTCATGTCGGGTATTATTGGAGAGAATCCCTTTCCAAGCACTCCTACATTGTGCCTATATTGTCCGTGTGATGGGCATGGTGGGCTTGCCCATATGAAATCAAAATCATTATAGTTAAACTCAACAAACGATAAGGCATCTCCAATGACGACAGTATCAGAACTAAAGCGATTGCTATATACTGCCGCAATTAGTGGATCAACCTCAACAGCAGTTATATTGCTAGTCCATAATTCCCTATTGCCGCCTATCCCAGAAAAAAGATTTAAAATTCTCATCGCCTTACCTCATGTAACTGCATTTGTATTCAATTTTTAATAAGCGACGCAAAATGTTTATATTTATTAATTTTTTCATGTAACCGCTATGTAACCCCATCTATGCCGCCCCGACGGAAACATCCGCAAGCCCCCGCTTTGCCGATGCTCCGTGGTATTTCGAGCGGGACAGAAAGGGCTATGCCTCTACTGTTTTGTATTTAAGGGGCGACCAACCCATTCATATATGATTCGAATGGAATATCGTCTTCAGACATTCCGCCGCCGCTGACGGGTTCGTCAAAAGCGTTCTGGTTTCCGCCGTCCTTCTTACTCTCGCAAAACTCAAGTTTGTCTATGCGGATAACGTGTTTAGAACGCATCTTGCCGCTGTCTTTGTCTTCCCATGTCTCCTGTTCCAGTTTCCCACGGATAAACACTTTTGACCCTTTTGTCAGATATTCACCGCAGATTTCAGCCAGCTTTCCCCACGCTTTACAGTCATAGTAAGCCGTCTTTTCCTTATCTTTGTACTTCTCGGAACATGCTACTGCAAATTGAGCGATAGCTATTTCAGAACCTGGGAGAAAGCGTATTTCAGGATTGCGTGCCAGTCGGCAAACGCCGTTGATTTCAAGTAATGCCATCAGGACCACCTCACTATCAGAATTGCTACTGCCGCCCAGAAATATGCAACAAAAGCCAACGCACCGATGAGACCGTAATTAATGTCGCGCCACCATTTTTTCATTTGCCCGCCTCGGTAATCTTTAGGTACACGCTTTCCGGCACCGGCACATAAACGATGTTCTTGCTCTCAATAGCCTCAATCATCTGAATGCTGATATCCCTGCGCTTAACAAGGTCGGTCTCATATGCGCTGACATATCTGTCGGCGTAGATAATCCCAAATACCACGGCGAAAAACAGCATCGCAGACCAGAATAAACGGGCGTAGCGCACGGTGTTGTCAACTGTCGAGGAAAGCTCGGCGGTTGTCTCTTCTTGCTGTTCTGTGGGCTTCTGTTTGCGTCTGAGTGGGTTATGCATTATCATAAGTAACCCCCAAAGAACTTGCCAACCTATTCAATTTCATCGTTTCAATCCGCTCCCTGAGACCCTGAAACGGATACCTCAATTTCATTTGCTCAATCATGATCTCAACGTCCACAAGCTCTTCAATAAGATGTTCAACGCAAGCCATAGCTGAATATTCATCAACACGCTTAATTTTCTGAAATGCCTGAATAAGCTCTGCACACTCTTCAATGCAGATTTCGTCTTGTTTCTGTCCGTTTGTTATGATTGCTGTTGCAAGCAGTTCTTTTTTCTTCACGCCACATCCTCCTTACGTATTGCGCATAGCCAGATTTTTACTGTCTTCAAAACGGTCAATGTCGAATGGCATTTCTGGCACTGATAAACTATCTTTTTCATTCTCCCACCGCCTCGTCGCCTGATATCCACGCGAGTATGCGGGTTCTGAGCGCAATTTGCCCTTTGCCTGTGATACGTGGTTGAGTGTATTCGATGATGTTGTCTGTGGATGAATTGCGATATGTCGAGAGCTTCAGAACGAACCAGCCATTATCTATGTATTTTTGATATGGCTTATTGTCTCTGTCCAAAATTCCTTTCATGCGGAGCAGGTGGAAAAGTCTGTTCTGACCGAGCTTGATGTTTTCGTTATAAAGAACTTTTGCGTAGTCTCTGACGGTTAAATTGTCCACCGTCTTATTCACCGATTCAGCAAAAGCCACTTTGTCGGCATCGGCGGCAATCTTCTCGTTCAGTTTCCGGTTCTGTTCCTGCGATTCTTTCAATGTTGTTGCAAGCTGAATGAGGTAGTCTGGATTAAGAAGCGTTTTTTCGATAACATCCGGTGTCATGTACGCGCCGTGCTTGCGGATGCTGGGAAGGACTTCGGATGTCACCCATTTGCGGAAGACTTTTGCCTCTTCTTTTTGAGACCTCATTATTAAAGAATAAAGTCCGCTTTCATTAATAAGAGTGTAATTGTTTGATAATTCTGGGATATAGATTTGCCTGAAACAATCCTCGTCAACGTTTGTTCTTATTGCCTCTGCATTATTCAGATATCCAAGAACTCTTGTGATTTCCTGTGCAAGAAACCACGGCTCGCCGTTTGCATCGGTCAGTGTCCGCACCTGCCCGAACCTCTCATGTTCAAAGAGTTTGATATTGCTCATAACTGTCCTCTCAATTTCACGCTAAACTATCCGTAAACATTGCCGATTAACTAAGCGGATTTATTTTTATTGACGAAATCATCAAGAGAAACCTTGCCATTCGTAACTGATTCTATTTTTTTGATATATTCAGGGCTAGGTGTTCCGCCCCTTGTATACCTTGATAGATTCATCAGTGGTACTCCGGATGCTCTGCTAAAATCTGTCAGATTGCCGTCGTGAAATTGCTTGATGTATTCTTTTAACTGCATGTGTCCTCCTGTATTAGAGATATAACATATGTGTTAGTTTGTCAAGATATAAATATAACATCCTTGCTATTTAACAGTTATGTTATATGGAGTATTATTGATTATGAAAAAATATGCACCGCATGAAATTTTTGATGTTATTAGTGATAGAATAAGGGCTGGCGCAAAGCTTAGAGATATGAATATTGCTGAACTTGCTGATCAATTAAATATTGATCCAGCATCTCTTTACAGAAGTCTTAAGCAAGGGAATGGAATTGCAACGCCAAGGCTTGTAGAAATAGCAAACATACTTGAATTGCCAATATCATATTTTTTTGGAGATATCCAAATTGAGGACTACTCGGTAAACCAAAACAATTCTGGTAATAACAATATTCAGTTTGGAACAAATTCCGGAACGTTTAACAACAGCCAAGCATTTAATAAAGATAATATTGAATCACAAATTATAGAAATGCTGGTGTACGCCCCGAATGAATTTAAAGAAAAATTGCTTGAAAGGCTTAATGAGTTCAAAAGATTATCAACTTTTTAATGACTGGTGTTGATGATTATAAATCAGGATAATTCAGGAAACGAATCTATTCAGATTGGTATAAATAGCGGTAATCTAAATATATTTCAATGTAAAACCTGTAAATTTCTTCCACAATCTGTTTTGGAACGATTATGGAGAGAAGACACTATTCAAAGCATCCGTAATCAACTTAAAAGTATTGGAAAATCTGAAAACTGGCTTAAAAGATTTACTCGGACACATTTAAATATCTCTTTTAATGAACTTAATGATTTTATGCAGCCCGAGAAAACACTCGAGTTGTATGATCTTAGTGTTTTTGTTCTCAGTATTATTATTCCCACAAGAAATCAGAAAATAGAAATATGCAAAAAGATTCTCATATCACAAGGGTTCAACGGCACCGTAAATTATGAAAACATGAAAGAAAAAGAGATCAACAAACTTTTACGCTTTTTATCTCAATAATTTTCAATCTTAATTCCTTTCTATATCAATAACTAAAACAATCAAACCACAATAATGCAAAAATAAATAACATTTCTGTTAGATTTACTGTTGACAGACTAACAGTAATGTTATATCATCCCATCATGGAGGACGATATGAGAGCAAAACTCCCGACATGGGCAAAAGACCTGACTAAGAAAGAAGTAGAGCATTTGAAACAAGAAAAAATGTTCACTCAGGCAAAAGCTGTCGAGTCTGCTGAGTTTCAGAAAAGCCTCCCACATACCTCAAGGTGTTGGGTTTGCGTTTCCATAGGACACAAGATTCAGCCGAAAGAGGAGGTAGGCGCATGAAACTCCACACACCAATCAAACAGCAGTGTCAGCACTGCGAACAGTGCAACAACGGCGCTTGCGGACGATGTACGCACGGAAGCCAGTTCAGAGAATATGAGGAGGCGGTATGACACCTGAAGAAATAAGAAAGATTTTGGACGACCACGAAAAGTGGCTTGAAGATGAAGATGACGGCGAGCGGCGCAGACCTGAGCGGCGCAGACCTTGATTTCGCTTCAATACCTCTTTGGTGCGGCAGCCTCAAGATGCGTATAGATGAAAGAATCGAAAAGCAGGTGCTTTACCACTTAATTTCGATAGCTACAGACAAGGTGCGATACGCGGAACTGATTGATTTTGCGAACGAATCACATCTCGTATCCGATAGAGGACTTTCAAAGTTGGAGGCTAAAAATGCTGAAACAGATAATACGGTTTCTCCGAAAAAAGCAGAAACCGTTGACAAACACGGCTGACGGTCGTTGCGTGATGCTTCTGCCGAACCTACTCCATCATGCGACGCTGAAGGCGAAGGGTGAAGTTACGGAAGACTTTCAGACATGGGCAAAGAAAACATACGGCGACGTAGAGTTCATATAAAGCAGGAGGTGACGGCTTAACGGTTTAGCAGACCACGGCAACTATGGCGGCTTCATCACCCGACCATGCCCCGGCGACGGGTAGTAATAAAATTAATCAGAAAAGTAAGATAAAGCCACTTGTTTTTAAGAAGTTTTGGGGCGGAAACCTGAACCGCCCCTCTATAGAGAGCCGAAAGCCATCAACGTAATGGCGAGTGGAAAAAGAACACGCTGGTACGGAATAACCGCATGCGAGCCAGCTACTAGGTTCTTTCAAGGTTCGATTCCTTTGGTCGGCTCTCTGTAGAAAGTGGGTATAGCGCAGTTGGTAGCGCGCCTGTTTTGGGAACAGGAGGTCGCGGGTTCAAATCCCCCTACCCGCATATGTTTATATTAAGGAGGTAAATTATATATGAGAATAATTCTCAAGTCTCTTTCAATGCGGAACTTTAAAGGCATCCGCAGTCTTTCACTGACGTTCAATGACAATGTCACCGAGATACACGGAGACAACGCAACTGGAAAAACAACCATAGTGGATGCTTTTTCATGGCTCCTGTTTGGGAAGGATAGTAACGGCAAAGCTGATTTCCAGATAAAAAGGCTGGAAGACGGAAAAATAGTCCACGGTCTCGAACACTCTATTGAAGCTGTTCTGGACATTGACGGTTCACCCGTCACGCTTACCCGCACCATGATCGAGAAATGGGTCAAGCAACGCGGTTCAAGCGTGTCAGAGATGAAAGGACATGAAACTAACTATACTATCGACGGCGTACCGCACAACCAGACTGAGTTTCAGAAATGGCTGGACGAGCGCATAGACACGAAGAAATTTGGGCTTATCACATCCGTTACCGCGTTCAATGCTCTGCACTGGACCGCGCGTCGCGACATTCTTATGGAAGTTGTCGGCGACCTTTCGGACGCGGAGGTAATAGCTTCTAATCCCGAACTTGCAACTCTTGCTGGGGTTGAGCGCAAACTTGATGATGAAAAGAAAGTCCTTCTTGCAGACAGAAAAAAAGCAAACGACGAAATAGAGCAAATACCAGCGCGCATAGATTCACTTTCAGCGTCTATTGTTGAATACCGCGACTACTCTATTCCTAATCTGAAAAAAGAGGCAGAAAACCTTGAAAACCGCATCGAGGCAGCAAAAGCAACAGGCGGAATTTCGGAGCTTGTCGCCCAAAAAACAGAACTTTCGCACGAAATCGATAAACTCATGTATGAGCATGAACGCAACTGCACAAAGACAAAAGATGCCGCGCAGACGGCTGTCGGCAACGCCCGCAACCTCGTTAATGCCGCCACATCAAAAAGAAGCGATATTTCAAGAAAACTTGCGACTGCCGAGCAAAGGGTTTCTGAAAAACAGGCAAAACTCGAAAATCTCCGCGCGGAGCGTCAAAAACTGAAAGAGCCTGTCACTGTTGACACGGATTGCCCGACTTGCGGGCAGGTTCTACCAGAAGATAAAATCAATGCCACAAAAGCCGAAGTCCTGCGCAAAATGAACGCAGGTCTTGAGGCAAATGCTGAAAACGGGAAAGCTGTTAAAGCGGAGCTAGACCTATTAATCACTGAGAGCGAAGCCATCAAAGCGGAACTTGCCGAACTTGACGCAGAAATCGAAAGACTGACTAAGAGTGCCGACGAAGCCAAGGCGGCGCTGGAGAATGTTACGCTTCCTGCCAAGCCCGCACGTCTTGAAGCCATCAAAGCGGGACTTGCCGAACTTGACGCAGAAATTGCGGCAAACAAACCCGCTGATACCTCCGAAATGGAAAGAGAGATTAAAGCAGTCAACGAGAAAATCGCGAACGCAAAGCACAGAGACAAGGTTCTTGTGCAAATTGACGATCTCCGCAGCAGAGAAAGGGAACTCGCGGCTATGCTCGAAAAGACTGATAAAACGCTCTTCCTTATAGACAGGTTCGTTGTAACAAAAGTCTCCATGCTGGAAAAACGCATCAACGAGAAATTCAAATACGCACGTTTCAAACTTTTTGAGCAACAGGTCAACGGCGGTATCAATGAGGTCTGCGTCACCCTGTTTGACGGCGTTCCTTACGGTTACGGGCTTAACCGTGGCGCAGAAATTAACGTCGGGCTGGATATCGTAGACACACTTTCAAAACACTACAAAATGCAAGCTCCGGTGTTTATTGATAACTCCGAAGCCGTGACAAGATTCATCGAAATAGACACCCAGCTCGTAAAGCTGATTGTTGACGCAAACGCAAAAACACTGGAGGTGGCATAATGGCAGGAACAGTAATAGCAGAAACACCGACTGCAAACGCGATAACCAAAAAATTCAAGATGATTCTCGATGCCGATTCTGTAAAGGACGAGTTCAGAAAAGCACTTGGCGAAAAATCCGCCCTGTTCGCTACATCTCTTCTGAATCTGTTTTCTAACGACAAATACCTTCAGGAGTGTGAGCCTGGAGATGTTATCAAAGAGGGTATGAAAGCCGCGGTGCTTGGTCTCCCGATAGAAAAATCGCTCGGATTCGCTTATGTCGTTGCGTATAAAAAGGTTCCCACATTTATCATGGGCTACAGAGGATATATTCAACTTGCCCAAAGGACAGGTCTTTACCGCTTTATAAATGCCGATGTCGTTTACGAAGGCGAGCTTTCGAGAACATTCAAACTGACGGGGGAGGTTGACCTTTCGGGACAGAAAAAGAGTGACAATATCGCTGGATATTTCGCATATTTTCAACTCCTGAATGGATTTGAAAAATGCCTTTACATGACAAGAGAAGACGTAATTGCTCATGCAGAAAAATACTCTCCCAGCTATAAATTTGCAAGTTCGGCATGGAAAACCGACTTCGACAGTATGGCTCTGAAAACGCCCATCAGGGCTTTGTTCTCAAAATATGCACCAATGAGCATTGAGATGGCTAATGCCTTCGCAGGTGACAGCGACTATGTGAATGATCCTTACGCTGAGTCTCGGCAAAAAGCCAATAAGTCTGACGTTATCGATATTCAGGAAACCTCCCCCATCAAACACGGTTCAGACGATGTACAAACAGTAATCGACGGAACAGTTATTCCTGAAAACAACACAGAGGAAGACCCCTACTGATGACATTTAAGCAATACGCCAGCTCTTCTGCGGGTAATCTTTACACCGTACAGAGCCAAACAACAAAAATCATGATTGAAGCGGGATTATCCATAGCGAGCATCAAGAAGCATCTTGATTTCAGCTTGTCGGGAATCTCGGGCTGTCTCGTTACCCACGAACACCAAGACCATGCGAAAGCGTGTAAAGAAATCATGAAGGCTGGCGTAGAGCTTTATACTTCTGCTGGAACGGCGGCTGCGCTCGGACTTTCTGGACATAGACTTAATATAGTCACAGCCGGAAATCAGTTTCGTGTCGGATGCTTCACTGTATTGCCTTTTGCGGTGGAGCATGACTGCAAAGAACCGCTCGGATTCCTTATAACAGACGGAATAGATAAACTGATGTTTGCAACAGATACGCACTACATCAAATATCGATTCAAAGGTCTGACAATGGTTGCTGTTGAGTGTAACCACAGCCTTGAACTTATAACCGAGCTTGAGCCGGCACGCAGGAAAAGGCTGATGGAAACACACATGAGCCTTGAAACATGCCTTGAATTGCTCAAGGCAAACGACATGTCGAGAGTGAAAGAAATACATCTACTGCATCTCTCGGCTGGCAATTCCGATGCTCCGCTGTTTCAGCGGACTGTAGAGGACGAAACCGGAATACCCGTTTACATATTATAGGAGGATTTATGGTTACTATTAATATAGTGGTCCCAGATGAAAATGTTGCAAATTACATCAAGGAACAAATCGATGAAATCGTTTTGCAGTATTTACAGGAAAAAAGTGAAAAAACTGAGCATGAAAAGTGTGATTATTGTTCCGCTCTTGAATCTGATCTCGCATATGCCCGCAGGATGAGAGCAGAAGCTGAAGAGAATGAAGGTAAGGTTCGCCGCAAACTTGCTCAATATGACGCATATTTTTCACGCATCAAGTCAATGAATAACGCACTGACTGATCTTTTAGTTTCGTTTGAATAGCCTCCCGCCTCGTTCTGGGGCGGGGGAAGACGCAGGAAAATACGAGGGTTCTATGACAAACATAATGAAACACGAAAAACCAAAAGTAACCTCTCTTGAGAGACTTGCGGAACTTGCTGAACAGAAAAGAGCGGTAGTTTTTAACAATGGGATAATCAAGCCTGCTGCCGTAGTTCTCAACATGCAGGGGACGGTGATAGCGGCTATGATACGCAATGGAAACCTTTTTGAATACATAAAGCCTGTCCCAGAAAAGAAATCACCGCGGTTTTACCGCTCCGGCAAAGTAAGGAGACCGCTTTATGCCGAGCTTGAGCAAGAAATAGTGGAACTTAAAAAGGCTCTTAATGCTTCCCATAACGATTCGGAAAAGAGCAATATTGATTGTCTTAAAGACGCACATTATGACGCAATACTCGTTGTTTCAGACTTCCCAACGGTAGGACAAAAAGCCGAAGGGCGTATATATTCCGACAGGAAAAGAAGAGCTGAAGATGGAGCATATGCGCGCACAAGCATTGTCATTAGCATTAAAGATTCAATCATCCAAACAAGAAACACACGATATTACATCATACAGGAGTAACGACATGGCAGAAGTAGCAGAAGAACTTAAACAGATAACGATCCCGAATCAGCCCTATGGCTACGTTGACATGAAGCTCGGCAGACCTAAGCCTGAACAGGGGCATTTGGCTTATGTGGCATGGACAAAAAGAGCCGGATATGAGGGGCTTGCCATCTTTCAAAGAATGCCCTCTTTTACAAGGGCAGGACTTATTCGAGGATGGGGAAGCTGTTCAGGTTACTGTGAACCGCTCCCTGAAAAATACTGGAAAAACTTTGAACATCTCCAGCAGGGGGGGGGTATCAAACGACAAGATAGAACAAGTTCGTGTGTATTTTCAAAATACATGGACGCCGCCTGTTGAGGACGACCTCGGAAATAAAAAAACAAAGAAAGGTGCTTAAATGGCAGAACGCAAAAACGTAACAATCAACTTTTACAAACTGGAATCCGCAGTGGACACCTTTTATCAGGATATGGATTTCAAACTGGAAATGCTGTCGTCAGGCGGCATGGACTATGGCTTTTTTGATGGAAAAGGCTGTGAACTCATGTTTAAAGTTTACGAACCTATCAAACTTTCAGACAGAACGCTCCATCTTGTAGGCATCGTTAAGGAAAAGATATTTCTTCCCGTCCGCTTCAACCGAGAAGGCGAAATTCAAGAGGCTGTCGAATCGCCCGATTCCCTCGGTGATGTCAGCTATGGGCTTATCGACACAGAAAACGGGTGCATCCTGACGCTCGGCGGCAGAGCGTCGAACTTTTCGGACTTTGTGCGCTGGCTTTCCGGGGACGCATCGGCAGGCACACACCCGCTTTATCGCTATGACGCATACACGCAGGTCTTGAATTGGGAGATATTCCGCAAGGTCAACCTCTCTATCGAAGCACCGGCGGCTGATTTTGTCGGTAACATTCTCAACAGCGAGATCGGCGAAAACTTCAAGATGCTGGAAACTCTTTCGGGGCTGAAAATTGATATATCCGTTTCTATGGGACACGGCAAAGGCAGTCTGCACAAAGACGCAGTGAGGGACTTTTTAAAGGCTGTGCTTGAGGAAAACTTCGCAGGCAAACTCAAAGTATCTGGCAAGAGCTTTGAAGAGCAGGCAACCGAAGAAATCGACCTGATAGCCGCAAGGGTGCGCCATAAGGCAGAGATAGTCATAGCGGGAACCCATATTGCACCGGACGAGGCGAAGGCAACGCTTTACGAAGCATACCAATTGCATCTTGACGACATCGAGGCGGCGAATGAAAAAGAGGGCATAGACGATGAAGATTGTAGCAATTAAAGAAAAAGATTTGATTAAAGCATCAAACGTTATTCACTCGTTGAATAATCACGCAATGAGGTTTAAGCGTGCGTCAGCAGACGATAGAAAGCTGGTTGCTGATGACTTTATAAACTTTATGCACAAGAACAACAGGATAGTTGATGGGATATTTCACGGAATCATTCTTGGCTACGAAACGATGTTCAGAAACGCTTTCGACCTTAACGAAAAATGTCTTGAGTTTAAACCAAACATCAAAGCGTTTATCGAAAATGAAGAAATCGTTACTGCAATATTACAAGAACGTGAGCATCAGCGGGAAAAATGGGGAGACAGCCACGACGATGAACACTCTTGTGATGATTTTTGCGAAATCATAAATCTTTACAATAAAAAAGCATACAATTTAGTCGGTGTAGAAAGCATGGACCATGACGAATATTGCCGCCGTATGACACAGATTGCCGCTCTCGCCATTGCGGCGATAGAACGTGTGAAAAGAGCGCATACCACGGAGGACGGGGATGAGTAGAGAGGATATTGAAATAACAGTCAGGTACTTTCCTGCGTCTAATTGCTTTGTCGTCAGCTATGGTCTTCAGGGTTCAGTATTTAACACATTTGAATCGGTAACTAAATTCCTGAAAGAAAAATTCGGAATCATGGACGGTGCGAAATGAGCAAAAACACAGAACAGCACCCAACACCACCGACACCCCGTATATATTATAATGGGCGTTTTATCGATCCTCATAATCCTCCGTTCGACTACAGGCATAAGAGGATTTCTTTTATTATAGGATTTATAGCTTTTCTTGGAGGCATATTAAGCATGGGTTTTATAATCTCAGGAGGTGCGAAATGAGCGAGCTTAAACCATGCCCATTTTGCGGGGGTAAATTAAAAATTGAGCGAAACAACAATTACTGGTGGGTTAATTGCTTTAAATGCAGTTACATCAGTGATTATATTCATACCGAGGAACAAGCCTTAGAACTTGTCAATAATCGCCCCGTCGAGGACGCACTCGCCACCGAGAACGCCGCGCTTAAAGCACGGCTGGCGGAACTGGAAGAGGAAAAGGTTCAGTTGAACGACATTATAGAACATTCTGAGTTAGGCGAGTTTGTTGATTATAACATTACTTTACAGGAAGAGAAAATCAAGCTCGGAGCTGACAACGCACGGATGCGGGAGGCATTGGAGTTCGTGAGGGATTTTGAGGGGCACGACCTTGATAGTGAATCGCATAAAGCTATTGATAAAGCCCTCAAAGGCGGTGAGTGATGTGTCAGTTATGCGACCAAGCAGAAGCATTGTTAGGGTATAGGGATATATGCCCTACATCGGGCAAGCTCGAATTTTCTCACAAGATGCTTGTAGATATTGGAGCAAAGTTTCTAAAAGGATTCGGGTGTGGCATAGTTTTAAAAGAGCTTGTGTGCCTTAACGAAACTGGAGAGATACCTGATATTTATGGGATAAAGTTCGGTTATTCCATTCTTATCGAATGCAAGACAAGCAGAGCGGACTTTCTTGCAGATAAAAGGAAAACATTCAGAGCCTATCCCGAACAAGGGATGGGGCAATATAGAGCTTTTTTATGCCCAGAAGATATTATCAAACAAGAAGATTTGACAGATATCTTGGACGGGTGGGGCTTACTGTATGTTAACCAAAAAAGAAAAATAGAAAGAGTGATTTTCCCGAAACAGAATTATCTTGATGGGGTTGATAGTCCTATGAATCGTTTCAAAGCGAACCTGAGAGCTGAAAGAAGTCTTCTTTTCAGCGCACTAAGAAGAAAACAAGGCGGTGAGTGATGGGTATAATATGGCGCAAACCAACAGGAACGGATACGGGAAATAAAAACTGTCTCATCACTGTTCTGCATGGCGATGGTAAAACAAAGAGCATCGACCACGCAAACCCCCGCACCATGCTTGAATTCTATAGAACCCGCATAATCGCACAAGCGGATTATCCCGAACACTTTCTTGATAATTCAAAAGGGTGGTCTTCATCATATATTGGTGATGAAGAGCCATGCGGCGACGACCAATATATTGTCAGCTACATTCGTACTTCAACAGGAAGAAAGCCTTTATGCGGAGGCGTGGTGCTTGCAAAATATTCTACCCATAGAGCTACATTTAATGTTGGCGATAAATACGAGGTCATAGCATGGATGCGTGCGCCCAAACCATCTTTAAAGGTGAATGAATGAGCCAGACAGATACAGTAGTCATTAACAAAATCATCATGCCCGACAAAAAGGACTTTATGAGTAAATCACGGCTCGCGGCAGAGCTTGATATCAGCGAAGACACTATAGAAAAGTGGATTCGTGATGGCAAGCTAAAGCAGGACAGGCATTTTTTCATGGAAAAGAAAGTGCTTCGCTTCTATTACCCGGCAATCAAACTTTTACTTGTGCCGAATGCTGAGGCAGTTTAATCTATGGGCATGGGCGGAACACAAGTCAGAGGAAAGAAAAATCAGATACGGGTATTCTTTGTCTATCGGGGCATCCGCTGTTTCGAGCCGACAAAATACATGTGCGAAACTGGCAACACAGGTTGTAATTGCCAACAATGTCGCCTTGCATCCGCTTATGTTGCCGAAATTGACCGCAAAATCAAAGAAGGTATTTTTCGATACGGCGACTATTTCCCGAAATCTAAAAACCTGAAAAAGTTCAGCTTGTCAGACACTTCTAAAACTGTCGGCTTTTCAGTATACGCCCAACAATGGTTACGATTGAAAGAAAAGTCTCTGGCATATTCGACGCTCCGAACATACACCGGATTCATTAACATCTTCTGCGACTACTTTAAAAACATTCCTATTTCAGATATAAAAGCATCCACAGTTCAAGGGTTCATTCGTGAATACGACATTGCCCCTAAGACCATGAGTAATATGATAGGTATGCTCTCAAGCATATTCAAAACCGCTGTTGCTGATGATATTCTCGATAAGAACCCATGCGGCTATGTGAGTAAGCCCCGTGTGCAGTCCGCAGAGATAGACCCTTTTGAGCAAGACGAAATAGAGCTGATCCTTGACTGGATGGACAAACACCATCCTCACATGACCGCTTTCTTTGCTGTAGCATTTTTTTCAGGAATGCGCACCGGGGAAATAATGGCTATGAAATGGAACGATATTGATTTTAGAAGAAACAAAATCCATGTCCGCAGGACAATGACGAAAGGGCAGATAAAAGAATCCACTAAGACGAAAGAAAGCCGCACAATAGATATAGAAACGAGCCTTGATCCGTATTTGTCAAGACATAAGCAGTATTCATTCATGAAATCTGACTGGATGTTTACGTCATACCTTGGTGAGCCTTTCCACCAGATTCAGAACGTATCAAAAACTTATTACGAACCATGTCTAAAAGCTCTGGGTATCAAATACCGCAACATCTATCAAACCCGCCATACTTTCGCCTGCCTTTTCATAGAAGCCGGCGCACAACTCAACTGGATAAAAAATATGCTCGGACACAGCACACTTCAGATGCTTCTAAAAACCTACGGCAACCGGATAAACAAGGACAGTGCCGAACGTGTAAGCATACTCAATTCAACTTCTAAAAGTGCCAAAAACGTGCCAAATGAAAAAGCCAACGGCTAAACCATTGGCTTTAAAGGAAATATAAATCGGGATGACAGGATTTGAACCTGCGACCACCTGTTCCCAAGACAGGTACGCTACCAAGCTGCGCTACATCCCGAACTCTACTATTTATAAAAACAAATCCTGTTGACAGGATGGTGGCAAAGCAAGTTTGCCATTCTACGAAAGATGGCAAAACAAGTTTGCCAGCCTGCGGCGGAACCTGCGACCACCTGTTCCCAAGACAGAGTAACCTACCAAGTGCGCTACATCCCGAACTCTTTTTCAAAGAGATATATGTATAGTAGACTGAAACATAAATGTCAAGCTATGACAAACAAAAAAACAGGGGAGCCGAAACTCCCCCGTTAAAAGTTATTTCACAATATGCGCCCAGTCGGGAACAACACCGAACTGTATGCCGAACATTGGAACCGCTATCAGGTACACTATAAGCACAGTGATTACTATACCAAGTATGTTCAGACCAATACCACTTCTAACCATCTGCGGGATTGTGACATAACCGGAACCAAACACTATCGCGTTGGGCGGTGTTGCCACTGGCAGCATGAAAGCGCATGATGCGGCTATCGCTGCGGGAATGGTGAGAAGAAGCGGATCCTGCCCCAGACCTATCGCAACAGCAGACAGAATCGGCATAACCATTGCCGCTGTGGCTGTGTTGGACGTAAGTTCCGTAAGGAAGATTATCAGCGTTGTAACAGCGATGATCAGAACAAATATAGGCGCGTTCTGCATCAGGCTGACCCGGCCGCCGATCCACTCAGCAAGCCCTGTGGCCTGAAATCCGTCTGCCATGGCAAGACCGCCGCCGAAAAGGATAAGAACACCCCACGGCATTTTTGATGCCCAGTGCCAGTCCATCACAAAGCTGTTCTTTTTCAGGTCGATGGGAATGAGGAAAAGCACCAGAGCGCCCATCATTGCAACAGCGGAATCGGTGATCATCGAGGGGTCAGGGAAAAGGGACGCTACAGGCTTAATAAATATCCAGCAAAGTGCTGTCAGTCCGAAAACAATGGCTGTATACCTCTCGCCTTTGTTCATCGAACCCATTTGTTTAAGCTCTGCGTCAATAAGTTCGCGTCCGCCGGGAACCTTTTTCAGCTTCATGGGGTTTGCAATTTTTGTAAGCCACAGCCAGCAGAGCGGCAGAAAGATCACAACAAGCGGAACACCCACAACAAGCCAGCTTGCAAACGTTATCTCATATCCGTATGTTTTATTGAGATAACCTGCAAGAACAGTGTTGGGTGGCGTACCGATGAGCGTTGCGATTCCGCCGATGGAAGCGGCATACGCTATACCAAGCATAAGGTTAAGACCGAATGCAAATTTTTCAGGAGAGAAATCTATTTCCTTGTCGAGTCCCTCTTTTCTGCCCTCTTCCGCAACGTGTGCGATAATGGCAAGCCCGATGGGCATCATCATAACTGTTGTTGCAGTGTTGGAAACAAAAGCGGAAAGCGCCGCAGTAGCCACCATGAAACCAAGGATTATCCTGCTGGGTGAAAAGCCGATGACCTTAACGATATTCATGGCTATACGTCTGTGCAGGTTCCATTTCTGCATGGACAGGGCTATGATGAAACCGCCCATGAAAAGGAATATCAGGTGGTTTGCATAGGGCGTTGTCGATTTTGCCGTGGACAGAAGTCCGAGCGCCGGAAACAGCGGAATGGGAAGAAGGCTGGTTGCCGGAATAGGCAGTGACTCGCACATCCACCATGTCGCCATAAGAAATGTGATTGCGGCCATTTTCTGAGCCGCTGCACTCATTCCTGCGGGAGCCGGAAGGACAAGCACAAGAATAAACAGTACGGGTCCGAGAAAAAGTCCCATCATTTGTCTGCGTGTATATCCGCCGGATTCATGCTTTTTCATACCGCCCGGCGTGGGGTGTACCCTTCCCGAAGTCTCGGCAGGAGACGCCGACATCTCGTCAGCAATATCAACATCCTCTTCATTGGAATGTGAATGGACTGAAGCCTGTTTCATCTTCATAATCATTGCCTTGGGACTGAAGAACACGAGTGCTTTCGTCTCGTGGTGCATATCCCACATACGCGACCAAAGTGCAGCTAACATGTCAACTCCATTGAAAACGTTATTTTGATTTTTTTGCGGGGACTGTTAATCCAATATTAAAAGTAATTAACTTGTTATGAATATGTCTCTGAGATGCAATATACATAATACAAAAAAACGAATCAAGTTTTATTTTTAAGCAGGATTATATTAAAAACTCCTTTACGAACAAATGTTTATAAACAACCTCGACCAAAACATTCTATTATATTGACTTTTTAACGGGATAAGAATATCCATAATTTTTCACTTACGGGGATGATTTATGTTCAAAGGAATAGCCGTCGCGGTATTATCCGCAACATGTTATGCAACGCTGGTTATTTTTGGCAAATTGGGTATGGAAATGGGGCTTAAGTCCGTGCCTATGCTGACGCTGCGCTTCATTTTCGGAACACTTATCTTATTTATATTTCTGGCTGTTTTTGACAGAGAAGTTTTGCGTCCTAAAAAATCGCTGGTATTAAAATCGGCATTTATCGGGTTGTTCTTTTATCTGGGGCAAAGCCTCACTTTTTTTAAAGCGATAGAGTACATCCCTGCATCCACGGCATCTTTGATACTTTATCTATACCCGCTTGCAGTTCTTATTTTATCGCTGGTTTTTCTGCGTGAAAAATTCCGCTCGTCCTCATTTGTATCTGTTCTTCTGATATTGGGCGGCTGCTGTCTTGTGTTTTACGACGCTTTCCTTCGCAGTTTCAGCATGACCGGAATAATGTACGCACTGCTTTCAATGGTACTTTTCTCCAGTTATCTGGTTGTGACACAGCACATTCTCAAAACTGAGAATTCAACGGCTGCAACATTCTACGTGATGCTCTTCACTGCGATTGGATACACCGTTCTAAACGGTGGAGCCGATTTTAACAGTTTAACAGGGAAGCAGCTTGCACTCGTGGTATCGCTGGGGCTTATCCCTTCGGCAATGGCAATGGGCTTTCTTTATGCCGCATTAAAGATGATAGGAGCTGCCTACACATCAATATTCAGTTCGGTTGAGCCTGTGATAACGCTTCTTCTGGCGGGTATCTTTCTCGGAGAGGAGATTGCGGCATTTCAGATATTCGGTGTGATACTGCTTATGGCGGGGATAATCATTCCAAACATGCGGATGGTAAGACAGATTTAAGGCAAAAAAATATATTATTTCAGACTGCCGCGCCGATTACATCGGCTCGCAGAGACAGCTTCTTGTCTTCGCGAGGGTTTAGCCCGAAGCGATCTGAAATACTAAGGCAGAAGCTCGTCAAGCTTCTCCTTCCAGTCGTCCGTGTCAATCAATTTGGTATAAAACAACGTCCTATTGTTTTATACTAACGCTCTGCACAGGTAAAACCTGTGCGGCGCTCACTCTTCGCCTGATTTAAGGAATAAATCCTATAAATCAGTCTCCGAGAGGCACATCCATGTGCCTTTCACGGCAGAAGCTCGTCAAGCTTCTCCTTCCAGTCGTCCGTGTCCGTGATGACAACGGTGTTATAGCCTTTGGCTTTGATGTACGATGTGATTCGGGCAAGGCTGTTTTTGTCGCGCGCCTGAACAACGATAAAATCGCCTTCAAGCTTTGCAGGTTCGCCGATGGATCCGCGCACCTGTTCAAGAAGCACAATCAGCCGCTTTACCCCTTCCTGAAAAACATATTTATCTTTGGATACCTCTTTGGCATCTTCAAATGACAGTCCGCTCATGTCTCTGGCGCTGAAAACGATCATGCCGAGTTTCTGCATATAGATGCTGGTGGAACCGAATTCCTCACTTATGAGTTTTCCGGCATATTCCAGCACTTTATCTTTTGCGCTGTGGTCGCCGTATTTCAGTCTTTCCGCCATTTTCACCAGATTATCGGCTATGTCGTATGTTCTTCCCATTTCACCCGCCGCTGAATATGAACCTGTTCTTTCCGCTGTTCTTGGCAGTATACATTGCCCTATCTGCCATTGCCATAAGTTTAACATGGTCTTTGCTGTTATCGGGATAAATACTTATCCCCATGCTTGCGCCTATATGAAAGACAGTTCTGTCAATGACAAGTTCTTCGTTTATGGCGTCCAGAACTCTTTTTGCAATGATCTCAATCTCTTCCCGCTCGCTTACAGCCTCCAAAAGAACGACAAACTCGTCCCCGCCTATGCGTGCCGCGGTGTCTGATTTGCGTATCGCCTCGTTCAGCCTTCCGGCTATCATTTTAAGCGCTATATCGCCCGCAGCATGCCCCAGCGTGTCGTTAACGGGTTTGAATCCGTCGAGGTCGATGTATATAACAGCCAGCTTTTTCCTGTCACGTTTTCTTCGTTCAACGGCAAGGCATATCCTGTCGGTGAGAAGGTCGCGGTTCGGCAGCCCCGTCAGCGTGTCGTGCAGTGCAAGATATCTGATATATTCTTCCTGAATCTTCTTCTGTGTGATGTCGCGTATCACAACCTGAACAGCTGAGCGCCCGTCCATGCTGAAAGGAATGGCGGCAAACTCCACATGGGCAATGCGCCCGTCCCTGCGAAGCATCTTCGCCTCGGCAATCGGCATGGAAGCCTCTTCCTGATAAAGCTTTTTCAGTCTGTCGCTTATGGACTGCCTGTTCTCTTCGGGAAAGAAATCCAGAACTTCACAGCCGAGAATATCCTCCGCCGCGCCGCCGAATATTCTGGCTCCTGCGGGGTTGATATATTTTATAACTCCGTCCCTGTGGATAACGATGCCGTCGGGGGAATATTCCACAAGCTGTCTGTATCTCTTTTCGGAGTTGATAAGCTCCTGTTCGATGCGTTTTTTATCGGTAATATCTTTAATTGTGGCAAGAACAGTCCATTTCCTGCCGTACTTGATACGGGTAAGAAACACCTCTGCATCAAGAATATAATTGTCCGAAGGTTTTTTTATCTGCCATGTGAAGACCTGATCGCGCCCCTCAACCGCGTCCGCAAAAAAATTCATACCTGCCTGAAAGTTTATGTCGTCTGCGGAAAAGTCAAAAAAACTTCCCATCTCAGCCATCTGTTCATCTCCGATGCCAAGGAGCGAAAGCAGTCTGGCGTTATAGCTCAGAACGTTCCCTTTGGTGTCGTGCAGAAGAACGGCATCCTGTATACCGTGCAGAACGGCGCACAGAAACTCCGGGTTCTCCCCGGAACCAATGAGCCTGTGTTTCATGACGGGTTTCAGGTTTTTATCAGGTTTCAAAATAGTCATGCCACCAACCTCAAACAGTAAATAAAATCATAAAACGAAAGCAACAGGGGCTTTCATTTGGCGGATTATATAGATATAATCGGTCAATGCTCAACATATATATAGGCAACAATCTTAAAAATCTGATAAATATTATGAGCGAAAAGCTCTATGACCCTGCGCATCCGCTCAGAAAACCCGTCGTCTGCGTGCAGACCTCTGGTATGCAGCGCTGGATAGGTCTGAAACTTGCAGAACAGACGGGCATCAGCGCAAATCTGGACTATCTTTTCCCTGCCGCTCTTATAAGGAGAGTTGCCGAAAGACACTTCGGTCCGGAAAACCTCTGGGTGGACAGGCAGCAGCTCACATGGCGCATATACAGGATTTTGACAGAAGCGAAAGACAACGGCGTAAACACCGAAATAATAAACTACATCAGCAAAGACCCCCGAAAGATAAAAACCTTCAGACTGGCGCAGAAGATAGCGGATATCTTTGACCAGTACCAGATATACAGACCCGCAATGGTAAAGGACTGGCTGACACAGGGCGCGCACGAACGCACCAAAAATATCGAAAGCTGGCAGCCGTGGCTTTTCAGCGAGGCGTTCCCCGACAAAAACCGATGTAAGACATTTGTGCTTCGAAATTTTATGAAAGACTGCTCCGCAGGCAGGGTTGACCTTGCAAATATTGACACGGTGCATCTATTCGGAATAAGCGTGATACCGCGATTTTTCATGGAAGTTCTTTTTGCTGTCAGCGGCGGCACGGACGTGAACCTGTACCTGCTCTGTCCGTCGGCGGAATATTTCGGCGACTCAATGTCTGACAGAGAGATAAGCTATGCGGAGAAACGCACGGGCAAAACACGCGAAGAGCTTATGATGTTCCGCAACCATCCGCTTCTGGACAACCTCGGCACCATGGGCAGGGACTTTTTCGAGTTCCTCACAGCCAACGACAATGCGAACATAAGATACGAATACTTTGACGAACCACCTGCAAACACCCTTCTGGGCGAAATACAGGCGGAGATATACGACTTTGCCAAAAGGGACGGTATAACACCCGACGGCTCCATCGTCATAAATTCATGTCACAATCCCCTGCGCGAGGTTCAGGTTTTATACGATTTCATGCTGGATACATTGGCTGACGACGATACCATCACACCCGCCGATATACTGGTTATGACACCGGACATCCAGCGTTATGCACCTTACATCCGTGCGGTGTTCGACAACCCGTACGGAGAAAAGGAGACCATCCCGTACACCATAGCGGACATCCCCGCAAAGGCAGAGAGCCGCACCGCAAACGTTTTTTCGGAACTGGTTTCAGCCGTAACGGGTGAATTCAGCCTTTCAGCGGTCATAAAACTTATTGAAAGTCCGGTCATATCCGGCAGGTTCGCAATCTCCCGTGTCAGCGACATGGCGGAGGTTCTGGAACGCAACGGAGCCTATTGGGGCATCGACGCGGAGGCAATGCGCGCCGACGGAATAACCGCCGACATCCCTTTCACATGGGACAGAGCCATGCGCAGACTTGCGCTGGGGCTTGCGGAGGGCGGCAGACGCGCAATTTATACGGAAGCCGCAGGGAACGACGTTCCCTTCTCAATGGCGAAACAGCTTGGCGGTTTGATGCGCTTTGTGGAACTCTGCACAAATTTTTCCAAAATGCTGAATGGCGAACGCAGAGCCGACGAATGGTGTTCAATCCTTTCAGAAATGGCGGACAGCTTTTTAAGCACCGAGCCGGAATACGCTGACGAAAACGTTAACATTGCAAAGATGATAGCCGACGTGCGCACGGAAACTGAAGACTGCCGCATAAATATGCCGTTCAGACCGATTTACGAAACAATCTCCGGCAAACTTGATGAAGTTAAAACCTCCAAAGGGTTCATCACGGGAAAAACCACCTTCTGTGCCATGCTGCCGATGCGGAGCATCCCTTTCAGGGTTATCTGTGTTCTGGGCATGGACGACGGCGCTTTCCCCAGACTCAAGACCGAGCCTGAATTCGATCTTATCTCCGCAAAACCGGACAAAGGCGACAGAACCCAGCGGGAGAGCGATAAATATCTTTTCCTTGAAACTCTCATCAGTGCGAAAGACAGGCTTTATCTGAGCTATACGGGCAGAAGCGAGACCGACAACAGACTTCTGGTGCCGTCAATAGCGGTGACGGAACTTCTGCGCCATCTGAAAGAGCGGTTCGGCATGGAAAACACCGCAACAGAACATCCGCTGCACAGCTTCAGCAGGAAGTATTTCAAAGGCGACGGAAAACTTTTTACATACAGCCCCGAAAGATATGCAGCTGCATCGGTATTCGGAACCCAATACGAAGAAAGGAATTTCTGCACAGGCGAACTCCCTGCTGAAATGCCTTTGGAGGTCTCGCTTGAGGCTTTTGAGCGGTTCTTCATGAATCCGCCAGGCTATTTTCTGAACTCCACACTTGGCATTGAGCTTTCAGAAAAATTCGAGGCACTGCCGGACACCGAACGGCTGGTGCTGGACGCCTTACAGCAGTACAATCTGCGCGCGGAGACCACCCGCAGGATGCTGAACTCTGAAAATGCGGGCGACCTGCTGGCATACGCACAGGCGACGGCACAAATACCTGCCGGAGGACTTGGAGAGGGATACAAACAAAAGATAACCAGAGAATCCGGACAGGTCTGCGAAGCTGTTACGGCGCACGGAACGCCGTTCAGTATCACCGACAGCATAACCGTAGGCAATCTGAGGATAAATTTCAGAATAGACAATATAACCGAAGACGGGCTTATATACACAAAAAACGGAAAGCTGAAACCGAAAGACCTGCTAAAGGCGCGGATACGCCATCTTATCCTCCTGAACAAAGGGTACGATATAAACGCCATTCTCATAAACATAGAGGGAGAAAGGACTTTTCTTTCCGCCGACTGCCGCAAAGAAGCATTGCAGACCTATGCGGAAATTTTCCTGAACGGTCTTAAAAGTCCGTTCTGCTTCACCCCCGACGACGGCTTCAAAGCGTTTAGGAAAGTTTATAAAAAGCTTTACCCTGATGTTAAAGAGGATGACACCGCAGGCGTATTACAGGAATTTGCCCTTTGCTTCGGACGGGACGGATACGCGGATAAACTGGCGCAGAACGGCATACTCGTATTTAGCGCACCGGAAAAAGACAATGCAGATCAATAATATAGATATTCTTAACTGTCAGCTTGGCGGCACCCACCTCATAGAGGCGAACGCGGGTACAGGAAAAACCTATACCATAACCGCACTCACCGTGCGTCTGCTGACGGAAACTGACGCAACCATTGAGCAGATACTCGTTGTCACCTTCACAAAGGCGGCAGTGACAGACCTTAAGACAAAAATATACGAACGGCTCATAGAGATGCGTGCGGCTCTGGACGGAGAGGAATCAAAAACCGACTTCGTCAGGAACTATCTGGCAAAAGGACTGCCGGACAACGCAAAACAGAAGATTGACGCGGCAATACGCGATTTCGACATGAACGGCATAAGCACAATCCACGGATTCTGCCAGAAGATGCTGACGGAAAACTCATTCGGCGGCAACATCGCCTTCGGAACGAAACTGGCGGGAGATGCGTCCTCACTTCTCAAACGTCCGGTTCAGGACTACTGGCGCAAACGGATGTACGGCATAAGACCCGAATTCGCAGAGCTTATGATGGGCGAAACACCTGACGATATGGTTAAATTCGTAAAAAACATGATGGAAAATCCATCAATGCGCATCATCAACCGCCCGTCCGTCACGGAAGAGGAAATACAGTCTGCTCAGGTGAAAATATCAGCCGCTTTTGCTCAGGTTAAAAACACACTTGGCGATTGCGATGTTCCCAAGATGATTCAGGAAATTTACTCAAACCTGAACGGCAGAACATATGCCAAAGGTTCAGCGGAAAAAACTTTTGAAGGATTAGCCAATCTTGACCCGGCAAAAGCAACCGACCCGCCCGCCGACTTTAAATTTCATCTGCTGACAACACGGAAACTTGAAAGCTGCCCGAACAAAGGAAAAACAGCCCCGAAACATGCGCTTTATGATGATATAGAAATCTGGCTGGATCTCTGCGCGGCACTCAAGTCCATGCTGTCCGATTACAGGGACATGATAAAATGCGAATTCTACGATCACTGTGTGGAGACGCTGGAGGATTATAACCAGCAGGCGGACAGCCAGTCTTACACCGACCTGATAGTCAGGATGCGCGATGCCGTCATGGGCGGGATGTCCATGAAAGAGACCCTGCGGAAAAAATACCGCGCCGCCATGATAGACGAATTTCAGGATACCGACCCGCTCCAGTATGATATCTTCCATGAAACGTTCGCACCCGCGAAGCGTCCTCTCTTTATGATAGGCGACCCGAAACAGGCTATTTACGCCTTCCGCGGAGCAGACGTTTTCACTTACCTGAAAGCCGCGCAGGACAGGGAGGAACAATACACCCTCACCACGAACCACCGCTCCGACAAAGGTCTGGTGGAGGCGGTGAACCGTTTTTTCATCAAACCTAACCCTTTCTGCATCGACAGGATAGGATACAACCCGTCGGCGGGGAAACACACGCTGTCGCTCATTGAGAACAGAGAGAGACAAAAACCTCTTACCTTCTGGTACGACGTCAGCGATGAAAAACCAAGTCCGGCGGCAACTGCGGAAAAATGCGCATATGAAATAGCGCGGCTTCTGAACACAAAAGCACAGCTTGAAGACGAAAACGGTTCGCGCCCTGTGCAGCCTTCCGATTTCGCAGTTCTGACCCTCACCAACCCGCAGGCGCTTATGGTGCGCAACGCTCTCATAAGATTCCGGATCCCGTGCGTTGTCACGGGCGGCGAAAACGTGTTCTACACCGCGCAGGCAAAGCAGATGATGCACTTTGTGACTGCGCTGGTGTACCCATATTCCGAAAAAGCTGTGCGTACAGCTCTTGCGTCCGAAATTTTCGGATTCAGCGCGGAAGAGCTGTTCACCCTTTCCGACAGGATGGACGGTATTTTTGAGGATTTTGCCGAGTTTTCGGACATCATGCGTTCAAAAGGCATCGCACCTGTGTTTTTCAGGGCGGCGGAAAAATATTCAATGTTCACCCGGCTGGCAATAAGGCGCGGAGGCGAACGTATAATTACGAATTTCGTTCATCTCACCGAGCTTGCACAGCAATATGAGGCGGAACACAGAGCATCACCCGCCCAGCTCCTTCTCTGGCTCACGGAAAAAACAGGAAGAGCGGCGGAACGTGAGGAAGAATATCTGCAAAAGATGGACAGCGACGATAACGCAGTCAACATTACCACCGTTCACAAAAGCAAGGGGCTTGAATACAACATCGTTTTCACCCCGTTCCTTATGTACGGCAAAAAGAAGGACGGCAGATCGTTTCCTAAATATCACAACGAAGAGAGCGAACTGGTGATGGACATGGCAGCGGATGATAATGCCGAAAAAACGGCAGGCACCGAGGCTCTTTCGGAATCACTGCGTCTGGCATACGTCGCCCTGACAAGGGCAAAAGCCGTCTGCTATACGGCGTTTTCTCCCGTTGACCTGCACTATGTTTCGTCAATGGGCTACATGATAAACGGCGCTGTGGGAAAAGATATACAATACGATGCGGCAACAGTAAGAAAGTTTGCGGAAGACTGCGAACATATCGACCTGAAACCATTTCCGGAAGCTGTTTTGCAGATATACAAACCGGAACGCCCTGCTCCGGAGACGCAAAACCGTGTTTTCAGCGGACAAATACCCGAAAGCTGGCAGATGAACAGCTTTTCCAGACTGGTTCATAAGGCATCGTCCGACCGCGACACAGATCAGTTCGCTCCCCAGACCGCTGAAAAAAGCTTCGGTTACAATATCTTCACCTTTCCAAGAGGGGCGAAGGCGGGCAACTGCCTACACGAAATTATGGAGGACATCTCCCTTGAAAGCGTAGACAGAAAAAACATCGAAGCCGTTGTGAAGGACAGGCTTAAAAAATACTTTTTTGACGAAAAATTCATTCCGGCAGTGACGGATAACATACATACCCTTCTTACAAAAGAGCTTACGGACGGTATAACCCTTGCGGGCATAGACCGCGACGATTTCGTACACGAGATGGAGTTCAATCTCTCCACCTGTCGTTTCGACGCAAAGCAGATAGCGGATATCTTCCTTGAAGCAGGCGAGAACGAATTCGCAAAAGCGGCATCCACACTGGATTTCACCGCAGTCAGGGGCTTTCTGACGGGCTTTGCCGACCTGATATTCAAAACTGACGGCAGATTTTATATTCTGGACTGGAAATCAAATTATCTGGGCAGTCGCGCGGAGGATTATTCCAGAAGCCGTATGTTCGACGAAATGCTTAACAGTCACTATTACTTACAGCTTTATATATATACGCTGGCACTTCACGTCCATCTGACAAGATACCTCCCCGATTATGACTTTGACAGGCATATCGGCGGCGGAATATACGTTTTCATGCGCGGTGTGGAGCAATCCGGCGATAACGGCATCTTTTTGCACAAGCCAAAAAGGGAAATAATAGAAAAAATGGCAAAAACGGCGGTTGAGTTATGAATACGGCTGATGTTTTATACGAAAACGGACAACTGCGAGACATAGACGTGCAGTTTGCAAAGCAGATGTGTGCTGTTTTCGGCTGTCCGGACGCATACCTGTTCTTCGCTGTGCTGTTCTATGCCGTTTCAACCGAACACACATGCCTTAAAACCGATAGAATAGATATTCTGCCGTTTTATAAAGACTTTAAAGAAGAACTTGATAATACTTTCTCTGACGGGAACATACAAAAAATAGCCGCGAGCGGCGCTGTCGCAAAAGATGAAAGCGCGCCTGTGATATTTACGGGCGGCAGGCTTTATCTGGCGGCGTTTTACCGCAGTGAAAAACTGGTGGGCGATTTCATACGCCAAAGCCCTGACATCCCTATAGCAGACGGCAAAAAACTGAAAGATCTGCTCATAAAAGAATTCGGCGAAGGGGCAAACATGCAGAAAGCGGCGGCGCTCTGCGCGTGTCTGTCGGGTTTCTGTGTCATAACCGGAGGACCCGGCACAGGCAAGACGACAACAGTCCGCAAAGTGCTGAATATCCTCAACGCCCTTTCGGACAGCCCGCTGAACATAGCGCTCACGGCACCCACAGGCAAAGCGGCAAACAGACTGAACGAAACTCTGACAGAAACGGACGGATTGAAGGCTGTCACGCTCCACAGGCTTTTAGGAACTACGGGAAGCCGCGACAGAAGCCGTTTCAGCCCCGAATATCCTATGGCGTACGACGTGGTGATAGTCGACGAGGCATCCATGGTCGACCTGAAAATGATGAGCGAACTTGTAAATTCGCTGAAACCTGCCGCCCGCCTGATTCTTCTGGGCGACAAAGACCAGCTCTCGTCCGTTATGCCCGGCTCAGTTCTGGGCGACATCTGCACCGCATCCGAAACAGACGTTTTTTCACAGGAAAGAGCATTAATAATAGAAGAATACGCCGATACCAAAGTTTCGCCGCAAGGACAAAGCATATCGGACATCACTGTCGCGCTCACGGAGAGCCACAGGTTTGACGATACGCTGGGTATCGGCAAACTGGCAAAGGCGTGCCGTGTGGGTGACAGCGAAACCGCCATAGAAGTTATCCGCAGCGATACTACCGGAAAGATTGATTTCATCCCGTCTGACACCGACATAATGGGCTTTTTCAGAAAATACATAATTGATCTGTACAGAAAAACAGTGTCTGAAAGCGATCCTCAAAAAATGCTTGAAATGGCGGCAAGGTCAATAATTCTCTGCCCTACAGTAACCGGAAGATTCGGTACACAGGCGATAAACGGCTTTGCACTGTCAGCGCTCTCTCGTGAAGGACTCAGAAGCAGTACGGAAAAATACTTCCACGGACAACCTGTTATGATAACCGAGAACGACTATTCCATGAATCTTTTCAACGGCGAGACGGGACTTATAGTTAAGCAGGACGGAATGAAAGCATATTTCGCAGGCAGGGAAAGACCCGCCGGCGTGATGCGTATGCCCTCATGGGTAAACGTGTATGCCATGACCGTGCATAAAAGTCAGGGTTCGGAATTTGACCATGTGATACTGGTTCTGCCGGAATCGGAGTCACCCATAGCCACGAGGGAACTTTTTTACACCGCCGTGACACGCGCAAAAGAGAAACTGACGGTCATTTCAACCGAAACGGCAATCAGAAGCTATCTGAACAGACAGACGGAAAGGTTTTCTGGGCTGGAAGATTATCTGAGAAGCTAAGTAAAATTAATCCCCTATTTCTTTTTAGAATATTTCATGAAATTTATGTCGCATATTGAAAGACGAGACTGCTTCACCCCTGCAGGGTTCGCAGAGACATGTAAAAATAAACGTCTTCGCGAGGAGCGGGCTACGAAGCGATCTCATTTGATTTGATTATGCATTTAAGCGCCAATTAAAAAGGGGCGGATAAACCGCCCCACAGGTTGTTGACAAAGTCATAATTTCCATATTTCTCCCTCCTTTAGCAAAAGGAGGGTTGGGGTGGATTTGATTGATGTTTAATCAAAATCCCCCTTATTCCCCCTTTTCTAAAGGGGGAGATAGGAACGTAAAATCCAGTTTGTCACCAGTCTGAGGGACGGATAAACCGCCCCATATACTATTCTTCTTTTTTCCGTACTGAAAGAACGGGACAGGGTGCCTTGCGGACAACTTTTTCCGCTGTTGAACCGAAAAGAACGTGCTCAAAGCCTGTGCGTCCGTGGGTGCCTATAACGATAAGATCCGTGCCTGATTCCTGCGCAACGCGCACTATCTCTTCATCGGCAATGCCTTTCGCCATAGTGTATTTATATTTGACACCTTCAAGAATTTTCGCATTTGCGATAAACTCCTGAAGTTTCGCCGTAGCTCCATCCTCCATATCCTTCGCGAGGTTCTGCACTGTTATCTGCGGCAGGTAAAAAGACACAAGCTGGCTTTCGTCCAGCATAACGTGCAGAAGCTCAAGCTCGGCATCAAACAGCTTCGCCATCTCCGCAGCGTAGTTCAGCGCATATGCTGACGGATCGGAGAAATCCGTGGGATACAGGATCTTGTTAACATTTATTGTCATATAGACCTCCGTTAAGATTGATTTTTCTTCAAAACCTTGGCGCAAAGCTCAAGAAGCTGGGACACGTCATAAGGTTTATAAAGCACATCCACAGCGCCCATCTGGAACGCATTCAGCATGTTGTCTATACGGTTGAAACCTGTGAGAACGATGACGGGGATCTCTCTGCCCGTGGAGCCGAGTGAATACAGAAACTGTATTCCGTCGGACACCGGCATTACAAGATCAGTAATGATGATGTCGTATTCCTTCTCTTTCACCATATCCCGGGCAAAAAGTCCGTTCTCCGCAGTATCAACTTCGTAGCCCTCTGCCTCGAAAAGTTCTCTTAGAGCAAACAGCTCCAATTCATTGTCATCTACCAGCAAAACATTGTGTTTCATAATCAAGCCTGAAAAAGAGTATTATAGTTCTTTTCCAATTGTACCGCAAATTCATATAAATTCATGCTTTTTATTATGGAAATTTCATATGCATTGTAAACGGTGTTTGCAGGCTCGTTTGTTTTGCCGCGAAACGGCATTGGGGAGAGGTACGGGGAGTCTGTTTCCGCGAGCAGACGGTCAACAGGAACATATTGAAGCGTCGCCCGCAGGTCGTCTGATTTTGAATAGGTGACAGGTCCGGCATATGATATATAAAAACCGTTATCAAGCGCCCACCGCAAAAGCGGGATGTCGCCGCTGAAACAATGGATTATTCCGTTTCTGTCCCGTCCGCGCACCTCTTCGTCAAGGATACGCACGCAGTCCTCCGCTGAATCGCGGTTGTGTATGACTACAGGTTTTTTATATTCTTTTGCAAGCTGAAGGAAATGACGGAAAACTTTCTGCTGAACGTCACGCGGGGATAGGTCATAGAAATAATCCAGCCCTATCTCGCCGATGGCTATACATTTCGGATGCGTAAACAGTTTATGAAAACCTTTGGTTACATCAGAGTCATCGTAAGCCTCAGAAAAATCGCAAGCCTGAGAATCGTGGGGGTGGATGCCTGCGGCAAAGAAGACGCGTTCGTGCGATGCGGCGGCTTTTTGCGCGAGGAGACTGTCCTCAAGCCCGCAGCCGATGGTTACGATGCGGCGGACGTAGTTTTCCTCGGCACGGCTGATAACCCCTTCCATATCCTCTGCAAGGGGTTCCATGTGTATATGTGCGTGGGAGTCCGTAAAAAACGCCCCCGCTTCGCCCGCAGCTTTCAGCTCCATAAGGAACTGATGGTGCAGCGGACTGCCTTTTTTTGTGATCATTTTAATTCCAAAATACAGACTGCCTCGTCACTTCATTCCTCGCAGAGACGTCATTGCGGGGAGTTTACGACGAATTAATCTCTTACTTTATAACTGTTCCCGCTTCGATGCTGTCGGGAAGTTCCATCACGACGTGTTTGTCACCCACTGTGGCGGCAAGAATCATCGCTTCGGAAACGATACCCATAAGTTTCGCAGGTTTCAGGTTGGCGACGACCGCAACGGTTTTGCCCTTCATATCGTCTGCGCTGTAACTTTTCGCGATGCCGGAAACAACCTGACGGATGTCTCCGCTGCCAAGGTCTATTTTGAGTTTAAGAAGTTTATCGGATTTATCCACTTTCTCCGCCTCAACAACCTTCGCCGCTTTCAGCACCATTTTGGAAAAATATACAAAATCTATCGCTTCAACAACTTCATCTTTCTTATCTGCGGGTTTTTCAACCGGTTTCAGCGATTCCAGCATCTCTTTTTCGTCGATTCTGGGGAAAAGCTGTTCGGCTTCGCCGAGTTTCTGTCCGCTTTCAAGCTTTCTGACAGCTTTCAGCGATTTTTCGTCGGCTTTTTCTATATCGAGTGACGTATTGAGCTGTTTGCGTATCTTTGCCGCTGTATCGGGGATGAAAGGATACAGAAGGAGCGATACCAGACGGATACCGTCAAGCACAGTGTAAAGCACTGAACCGAGTACATCTTTTTTCGCTTCATCCTTGGCAAGCGCCCACGGAGCGTTGTCGTCGATATATTTATTAAGTCCGCTCACCAGTTCCCAAAGAGAAGCGAGCGCCTTGTTAAACGCAAGGTTGTTCAGGTGTCCGTCAACTTCGTCAAAGACTCTGCTCACAAGCGCTTCCAGAGCCTCGTCATAATCTCCCTTCACGCTGTATGCGGGAACGATGCCGTCGAAATAACGGTTCACCATACCCATAGTACGGTTCAGCAGGTTGCCGAGGTCGTTTGCAAGGTCGCCGTTTATGCGGTGGATAAGCCCTTTGAACGAGAAGTCGCCGTCCAGTCCGAACGGAACCTCGCGCAAAAGGAAATAGCGGATGGCATCCACGCCGAATTTTTCAACCAGCCAGTTGGGGTCGATTGCGTTGCCCATGGATTTGGACATTTTCTGTCCTTCCACAGTCCACCAGCCGTGTGCGAATACGCTTTTGGGAAGTTCCACTCCCGCGCTTAAAAGCATTGTGGGCCAATAGACAGTGTGGAAACGGAGAATATCTTTACCCACCACATGAAAATCGGCAGGCCAGTATTTTTTGAAATCGCTGTCGTCGTCTACGCCATAGCCCAGAGCGGCGATATAGTTTGTCAGCGCATCCAGCCACACATAGATAACGTGTTCTTCGTCTTCCGGCACGGGTATTCCCCATTTAAAGGAGACGCGCGAAACCGAAAGGTCGCGCAGACCCTCTTTTATGAATGAGATTATCTCATTGCGCCTTGATTCGGGACGGATGAAATCTTTATGTTCTTCAATATGCTTAAGAAGCTGATCGCTGTATTTGCTCATCTTGAAGAAATAGCTGGGTTCTTTCAGTTTGCTTGTTTCGCGTCCGCATGAGGGGCAGCAATTGCCGTCCAGAAGCTGTGTTTCCGTGAGGTACGTTTCGCACGGTGTGCAGTACCAGCCCTCGTAATGGTCGATATATATGTCGCCTTTGTCGCGCATTGTGCGGAAAATCTTGCGCACGGCCGCCTTATGTTTTTCGTCAGTTGTACGGATGAAATCGGTATTCGAGATATTAAGAACTTTCCAGAGGCTCTGATACCTCTGAACAACCTCATCTGCCAGCGCTTTTGGCGTGATGCCTCTTTTCAGCGCCGCCTGCTCAATCTTCTGACCGTGTTCGTCGGTTCCTGTAAGGAAGAAAACATCGTATCCGCACAGTCTTTTATATCTGCTCACGGTGTCACACGCAACTGTCGTGTATGCGTGACCTATGTGTGGAACGTCGTTTACATAATAGATGGGCGTGGTGATATAAAATGTTCTGCCGCTCATATGTCTCCTCCGGAATGATCGTCAAGCAGGTCTTTAAGGCGTACCATGTCGTCGCCGTCCATCATCTCCTCTTTGCGGCATCCCGCACAGGAAACGATGTCGCCGTCATATGCGTCCTTCTCATACATCAGACAGCACATGAGCCTTCCGCAAACCCCTGATATCTTCGTGGGGTTAAGGATAAGGTTCTGGTCTTTCGCCATTTTTATTGAAATATTATCAAATTTTCTGAGGAACGTTGAACAGCAGAATTCTTTTCCGCAAAGTCCGAATCCGCCTATCATTTTGGTGGCATCGCGAACGCCGACCTGACGCATTTCGATGCGGGTGCGAAACACCCGCGCAAGGTCACGGACAAGCTGGCGGAAATCTATCCTGCCGTCGGCAGTGAAGAAGAATGTCAGCTTGCTTCTGTCCAGAGTATATTCCGCCTTAAGAAGCTTCATATCCAGATTATGCTGAACCACGAATTCCTTACAGGCTTTAAAAGCCGCAGGCTCATCCGCCGTGTTCAGTTTTTTCTGTTCAAAATCCGCCATGGTAGCCTTGCGGATAACGTTTTTCATTTCAGCTTTGTCGTCAACTTCTATGTCACGGGCGGAATGAATGACGTTTGCCATATCCTCGCCCTTTTCAGTTTCAACTATAACTTTTTCTCCAAATCGCGCCTCTACCCCACAGGAGAGGAAATCATATATCTTGCCCGCGGGCTTGAACGCCACGCCAATGGCATTAACTTTTTTCACTAAGTACCTCAACAGTTTTTATGTACAGGTCAAACCTGAATATGTCTAAACTGACATTATACTCAAGCCTTTTCAAAATATCCAGCAAATAGTTAGAAAATGCGAGCATAGTTTCGCTACCGGTTTTCTTATACCTTTCAAGAAGATATCCGTACAGCGATGCACAGTATGCACGAATCTTGTCCTTGTCGTCCAGCGATTCTATCTCATAAAACAGTTCCACAGGGTTCAGCCTGCTATTGAATTCCGGCTGTTTTTCCATGCTTTCCAGCAGGTAGAGAGCGTATCCGGCAGAACCGGAGCTTATGGAAACAGCTTTATCTATCTCTTCGTCGGTTTTCTGAGAGTGTTGGCGGACGACGTTTGTCATCTCAACATCTGTAAGCACACCGAAGCCGATGTTTATACATCTAGACCTGATGGTATGCAGAACCTGCGAATATCTCGATGTAATAAGGAAAAAATGCGTATCTTCCGGCGGTTCCTCAAGGGTCTTGAGCAGGGCGTTCGCCGCCTCCAGACCGAAAGTGTCCGCACTGTCGATTATATAAACCTTTCTCGATGCCGAAAGGGGCGTCATAAAGGCATTAGAGGATATCTCGCGCGCTTTGTCAATCTTCAGCGGCGTTTCCTCTATGATGTGTATGTCAGGATGTGAACCGGCGTCTGCAAGAGAGCAGTGGCGGCATTTACAGTTTTCCATGAACGAACCGTTCTCGCACAGCAGAGCCTTCGCAAGTTCCTTTGCGAAAAGCTTTTTGCCGATACCGTCCCGCCCGCTCAGAATATAGGCATGATGGAGCCTGTTCTCTTTTAAAACCCGTCCGAATATCTCCTTCTCTCTTTCATGCCCCGTTATGTTCATATAAAATTATCCAATATAGCAATAACATCGGAAAGCACGGCTTCGGGAGCCTGCATTCCGTTTATCGTCCAGACGTTCTCGTGGGTGTCCGCATACCAGACAAATCCCTCGTGTACTTTTTCGTAAAACTCCGTCCCCAGCGACTCGAACTTGCCCTCGTCCTGCATCATGCCTTCCCGTTTAAGCCTTGCAACTGCCCTGTCGAGAGCGGTCTTCGGGTCTATGTCGATTATAAAAGTGATGTCAGGCATTCTCTTTACGCTGTGCCCGCTCAGAAAATCCAGAAACGGCTTATCCAGCCCCCGTCCGAATATCTGATATGCATAGGTCGAAGACAGAAATCTGTCGCTTATGACGTCCCTGCCCGCCTCAAGGTTCGGCAGAACAAGCTTTGTCTGGTGTTCAAGCCTGTCCGCACAATAGAGCATAAGCTCCGTCTCCGGTTCAAGTGAGAACTTCTGGTTCACCAGCAGCTGGCGCAGCAGTATTCCCACCTCGGTACCGCCCGGCTCGCGGGTGAGTTTCACCCGCCTGCCGAGCTTCATAAATTCTTTGTAAATTCCCTGTGACAGAGTTGTCTTGCCGCAGCCGTCAATTCCGTCGAGGGCTATGTAGAGCGGGTAGTCCTTCACTGGGCGCAGTCCGCCTGTGACCCTTGCAGTTTTTCGATGCAGTGGGGAACAGCGTCGAGGACGACGTCAAGATTCTCCACAGCGCCTTTGGGGCTGCCGGGTACGTTTATTATAAGCGTGTTTCCGCGTACGCCCGCGACGGCGCGGCTGATAAGTGCGCGATTGGTTTTTTCAAAGCTCTTCATGCGCATAGCCTCTTCAAACCCCGGCAAACGTCTTTCAATAACGTTCAGCGTTGCGTCGGGAGCTATGTCGCGGGGCGAAACGCCCGTTGAGCCGTTTGTGACCACAAGGTCGAACTTCTGGAGATCGCACATATACTTAAGAGCTTCTTCAAGCCCTTTCTGCTCGTCCGCCATAACTTCCGTTCTGGTGAAGCAAACGTCCAGTCTGTCATTGAGCATCTCAACAACAGCGGGTCCTGTCTCGTCAACACGCTCGCCTTTGCTTCCCTTGTCGCTGAGTGTTATTACGCATACGGAGAGTCCTTTTTTGCGGGAAACGGTGACTTCGTCGCCCACTTTAACTTTTCCGTCATTGCGTACGACACCGAAGATACCTTCGCGCGGCATAACGCAGTCGCCTGCGGCGTAATACACAGCGCATCTGTGGTGACAGAGCTTTCCGAGCTGACTGATGGTAAGCTCAACACCGCCGAGCATACATGTGTCACCGACGGCAAGGCTCAGAAGATCCACGCCTTCGGTTGTGATGTTCTCTGCAAAGTCGCCGCTGTCAACGTTAAGCCCTTTGTCTTTCATCTTCTGTATGCTTTCCGTGGCAAGCAGGCTCACCTGTCTGTGCCACTTTCCCGCGTGCGCGTCATCCTTAATACCGAAATCGGTAATAAGTTCAACACTGTCCACCGGCGTTTTCTTAACGCCCTTTTCCCTGCTTATGTTCAGGCTCTGAACTTTTGCCATGATAAACCCCCTTATATAGGCAAAATAATATATCTCTTATTTTGTTTTGTATTGCAAAAATATAAGAAATGGAGGAAATTGTCAACTAAGGCGGACAATAACGCCCGGTCATACGGAGGTTTTCAATGAAAGAAAAAGTTTTCAACGTATCAGGAATGAAGTGCAAACATTGCGTTATGACAGTTACAGAGGCTGTTTCAGAGCTTGACGGCGTTCAGTCTTGTGACGTAAATCTCGAAAAAGGTACAGCAACAGTTAAATTTGAGGATTCAATTGACGAATCTTCAATTACATCAGCTATTAAAGAAGAAGGATTCGGAGTGGCATGAGGGTCTTTGACAACAACACCCTTGCCATAGGCGAAACCCCGCTGATAAAACTGAACAAGATAAAGGGTTCCGAAAAAAATAATATCCTTGTCAAAGTTGAAGGGCGCAACCCCGCATATTCTGTTAAATGCAGAGTAGGTGCATTCATCTTTAACGAAGCAATAAAAAACGGAGAGATTAAGTCCGGCATGTCCGTTCTGGAAGCGACCAGCGGCAACACAGGCATAGGTCTTGCGTTCGCCGGCGCGGCGCTGGGTTATGAGGTCGTCATTGTGATGCCTGACAACATGAGCCTTGAAAGGCGAATGATGATGAAGGCATTCGGCGCTAAGCTCATCCTTACAGACGGTGCAAAAGGCATGGCAGGAGCCGTTGCCGAAGCAGACAGGATGCTCGCGGAAAACCCTGAAAAATACTATCTTGCCAATCAGTTCCGCAACCCGTACAACCCTCTGGTTCATGAAAGGACAACCGGTCCCGAAATACTCAGAGACACTGACGGATGCGTTGACGTAGTGGTTTCATCCATCGGTACAGGCGGTACCATAACTGGGATCGGAAGATTTCTGAAGGAGCGCGCGGGCAAGAACGTTATCATTGTCGGCGTTGAACCGTCCAAAAGCCCCGTTATCAGCCAGAAGCTTAAAGGTGAAAAGCTGAAACCCGGTCCCCACGGGATACAGGGCATCGGTGCAGGGTTCATACCCGAAACGCTCGACCTTAAAATACTCGACCGCATGGAAACAGTGGAAGATTCCGTCGCACTGGACTATTCCAGAATGATGGCAAAGGACGAAAGGATAATCTGCGGAATTTCATCAGGCGCCGCTGTCGCCGCCGCAATTAATGCCGCGGACGAGATGGGGCTTGAAGGAAAAAACATTGTCGTGATACTGCCCGACTCAGGCGAAAGATACCTGAGTTCAGGACTGTTCAATTAATAAATACGAGACCTCCGCGTCAGTCTGACCGTCTTCGCGAGGAGCGTCAGCGACGCGGCGATCTCATTAATTTTTTATTACGCCTGTGAGCCGGGAACCGTGGGCTGAACGTAGACCCTTGTTGCAAGTTCGGCGTTTATCATGAAAAGCCCCTGTCCGGTGCTTCCCGCCAGTTTCAGCTTGTCCTTAATATCCTTGACGTTCGCCTCTTCCTCCTGCTGTTCCGTGATGAACCACTGAAGCCAGCTGTGAGTTCCGTGATCCTTTTCGTCCAGCGCAAGTGAAGCAAGCTCGTAAATTCTTTTTGTGACTTCTCTTTCGTGCGTGAGCGTCTCATCGAAAAGCTCGTATGCATCTTTATATTCTTTCTTCGGTTTTTCTATCTGCTCAAGCTCAACTTCGCCGTCCTGATCCAGAATGTAGTTGTAAAATCTGTCCGCGTGGAACAGCTCTTCCTGAAACTGAACGTGGAACCAGTTGGAAAATCCCTTAAGTCCCATAGTGTTGGAATTCGCCGCCATGGCAAGATACACATATGCGGAATAAAGCTCAAAATTGAGCTGTTTGTTGAGCGCCTTAGTCATTTTTTTACTAATCATACCGTCTCCTCCTAGCAGTAAATTCTGAAATCCATCGACTGGAATATGCTGTTTTTATTTTCCACCGCCCCCAAAAAGGCGAAATCGAAATCTCTGTTTTCAACCATCTCTTTCAGCCGCAGGAAATTATAGATGTGTTCCTTCGTGCGCTGAACTGCGTATTCAATGGCAGTACCCGTGGTTATCAGGAATGCCCAGTCGCTTGACTGTGCAAGGAAAAGCTCCCGCGACATCTGGTTCAGGCATCTGCGGACTGCATCGTCGTCCGTATTATGGTGATATTTCGCCAGATTCACCATGCTGTCGGACATAAAATGCAGGTGTTTGTATATCCAGTCGTTGCCCTGATTCAGCCACACGTCGTAATAGCCTTTATCACCCCATGACGACGGGTTCACCTTAACAACCTGATTCGTCGGGTATTCGTTCAGATATTCAAGCGGCGTAAAAGCCTTCACAACATCCGATTTATCCATCTCTTTGAATACATTATACAAAAATTCGGGACCCTCGAACCACCAGTGACCGAAAAGCTCCGCATCGTAAGGAGAAACCACCATCGGTTTGCGGTCGATAAGCTCCGCTATCTCCTCAACCTGCTTTTCTCTTCCGCGAACGAAGTGTTTCGCATGTTCAACGGTCTTTTGGGAGGCGATCTCCGGCTGATAGAACTCTTTATAGTCCGAATCGCCGGTTATCCTGTGGTATTTCAGCCCTGTAAACACACGTTCACCGTCGGGGCTGATATATGGTTTTATATATTCGTGATCAAGGTCGTAACCAATGTCACGGTAGAAATCTCTGTAATACTCGTCGCCGGGGTAGCCTTCTTTTGAACTCCATACCTGTTTAGAGGAATAGTAGTCACGTCCGAAAGCGGCAACACCGCTCTCGGTGTAGACGGGTGCGTAAACGCCGAATCTGGGTCTCGGCTTCGCATAGAGAACACCGTGAGTGTCAACGAAGAAATACCGTATCCCGTATTCAGCAAGCACTGCGTCAAGTCCGTCAAAATATGCACATTCCGGCAGCCATATCCCTTTGGGGGGCTGTCCGAACTTTTCCGTATGGCTGCGCACCGCAAGCTCAACCTGTGCGCGCACGGCGTTAGTGGTGTTATTCAGAAGCGGGAGGAACCCGTGTGTGAATCCGCAAGTAATAACGTCGATATATCCCTTTTCAAGAAAGTGCTTATATCCGTTGATAAGGCTTCTGCCCAGCCACCCGTAATAAAAATCACGAAGGTCTTTGAAGCGGTCCCTGTACATAAGCGCAAGATGCTCGAAACAGGTGCCTTTCGTGCGGATTATCTCTTTTTCCGAAAGTTCTATAAGCTTGTCCAGATGCTGTTCGTATCTGCCCATAAGGAGCGGATCGCACATCATCTCCGCCAGCGGCGGTGTAACGGACACAGCAAAACGGAAGTGGACGCCCTCGTCCTCCATCCGCTTCATATATTTCAAAATTGGAAGATACGTTTCTGATATCGCCTCATAAAACCATTGCTCTTCAAGGAAATATTCATATTCAGGATGCTTAACGAATGGCAGGTGCGAGTGGAGCACCAGCATCCAGTAACCTTTCGGCATCATTCACCGCCTTTGCGTGCAAGTGTCGAAGAGGACATTCCGCCCTCAGCTTTGTGTAATTTTTTGAAAAGCTCAGAGTGCATTCTCGCACTTGAAAGAAGCTCTTCTTTCTGCATATCTGTAACGCCTGAAAGGGTGTATATCTTCTCAATGTTCTCGCCGACTGTCATCCACGTTTCCTCGTCGATGAGGTCGCTTATTCTGTCTGCGGGCATCAGTATCTTCTTGGAAGCGGAGATCATATGGTAAGTGCCTGTTGAGTCAAGCATTCCTATTTCAGACCAGAGTCTTTGCCCGGGGCAGTAGAGGTCGAAATACCAGTTGCCGTATTTACCGACGCGGACACTGGCAAGTTCTGAAACTGAACCATCTTCCCCTGCATAAACTTTCAGAATAAATACCGGATCAACCGTATTGTATTCGGAGCAAAAGCCGTCAACCGTCTTGTCGGAAACTTCCCAGTAGACGTATTCCTTTTTAGGGTTTACAGGAAGAAGAACAATCGTATCAATATTATATCTGTCCGGAACAGGATATTCCTTTTTCGGGACATAAGCTTCCTGTTTTGGCTGCTCCGGCATGTGGCTGGTAACAGTCTGTCGTGAGGGTTCATCACTTTTTGACACTGTTTTCTCATACTTGGACAAGGCTTTGACAAGTTCATCCTTTGACATCGCGCTTCTGTTCCTGATATTGAATTTTTTGGCGACTTCGTATAGCTCCGCCTTGCTCATCTCTTTAAATTTCATCGGTTGCCTCCAAGAATCCTCTGATAAACCCCTAAAAATTTCTCCGCCGTTTCTGTCCATGAGAAATTAAAACCCATAACTTTGGCGGCATATTTATACAATATATCTCTATTTTGGAAAAAATCCACTGCTCTATTAATCTGTTTTATCAAATCGTGACGACTGTATCCGTCCATAAAAAAGCCGTAACCGTCGGGTTCGCTGATGTCCACAACTGTGTCGATAAGCCCTCCGGTACGTCTGACAACAGGCAGTGCGCCGTATCGCATCCCTACGATCTGACTTTTTCCGCAGGGTTCCGTAAGCGACGGACGCAAAACAAAATCAGCCGCTGCGTATGCTTTATGGAGCATAGCCTCACTTATACCGATGGATGTGAAAATATTGTCATAATTATTTGCTATTTCCTTAAATTTTGAACAATATTTCGGTTCACCATAGCCGAGAAAAGCAAAATTCGCTTGTATCTCAGCAAGTTTGTCCGCGCTGTCGGCTATCAGCTCCAGACCTTTCCGTTCGGTGAATTTCGTCTCCACCAGAAACAAAGGTTTCTCTATATTCAAAAGCCCCGTTTCCGTGAGGAAATCCTCTTTATTAATAAGTTTATCTGAAACACTTCCGGCAGTGTATCGTTTTTTTATGAAGATATCAGTTTCGGGGTCAAATCTTTCGTAGTCCACGCCGCCAAGAATACCCTCTATCCTGTCCTGAAACTTAGCCATGAACGAACCGAGACCAAACGAATTCTCATCCGTCTGCACCTCTTTGGCATATGTCGGGCTTAAAAGCGTTATGAAATCCGAATGTGTCGCCCCGCCTTTAAGCAGGCTGATATTCTCGTAAAACTCAAGTTCTTCAATATTATACATCTCCCACGGCAAACCAAGGGTCTGTATTGAGAACTTACCGAACACCCCCTGAAAGGTGATGTCGTGTATGGTGAAGATGGTTTTCGCTTTAATATCTTCATAGAAAAGGTGTTTATACACCGGAACCAGCCCAGCCTGCCATTCGTGGCAATGGATTATATCAGGATTGAGAGCTGTTTCGCGGAGGTACTGCAAACACGCGAGACAGAACATGCCGAAACGAATATCGTTATCGGAATAGTCATAGCTGGACGTGCCGTATATATATCTGCGGTTGAAAAAATCATCGTTGCGGAAAAAAACAAACTTAACGCCGTCTGCCTGCGCCGTATACACGTCGAAAGAGTAGGTCATTCCTGCTGAAAAAATGCTGAAAGACCTCTCAAACTGACATTCGTAAGGTTCGTAGCATCCTGCGGATGTGTACATCGGCGAAAGGACGTGGATACACTCGCCAAGCTGAGCCTGCGACTTGGCAAGCCCGTAAACGGAATCTCCAAGCATCCCTGTTCTGGAAAAGGGATAAACCTCACTCGTGATATGGGCAACGATCATATTTTCAGTTCACTCCTTTAAGAAAACCCGCCGCGCTTTCGGGCGACACGGGATTGATGTAGAAGCCTGTTCCGGACTCGAACCCTGCGATTCCGGAAAGTCTTGGCGTTATCTCTATGTGCCAGTGGAAATCCTGTTCAATGCTCTGCCAGTAGTTTGGCTGTGACGGTCTTTTGACCACGGGTGGTGAAGTATGCACCACCATATTGAGCGGCGGATTCTCCAGACATTTATAAAGCATGCCGAAAACCTCGCGGACTATATCCGCCAGCCCGCTCATTTCGGAATCGTCAGTTCTTTCAAAGCAATGCGTATGCCGTTTCGGGAATATCAACACCTCGAAAGGCAGAGACGAAGCAAACGGACAAAAGGCGATAAAGTCCTGATTTTCATAAACGATGCGTGTTCCTTCGTCCTTTTCCTGATTCAGTATATCACAAAAAATACAGCGCTCTTTATTTCTGTAATGTTCCTGCGCGGAGGCAAGCTTTGTTTTCACTATGTCCGGCGTAACCGGAAGTGCGATTATCTGGGAATGGGGATGCTCAATATTACCGCCGGCAAGCACTCCGTAATTTTTAAAAGGCATTATATATCTGAACCTTGTATCCTTTTTGAGGTCAAGGATGCGCTCTCTGAAAGTTGAAAACACATTCGTCAGCACTTTATCTGTATAGGTGCCGATATTCATGTGGTGTTTCGGTGTCTCTATGACAACCTCGTGGGCGCCGATGCCCGAAACGCAATCGTACATCCCGTGGGCAAACCTTTTCAGATCCCCTTCAATGCGGAACGCCGGATATCTGTTCGGCACAACGCGGGTAAGCCATTGCCCATGCGCATCTCTCAGTGAAAATATCTCTGTTCCAGCCTTGTCTTCGTTTCCCTTGCAGAACGGGCAGAAATCCACATGGTTCTCAAGGGTGGTGAGCCTGCGAACAAGAAAATCTTCCGGTTTGCGGCTGCGCTCGGAGGCTATCACAGACCATATCTTTTTTACAGGGTCAAATCTCAGTTCCGACATGTCATTCCCCCGACAGAGAGAGCCTGCACTCAAGCTCAAGATGCTTTCTGAACCTGAACGGAAGAAGCAGACAGATACCCTGATGCGTCAGATCCGCCCCGCTTTCGGACTGGGAAACCGTCAGCACTGGATATGTGTACAGTTTAGCACCTCCGCTCATCTCTATCAACAGTTTTGAAGGCGTATGCTTTTCTCCCAATTCTATTTTTGTCCAATCAACACCTTCAGACTCATCAGGCGTTTTTCCGTTTATCAAAACATTTTCAAGGTCATTGAAATGAAAGTTCATCTCCATGACATAATCTATCTCTTCATCAAGCTCCGAATCTATGTTCAGCCTGAGTTCCAACCCTTTTTTATCGAAAGAGAATTCCTTTGTCACACGGCACGGCAGTTTCTGTCCGTATTTATAAAGTCCACCTTCACGGGTGAAAGTCAGACCGGATTCCGAAGATATCATTACGGCGGGCTGGTTTGCAAAATCCCCCATCTCGCCGAAGCTGACGTTTCTGAACTCCTCCGCATCGAACCGATGCACGAAATGGTCAATGAAACAGTTTTTATTGTGCCAGTCGTAAACCAGATATTCTTTATAGGCGGCGCTGTCGGCGCGGCTGTCGTTATGTATTGTACTGATACCTTCTTCATCAGCCTCTTCAGCCGTTTCAGCATCTTCCGGTTCCGCAGAGTTCAGCATTTTTTCATGGTATGCCTCTTTGCGGCGCGCCAGCGTGTTCAGAAAATTATAACAGTTCGCCTTGTCCTCAACGGAAACGAGCTGTCCGCCGTCAACAGATACGAACATAAAGTTCAGCTCAGGTGTGCGGACGTACGCCTCGTCGTAACCGTCGAAATCGAAATCCCCTTTCTCCATGGACGGATAAGCCGTACCGTCCAGCTCTTCCACCAGTTTTTCACCCTCTATGATAAAACGGTATGCGTTGTTCCGCAGATTAGGCAGGTAAAGTCCGCCGAATATCCCGTGCCACAGCACGTCGTTGCACTGCGCTTTATACAATGCCTCGTAAAGTCTTTCATCTTTAAGTCTGTCAGCGTCTTTCGACAATTTCAGCGTCCGCTTATGGATACGGTTGGATTCGGGATATTTAACCAGAAAATTCTTCCAGATGCCGCCTTTAATAAACACCTTCGCGGTATCGTCCCTGTGCAGTTTTTCAGTCTCTTTCAAAAACTCCGCCATTTTGTTGGTGCGCTCTGCAAACAGCGACCATTCTCCCATCTCAAAGTATGAAACGGTGGGCAGATAGGCTATCTGCGAAGGAGGCACCGTTTCCACAGTATCTTTGAACAGCGCAAATTCGCTGTGTCCGCTGTCATTAACTGCATCGGCAAAATCGTTCAGCCAGCCCTTTTCATAAACCCATTCGTGAGTTTCAGGCCAGAGACCGAACTTTTCGCCGTCGTCAAATATCGTCAGCGATTTACCGCCCTGTTCCGCTATCTCGCCCAGATACCCGACAACATCTTTCGCGGGCTTAAAGGGTATCATGTATCTCAGTTTTTCGCTGATAGGGAATATCAGCATCTCACGCCCGTCCTGCTCCGTTTTGAAATGACCGTGGAGCATGGATTCATAGAATCCGGCGGCGATGAAGTGGTAATCGTCCACTATAACGTATTCAATGCCGCAGTCGGCACAGTCAGGAATTATGGAGCTGTCCCACACCCTCTCCGTGAGCCATAGCCCTTTCGGCGACACTTTAAAATTATTCTCGATGAAGCCGTTCAGCTTTTTTATCTGCTCTTTGCGGTCTCTGGACGGTATGGCGGCAAGCACAGGCTCGTAAAACCCGCCTGAAAAGAACTCCACCTGTCCGGCGCTGTTTGCATCCTGCATCATGCCGAAAAGTTTTTTGTGGTGGTTCTTTATGTATTCAAACAGCCAGCCGCTGTAGTGAACGCTCACCTTCATGCCGTTTTTTTTCAGAAGCAGTTCAAAAAAGGGCTGATAGCTCTTCTCAACCGCGATATCCACCACGTTATAAAAATTTTCCACCGGCTGGTGACAATGTATTCCAAGGTGTAAGGGAAGTTTCATTTATATTCTCCGTAAAAGTGAATGAGACTGCTTCGTCACTCCATTCCTCGCAGAGACAAAAAAACGTCTTTGCGGGCGGAGCGAAGTAATCTGCTCTTATCCGGTCTATGCTATCCAGTCCTGTCTGCCGTCATGCGACAGGTCTATAGTTTCGCATTATTTTCCCGTCCTTGGGAAAATAATGATATCGCTCCAATCGGCTAAGCCTCTTTCCGCTCACGTTGCGTTCGCTTAACAGGCAAAGCCTGACACGCTCACTCCACGAACTTCATCCTGAAGTTTTATGCTATCCAGTCCTGTCTGCCGTCATGCGACAGGTCTATAGTTTCGCATTATTTTCCCGTCCTTGGGAAAATAATGATATCGCTCCAATCGGCTAAGCCTCTTTCCGCTCACGTTGCGTTCGCTTAACAGGCAAAGCCTGACACGCTCACTCCACGAACTTCATCCTGAAGTTTTATGCTATCCAGTCCTGTCTGCCGTCATGCGACAGGTCTATCTCGACGGTATTGTACACTGGTGCCGTTTCAATTATGCGTCCGTCGCGGCGCAGGCGGAATGTCAAATATATCTTGTCCGAGCCGTTGGCGTATACGCGAGGTACGGATGCCTCAAAAACCGATTCACAGCAGGAAGTTTCCCCGCTGTTTCCGCTGAATTCATAAACAAGCGGAAAAAGAACGGATTTCGTCTCACCCGCCGTTATCTCCGCCTCAAGCTCATATCCAAGATTCAGAATATCCCTGAAAGTCCCGTCTATCCGCAGATAAAAATTCTGCGGGTCATAACCGAACCAGAGCATATGCAGAACGTTCGACGATGCCGTCATTGCGCCTGCATCAAATTTCAGGTCGAACCGTCCGCCGCCGAGCCATTCAAAAAAGCTCGTCACTTTGCCGTCAATGACTGGAGTCATCTCGCCCGCAGGTGTTTTCAGCAGTCCGGATTTATGACTTTTCTTAATGGGCTGATGAACTTCCGGCGGCACTTTTTCACCGAGCAGAGTGTAAACGTTGGCAATGTGTCTGCGGAAAAGCTTGTCGAAAACGTCAGACTGCAAGCTGAAATGATCGTCGCCGTACCACCAGAACCAGTCCGAACCCTCCGCAGCATAAAGCTCCTTTTCAACAGCCGAAATATCCTGAGCCGCATGCGCTTTCGCGGCATATCTGATGTATGCGTCGGAGAGTATCCGCCACGCCTCGTTCTTTTCGGGATGTCCCATCCAAGTGGTAAAGTTCGCATATATCCATGAACCGGCGCGTATCCTGTCCAGAGGCTCTTCGGGAGTGTCGCACTCCGCCGCCTCGCTCATTGTGAGCGTCTCGATCCAGTTGCACGCAGAGAGCCTCGTATAAAGCAGTTCAAAGAATTTTGATGCGTTTTCAGGGTAATATTCCCACGCATTCTCGCCATCCAGAATAACAGGAACAACGGGCGAAAAATCGCACATATCATAGATTTCAGACAGTTTGGTCATGAAATCATCAACAGCTTTTTCCGCTTCCCAGCTACTGTAGGTGAAACCCACAAGGTCTGAAAGTTCCTTGTCTCTGAAAAATATATTTATACTGCCGTCGGGTGTGCTGAACCCATGGCGTTTGTAAAGTCTCTGTCTCTGCTGTTTGTCCCGCAGGTCGCGCCCTATGGAAGCTGAAAGCACGTCCTCGTCGCTGGCAATCCAGCCTATGCCGCAGTTTTTGAAAAGCTCCGCAGCTTTATTTGAAATACTCCCCTCCGCAGGCCACATGCCTTTGGGCGGGGAATCGAATATCTCCTGATAATAGTCAACAGCCGACTGCACATGAACCCGCGCATGCGGTAAAAAATCCACCGATATGCTGGGCATGGAGATGTCGGGCAGCGCCTCTTTCGCACTTTTCGGGTCGAGCAGAAGCGGCAGTATCGGGTGATAGAAAGGAGTTGCCGAAACCTCGATATTTCCGTTATTCTGTAAATCTTTATAAAGCGGAACTATCGACGCGACAAACTCCGCCAGTTTGTCCATGAAGTGCAGCTTATCGTTGTGCAGAAAATCCCTGCCCTTCTTAATAAGTTCCTGAGCAAACGGGACATCTTTGCGCGTAAACACACCGCACCAGCTTATGAGGTACATCACCTCAAGATCAAGAATATCCTGATCGGAATAGTTCAGCTTCGCTGTTTCAAACAGAGGAGTGTCACCCTTGCGGTCATAAAGCTCGCGATATCTTTTCAGCGGTTTCACCTGATTCTTGTAGTTCGCCATAAAAAGCTGAGGGATAAGAATATTTTTCTCATCCTGCGTAAGCTCGCGAACGTCTTTCAGCATCAGTTTTATGAATATGTCCGAAACGCCCGCAGAGGTATAATCCGCGAGCTGGACAAGGAGAGAGGGTACAAGATTATATGTACCCTTTATCTTTGTAAATATCTTGTGATAATATGGAAGTTCGTAGTAATCCTTCAGGGCATGCAGATACACCCACGGCATATGATACAGCCCGTCAAGGTCATCCTTATAATATGGCTGGTGCATATGCCATAGGAAACACAGCCTGAGTTTCTTCATACTACTCCTGCTCCTGAAGCCATCCGTTTATCTTTTCTTTAAATTCACCGTGCAAACGACCGTATTCCCTCTCGCTCACCGCCTCCACATAAAGGTGGACGTTCGCCGTGAACTGATCCGGAACCATATGCACCCAGCCCTTTCCCTTGAACATTATCTTGATGCCGTCAAGGAAAGAAGCCTCTTTGTCCATAGCCTCTTCGCTTATTTTACGCATCAGATAGCCCTTCATCTCAAGCGGGCAGTTGATGACAGTGTGGCTGAAATAATAGTCGGGTATTGTTTTCAGCACGTCGCTTATTTTTACGTTGTGCCTTGCCATCATCTCCAGCATTTTCAGCGAGCTGAACATGGCGTCGGCATGTATTCCGTTCTTAATGAATATGAAATTCCGGTTAAGGTCGCCTGTGAAATAGAAGTTCCGCAGGAATTCCGCCTTAATGCCGCTCCCTTTGCCGCGTGTTATCTCAACGTTCATCAGCGAATCGTCAAGCACCGTGGGTGCGTATGCAGGCAGATATACCCTGAGTTTGCTCTTCGCGGTGAGGTCGATGAGTTTCAGCATGAACATCAGCGCCTTATCCTCGGAAAGCATCTCGCCTTTGTCGGTTATAATCCCCAACCGTTCGCCATGCGGATAAACCACAATTCCCAGTTCGGATTCAGTAACCTTAACGATGTCAGATACCTCTCTGAAGCTCATTTCGCTCTGGTGCATGGTTCTTGAAAGCTTCTTCTCGTCGCGGTATGCGTTCAGAACAACGGCATCAATCCCAGCCTTGTTGAGAAGTTCGGGGAAAATCATATCCGTGGTGCCGTTTGTAAGGTCAGCCACTATTTTGCTTCTGCGGCTTTTCAGGAGCGTTATGTCGATATTTTTCAACACTCCCTCTTTATAAAATTCGTTGACCATCATCTGGTCGTAAATTTCGCCTATATCGTCCTGCGTTGCTCTGCGATAGTTTTCCCGGAAGAAGATGCGTTCGACGTTCTTCTCCGTGTTGCTGTCGATGAGCAGTGAGGAATCGTCATAGAAAAGGATCTCGGTATTCGTCGGATCGGACTGGCACTGACGGAAATAAACACCCGCCACCTCGCCGAACATGGACAGTTTGTGCCTCATGATAGGCAGAGGAGTCATGCGCAGTTCGGTAACATTGACACCTGTTGAGAGCAGACCGCCGAGGAAACATCTTTTCAACATTCGCGAAGCTCTGTCATAGTCTCTGGACATCAGCACGCGGCATCCCTGAGGCAGCTGGCTTCCCAGCGCCGCACCGAGTTTCGCCGCCATATCTGGTGAAAGCTCGACGTTTGTTCTTGCGGACACCTTGCCGCCTTCAAAAATGGATTTCTTCCATTTATCGCCCCAGATTAGGTTGCTGCTGACGATTGAGCCTGCCTCTATCTGCTTTTCAGGCCAGACCATCACGTCTTTTTCAAATATGACCTGATTGCCGACCTCCGTGCCTTCTGCAATGATAACACCGTGTTCAGCCTTAACGCTTGAACCCAGTTTTACCCTGTCGCAAAGCACAGCGTTCCTGAGTACGCTGCTTTTGCCCGCCAGACAATCATTCCAGAGGATAGAGTCAGTGATCTTAACCTTTTCCTCCACAACGCTGTTCCTGCCGATCACCGAATCTGTTATCACCGAATCTTTTTTGATGACACAGCCGTCGTCTATAACCACAAGCCCCTCGAAACGGGCGGATTCGTCAATTTCACAGTTGTTTCCTATGTAAATATGGGCGGATTTTTCCTCGCGCAGTGTGCCTGTGAAGGGAAGCGTCACCTGCCCTTCCATGATGTCAAGAAGCGCCGCGCGGTATGAATCGGGGTTGCCAACATCGCGCCAGTAACCTTTTGCGTTGTAACCGAAAATATCTATCCCGCTCGCCATCAGTTTCGGGAACAGGTCTTTGGAAAAGTCGAAGTTTGAATCTTCTGGAATATATTGCAGTATCTCCGGCTCGAAAACGTAGATACCGGTGTTTATCGTGTCGCTGAAAACCTCGCCCCAGCCCGGTTTCTCGAGGAAACGGAGAATCTTGCTCTCCTTGTCAGTTATAACAACGCCGAACTGCAGCGGGTCGGGAACGGATGTAAGCGTGATGGTTGCAAGCGAGTTTTTGACCTCGTGAAAACCGATTATCTCCTGAATCTTGAAATCGGTGATAAGGTCGCCGCTTACGATTATGAACCTTTCATCAAGGTATTTCTGAGCTTTTTTAACAGCTCCGGCAGTGCCGTAGTCGTCGTCGGGAAGGACATAGTTTATCCTGACGCCAAAGTCGGAGCCGTCGCCGAAATATCCTTTTATGACATCAGGTTTGAAATAGAGAAGTATGACTATGTCCACTATGCCGGCCGCTTTGAGCGAACCGATGATGTATTCCATCATGGGTCTGTTGAAAACGGGTATCATGGGTTTGGGCATACTTGAAGTGAGCGGCTGGATTCTCGTTCCGAATCCTCCCGCCATAACAACAGCTTTCATAAGAATCACTCCGAAAATTAATTAATTAATCTCACAAAAAATGACATCCTGTCATTTATTGAGTTTCGCACATCCGTGCGCCTAATTTTTATGCAGTACCTTATTAATTTCTTCGATCAGATTGTCAAACTCAAGGGACTTGACCCAATATCCGTCGGCAAGCCATGTGGAAAAATCGTCCTGATATGCGCTGTAAGCAGTGGCAAGTATCACCTTTACCTTGTTTTCGCGCGACGAAAGGTTTTGCAGTATATCGATGCCGCTTTCGCCTTTGAGTTTTATGTCAAGCAGCACAAGATCAACACTGTTTTTCGCAAGGGCATCGTAACACTCGGCGGAGCCTGATGCCTCTATGATATTAAAGCCTCTGTCTTCCAGTTCCGAACGGTAAAGGAGCCTGATTTCCGGTTCGTCGTCAACAACAAGTATCGTCACACCCATCATTTTCCTCCGTTATAATTTTTGTTGAATAATTATAACATACGGACGAGCGTTTGTAATGTGATTGAAACGTAAAATCTTTTTTTACATTTTCAAACTGTCTATCGCCGTTTTATAATCTCCGCTGTTAAACACATAGCTTCCGGCAACGACGCATTCACAGCCCATTTTGGCAAGTCTTTCAATGTTTTGTCCGTTCACGCCGCCGTCAACCTGTATAATAAAATTAAGTTTTCCCTCTTTTTTCATCTGACGCAGCATCATTATCTTACCGTATGTGTTCTCTATGAACTTTTGTCCGCCGAACCCGGGGTTGACGCTCATAAGAAGCACCATGTCCACGTCGGGCAGTATCTCCTCAATGGTCGCAAGGCTCGTTGCAGGGTTCAGTGACACTCCCGCCTTTTTGCCCAGTTCCTTTATGCGGTGTATGGTTCTGTGCAGGTGAACGCACGCTTCCTGATGCACTGTTATATAGTCGCAGCCCGCTTCGGCGAAATCTTCAAGGTATCTGTCCGGTTTTTCTATCATAAGGTGCGCGTCGAATACTTTCTGCGTGGTCTGCCTCAATGCCTTAATGACAGGCGCGCCGAACGTTATGTTCGGAACAAACATTCCGTCCATAACGTCAAGGTGTATCCAGTCGGCTCCGGCACTGTCTATGGCGGCAATCTCCTCACCGAGTTTTGAAAAATCCGCACTTAATATTGAAGGGGCTACAAGCATATTTTTATCTCCGTTATCTGAGACTGCTTCGGCTGAAGCCCTCGCAGAGACGGAAGTCCGTCTTCGCGAGGAGCGCAGCGACGCGGCGATCCCGTCTTTACCTCACATTGTCCCAAAAAAACTATTTATTTTAAAACATTCATGCTTTAATACTGTCTATCCGATTATAAACTAAAATAAATAAAAGACCAGAAACTCTTATGAAAAAATACCTGCTATTTCTTTTAACTATGACGCTCTTCGCCCGTTCGGAGGCTTTCGAGATCAACAAGGATATCCACGAATTCGCCGCCAATATGGAAAGCTGTTACGGGGTTCCCGCCGATAAGGTGGAATGGTGGCTGTACGGTACTGACATCAAGGAGTTGGCTCTGAACAGAACTGCGAAACCGACTGAGGCAAAACCTTGGGGAGAATACAAAAAACTGTTTATCACCGACGACCGTATCCGTGGCGGACTGGATTTTTATCTTGCCAATGAAGGCGACCTTATCCGTGCGGAACACCAGTTCGGGGTGAGCAGATACGTCATAGCCGCCATCCTCGGTGTGGAAACAAATTACGGCAAATATCAGCTTAAACTGCGCGCGGCGGACATGCTGGCAACGCTGGCATTCAACTCGCCGAACCGGAGCGCGTTCTTCACAAAAGAACTGCAATGGCTGTTCATTATAGCCGACCGCGAAGACGTTGATCCGCTGACATACAAAGGCTCATATGCGGGCGCCATCGGTTATCCGCAGTTCATGCCTTCCAATTTTGACAGCTACGGCGTGGACTTCGACGGGGACGGTAAAACAGACCTTGTGAACTCCATGACGGATGCTATCGGAAGCGTTGCGAAATATCTGTCAGGTCACAGATACATACTCGGAGATCCGGTCGCTGTTCAGGCGGACGTTTCCGGCGATACATGGCAGACGTACAACAGCCGCTCAATGCGCCCGTCAAAAACTCTTCAGGAACTGACTGACAGCGGCATAACCCCCAGAGGAGATTTCCCGACCGACGCAAAGGTCACACTTTACACACTTGACGGCACGGACGGAAAGGAATACTGGATATTCTTCAACAACTTTTACGCCATCTCGCGCTATAACCCGCGGGTAAACTACGCTATGGCTGTTTTTTCCCTTTCGCAGGAGATAGAAAAAGCAGTTAACTGGGCGAATGACGAAGGCGTTTACGCCGAATAACATTTGTTGATATTATTATGCTTATGTAATATTCTGCCATAAAACCGCACGGAGCATTATTATGATGGAAGAACTTATCAGAAAAGCGGATGTTCTCATCGAATCACTGCCGTATATCAAAGAGTTCTACGGTGAAACCATAGTCATTAAATACGGCGGACACGCAATGGTTGACGACAAGCTGAAATTCAGCTTCGCCCGTGACGTTGTCCTGCTTAAATATATAGGCATCAACCCCATAATCATCCACGGCGGCGGTCCCCAGATCGGCGATATGCTGAAAAAACTGAATATCCCCAGCCACTTCATCTCCGGAATGAGGGTCACGGACAAAGAGACCATGAACGTTGTTGAGATGGTTCTGGCGGGCAAGATAAATAAAGACATCGTAAGCCTTATAAACCGCAACGGCGGCAAAGCTATCGGTCTTTCAGGCAAGGACGGCAACCTTATCACTGCCGAAAAGATGTTCATTAAAGAAGGCGACGACTTCGTGAAAACGCCCGAAATAATAGACCTCGGACATGTGGGTTCCGTTAAATCAATTGACATAGGCGTACTGAACACCATCGCCAAAGACTTCATCCCCGTGATAGCCCCTGTGGGCATAGGCGAGGATTACGAACCGTACAACATCAACGCAGACCTTGTTGCGGGCGGAATCGCGGCTGCTCTGAAAGCCAGAAAGCTGGTTCTGCTCACAGACGTCGAAGGCGTTCTGGACAAAGAGGGCAAACTCATTTCCACACTGACGCCTGAAAAGATACGGATGCTGAAAAAAGACGGCACTCTTACGGGCGGCATGATACCCAAAATTGACTGCGCTCTGGAAGCCGTTCAGGCGGGCGTTGGCAAATCCCACATCATCGACGGGCGGATAAGCCACTCCGTTCTTCTCGAAATCTTTACGGACTCAGGCATAGGAACACAGATAAGATTATGACAAACATACGGATTCCAGAAGAATACTTCTCAAAGACAGTGGGTCCCAACTGCGAATGGGACAAGAAAGTCATGGAGGCGTTCGCGAAAACACCACGTCACAAGTTTCTCGACGAGGCGATGTACAAAATGGCATACGTCGACGACGCTCTGCCCATCGGTTACGGGCAGACCATTTCAAAACCATCCACTGTGGCATACATGACAAAAGCACTGGAACTTGAAAACACCCACAAAGTGCTTGAAATAGGCACCGGTTCGGGGTTTCAGGCGGCTATACTCGCCCGCCTCTGCGACACGGTCTACACTGTCGAAAGAATAGGCGAACTGCACCGCAGAACCTATCAGATAATCAAGCGGATTCCTCTACGTAACGTGAAAATGAAGCTTGAGCACGTTAAACTCGGCTGGGACGAATACGCTCCTTACGATCGCATCATCTGCACGGCGGAAGGAAAATCGGTTCCGCAGGAACTTCTTGATCAACTCGCCGATGGCGGACTGATGCTCATTCCCGTAAACGGCAAGCTTGTGAAAATTACCAAAAATGGTAGCACAATAGCGCAGGAACCCCTTAAACTCTGCTCTTTCGTTGACTTCGTGGGAACATAATAATGACAAAAGTCAAGGAAAAATGCAAAATTTCCTTTTCGTTGATTATTTAGTTCTTTCCTTTTTTTTATAACTCCGTTACAATGCTTTCAAGGCGTGCTTTATATATCAAGTGCAGTTTTCAGAAAACTGCCCGGTTTGCACCGCAGGAGACGGGAGTATGGAACACAAAACCATTATCCACAGAACGGCTCGGTTGACACATGGCGGGTGCATACTGTTCTTAATTCATATTTCAGACATTTGTTGTCCGGAGATCCAAAATAGTCGTGCATCCTGCACGAATACCAACTTACCCCCTTTATTTTCGGAGCTGTTATGAACGAAGGCGAAATACTCGAAGACAAGATCGAGGAAGATTTTGACGGCAAAGTTGAAGAGTTTGAAGTCGAAATAGACGTCAAAGTTGATTATTCATCAGACGATCTTGAAGTCTTCAAAATCTACCTCAACGAAATTTCCAAATACCCCGTCCTCACAAGAGAGGAAGAGGTGGAGCTGTCTCAGGGGATCGAAAAAGGATGCCCCCAGAGCAAAGAAACAATGATAAAATGCAACCTGCGTCTCGTTGTGTCCATCGCGAAGAAGTACATCAACCGCGGCATGAACCTTGTCGACCTCGTTGAAGAGGGAAACATCGGTCTGCTGAAAGCTGTGGAAAAATTCGACTACACAAAGGGATTCAAGTTCAGCACCTATGCCACATGGTGGATACGTCAGGCGATTGAACGCGCCATAATCAACCAGTGCCGGATGGTGCGCATTCCCGTGCATATGTCAGAGAATATCAGTAAGGTTATGCGCGCGCAAACCGACCTGCAGCAGCAGATGGGACGCGAACCCACCATCCACGAACTCTCCACCGCTTGCAAAATGCCCCTTTCCACACTGAAAAAAGTATTCGATGCCATCAAGCAGGATACGTCGCTCGATATGCCCGTGGGCAGCGACGAAAGCAGTACACTGCACGAGTTTATAACCGATGATGAGAAATACAGCGATCCCTACATGCGCATCGAAAATTCCAGCAAGAAGGACATCATCTTCAAATGGCTGACCTTCCTGTCGGAAAACGAAAAGGTTATAATTGTCCGCCGATACGGACTTGGGGGCAACGATCCGGAAACCCTTGAGGCAATCGGCAACGACCTCGGCATCACGCGGGAACGCGTGCGCCAGATAGAAAAACGCGTTCTGAACAAAATGCGCAACCTTCTGGCTACAAAAAAGATATCACTTGAGGAACTGATTTGAACAGGATACCCGCAGACGAACTGAAAGTAAGGATGGCAAACTTCACCGCCGGAATGGACGCGCTTTGTCCGGACTGGGAAACGGCAATGATAGTGAGTAAGATAAACATCTATTACTTCACGGGTACCCAGCAAAACGGAATACTCCTCATCCGCCGCGGCAAAGACGCTGTATTTTATGTGCGCCGCAGTTTTTACCGTGCGGAACACGAATCTGAATTCGGAAATATCGTAAAGATAAACAGTTTTAAGGACATAGCCGCTGCCGCGGGAGACTGCGGCAGCCGTGTCCACATGGAAAAGGAATTCGTACCCCTCGCCTATTTCGAGCGGGTGAATAAATATTTCAATTTCAAAGAGACACTTTCATGCGACCTCGCCCTGTCGGTAACCCGTTCGGTGAAAACAAAATATGAACTGAACATCATGCGGATCGCAGGCAGACTCCATGGGGAAACACTCACTGAATTCGTTCCGTCTGTGGTCAGAAAGGGCATAAGCGAGAAGGAACTCGGTTCCGAGATACTTAAATATATGATGGACAACGGACATCAGGGCATAGCAAGACTTGCAATGTTCAACACGGAAATGTTTCTGGGGCAGGTATGCTTCGGCGACAACTCAATGTATTTCAATACGTTCGACGGACCCGGCGGAGTTCTGGGCATCAGCCCCGCTGCACCGTTCTTCGGCAACGCCGACCGCATCCTTGACGACAACGAACTCATCTTCATAGACATAGGCTGCGGAATTGACGGCTACTACACCGACAAGACGCAGGTTTATTCACTCGGCACACTGCCCGACATTGCGTACGAATACCACGACAGGTGTGTGAAGATACTCGAAGAGACAGTTTCACGCCTTAAACCCGGCGCGATCCCTTCAAAGATATATGAAGAGGTCATGGACGGCATTGATGACGACTTCCTTGAATATTTTATGGGCGTGAAAGACGAGCGGGTGAAATTCCTCGGACACGGCATAGGGCTTGTAATTGACGAATACCCTGTGATAGCGAAAGGTTTCGACGCGCCCATCGAAGAGAACAACGTGTTCGCCGTTGAACCCAAAAGAGGAATCCCCGGCATAGGGCTTGTCGGTCTTGAAAATACTTACATCGTAACGTCAGAAGGAGCGGAATGCATCACCGGATGCACAAAACCCATAATCAGGCTTTAATGTTCTTTTCCAGATTCTGTTTCAGAATTGAAAGGAGCTGCTCCATCTTTTCTATAAGCTGAATCATTACCGCATACATATCCCTGAAAACGTGCGCCGTTTTGAACTGTCTCTTGTCCTCGGCAACATCCTCGTTCTGTATATTGTTAACTTCAATAAGCGTGCGGATGGCGTATGACTGAACGTAATGCATCAGAACATTGAAAAAGTCGGGCGCTTTAAATATCTCGTTCGCATCCTCCATCTTAACCAGCAGTTCCAGTCCTTTTTCAACATCGTAAGGCTTGCCGTCCTGCGCGGGCATCCAGACATCAGTGAAATATCTGTCTGTCAGCGCGTATGCGTCCTTAAACACGGTTATGGAGCGGCGACAGGTATCAAGCCCCTGATTGACCTTATCCAGAACCATGCGGCGCTGTGAGTCCTGCACCTCGTCATCCGGATATTTAAGAGTGCTCTCTATGACACCGAGCGGATTGAAACTTTCGCCGATATATCTGTCGATCGCCTCGCGGAACGTCATAAGCTGAGTACCGTGTATCTTCGCTCCGCCCTCAGTTGCGTTTATAACCCTTGCTTTCGAGTTTACGACGTCTTTGTGGTAATAGTTAAGGAAGGTATTCCAGACCTTTGAAGAACGAAGCTGAGGCACATAATTGCCCTCAACCATAACTGAATTCGCATCGGCATAGCTGAAGTTGCCGGACTCCTTCTCACCGTATGTACTGCCTGTGGCATGGGTGTTTCCGTCCTCTCCGAATGCAAGATCCTGACCTATGAGAATTATCGGGTCACATCCCATATATTCCAGCAGTTTGAACGACATGTTACCCGAAGAGGGTCCGATATCCAGTATACCCTTTTCTATGCCCAGCCACTTGAACGTGGCGAAATTTCTGTAAACCACTATGCGTTTGCCTTTGAAGTTTGCATATGTCTGCGGGTGAACCACAGGTGTTCCGGCAAAATATACATCCTCGAACACGTTGTCTTCAAAATCTGCGAACAGCTTTGATGTGGCAGCAACCCTTTCAAGCGAACAGACCATATGAGGTTTCAGACCGCGCCTGTTCAGAACACGAAGGGATGCATCCACCCCGACTATGACAGCCCTGTCGTATATCTCATGAAGCAACTCCACGTTCCTGTTCAGCGAAGGTCCGGTTGCTACAACAACTCCCGGTCTTCCTCTGAAAACATCCTTAAGCTGGTTTATCCCCGGATGCCCGAATATCTCCTCTATGTTCAGAAAAGTGTGTTCTATGCCTATCATCGAATCGTGCGGGTCGTTTCCGAAATAATTAAGCAGTTCCTTAACGACGCTTTTCATCGTTCTGACAACGTCGAGGTAATACTCCTTGTTCTCGGAAAACGCCACGGGCTGTTCGATAAAATTTATAGTCTTTATAAAGAATTTTGAATCTGTTGCCGTAAGTACGTTAACCATCTGCGTATATATCACAGGCAGTTCTTCGCCCACAAAAAAGAGAGTGTTGCCGTTCTCCAGCATTTCGGAAATATCCACAGTATTCAGAACAAAACGGAAAGCGTCCACGTTCTTTTCTATTATGACGTGCAATCCGCCCTGAATAGAGAACATTTTGAACATCGCAAAGACCTGATACATGAAGCCGCATCCGAGAAAAATGTTGAACTGCTTCACCCTCATATTTCTCGACCTGAGATCCTGTTCAACGTCTGCCATGGGGTTAAAACCGTTATAGAACAGTCTTCCTGTGGTTTTGTTGCGCATATTCGGCACGATACCCGCACGCTGCGGCAGCACTATCTCATAGTTTGAGCTTTGCGGCAAAGCCGCCACCCTTTTATATATTTCAGGATATCTTGTCTGCAATACATTCAGGTTCTTTTCTCTTACATTCATGTGGCGTCGTCTCCGTTTAGAATAGAAAAATAATACCTGCCGCCTGCATAAACCGTCAATAATTTATATTTTTTTTGAATTGATGAAAAAATAAGCAAAAGTATTTGCTTTAATGTCCGATTACATAACGGTAAAAAAATTATTGTGGAGTTTTAGTGTGGTTAAAGTCTTGTAAATTTTGATAAAGCCCGGAACATTTTCTTATCATTATCATCTATGACGAAATAATTACGTCAATTTCTAAAGTTATCAATATTTCTGCCGATATTATTCTCAGTAAAACCATGAATCCCTGTAAAGCCCCTTGGACAAGGGTTTCGCAGGAAACATTTTGAAAAAACGGTACTGAAACAATCAGACCGATGCATCCGTACAACGGAGCATCGGTCTTTTTTGTTTTCACGAGGAGGATTTATCGGCTTGCCAATGGTTATTGAGTTTCTTTAAAAACGGCAATTTTCGACGCACAACAATTTAGTACTGCCGGCACGGACGCCGACACCAAACCAACATGGAGGTATATCATGGCGTTAACAGTATATACTAACGTCAACTCGCTGATCGCGCAGAATTATGTGAATCAGACGAGCAGCAACCTTTCCAAAAACCTTGAGAAACTTTCCTCAGGTCTCAGAATCAACAGCGCGGCTGACGACGCATCAGGTCTCGCTATTTCCGAGAAACTGCGCGGACAGATTTCAGGTCTCTCAAGGGCATCATCAAACGCTCAGGACGGTATTTCAATGCTTCAGACTGCTGAAGGCGGTCTGGCAACCATTCAGGAAATGACTCAGAGAATGAGAGAGCTCGCTGTTCAGGCATCCAACGGCGTTTACACATCAAACGACCGTTCGGAAATCCAGAAAGAAGTGGATCAGCTTAAAGACGAGATCGACCGCGTTGCATCATCAACAGAGTTCAACACCAAGAAACTGCTGAACGGTGATTCAACAGCTCTCTGGTCTTCCGACAAAAGCGGCGACATCGACGTTGCCGTTACAGGTAAAGTTGCAGAAGGCAACTATAACCTGAACATCGAAGTCGATCCCGGCAAAAACTACGTCTATAAAACAGACGTTATGACACTCAACGACGACGCTGTCGGCGGTGAGATCACAACTGCCGCAGGAACTGACAACACTACCAACGTTGCATCTGTCACTGACATCAACACAGTTGCAACATCAGGCACCAGCTATTACACAGTGACAGTGGGTGAAACGGCTGTTGAAAACACTTCAGCTTCCGTTACAGCCACGTACGCTCAGTCAGGATCAAGCTTCTCCGTTACATCCGCCGCTGCAAACTCCACTGACTTCTCAGATTCAGGATACCTTGAGATCAAATTCGGTGAAGACTTCACCACTACATCTTCAGGTACTGCTGCTGTTTCAGTGAGATTTGTAAACGCGAAAACAGGCGAAGCAAGCGACTGGGCAGACACCACAATCACTGTGGGCGGCAGCACAATCGCTGTTACAGGTCTTGCAACAGGCGCAACTGATGCAGACGGAGACGCTCTGACAATCGATACTACAATCGATCTCGGCGCGGCAGGAAACGTTCAGAAAGGCGACAAGATACTTCTGACAGTATCCGGGGACTCCACAGGCGCAGGCGTTGCCACATCCGGCGGCGGTACTATCCAGATATCCGGCGGACCTTCCGACGTGACAGGACCCACTCTGCAGTACACCGCTACCAACTCTCTGACTAAAGCAGACAACGGCGACGATACCATCGACTACAACAACGTAACCGTTTACTATGCCGCTCTTGATGAATCAACAGGCAACCTTGACATAGGTTCCATGACAATGAACTTCAAAGAAGCGAGCAATGACGCCGGTACTCCTACAGGTCTCACAGACACAGGTTCTTTAGACCTTGAAGTGAGAGGCGGCGGTGACGTTGCTACATCTGCAACCAAACTGAGAGACATCGCTCTGTTCACAACTGACGACGGACGTAACATATTCGACCAGACTCAGGAGCTGACAATCTACGGAAACGGTACTTCACAGACCATCTTCCTTGAAGGCGACGATACTGTGTCAGATTTTGAAACAAAAATGACTGATGCAATCAAAGCTCTCGGCATGGGCGCCACAAGCGATACCAGCGACACGGTTTCAGACGTTAACAACAACCTTGTCAACTATGTAACTACATCAAAAGACAACTCCAACGAAGCTGTTGAAGGTACGTTCGTTATCCAGACTGCAAAACTCGGTCAGGACAGCCAATTGTCATTCGTCGGTGATGAAAACCTCATCAACGCTCTTTCACTCGCCAAAATTCAGGACGGTGAAAACAGCGAACTGACAGTTACAGTTACAGACGCCCACACAGGTAAAACAGTGGGTTCCGACAAAGTTAACGACTACACTCTGAAAAACGTTATCGCAGGCGTAAACGTTGAAATAGACAGCGCACTCGGTCTTGATATCTCTTGGGATGATTCCGCTAAGAAAATGAAGTTTGAAGCCGGCGACGCCGAAGATATCAAACTTCACCTTGTGGACAACTCAACAGAACTTCAGATCGGTGCGAACGAAGGTCAGACCATCAACACAAGCGTTGCACAGGCAGACACATACGCGCTCGGACTTTCCGACGTACTTATGGTCGATCAGGACAGCGCACAGTCATCTATCACCATGATAGATAACGCGCTGAATAAAGTTTCAAGTGCAAGAGCGACAATCGGTGCTCAGATCAACAGACTTGAGTACACCATCACCGGTCTTGATACTACGAGAGAGAACCTGACAGCTTCCGAATCCAGAATACGTGACCTTGACATGGCTTCAGAAATGTCAGATTACACAAGAAACCAGATCCTCAGCCAGGCCGGCGTTGCCATGATATCTCAGGCAAATGCGCAGTCTCAGCTGGCTCTGCAACTTCTTGGTTAAAAGTTTGCCGAAAAAGGGGTTTCTTTTTAAAGAAACCTCATGATGCAAGGATGGTGGATTATGACAAACATAAGCTCAACACCAACTGCCGCAGACACCAGAACCAGCAATGTTGCATACACTAATGAACAACGCCAGACTGTGCCTGCAAAGGAAGGCAGCAAAAATGAGAACAAGGAGACCGTAAAACAGCCCAAAGTGGATGATGTTGATACTGCGGTCAAAGAGCTTAATCTGACCCTTGATTCTCTGAATGTCAGACGTGAGTTCAGAGTCGATGACTCTATCAACGATGTGGTCGTCAAGATCATTGATAAGGATGACCAGAAAGTTATAAGACAAATACCATCGGAGGAGGCTATCAAGCTTTCAAAGAATATAAGAGAGATGGTAGGAATTTTATACGACAGCACGTCATAACATCTTAAGGGCTTCTTCGGAAGCCCTTTCTTATTTACGGGAATTCTTCCATCCATGGAGAATTTCCGCCAACGCTCCGTTCGATGAATCTCGCTGCGCTCACATTACACTCATTCAGCCCGCTAAAGCGGTCTTCACTCGCTCCACGGGCTTCATCCATGAAGCCTTAACGAGAAAAGGGCTTCTTCGGAAGCCCTTTCTTATTTACGGAAATTAGATGAAGAAAAGCCATCTTAAATTTGGCGGATAGGTGCAGGCAGAACAAGGAGGGCTAGGCGAAACAAGCACAAGATGACTCAATAATGCGCCGCATACAGACACCAAAAGAAATGATTATGAAAAGTGGCTTGAACCGAGCAGTTCAAGGCGAAATATAGAAAATCTGCGCAGTGTACATAGAAGTACATGAGCAATATTTTCTATATTTCAACGATGAAATGTGAAGCGTTAAAGACGCTTTATTTACCCATGTTATCAAGGAACTCTACATTCGTCTTCGTCCCTTTCATCTTATCAAGCAGAAACTCCATAGCGTCGATGCTGTTCATATTCGCAAGGAATCTGCGCAGTATCCATACTTTGTTCAGTTCCTCTTTTGTCAGAAGCAGTTCTTCTCGTCTGGTACCTGATTTGTTGATATCAAGCGCAGGGAAGATACGGCGTTCGACAAGTCTTCTGTCAAGGTGAAGCTCCATGTTGCCGGTACCTTTGAATTCCTCAAAGATAACCTCGTCCATTCTGGAACCTGTATCCACAAGCGCAGTTGCGATGATGGAGAGCGAACCGCCCTCCTCAATGTTTCTCGCTGCGCCGAAAAATCTTTTCGGTTTATGAAGTGCGTTTGAATCCACACCGCCTGAAAGCACTTTGCCTGAGGGCGGCTCAATGGAGTTGTATGCGCGGGCAAGACGTGTGATGGAGTCCAGAAGGATTACCACGTCCTTTTTATGTTCAACAAGTCTTTTTGCTTTGTTAAGAACCATTTCAGATACCTGAACGTGTCTGTATGCCGGTTCGTCGAAAGTTGAGCTTATGACCTCTGCGTTAACAGAGCGCTGCATATCTGTAACCTCTTCGGGTCGCTCGTCTATAAGAAGGATGATGAGGTATACTTCCGGGTGATTTTCAGAGATAGAGTTTGCGATGCTTTTCAGCAGCATGGTTTTACCGGTTTTGGGCGGCGCAACCAGCAGACCTCTCTGCCCTTTACCGATGGGCGAGATGAGGTTCATTATTCTGGTTTCGTATGCTGAGGGTTTGTTTTCAAGCTGTAGTCTTTCTTCGGGGAAAAGTGGTGTGAGGTTTTCAAAGAGGGTTCTCATTCTGTTTGCGGCTTCAAAGTTTACCTCTTCAACCTTAAGCAGAGCGAAATATTTTTCATTGTCCTTTGGGGGTCTTATCTCCCCTGCGACAGTATCTCCGTTTCTGAGACCGAACTTGCGTATCTGTGCGGGAGAGACGTATATATCATCGGGACCCGGCAGATAGTTATAGTTGGGTGAGCGGAGGAACCCGAAACCGTCGGGTAATATCTCCAGAACGCCCTGACCATATATCTGTCCGTTTCTGGCGCTGGTGGTTTTAAGTATCTCAAAGATGAGTTCCTGCTTAAGCAGACCGTCGGAGTTTTCAATGCCGACAGAATCTGCAATGGTGACAAGCTCTTCAATAGCTTTCTTTTTAAGATCGGTAAGATTCACGATTTTCTCCATTCAGATAATATTATAAAAAGGTTGTACCGAATAATGTTCATAAATTAACAACGGGTTTGTTTTAACGATACCAGTTTAAAAGTATTGATTTATTACGGGAAACGATATCCGAAACAGACGCAGGGATCGTCTGCACTTTTCTTATATTTAATCCCATAACGCAGGCTTGTCAAGCTATCATTTTGCATAGCGATGAAAAATTAAACGGCAGAATACACGAAAATGCGATTATTATAAAAGGTGAAACAAAAAAGGGGCTTAGAATCCCTTTAAGGTCGATGACAAAGTCAAAATTACGATTTTTCTCCCTCCTTTAGCAAAAGGAGGGCTGGGGTGGATTTGACTGATATTTAATCAAAATCCCCCTTAATCCCCCTTTTCTAAAGGGGGAGATAGAAACGTAAAATCCAATTTATCATCAACCTAAGGGGCTTAAACGCCCCTCTTATCAGAATTGATAGATAACCAGTCCTGTCTGAAGTTTAGGATAGAAATATGTGGATTTCTGCGGCATGACCATTCCGCTTTCGGAAATCTCGCGCACAATTTCTATATCCACGCCTTTGAGTATAAAACCTACCGCCTTTTTATCGGCAGCGAGTTTTTCAATCTGGTCAAGAGCCTGCACAAAATACACGCCCTCTTTTTTCAGAAGTCTTTCGTCGGTGACATTCAGGAATTTCTTCATGATGCCCTCCTGAAGCAGATATGTGTCAACCTTGCGGTAGACCTGATTCAGGTTTTCGATAACTTCGTCCTTAGCTTTTATTCCATAGTATGTGTTGTCATAATAGAGTGCCATAGCGCGTCCGCCAGCGGGGTCGTTGACAAATCCGTCTGCGGATTTCGCATCGGTGAGCGTTTCTACGGTGAAGTCGTAGCGGAGTTTTTCAAGGAAACCTTCAAAGCTGAAATCAGAATCAACCTCAAGCACCCTGTGCGTGGGGAAAATCTTCAGACCTTCGTCGTAGAAGTTCACGAACATCATCATTACATAGTCGTAGGGCTTCTCTTCGTTCGGCACGTCCGCGTTCTGCTGACGGGCATAGTCTCTGTAGTTAAGAGCCGTTTCGTATCTGTGGTGCCCGTCTGCGATGTATATAGCCTTATCCTTCATGAACTCTTCGATCATGCGGACAGTGTTCTCGCCGTTTACAGACCAGATGGTATTTTTAACGCCGTCTTCATCCATAGCGGACGCTGTAGGCATATTCTTTTTCGCCTCATTGAAAACGAGGTTCATGCGGTTGTCTTTGTCCATATAGAGACCGAATATCTGGCTGAAATCGGTCTTACATGCCTTCATCAGCTCAAATCTGTCCTTTTTGGGACCGGAAAGCGTCTTTTCATGGGGATAAACGGAGCCTTTGCCCAGTTCTTCCAGTTTCAGAAGTCCGACAAAACCGGTGCGGACATATTCCTTTCCGCCGTATGTATAAACCTGCTCGTAAACATAGAACGAAGGTTTTTCGTCTTTTACGAGTATCTTATTGTCGCAATACTGTTTGTAAAGGGCGGCGGCGTTGTCATATTTATCGTCTGCGCCGTCGGGCAAATCCAGTGTCACCACATTATAGGGGCTTTTATCTTTCAGAGCCTGTTTCATTTCCGGAGAAATGACATCGTATGGCGGAGCTACCACGCTTTTCAGAAGAACTTCCTCAAGGTTGTAACGTACGCCCGCAAAAGGTCTTACAATAGACACTGTATCCTCCTAATTAACTGTCAGTCTGGCAAAATTTTTCTTGCCGACCTTTAATACATACTCACCTTTTTCAAGGGTGATGTCGATACTTTCGACCTTATTTCCGTCAATATACACCCCGCCGGCTTTGGCTGTGCGCCTTGCTTCGCTTTTGCTGGGTGCAAATTTCAGTCTGTCGATGATATCGACGAGTTTTTCGTCTGTTTTTGCTTCACATATTTCCATATCGTCAGGGTTTTCGTGTTTTGAGAATATCTTTTCAAAACCTTCCCTTGCTTTCGCTGCCGCGCCGGCAGAGTGGAAACGTGTGATTATCTCAACGGCAAGCTCCTTTTTCGCTTCCATAGGATGCTTGGAGCCGTCTGCCACTGCTTTTTTAAGTAAGTCGATATCCGCAAGCGTCCTGTCAGACAGAAGAAGATAATATCTGAACATCAGGTCGTCGGATATTGACATCATCTTCCCGAACATGTCGGCGGGTGATTCCGCTATGCCGATATAGTTGTTCAGTGATTTGGACATCTTGTTCACGCCGTCCAGACCTTCGAGGATGGGCATTGTAAGCGCCACCTGCGGAGCCTGTCCGTGTGACCTCTGAAGATCGCGCCCGACAAGCAGGTTGAATTTCTGATCTGTTCCGCCGAGTTCAACGTCGCTTTTAAGGGCAACGGAGTCGTATCCCTGCACCAGCGGGTACAGGAACTCGTGTATGCTTATCGGTTTGTTTGCCGCGTATCTTTTAGTAAAGTCATCGCGTTCAAGCATCCTCGCAACGGTATATTGAGAAGCCAGTCTGATCATACCCTGAGAATCCATGGCTTCCATCCATGTGCTGTTGAATGCAACCTCAGTTTTTTCGGGATCAAGTATTTTGAAAACCTGTTCCTTATATGTTTCGGCATTGGCGAGAACCTGCTCTTTTGTCAAAGCCTTACGGGTTTCGCTCTTTCCTGTGGGATCGCCTATCATACCTGTGAAATCCCCGATAAGGAATATCACCTGATGCCCCAGATCCTGAAAGTGTTTCAGCTTCTGGATGAGAACAGTGTGTCCGAGGTGAAGATCCGGTGCCGTCGGGTCAAATCCCGCTTTTATTCTGAGGGGTTTGCCTTCGTCATAGGATTTCTGAAGTTTTTTCAGCAGGTCTTCCTCGCTGATAATTTCTTCAGTTCCCCGTTTTATCTGTTCCATTTGTTCTTCGGGTCTTAACACTTTTCCTCCGACCGATATGCGGTCTTTTAAAATAGTCTTACGTTATAACTGATATTAGAGCAATGTTCAAGAGCGCGATGGTTATTTTTCACTCACCTGTTGTATAACAGGGCGTCGAACACAGGCGCATAAAAGAGATAAATAACTGATGCGGCGGCTATAAAGGGACCAAAAGGCAGTATGATGTTTTTTTGTCTGGAAACAAGCTGCAAGGAGATTCCGTACACCGCACCCAGAAAGGCTGATGCGAAAATAACAAAAAATATTGATTTTATGCCGAGCATAGCGCCGACAACAGCCATAAGCTTTATATCTCCGCCGCCCATGCCCTCTTTTTTTCGTATCAGTTTAAAAAGATACGAGGGAATGAAAAGTCCCAGAAAGCCTGTGAGTGCGCCGAAAAGCGGAAATTTAAAAGTGCCGTAAAGCGCCCACGAGAGACCAAAACCGACCGCAAAACCGACAAGATTCAGACTGTCGGGAATGATCCCGCACTCGAAATTATCGTCGACAGCGGTAAAAACATCTGAAAAAGCGGCTGCCAGCATGAAAAAAACGACTGCGCATCCGTGCCACATCTCAAGTGTGAGTCCGAATTTCAGCCAGCACGCAAGAAACAAAAGCCCGGTGGCAAGCTCCGCCAGAGGGTACATTATTGATATAGGCGATTTGCAGCTTCTGCATCTTCCGCCCAGTATGAACCATGAAAAAACGGGTATGTTATCGTAGAACCTTATCCTCTGTCCGCATTTTGTACAGGACGACGGCGGGGTTGCGATATTTAGTCCTCTTGGGAGACGATATGTCAGAACATTCATAAAGCTGCCGAGACATGCGCCGATGAAAAAAATATAGACTGCTTTGAAAGCTTCCACGGCGGGGATCAGTTTCCGTCTTTAAGGGCGACCTCGATGACGAACATCTCTTCGCCGACCTTGAAGGTCATTCCGAGGCACTGAACGTTCTTTTGTTTGCCGACAACATGGTCTTTTCCGACGACCACATTGGGTATTGATATCTTGAACTTTGTTCCCGTGCGGGAAAAAATCTGTTTGGCTCCGCCCGCGATCATATTGAGTATCTCGCCGATAGCGTCCATAACGTCATCGTCTATCTTTTCTTTCTTTTCGCCGATGAATTTCTCAACAACCTTGAGCGCAAGAGATTCTGTCATGCTGATAATAACAAATCCGCTCGCTTCTCCGGCAAGACCTATGATGCCGGAAATGTCGTACGGCAGTTTTTCGCCGCTTTTGACATAAAGCTGTCCGCGCACCGGATCTATGCTCAGCATTGTTCTGAAAACTTCGCTTGTTGAAGTTATAAAAGGGTTGATGTGTTCCGCTTTCATTCTCTCATATCGCAAGAAATATTAGGTTATGCTCATCGGCAAACCTTATGCATTTGTCTATTTCAACTACAAAAGTGCTTTCCGCCTCAACAGCAAGCACCGCACCTTTATTATCAGATAAAATTTTTAACGTGTCAATACCCACTGTTGGAATATCAAACCTTAAATCTTGTGACGGTTTTGCACATTTCACAACAACGCCGTCCTCTTTCGCCAGCCGGCATCCGCGCTCAATTGCCAGATCGGTTCCTTCGATAGCCTCCAGAGCCATAACGGCGCTGTTTTTAACAACTACTGTCTGACCGATATCGAGCCTGCCAAGCTCCTTTGCGGTCTCATATCCGAAGGCGATATCCTTTTCCTGTTCTGCTGTCGGTTTTTTTCTGCTGTACACGCCTTTCGGCAGATACAGACTGTACAGAGCTTCGGTCTGCTCCATTATCCGTATCCCTTCGGCGGAGATGAGCCTGCAAATGGCATCCATTATGGTGTCATCCTTGCGGTTTTTAAGTCCCGCGAGAATTTTTACTGCCAGCAGGTCGAATTTCAGGTTGGAAAAGATGAGCGCCTTGTTCACCTTTCCGGCGAGCAGGACGCTCTCTATTTCATATTTTTTAAGGATTTTTATCAGCTTGCCGACCTGAGTAACGCTTATCTTTTCAAGACTGATGCCCTGAATGTCTGAAAAACCTGTGCTTACGACCTCATCCAGCGCAACAACAAGCACGCTGTCGCCTTTTTTCAGCAGATTTTCAGCAGCGATCCTCGGCAGTGTGCCATATCCGGCAACAATGGCAGCTTTCAAGCATATCCTCTCTTATCAGCCTCTTACAAAGCTTCTTTTGCTGTCTTTTATAAAGTCGATGAACTCAACAACCTCGGGGTAAGGGTGGAGGAAGGAGAGTTCTTCAGGCAGGTCAACGAGTTTCACAGTCAGATCCATGTAAATGGACAGGGCGCGTTTAAGCTCCATGCGCACCTCGGGACCTATTCCGCGGCGTTTAAGACCGACACTGTTCAGCCCCTCAAGCTCTGCGGGTGTTCCGGCAAGCATACAGTAGGGAGGTGCGTCTTTAAGCAGCGTCGCTTTTCCGCCTATCATACAGCCTGAACCAATACGAACGAACTGGTGTGCGCCCGCGTATCCGCCCATTATAACATAGGAACCTACGCGGCAGTGACCGCCGAGACCGGAAAAACTTGTCATAGTGACGTTATTCTGCAGTTTGCAGTCGTGGGCAACGTGGGCGTACGCCATGATGAAACAGTTGTCGCCTATGACGGTTTCCCATACGTCCTCTTTTGTGGATGCTCTGTGGACTGTACAGAATTCGCGGAAAAGACAGTTTTTGCCGATGATAAGCTTTGTGTCTTCGCCTTTGAAGCTGTAGTCCTGGGGATCGCCGCCGATATGGGCGTTCATGCCGACCTTAGTTCCGTCACCGACAGTTGTGTCGCGTTCAACAACGGCATTGTATCCGACAATAACGTTTTCGCCTATGATACAGTTTTTGCCGATATAGGCGCCTTTTTCGATCACCGCGCTGTCCGCTATCTGTGCGGACGGATGAATAACCGCATCTTTATCTATCATATTTTACGCTCCGCTTATTTTGACTAACGCCAGATACGGCAAAGCCGTACTGTACTTAAGCTCCGCTCATTTTTCTTAAAAATGCGTCCTGCATTTTTAAGACCAACGTTTAGCACGGCAAAGCCGTACTGCACTTACGCTCCGCGCATAATGGCAGTAAGTTCGCCCTCACATGCAAGCTGGTCGTCGACGAATGCTTCCGCCTTTACTCTTACGAGATCTTTTTTCTTTTTAATAACCTTTATCTTCATAACGAGCTGATCGCCTGGAACAACCTGTTTGCGGAACTTCACGCCGTCAACGCCCATAAAGAAGAAAATGGCGTTTTCCGGAACCACTTCCGCAGTGGAAATGGTGTGTATCCCAGCAACCTGCGCCATCGCCTCAATAATGAGTACGCCAGGCATCACAGGGTATGAAGGGAAATGTCCCTGAAAAAAAGGTTCGTTCATTGTGACGTTCTTAATAGCCGTTATGCTTTCACTGTCCATCTCCAGCACCCTGTCAACGAGCAAAAAAGGGTATCTGTGTGGCAGTTTTGTCATTATCTCTTTAATGTCCATCATCATTCAGTTTCCTCTCAATCTCATCAATCCTTTTAATTGTATCCGGCAGCGAACGCAGAAGCACTATTTCACGCAGCCATCCTTTTCTGGATGTATGAGGGAATCCCGCGTATATGCCCGGTTTATCTATATCGGATATCACTCCGCACTGTCCTGCAAGCATCGTTTTTGAGCAGATATTAAGGTGATCAGCCGCTCCGGAACGCGCGCCCATGACAACGTAGTCGCCAAGGGTTGTGCTTCCCGCCAGAGCCGCCTGACCCGCCATGATGCAGCTTTTGCCCAGAACGCAGTTGTGTCCGACCATACATTGATTATCAATTTTTGTGCTTTCGCCAATGACAGTGTCGCTGAATTTTCCTCTGTCGACACAGCTGTTGGCACCTATCTCAACATCATCGCAGAGCATAACGCCGCCCACATGGGGTATCTTGACGTTCTTTCCGCCCCGCTGGTAATATCCGAACCCGTCCGCGCCTATAACAGCGCCGGAATGGATGATAACCCTGTTGCCGAGTTTTGTACCGGAATAGAGACTTACGTTGGGAAATATCTCGCACCCTTCGCCCATGACAACGCCGTCGTCAACGGTCACGTTTGCGCGGATGACACAGTTATCACCTATGCGGCAGTTCTCGCCTACATACGCGAATGCGTCTATGAACACATTCTGACCTATCTCAGCGGATTCCGCGACATAGGCTCTCAGATGTATTCCGGCTTCCCTTACAGGACGGGGGTGAACCAGACCGAGAATGGCAACAAGTGCTATCTCGGGGTCGTCCGCCTCTATGTACGTCTTACCGGATGCGGTCTCTGAACCTGTTTTAACAAGAAACGCCGCCGCTTTCGATTCCAGAACGCCTTCCGGCAGTTCTTTCACCAACAGCGGAACGAGCGCGCCCTCCCGAATCTCTTCAAAGGAGGACACACAGGACACTTCCGTGTCCGCTCCGATAAGTTTTCCGCCTGTTTTTTCAGCAAGAACAGACGCTTTCATTATTTTTTCTGCTGTTTGAATACGACGTTGTATCTCTGGATAACAACATCTGTTATGTCAACTTTCGGGTTGAGGTAAAGCACGCCGGAATTGTTCTGTTCAAGGATAACTTCCATATCCAGTTCTTTTCCGAGCGCCTCGATAATTTTAAGAACGTCATCCTGAATTGATTTCAGATATCTGAGCTCAAGTCTTTTCAGGTCTTTTGAATAGTCGTCCTTGTTCTGGTTGAAATCCCTGATCATTCTCTGGATTTCGCCCCTTTTCTTGTCTTTGTAATCGTCGTTTGCAACGCTTTCTTTCGCCGCATATTCCTGCTGTGCCTTTTTTATAGTTTCATTGGCAGAGGCGAGCTTTTTGTCATATTCGTCCGCTTTTGCCTGCAACTTTCCGTAAACGTCTTTACCGCCGTCAGACTCTTTCAGAACTTTCTGAAAGTCTATAACGCCGATTTTCGCATATGCCGATGCGGAAAATACCGCCATTATCAGCAGAAGAAAGAAAAGTTTGGTTCTCATGTTACTAAAATCCTCCTATTGGATATTATGTCCGTTATATCATACCGCCGATGGAGAATTCCCATCTGCCTTTGTCTGAAAGCCCTTCGTCCGGATCGGGGTTAAGTGGCTGACCGTATTCAAATCTGAGCGGTCCGATGGGGCTGTACCAGCGGAAACCCGCACCGACAGACCTTACAAGATCGCGTTTAAAGAATGCTTCGTCTTCGTCATATGACTGCCCCTGATCGAAGAACAAAACGCCCATAAGCTGTGCGCTTGGAGCGATGGGGAATACAAGCTCGAAGTTGTTCTGAATGTACTTCGTACCGCCGAACTTGTTTCCGTCCTCATCCGCAGGTGAAATGTCCCCGTATTCGTAACCTCTGATGCTGTACATACCGCCAAGTCTGTAGCGTTCCGCAATGGGAGCATCTTTGCCGTCGAACATCTGTATGTATCCGCCCTCAAGGTGTGCCATGAAAACGACCTTCCAGAAAACTGTAACATACTGCGATGTATCAAATCCAAGTTTGCCGAATGTATAATCGCCGCCGAGGGGTCCGCCCGCCAGTTTCGTGAATATAGTACTCTGATTTCCTTTCGTCGGCAGATACGGGTGGTTTGTGGTAGACCATCTCAGTGTCGGGGTGATACTGATGATAGTTGATTCACCCTCCTGCGCCTTAATGATATCCGCAGCCTCATCTTCAATATTGTCAATTGTGTTCTGCTCATATCTGAACTTAACGCTGCCGTACAGTTTTCGTTTGATTAACTGGTGACCGATGCCGAGAGCAAAACCTTTCGATTTTTTATCATAGTCGTCATATTCCCTGTTGGTGTTGAACAGATCCGCACTGAAGCTGTAGGGTCTGTCGAACAGCCACGGGTTTACAAAACTGATGGTATAGTTTGACGTACTGCTTGAAAATTCAGCTTTCGTTGTCAGTTCGTATCCCATACCGAATAGGTTTTTCTGTGTGAGCGACACGGTACCGATCAGTTTGTCGACACTGGAGTAACCTGCTGCCATACTGAACATTCCGGTCATTTTATCGTTCACGTCCACGTCAAGATCAACCTGATCGTTGCTGACCCTTGTTTCTGCGATACGCACCTGATCATAGAAATCCAAGAATTCAAGGTGCTTCTTGGAATCTGATATCAGTGCGCTGTTGTAGAGATCGCCTTCAACAATGTCAAACTCGCGTCTGACAACCCTGTCTCTGGATTTTGTATTTCCTCTGATGTTTATCCTGTTGATATACACCAGCATGTTCTCTTCAACATTAAATTTGAGGTCGATGGTTGCCGGCTCGTCGTTCATTTTGGAATCGGGGTCAACGTTTGCGTAGGCGTAACCTTTCTCTGTGAAAACGGATGTGATTGACTTGATGTCGTTCTGATAGCTTTCAACATTAAACCAGTCGCCCGTTTTAAGTGACGTGGCTTTTTTAAGCTCGTCCAGCGTGGCATGTTCATAACCTGTGTAGTCTATGTTTGCCACCTTAAATCTGATACCTTCGTCTATCTTAAGGGTGATATATATTTTTTTCTTATCGTCTGAAATGTTGATGTCAGGTTCGCCGACCTGCACCTTCGCATAACCGTCTTTCAGATATTTCGCGCGTATCTTTTCCATATCGGTGCGCAGTTCAGTCTTTTTCAGCTTGCCTGAACCGGAAATCCAAGACCAGAAACCTTTTTTAGAGGTTTCCATCTCTTTAAGCAGCTCTTTCGCAGTGAAGTGTTTGTTTCCGACAACCTTGATATCGTATATCTTTGCCTGAACGCCTTCGTCTATAGAGTAAACGACGTCAACAGAGTTGTTGCCTCGTTCCTCAACCTCCGCGTTTATCTTAGCGGAATAGAATTTCTCGTCAGCGTATTTTTCCTGAATGAGAAGCTGATTGGATTCAACCTTCTTGTTGTCGAGGAGCTGACCGGACATTGGGGTCACGGTCTCTTCCAGAACTCTTGTTTTGATCTCAGAGTTTCCGTTGAAATACACGTTATTTACATAGGGTTTTTCGGAAACCTGATAAACAAGCACAAGCCTGTCGTCGTCCACTTTCATGTCGACAGTGGCGTCTGTTATCAGTCCTGATGCGAACAGGTCTTTGATACTCTTGTCCACAGCGGCAAGGTCAAATTCGGAACCCTGTTTAACTGTATATTTCTGAATAGTAGCGGTGGGTACCCTGCGGTTTCCTGTTATCTCCACAGAGTCAATGGTGGCTGCAAGTGCGTTAAATGAGAATAGAATTAACGCAATAAAAAAAAAATGTGATTTCTTCATGCCGACTCCACAACGTCCAATATTTCCCGTATCCTCTGATACTTAACCTTTGCCATGCTCTTGTTCCCGATGAGGCGTGCTGTCGATTCCAGCATTGTTTCAACCTCGACCAGACCGTTCTTTTTCAGTGTTTGTCCGGTGGAAACCAGATCCACAATGAAATCCGAAAGACCTACTATCGGAGAAAGCTCGATAGAGCCGTAAAGTTTGATAGTCTCAACGAAGACCCCTCTACCGGCAAAAAAGTTCTTTGTAAGTGTAGGATATTTTGTTGCGACCACCATATCGTGGCGATATGAAAGATCGGAATCCTTAACCCCTGCTACACAGAGGCGGCAGTATCCGAAACCAAGATCAAGATATTCGTAAACGTCTGCGGCGGATTCCAGCAGTATATCCTTTCCAACAACGCCGATGTCGGCGGCACCGTGTCTGACGTATGTTGAGACGTCCATGTTCCTGACCATCATAAATTTAACATTATTCACTTCGTCATGGAACGTCAACATGCGGGAGTTGAAATCAACAACTCCTTCTCTGGTTATTCCTTTTTTAAGAAAAAGTTCTATGGTATCTTCCGCCAGTCTGCCCTTGGGCAGAGCAACGTTTATGCAGTCGTCTGTTCTCATTATTCCTTTACCCTTGCAAGGCAGGCACCCGCCCCGCTAAGTTTTTCAACAAAATCCTCATATCCTCTGTCGAGGTGATAGAGTCTTGAAATTTCTGTCTTACCCGACGCCATAAGTCCGGCTATCACAAGGCTTGCGCTGGCGCGCAGATCGGAAGCCATAACAGGCGCTCCGGTGAGCGATTTCACTCCGCGGATCATTGCGGATTTATCTTTAAGTTTAATGTCCGCGCCCATCCTTTTAAGCTCGGCAACGTGCATAAACCTGTTCTCGAATATATTTTCGGTGACAACTGAAAAACCGTTAGCAACAGCCATAAGGCTCATGAACTGAGCCTGCATATCTGTGGGAAATCCCGGATAGGGTGCAGTCGAGATATCGGTGGATATCAGCGGTTTCACCTTGGTAACTCTTATGGTGGTGCTGTTTATCCTCTCAATCTTAAGCCCTGTCTCGGCTATCTTATCCAGTGTGGTGCGCATAACGTCAACGGGTACGTTGGTTATCTCGACACTGCCGCCCGCCGCGCCCACGCAGCAGATAAACGTTCCCGCCTCGATACGGTCGGGCATAACGGTATAGTCAGCGCTGTAAAGCTTTTCTACACCGACGATATGAATTTCGCTGGTGCCTTCCCCTGTTATGCGGGCGCCCATCTTTTTAAGGAATCTGGCAAGGTCAACAACTTCCGGTTCCTGTGCGGCGTTGCGCAGAATGGTCTCACCATCGGCAAGACATGCCGCCATCATTATATTTTCGGTACCGGTAACGGTAACTATGTCAAAGTTTATTATGGCGCCTTTCAGTTTAGGACATTCTGCATCTATATAGCCGTGTTCCACGGATATCTTTGCGCCCATAGCCTCAAGAGCTTTCAGGTGCAGATCCACAGGACGCTCGCCTATGGCGCATCCGCCGGGGAGTGAAACCTTAGCCTTTCCTTTTCTGGCAAGGAGCGGTCCCAGTGTCAGAACACTCGCCCTCATGGTCTTAACCAGTTCATACGGGGCTGTGAACGCATCCTGATCGTAAACGCTGTTTATCTTAACGGATTTTCCGTTTCTCTCTGATGAAATACCGAACTCTTTCAGGAGTTTGAGCATTGTCGAGATGTCAACCAGTTCGGGTGCTTCGCTTATGTTGTATTCGCCGTCGGCAAGAATGACAGCGGAGAGGATGGGGAGTGCGGCATTTTTTGCGCCGCTGATGCGTATTGTGCCGTTTAATTCGCGGCCGCCTTCTATAACGAGTTTGTCCAAACCAGTACCCTTTCTATCCCTTGATAATCGTTGATAATTCTGTAATTTTGCTCTTCAATCCAAGCCGTTACAGCCTCACGCTGCCCAAGCCCGAGTTCAAAGAGCGCCACCCCGTTTTTATGGCATAAATCGGGTATCATGTCCAATAGTTTTTTGTAGAATGAAAGCCCGTCGCCGCCGTCGTTGAGCGCGTTTTTCGGTTCGTATTTCAGCGATTCCGGTGAATTTTCCCACTCATTTTCAGTCAGATAAGGCGGGTTACAGGTTATTATGTCATAACTGCATGCGGGGTAATCCGTCATTTTCAGCGCATCGCCCTGTTTTAAACGGAACCTTCCATGAGCATACCTGTTCAGATTGATTTGTGCAACACCCAGAGCATCCGGACTTATGTCGATAACGTCCGCCTTCCAGTGCGGTCGTTCCGCCAGCAGCGCCGCCGGAATACAGCCGGAACCAGTGCAGATATCCAGCACTTTAAGTTCCGTGTCGGCAGGAAACATTGAAAGGATTTCGGAAACGATCAGCTCCGTTTCGGGGCGGGGTATCAGCACCCGCCCGTCCACATACATATCGAGACCATAAAATGATTTATTATTAACGACATATGCCAGCGGCTCACCATTTCTGAGCCTTTTCAGCATATTTTGAACCCCTTCCGCCGGCTCAACCTCGTCCGACAGATGCAGGGGTATCTTTGAATAGTCTATTGAAAACGCTTTTGATGCGAACTCAAGTGCATCATGGCGATTCGGCAGGCAGTTTTCACGGACAAACCCTATGAACTCCGCCAGCTTCATCAAAGCCCCGATTCTCTGAGTCTCTCAGCCTGATCGAACGCTATCGTCGCGTCGATCATATCCTCCATCTCGCCCAGAAGGAACCTGTCGAGGTTTGCGGATTCCTTTATTCTGTGATCCGTCACCCTGTTCTGGGGAAAGTTATATGTTCTGATGCGTTCGCTTCTGTCGCCTGAACCCACCTGAAGTTTTCTACTCGCCGCCTCTTCGGAGTTCTTTTTCTCAATCTCCGCTTCAAGTATTCTTGATTTCAGCAGCTTCATGGCTTTTTCACGGTTTTTTATCTGACTTCTCTCGTCCTGACATGTAACAACGATCCCTGAAGGGATGTGTGTAATGCGCACGGCAGAGTCGGTGGTGTTGATGTGCTGTCCGCCTGCGCCGCCTGCACGGTAAACGTCAATCCGCAGGTCTTTCTGTTCGATATGAACGTCAACGTCTTCCGCTTCGGGAAGCACCGCAACCGTACACGCGGATGTATGAATACGACCGCCGGATTCCGTTTCGGGAACCCGCTGCACCCTGTGACCGCCAGCCTCAAATTTCAGTTTGCTGTATGCACCGTAACCTTTGATAAGCGCCACAACCTCTTTATACCCGCCCACGCCTGTTTCGTTGAAATCCACTATCTCAACTTTCCAGCCGCTGATCTCTGCATAGCGGGAATACATTTTAAGAAGAACAGCCGCAAAAAGAGAAGCCTCGTCGCCGCCTGTACCCGCGCGTATTTCAAGAAAAATGTTCTTATGATCGTAAGGGTCTTTCTTCAGAAGAAGCTTTTTAAGCTCACCCTCCATGCGGTCAAGAGCATCTTTGTTCTCTTCAAGCTCCATCTCTGCAAGCTCAATAAGGTCTTTGTCGTCGGATGATGCGACTATGCTCCTTGCCTCTTCCAAAGACGCTTTAACGGACATGTACTCGTCGTATTTCTCAACGACCGGGCGCATCTCCGCATGGTCTTTGGATATTCTCATGAAATGCTCCTGATCCGTAATTACTTCCGGATCGGTGAGCAGTTTCGTCATCTCCTCGTACTTGGTTTTAACTTCCTGTAATTTGTCAAACATCTCTTCCTCAGTCTACTATCGTTATCCCTTCTGCGGGTATCTTCATGTCCAGCGATGCGCGGATGGAGATAAGCGCCACCTCAAGCTGGCTGTCGTCCGGCTCCTGAGTGGTTATCTTCTGGAGCATAAGCCCCGGCATTATCAGAAATTTAACTATCGGGTTCCTGTGAAACTTTCCGCTTAATTTAAGTATCTCGTAACTCACGCCCGCAATCAGGGGGATGAAAACCAGCCTCGCACCCAGTTTAACGAAGAAGTTCGCATTGTTGGGGATAAGCGAAAAAGTCAGTATGCACACCAGCATTAATATAATAAGGAAGCTGGTTCCGCAGCGGGGGTGAAAACGGCTCATCTTTCTGGCGTTTTCAACGTTAAGTTCCAAACCCTCTTCATATGTGAAAATAGCCTTGTGTTCCGCACCGTGGTACTGGAACACGCGCTTTATATCTTTCAGAAACGATATGCCCCAGACGTAAAGCACAAAGAACACCACGCGGATAACGCCGTCCACCGCGTTGTAAAGCAGCGACGATGTATGGAGGCTCGGTAAAATGTGCTTCATAAGCTCGGTTATCTGCAAAGGCAGGTATATGAAAAGCAGAAGCCCCAGACCTATGCCCATTGCCATGCTGAAAAGCGTGGCGGACTTGCTCATGTGTTCCTCACCCTCGCCTGTTGAATGGTAAGCGCTGAAATTAAGAGCGCGTATACCAAGGATAAGAGAATCGTAAAGAGCTATCAGACCTCTGATAAGCGGTTTTTTGAATATCCTGTTTCTGTCGAGTTTAACATCTTCTTTTTTAACGACTATCTCGTTTTCGCTCTTGCGGACGGCTATTACGAATCTTTCCGGAGCGCGCATCATAACGCCCTCAATAACCGCCTGTCCGCCGATGTTTGGTTTTGCCATTATTTTCTCCGTTTTATTTAAGCCTCCCTTTCGTAAAAGGGAGGTTCAGGCTGATGACAAATTGAATTTTAGTTCCTATCTCCCCCTTTAGAAAAAGGGGGATTAAGGGGGATTTTGATTAAATATCAATCAAATCCACCCCAGCCCTCCCTTTGCTAAAGGAGGGGGCAAGACAATCTATCTTTAACTCATTAACAACCTGAGAGACTCTATATTCTTTTTCTTATTTCATCATAAAGATTATTCAAAACACCGTTCAGATTCCCCATTACTTCCGCGTTATTATATCTGATAACTTTTATGCCAAGTTCCCCTAATGTTTTGTCTCTTGATTCATCAGATATCAATGCTTCATTTTCATAGTGCTGACCACCATCAATTTCAACAACAACCGAAACTTTAGGACAATAAAAATCAACAATAAAACTACCTATAATTTTCTGCCTGTAAAACGGCAGCCCGTGTATTTGTTTTCCTCGTAAATGCCTCCACATAATCTGTTCGGCATCGGTCATGTTCTTTCTTAACTCTCTGGAAAATGCTTTCAAATCTCTATTATATTCTCTCATAAATCAAATCCGCCCCAGCCCTTCTTTATGTTAAAGGAGGGAGCTGATAATTAAGATAGATTTTCCTTTATGGAATATAAGACTATAGAACAAAAACGCTAAAGAAAGTTTTTCTTGTCGGTGAATTTTTCTCTTATCTCTTTCGACTTTCCGCATGTGAAGGCGCCTTCGGGACATTTACCGCGGACGCATCCCGGTCCGGCGTCGCCGAATATGGACGGAGCCTCTTTACGGCACAGACGAAGCATCTGAAAAGACATTTCGCGTATCTCCCACTGCGCTCTTTCACAGCAGCGTATTGAGAAATAATGCAGAAGCTCGCGGGCATTCATGGTGATGATTATTTTTGTTTCGCAGGCGTTCGGAAGAACGTATCTGGCATCTTCAGCAGGCACCCCCGCTTTCAGAAGTTTATCATAAGCCCTGCCGATGTCCTGCATCGCCTTTTCATACTGTTCCAGAAGCTCAGGGTTTTCGGCAACGGTATGGGGAGTGATGTATTCAAACTCCGAACCGTGCTTAACATATCTCTGCGATTTCTGTGAATAACTGGCTATGCGGTGGCGGACAAGCTGATGTGTGAGAGCGCGGGACACACCTTCAACGCCGAAGGTGAAGTTTAGATGCTCCAATACTGAATGGTGCCCCATGGACACTATCTTTTGTATGAAGTCCGACTGTTCCTTGCTGCTTATCTTCTCAAGCAGCCCTTCAATGTCGGAATCAGAATAGCACAGTTTAGCGGCCAACGCGGAAACAAGCTCTCCGTCGGCTGTTTTTGCAACCAGCTTAACATTAAGCCCGCCTTTGCGGCCGCTGCTGTTTTCCATGATTCTGAAATTATTTTGCTTTGTTGTATTTCTTCATGAATTTTTCAACACGGCCGGCAGTATCTATAAACTTCTGCTTGCCTGTGAAGAAAGGGTGGCATGAAGAACAGATCGCTACATTCGCTTTTTCGGGTGCAACTGTCGATCTTGTGGGTATTTCAGCGCCGCATGCGCATTTAAATACTACATCTTGTACGTTGGGATGGATATCTTTTTTCATCTATGTTTACCTCTGGGATTATCTTTTTCAACGGAACAAGGGTTATATCACAACCCTATCAAGTATTCAATATAAAAATAGCTATTGCGGCAAACTGCGCAATGTGAATATATTTTCATAGTTTCGTGAATATAGTCTGCAGAATGCTTTTACATGTTGATTTTACCCTGTATTATAGTATCATCTGTTTGTTCTGCAATTATCTAACAGGAGGAATATAATGAACAACAGCAAAGGTTTTACACTGGTAGAACTTGCTATCGTGCTTGTTATCATAGGAGTTATTCTTGGCGGCGTGGTGAAAGGCACCGAACTGGTTAAAAGTGCGAAAACCAAGAAGCTCTACAGAGAATACCAGAACATTCAGACTGCGTATATGACTTATTTTGACAGAACCGGAACAATAGCCGGCGATGCTGATTCTAACGGTAAAATAGATACGGGCACAAGCACGTTCTGGGGTGACCTCAGAGACGAAAATCTCTATTCAGGCAACGGCGAAACTGAACCTAACAACGTTTTCGGCGGCGGCACCACAGGAACATCCGCAATATCCACAGCAAAGATAATGGGCTTCTCCGACAACAATCTTGTGTGTTTCTCTGCGGTCATGTCAGATGTCATTAAATCCATAGACACTCAGTTTGACGACGGCACCCCTGATTCAGGGGATATACGCTACGCGGCGACAGCCACTGCTGCTGCTGCTGTGACACCCTATCCCGATACAGCCGCATCCGGCGCAATGTGTATTGTTCTGGAATAAAAATATAATAATGAATTTTTACAGAAAGCGGCTCCAACGAGCCGCTTTCTTTATTTCGCAAGTCACGCTGGAAGCACATCTTTTCTGTTCATTTTTCCAATCTGATGCAGTGGGCATTTTTCAGGCATTTTTTCCGGTACGTTAATATTTAATTTTGACATTATATTTTTAAGAAAAATAAAACATTAAAGTTTTCAGTTATTTCTGACATTTTTCTCTCAATCCCCCGCCCAATCATGATTCTCGAAAAAATAGAAATAAGTGGTCAAAAAATAAACAATTTCTGTTAAGTTTCCTTTCGCGGTGACGATACTAATACCACAACAGAAGAATATGAAAAGGTACTGAAGCAATCAGACCGATGACTGTATGAAATACAGCGTCGGTCTTTTTTTGTTTTTAGTTCCCGATGGGGGTGCATCCTTTTTAAGAGCACTTTAACAGTGAAGCTATAACCTACAATCGGAAATAGAGCATGCCTTATGCTCTGCAAATGCAAAACGTTTGCCATACCATCTTATCATCGGCACGGATGCCGGTGAAATATTACACGGAGGTAATATCATGGCACTTACAGTTTACACGAACACGAACTCTCTCGTTGCGCAGAGTTATGTAAACCAGACAAGCAACAACATTTCCAAAAACCTTGAGAAACTTTCCTCAGGTCTCAGAATCAACAGCGCATCTGACGACGCATCAGGTCTCGCTATTTCTGAGAAACTGCGCGGGCAGATTTCAGGTCTTAAAAGAGCTTCCATGAACGCCCAGGACGGTATCTCTATGCTTCAGACTGCTGAAGGCGGTCTGGCAACCATTCAGGAAATGACCCAGAGAATGAGAGAACTCGCTGTTCAGGCATCCAACGGCGTTTACACATCAAACGACCGTTCGGAAATCCAGAAAGAAGTGGATCAGCTTAAAGAAGAGATTGACCGCGTTGCTTCATCAACAGAGTTCAACACTAAGAAACTGCTGAACGGTGATTCAACAGCTCTCTGGTCATCAGACAATACTTCCGCTATTGACGTAAATGTCACAGGTCAGGTTGCAGAAGGCAACTATAACCTGAACATCGAAGTTTCAGCAGGTAAAAACGCTGTTTATAAAACAGACGTTATGACACTCAACGCAGACGCTGTCGGCGGAGAGATCACAACTGCCGCAGGAACTGACAATACTACCAACGTTTCCTCAGTAACAGATATCAACACAGTTGCAACATCAGGCACCAGCTATTACACAGTAACAGTGGGCGAAACGGCTGTTGAAAACACTTCAGCTTCTGTCACAGCCACGTACGCTCAGGCAGGATCAAGCTTCTCCGTTACATCCGCCGCTGCAAACTCCACTGACTTCTCAGATTCAGGATACCTTGAGATCAAATTCGGTGAAGACTTCACCACTACATCTTCAGGTACTGCTGCTGTTTCAGTGAGATTTGTCAACGCGAAAACAGGCGAAGCAAGCGACTGGGCGGACACCACAATCACTGTGGGCGGCAGCACAATCGCTGTTACAGGTCTTGCAACAGGCGCAACTGATGCAGACGGAGACGCTCTGACAATTGATACTACAATCGATCTCGGCGTTGCGGGCAACGTTCAGAAAGGCGACAAAGTGCTTCTGAGCATATCCGGCGACTCTACAGGTGCAGGCGTTGCCACATCCGGCGGCGGTACTATTCAGATATCCGGCGGACCTTCCAGCCAGGCAGGACCCACTCTGCAGTACACCGCTACCAACTCTCTGACTAAAGCAGACAACGGCGACGATACCATCGACTACAACAACGTAACCGTTTACTATGCCGCTCTTGATGAATCAACAGGCAACCTTGACATAGGTTCCATGACAATGAACTTCAAAGAAGCGAGCAATGACGCCGGTACTCCTACAGGTCTCACAGACACAGGTTCTTTAGACCTTGAAGTGAGAGGCGGCGGTGACGTTGCAACATCGGCAACCAAACTGAGAGACATCGCTCTGTTCACTACTGACGACGGACGTAACATATTCGACCAGACTCAGGAACTGACAATCTACGGAAACGGTACTTCACAGACCATCTTCCTTGAAGGCGACGATACTCTGTCAGATTTTGAAACAAAAATGACTGACGCTATCAAATCTCTCGGAATGGGTGCAGACAGCTCAGTAAGCGACTCAGTTTCAGATGTTAACAACAACCTTGTCAACTATGTAACTACAGAGAAAGACAACTCCAACGAAGCTGTTGACGGCACGTTCGTTATCCAGACAGCTAAACTTGGCGAAGACAGCCAGCTGTCATTCGTCGGTGATGAAAACCTCATCAACGCTCTTTCACTGGTACAGATTCAGGATGCTGAAAACAGCGAACTGACAGTTACAGTTACAGACGCCCACACAGGTAAAACCGTGGGTTCCGACAAAGTTAACGACTACACTCTGAAAAACGTTATCGCAGGTGTAAATGTTAAAATAGACAGCGCAGTCGGTCTTGATATCTCTTGGGATGACACTAAAAAGGCTATGAAGTTTGAAGCCGGCGATGCCGAAGACGTTAAACTTCACCTTGTGGACAACTCAACAGAGCTTCAGATCGGTGCGAACGAAGGTCAGACCATCAACACAAGCATCGCACAGGCAGACACAGACGCGCTGGGTCTCTCTGATGTGCTTATGGTCGATCAGGAGAGCGCACAGTCATCTATCACCATGATAGATAACGCGCTGAACAAAATATCAAGTGCAAGAGCGACAATCGGTGCTCAGATCAACAGACTTGAATACACCATCACCGGTCTTGACACTACAAGAGAAAACCTGACAGCTTCTGAATCAAGGATACGCGACCTTGATATGGCTTCAGAGATGTCAGATTTCACCAAAAACCAGATACTCAGCCAGGCTGGCGTTGCCATGATATCTCAGGCAAACTCCCAGTCTCAGCTTGCTCTTCAGCTCCTCGGCTAAGAGCAGAGTCACGCAATATAAAGGGCGGACCTTCGGGTCCGCTCAGGTTTAAGGCAGAAAAAATGCCTGCCATGAACCTGAGCGGATCGTTGCGTTCGCTTTTTTTATTATTTTGTCAACGATAACTTACTAATAAATAAAGGTATTTTCTAAAACACGAAATTTTTTCAAAAAAATTCTTTAAAGTTTCCTTTTTGTCATGACGATACTAATACCACAACAGAAGAATATGAAAGGTACTGAAACACTCAGGCCGATGACTGTAGGAAATACAGCATCGGTCTTTTTTGTTTTCAGTTCCGCTTGGAGCGAATAACTTTACAGAGAGGTTAAAAGACAATCTTCAATCCATATCGGATATAGGGCATTTTGCTCTGGAACAACAGTTTAATATGACTGGCCATTAACAAAGCCACCGGCACGGAGGTCGGTGATCATTACACGGAGGTAATATCATGGCACTTACAGTTTACACGAACACGAACTCTCTCGTTGCGCAGAGTTATGTAAATCAGACAAGCAACAACATTTCCAAGAACCTTGAAAGACTTTCCTCAGGTCTCAGAATCAACAGCGCGGCTGACGACGCATCAGGTCTCGCTATTTCTGAGAAACTGCGCGGGCAGATTTCAGGTCTTAAAAGAGCTTCCATGAACGCCCAGGACGGTATTTCAATGCTTCAGACTGCTGAAGGCGGTCTGGCAACCATTCAGGAAATGACTCAGAGAATGAGAGAGCTCGCTGTTCAGGCATCCAACGGCGTTTACACATCAAGTGACCGTTCGGAAATCCAGAAAGAAGTGGATCAGCTCAAAGAAGAAATCGACCGCGTTGCTTCATCAACAGAGTTCAACACCAAGAAACTGCTGAACGGTGACGCAACAGCTCTCTGGTCGACAGACAAAACATCTGCTATCGACGTAAATGTCACAGGTAAGGTTGCAGAAGGCAACTATAACCTGAATATCGAAGTTGAAGCGGGAAAGAACTACGTCTATAAAACAGACGTCATGACACTCAACGACGACGCTGTCGGCGGTGAGATCACAACTGCCGCAGGAACTGACAACACTACTAACGTAGGTAACGTTTCAGACATTAAAACCGTCGCAACATCAGGCACCAGCTATTACACAGTAACAGTGGGCGAAACGGCTGTTGAAACGACTTCAGCCTCTGTCACAGCTACATACGCTCAGGCAGGATCAAGCTTCTCCGTTACATCCGCAGCTGCAAACTCCACAGACTTCTCAGATTCAGGATACCTTGAGATCAAGTTTGATGAAAACTTCACCACTACATCTTCAGGTACTGCTGCTGTTTCAGTGAGATTTGTCAACGCGAAAACAGGCGAAGCAAGCGACTGGGCCGACACCACTATCAACGTGGGCGGCAGCACAATCACTGTTACAGGTCTTGCAACAGGCGCAACTGATGCAGACGGAGACGCTCTGACAATTGATACTACAATTGATCTCGGCGCGGCAGGCAACGTTCAGAAAGGCGACAAGATACTTCTGAGCGTATCAGGCGACTCCACAGGCGCAGGCGTTGCCACATCCGGCGGCGGTACTATTCAGATATCCGGCGGACCTTCCAGCCAGGCAGGACCCACTCTGCAGTACACCGCTACCAACTCTCTGACTAAAGCAGACAACGGCGACGATACCATTGATTACAACAACGTAACCGTTTACTACGCCGCTCTTGATGAATCAACAGGCAACCTTGACATAGGTTCAATGACAATGAACTTCAAAGAAGCGAGCAACAACGGCGGTACTCCCGCAGGTCTTACCGACACAGGTTCTTTCGACCTTGAAGTAAGAGGCGGCGGCGATATCGCAACATCTGCAACCAAACTGAGAGACATCGCTCTGTTCACTACTGACGACGGACGTAACATATTTGACCAGACCCAGGAACTGACAATCTACGGTAACGGTACTTCACAGACCATCTACCTTGAAGGCGACGATACTGTCTCCGACTTTGAAACAAAAGTAACGGATGCTATCAAAGCTCTCGGCATGGGCGCGGACAGCTCAGTAAGCGACACGGTTTCAGACGTTAACAACAACCTTGTCAATTATGTAACCACAGAAAAAGACAACTCCAATGAAGCGGTCGAAGGCACGTTTGTTATCCAGACAGCTAAACTCGGAGTTGACAGCCAGCTGTCATTCGTCGGCGACGAGAACCTCATAAACGCTCTTTCACTCGCCAAAATACAAGACGGACAAAACAGCGAACTGACCGTTACAGTTACAGACGCTCACACAGGCAAAACCGTGGGTTCCGACAAAGTTAACGACTACACTCTGAAAAACGTTATCGCAGGCGTAAACGTTGAAATAGACAGCGCAGTCGGTCTTGATATTACTTGGGATGACACTAAAAAGACAATGAAGTTTGACGCAGGCGAAGCCGAAGATATCAAACTTCACCTTGTGGACAACTCAACAGAACTTCAGATCGGTGCGAACGAAGGTCAGACCATCAACACAAGCATCGCACAGGCAGACACAGACGCACTGGGTCTCTCCGATGTGCTTATGGTCGATCAGGAAAGCGCTCAATCAGCTATTACAGCTATCGACGCGGCGCTGAATAAAGTTTCAAGTGCAAGAGCGACAATCGGTGCTCAGATCAACAGACTTGAATACACCATCACAGGTCTTGACACTACGAGAGAGAACCTGACAGCTTCCGAATCAAGGATACGCGACCTTGACATGGCTTCAGAGATGTCAGATTTCACTAAAAACCAGATACTCAGCCAGGCCGGCGTTGCCATGATATCTCAGGCAAACTCCCAGTCTCAGCTTGCTCTTCAGCTCCTCAGCTAAGAGCGGAGTCACAAAATATAAAAAGCGGACTTTCGGGTCCGCTTTTTTTGTGTTTATTCTTTGGTCAGACTGCTTCGTAAGTCTGCGACTTTCCCGCAGAGACGTGGCTTTCTTTTTCGTCTTCGCGAGGGTTTTATGCCCGAAGCGATCTCATATTTATCTCATTGTCGTATACTAAAAGGCGAGACTGCTTCGTCACTTCGTTCCTCGCAGAGACAGGATATTTTCCGCTCAGTCCCGATACCCGCTCGGTGTTTAGAACCGGGCAGTTCAAGGCGAAAGGCAAAAAATATGCGCAGTGTACTGATGTGTACATGAGCAATATTTTTTGGATTTCAACGAAGAAATGTGAAGTGTTATAAACGCCGATACTAGAGCATATCACGAAATAATTAACGTATATTATAATTTGTCCGATATGCTATGAATGAAACATGCAAACAAAGATACCCGACAACGAGCCTTATCAGCATATGAACAAGGCAGTAGAACACAGGCA
>JBFWLW010000003.1:0-337847 GCA_050251945.1 Deferribacterales bacterium | reverse complement strand
TATCCGGTATTATAATGAAGAAAGACCACAGTGGACATTAAAAAAGATGACGCCGGCTGGATACCGACATCATCTTAATTCTTAGCCCGGGGCTTTTTTTACTGTCCGGAAAATGGGGGACAGTTCAAAAGGCGGGGTTTTTTAATACACCTACCACATCTGGCATGTAAAACAATTTACAATTCTTTAACTTTTCGCTTGCGTCTCATTGCGGGTTTTGCAAAAATGAGGAAATACATATTTCCATATAGAGGCACAGTATGAACAATCTCACCCTGAAAGAGAAATTCAGGATAATCAGCGCTATCTACCTGATATCAATGGCGTTCAGTTTTTTCATGACATGGCGGATAGTGGAAGCGGAGGGTTCGCACAACGGCGCTTTCAGACTTTACATAATAGTTTCAGTTGCAACCTGCGTGGTATTCCTGCTCATCATGTATAAGCTTTTCAAGGAGATCGTCGCTCCGCTGCGCTTAATGCGCGAACTGCTGGACGAGCTTTCCAGAGGAACAAAAGACCTTACGCACAGGCTTGAGGACAAGAACGGCGACAGCATCAGAGGCATGCTGCCCACCATGATACGCAATTTTAACAAATATCTGGACGCTGTGAATAAGGATTTCGCAGATACCCTGCTTCTGGTTGGCGACGCCGGAGAACATATCATGCCTGTCTCAACAGCGATCGTGAAAGTGCGCGATTCCGTCGAACAAAACGCCGAAATGGCAACTCAGGTCGCCGCCGCAGGCGAGGAGATGGGGGCGACAATAGGCGAGATATCGAATTCCGCCATGGAATCCGCAGACAAGGCAAAAGCCACCGTGGAGCTTGCCAAAGAGGGCGGGTACTCCATAAACGTCGCGAAGGAATCGTCCGAGAATATGGCACATATCATAGCCAAGCTGGAAAGCGAGATAGTAACTCTGACTGAAAAAGCTTCCCAGATAGGAAACGTTATATCGGTCATCAACGATATTTCAGAGCAAACGAACCTGCTGGCGCTCAACGCCGCAATAGAAGCGGCAAGGGCGGGCGAAGCGGGACGCGGGTTTGCTGTTGTTGCCGACGAGGTGCGCAAACTCGCGGAAAAAACACAGTCATCCACCAAAGAGATAGAGTTAATGGTCAGCGCCATGACAGGCAGTATAAAAGAGGTGTCACAGGGCGCTGCTGAGGTTGTTTCCGCCCTCGACGGGCAAAAAGGAGCCACCGACAACGCATACAACAACTTCCAGACCATACTGAGAGCAATAGAGGAACTTGACATCCTCGTGTCCGGCATCTCCGCGGCTGTCAGCCAGCAGTCTGCGGCAACGGCGCAGATAATGAACAACGTCAACATCGTTGCCCACAACTCCGATATGACAAAAGATATCGTTCTTTCTCTTGTGAACGACACCGACATGCTGCTCAACAGCATAAAGAGTATTTCCGACAAATATTCCAGCTATTCGCTGACAGACAAGGCATATTATTTCGCGGCGGCAAAGATAGCCCACATCAACCTGATGAAAGGGCTTTTCGACTGCTATTCAAAAAACCAGTGCAACATAAGCCTGCCGACACATACAACCTGCTCATTCGGACAGTTCTACTATGGCAAAGGCATGGAGATGTTCAGCAGCGATTCGGACTATAAGGCGATGGGAGAGCCTCACAAGAACGTGCATACAATGGCTCACAAGATTATGGATCTGATTAAATCCGGCAAAAAACACGAAGCGGAACACCTTCTGCCGGAGATGGAAGCCATGGTCAGAAATTTCATTTCAATGCTTGAAAGGCTGATAAGCAAATACAAATAGGGAACCTCGCGATGCCCCTGGTTGTTGACAAACTTAATGTAAGTAGACTCCATTAGACTGCTTCGGGTTAAGACCCTCGCAGAGACGTTTTTTTGTCTTCGCGAGGAGTGCATGCGACGACGCGATCTCGCATTTCCATGACTTTGATCAGTCTGGGAAGCCTCGCGGCTCCCTTTTTTATTTTTATTCCAGCGGGCTTTCAACCCTGTTGCGCCCGTTCTTCTTAGCCAGATACAGGTGCTTGTCCACCTGCTCCACCAGTTTTTCAACACTGTCGGTTTCTTCTCCGGCTGGAACCATCACAACACCTATACTCAATGTTATGCTGAACCTTGAGCGCACGGGACCGAACAGCATCCTTGAAACATTCTCGCGTATCTTCTCCGCAACCAGAACGCCGCGTTTGAGATCGGTATAGGGCAGGATTATCCCGAACTCGTCGCCGCCGAAACGTCCGCAGATATCCGTTTTGCGCAGAGTCGCGATAACGGTTTTCGCAGTCTCTTTCAGCACCACGTCGCCGGTCGAATGCCCGAAACTGTCATTTATCCATTTGAAATTGTCTATATCGAACAAAACAAAGCAAAATATCCCGTCCGGAAATCGCTTGTTCTTATTAAACTCCATCTCAAGTATCTCAAAAAGCGCCCGCCTGTTATAAATTTCCGTGAGGAAATCCATTCGGGACATATCCATCGCCTCTTTGAAAAAACGCCTCATCTCGGCGAGCCTTTTTATTGTGAAGTAGGAAACGACAATGAAAAATGAAAATAGAAAACCTGTGGCGATGTCCACCAAATAGCTCTCTTTCTCTGTTATCTGGTAAAGCCTGCTTATCGGCTGGAAATACATGAACGCCGCAAAAAGCATGAAACCGGAAGCAATTGCCGCCGCCATGTCTTTTTTGAGCGCAAGTTTCATTTCAAAAACTATGTTAAATGTGGATCTGGTAATCTCAGTATTCATATGAAGGCACCTTGTTTTTATGTGACACAAATTATAAGCCAATAATTAATATTATGTGACTGCCATTAATGATGGGTCAAAAATACATTTGCCTTAATCCGCCTATTTTGTCAGAATATGATAATGAGCATGAAACAATCATTCCGACGTTTTTTCAGCCTGCAGGTAAAGATAACCTCCATAATCTTTCTAATTATGATGAGTTTCAGCTATGTTGTTGCGCACAAAATGAGCGAAAACGTTAAACAGCAGACGTTTCTTATAACCAAGAACTACATAGAAAGCATCCCCTCGCTCATTTATAACGCAATGTACAACTTCATGCTCAACGGAGACAGGCAGTCCATAAACCGTCTTGTCCAACACCTTGAAAAAGACAACAACATCATGGGCGTACATATCTTCAACAATAAATGGAAACTCACCGAATCGCTCCCTGAACTCGTACATAAATATGACAAATCGTACATAGACACCATTGTAAGAAACCACACTGACGAAGGTTTCAAAGAAACCGTTATCAACGGAACACGGGTAATGTCGTACTACACACCAATCCCCAACGCTCCCGAATGTCACCTCTGCCACCTTCAGGAAGAGGGAGAGATTCTGGGACATCTGAACATAAACATCAACCTGACGTATCTTACGGAGATACTTGAGCATGACGCAACGAACATAAAGGCGATACTCATAATCTCCAACATTGTGCTTTTCGTTGTACTCGCGGTGCTGATAAATCTGCTTGTCATAACCCCCGTCAAACGTATCGAACACGCCATGCAGGAGGTTGCAAACAACAACCTTGAGGTAAGACTTGATGCTGATTCCGAAGACGAGTTCGGGCGGATGTCGCGGCTTTTCAATTACATGGTCTATTCACTGCGAAAATCGTTCCGCACGGTCTCAAGCATCCACACAAGCATGCTGCACAACGACAGGCTTATGACCATAGGTACGCTGGCGGCGGCGGTCAGTCACGAGATAAAGAACCCGCTGAACTCCATTATGCTCACTTCCGACATACTTTCCATGCGGTGCAGGGAACAGCAGGAGCTGACAAACCGCATAGCTTCCGACGCCGAACGGATCAAAGATATAATAGACAACACTCTGAATTTCTCCAGAATAGACGATGACAGACACAACACAATGATAAACATGGATAAATTTGTAGACGACCTCTGCCACTACGCCGACAGAACTCTGTTTAAGTGGACAGAGATACCGTTCCGTACGGACATAGAGAAAAATCTCGGGTACATCTATGCAAACCCCGTACATCTGGAACAGATATTCCTGAATATCCTCAGAAACGCTTCCGAAGCTGTTGAAAACAACGACAGCCCTGTGATAACCCTTCGGGCATACCGCAGAAGCGGAGAAACCTTTATATCTGTTAAAGACAACGGCGCGGGAATTCCAGCCGGGACGAAGGATATGATATTCAATGAATTTTACACAACCAAGCAGAACGGAACGGGTATCGGGCTGTATATCGTTAAGGAGCTGACCGACAGGTACAAAGGCAAAGTCACTTTTGAATCCGAACAGGGGAGAGGCACCGTATTTTCGGTTGTTCTGCCCACAAACAGCAAACCCAAGATGTGATTTCCCCCCATCCTCGGTATTGATAAACAGACATCAACCTGATATAAGATATAGATAGGGTTTTATTCAAAAACCCTACGCGCGGAGATATTATGCAGACAGGTATAAAGAAACTCTGGGCGCCGTGGCGCATGACATACATAAGCAAGCTGGGCGGGAAGGACGAAGGGTGTATCTTCTGTTCCAAACCGAAACAGCAGAACGATAAGGACAACCTTATCCTTTACAGGGGAAAGACGGCTTTTATCATAATGAACCTTTACCCCTACAACAACGGTCATTGTATGGTGATACCGTACAAACATACGTCTGACTTCACTGATCTTACAGATGAAGAGATGCTTGAGCTGATGCAGCTTGCCAAGCTTACGATAAAAGTGTTTAAAAAAGTGTTCAATCCCGAAGGTTTCAACACGGGATTCAATCTGGGCAGAGCAGCGGGCGCAGGCATAAGCCAGCATATCCACCTGCACGTATTGCCAAGATGGGTTGGCGACACCAACTTTATGCCTGTAATAGGCGAAACGCGGGTCATCGGAGAACACATTTTCGACACCTATGACAAACTGAAAAAAGTATTCGACGAGGAGACAAAAGCATGAGAGCCATTGCAGGACTTATCAAAATAGCCGTTACGCTGGTAATAATCGTTTTCGCCATTATGAACGTGGACAACGTTGAAGTGAAATACTTCTTCGGTCAGCCGACGCTGAAAATGCCGCTGTTCATAGTCATTCTGGGTTCCATGCTGTTTGGCATAGTGCTTGCCACGCTGATGTATTATCTTGACAGATTTAAAATGTCGCACCAGATAGGCAGTCTTAAAAAACAGGTGAAAAAACAGGAAGACGAGCTTGAACGCCTGCGCAACATCCCCTTCATGGATAAAATGGACTAAACAGAGGACTGCATGAAATACAGCACTGATTTTTTAAAAGGACTCTCCGCTCTCACTGAGGGCAACTATGAAAAGGCCTCCACTTTCCTTAAAAGCGCTGTCATGGACAGCAAGGAACGCATAGAGGCGTACTACACTGCGGGACTTGTTTTCAAAAAACTCGGACAGTACGACAAGGCTGCATACATCATTGAAACGATACTCAGAAGCGACGACGTCGACAGCCATACAAAGCGGACGCTGAACGTTGAACTGGGCAAAATAATGTTTGCCGCGGGCAATTTCAAACAGGCTGCCAAGCAGCTTGAAATGACTTCCGATCCCGACGGTATCATGCTGAAAGCACAGGCTCTGCGCGAATCAGGACAGTTTGACGAGGCTGCCAACACATACAAATCCCTCGCGCGCACGACAGGCATGAACCTCGACAACGAAATAGGCTACTGCTACTACCGCTGCGTCGTTACAGACAAAAACGAAGGCTATTCAAAATGCTTCGCTCAGGCACTGAAATACATCCCCAAATCAAGAGTTCTGCGCATGGCGCTCATCGACCAGTATCTTCTGGAAGGCAAAGGAGCGAAAGCTGTTGAAGAGATAGAAACTTTTATTCAGGACGGTCTCACCGCAGTTCATCACGACATGATGAAGTTTCAGACCATCTTCTTCGACGAGGGCAAATTCGAGTGGCTGGTGCGCCATTGTCTCAAACGCATAAACGCGGGTTCCGATAACCCGTTCAACTACACCTACGTAATCTCCCGCTACCTTTCAACAGGCAACAAGGATAAAGCGCAGGCGTTCATAGACAGGTATATCAAAAACTTCGGTCCCACCAACATCATAGCCCGCGCGTCGCTCTCCATTGAGCATAACGCGATGCTGGCGCTGGTGCTGGAACACGCCGACTTTTACAAATGTTCGGCTTGCGGGGCCACTGCAAAAGACTACTCGGACACATGCAGGACATGTCACTCTTTTGAAACTCTGAAACCTATGTAATAAGGGGTCTTTCTTTGAGCAAACCTGAAAAGATCACCCCCATGATGCAGCAGTTCTATGAGATGAAGGAGAAGCATCAGGGTTCCCTTCTCTTTTTCCGCATGGGGGATTTTTATGAAATGTTCGGCGACGACGCCGTAACAGCTTCAAAAATACTGGGCATCGCCCTCACCTCCCGCGAAAAGGACAAAGAGAACGGCATGCCGATGTGCGGCGTACCCCACCACAGCTATCAGGCATATCTTGTAAAGCTTCTGAAAGCTGGGCTTAACGTCGCCATATGCGACCAGCTCGAAGACCCTGCACAGGCAAAGGGGATCGTGAAAAGGGGCGTTACCAAGGTGATGACCCCCGGGACTGTCGTTGACGAAGCGGCACTTCCTTCATCAGACAACAACTTCTTCGCCTGTATATTCAAATCCGACAAAAATTACCGTCTGGCGTTCGCAGACTCATCCACAGGCGAGATATATCTTGAACCCGCCACCGAAGGCACCGTTAAAGACATCATCGCCAGATACAGCCCTAAAGAGACAGTGCGCAACTTCAAAGTCACCGACGAAGCTGATTTCAGCTTTTTCGGCACCTTCTCTGAAAACCTTGCCCTGCGCGAAGTCAGCGAATATTACGGCGTGGCGGCAATCAAATCTCTTGGCATAGACGACAACTCTTTCGCATGTCCCGTATACATGGCTATAAAGCACCTGCAAAGGGTAATGCTGGACGTTAAACTTCTAAAACCGCGTCTGGTGACAGACGACGAGCGTGTTTATCTGGACAGCGTGGCATCTTCCACCCTTGAGCTGGTGAAGAACAGCAGGGACGGCGGCGAGGAAAATACCCTCTTCTCCGTTTTAAACCATACACAGACCACCATGGGTTCCAGACTTCTGAAAAAATGGCTGCTCAATCCTCTGCGCAATGTTGAAAACATCCGCAGGCGGCAGGAGATAACAGAGTTTTTCATCAACAGACAGGACACTGCAGAAGAACTCCGCAATCAGCTTTCGGAAGTTTACGACGTTGAGCGCATCGCAACCAGAATAGGCGCGAACAGATGCAACGCAAAAGACCTTGTGTGGCTTAAAAACTCCACAAAAACATTCCCAATCATAAAATACATGCTTGAAAGCTGTGATAATCCCCTCATCGCTGAGATGGCGGCAGGATTTGACGCTCTGGACGATCTGACTGGTCTTATAGATACGGCAATCGGCGACAACCCTCCGATGACACTCACCGAAGGCGGAATCATCCGCGCGGGTTACAATCCGGAAGTGGACGAACTTCGCGACATAAAGGACAACAGCAAAAACATCCTTATGAAGATTGAGGCGCGTGAAAAGAGCGTTACAGGCATCAGTACGCTGAGGGTCAAATACAACAAGGTGTTCGGCTATTATATCGAGATATCAAAAGGCGCGCTTGATAAGGTGCCTTACCACTATGTCCGCAAACAGACCATAGTCAACGGCGAAAGATACATTATCCCCGAACTTAAAGACCTTGAAGACAAGATTCTCAACGCTGATTCCAGACTTTTTGCACTGGAATACGAGATTTTCACCGAAATACGTCTCAAAATAGCGGAAAACGCACAGAGAATAAGAAATTCAGCTTCCGTTGCGGCGGAACTGGACGTGCTTCTGTCTTTTGCCAAGGCTGCGGTTAAAAACAACTACGCCAAACCGCATGTCACTGACAGCGATATAATCTCAATCAAAGACGGCAGGCACCCCGTTGTCGAACGCAACATCAGAAACGGATACGTTCCCAACGACATAGAGATGAACACCGCAGACAGCCGCCTGTCCATCATAACAGGTCCCAACATGGCGGGTAAATCAACTTATCTGCGGATGTGCGCACTCATCGCCCTTATGGCGCATACAGGCTCTTTCGTTCCGGCGACTTCTGCGGAGATAGGGCTTGTTGACAGAGTTTTCACCCGCGTGGGCGCAAGCGACAATCTTGCCGGCGGCGAATCCACTTTCATGGTGGAGATGGTTGAAACTTCCAACATCCTCAACAACGCCACTGAAAAGTCACTGCTGATTCTGGACGAGATAGGCAGAGGAACTTCCACATTCGACGGCGTTTCAATTGCATGGTCAATTGCTGAATATATCGCTGACAAGGTTAAGGCGAAAACACTTTTCGCAACACACTACCACGAGATGACGGACATCGCGCTCACGAACGAAGGCGTTAAAAATCTTGCGACGCAGGTTCTTGAGCATAAAGGCGAGCTTATCTTCATGCGCAAGGTTATTGAGGGTACTGCGGACAAGAGCTACGGTATCCACGTTGCGGAGCTTGCAGGACTTCCGAAAAAAGTTGTGAAGCGGGCTTATGAAATCTTAAAAAACCTTGAAAAGAATGAGCTTTCACCTCATGGTATAGTGAATACACCTAAGGGCGGCAAAGATATGGGCGGAGTGGTTCAGACCATGCTGGTCTTTGACGACCATCCGGTTGTGGACGAGCTGAGAAAACTCGACCTTAACAGCATTACACCTCTCATGGCGCTGAACGTGCTTGCCGCCATGAAAGAAAAGGCGGAAAAAGAATAATGCCTTCTGGATTTTTCTCTTTCTATTCAAATCTGACGTTGACACTGTGCGTGGCTTTCGCCGCAATCCCCTTCTGGGTGCCGATAGCCGCGGCGCTTGTAACGGATGCCGATATTACGTTGATGCTCCTTGTTACGGCGGCTTCCATCGCGTCTAAGATATATGCAAAACACTCTGTTAAAGCACATCTTTTTTCTGCTGAATCACCTTTTTCGTCAATCTTTATGATATTCACCGGCGTATGCGTGATACTTGTTCTGCTGGTCTACGGAGCTTCAGGCACTGAAGGCGATATTGCTCTTGCCGCCATCTGCGTCACCCTTCTTATAATGTTTTTCTTTAGCAGGATGAAAGAGTTAATTCATTGGACAAACGCAATGCTCTATCTGCTTATCTTTTTTCTTTGGCTTGGCTTTCTTGATTCAGGTGAACCGAACTATGCTTACTGTGCCGTCGCTATCTATTTTGTTCTGTTCTATCGCAGATTCGGCAGAGTGCAGACAGCATGACGTTCAACTGCGTCTCGTCAGGCAGTTCGGGCAACTGCTATTTCCTCGAACTTGACAACAAAGTTGTCTTCGTTGACTGCGGCGTAACGATGAAAAGCATCACCTCCGCCGTCGATACGACACGCTTTCAGGGCAAAGAGATACAGCTTTTCATCACCCATGAACACCACGACCATGTGAGCGGGCTTAAGCCTTTCATAAACAGATTTTCACCTAAGATATTTGCCAGCGAAGGAACCGCATCAGCCCTTTACAAAACTGTGGGAGAAACTTCCCACATCTACGTTCTGGACGGCGGCTGTGAATACGACATAGACGGGATGTCAGTTATCCCGTTCGATATAAACCACGACAGCAACGAGCCTTTCGGCTATCGTTTCAGTTTTATGGAAAAGGTTGTAACGTTCGCAACTGATCTTGGAATTGTCTCAAAAGAAGTGGAAAAATTCCTCTGCTGCACCGACCTGCTGGTGCTTGAATCCAACTATGAACCGAAACTTCTTGAGCAGGGCAAATACCCCGCATATCTGAAAAAACGCATCGCATCCCAGAAGGGACATCTATCGAACAAAGACGCGGTGAAGCTTTTAAGCACCATATGCGACACAGGACTTGGCAAAGTGTTCCTCGCGCATGTCAGCGAGGAGAACAACGATTATGAACTACTTGAGAGCTATGCTAAATACTGCCGTAAAAACTTTAACATAGAAACCGGCGTTCTGCGCAAAGAAACCCCGCAGACAGGAATACTCTTTTAAAGCGTTCTTAAGTTATGCGGCATATCGAAATACGAGACTGCTTCACCCTTAAAGGGTTCCAGAGACGTGATTTTTATTCCCTCTTCGCGAGAAGCGACAGTGACGAAGAGATCTCATTTTGATTTGATTTTGGCATCTTTTCATGAGATACGTTGTTCTTTATAAAAATGCTCTAAACTATATCCTCTTCATCCTCTGTCTTCACCTGCACCCGCACCTTTGTGATGCGTTTGTCCTGAACTTTTTCCGCCGTAAAGACAAAATTATTCCATTCCGCAACGTCTCCCGTAACAGGTATCCTGTCCAGAAGTCCTGTGACGAATCCGCCGACTGTATCAAAGTCGTCCACGGGAAAATCCGCCATAAAGAACTCGCGCAGACGGAAAAGATTCAGCGAACCGTCAACGATGAATATATTCTCGCCGCTCTCGGTTATCTCCTGCTCTTCATCGTCATACTCGTCGACAATGCTGCCCACTATCTCTTCCAGAAGGTCTTCTATAGTGACTATCCCTGCCGTGCCGCCGTATTCGTCTATTGCAACCGCCATCTGGCGTTTATTCGCCTGCATGCCGGTGAAAAGCAGGTCCAGGCGCTTTGTCTCCGGAACAAACATCGGCTCGCGCATCATCTTCACAAGCTCAAACCCGTCACTCGTCCGGTTCTCCGCAAGAAAATTGAGAACGTCCTTTGACTGGAGTATTCCAACGATATTGTCGATGCTCTCTTTGTATATCGGTATGCGTGAATACTGCTCTGCCTTAAGCACTCGTATGGTCTCTTCAAAATCCGCCTCAACAGGCAAAGCACATATTTTTATTCTGTGGGTCATGATATCCGCAACGTTCTTATTGTTAAAATCGAATATATTGTTGATCATCTGCTTTTCTGTTTCATGTATAGCACCGCGCTCTTCGCCTACATCCACCATCATCCGGATTTCCTCTTCCGTCACATGCTCGTCCTCTTCGTCCGGGTTAACGCCTGCGAGACGCACAAAAAAGTTGGTAGAAACGGACAACAGTTTAACAAAAGGTGCCGTGCAGACATAAAGCACCTGCAATGGCTTTGCGGTGAATCTTGCAATGGCTTCCGCCTTCTTCATTGCGAGGCGTTTCGGCACAAGCTCGCCCAGAACCAGTGTGAAATACGAAAGAATAAGTGTTATGGCAATCATGGCAAGAGTCTTAAGCCAGTGTTCAGGTATGTTGGGGAAAGTTGATGACAGATAATGTGCGGATCTGTCGGCAAAAGTTTCTGACGCGTACGCACTGGCAAGAAATCCAGCCAGAGTGATACCTATCTGTATGGTGGCGAGAAACCTGCCCGGCTCGCTGAGAAGGGATTGAATGAGTATCGCCTTTTTATCTCCGCTCTCCGCCTGCATTTTAAGTTTATTGTCATTCAGTGAGATAAGCGCTATCTCCGATGCCGCAAAAAAAGCGTTCAGAAGTATCAGAAACACAAGAAACGAAAGTTCCGTTATCAACTCATAACTCCTTATTTAATACAAAAAGGTGTCTTGGCAAAATAATGTTGGGTAAAAAACCAACTCTAAGTCACTAATAAACTCGCACCCTTTTTAAGAATAGTACCATGTTGGGAAAAAACTTCACCAGAAAAATTGCAAACGTTCAAATAGTCTCAGTCAAATAAGTTGGGTAATTCCTTTAATAGGAGTACATCATGAAGACGTTATTAATCGCATTATTTATATTAACTCTGGCAATTCCTGCATTTGTCGAACCGGATTCATTGAAGGGTCTTAAAACAGCGAAATTCGTTGTTGATCTCAACCAAGGAGAAGCAAACAAGCTAAAAACAAGTCTTTCATTCATTCTTGAAACCATGGATAACATTACCGAAAGCGGTGTAAATCCAGTTGTAGTTGTTGCTGTACGTGGGCCAGCATCAAGATTCATAACCATCAGCAACAGTTATGTTGCGCCTGAAGATGTTAAGATCAAAAATGAAATTGCAGATCTCGCCAATGAGCTCTCAAATCGTGGGGTAAAACTTGAGCAGTGTGCAGTGGCACTCTGAATGTTGGACATAAGCCTTAATAATATTCATCCAAAATTTAAGGTTATTCAGAATGGATACGTGTCTCTCATAGGCTATCAAAACAAAGGCTATGCTCTGCCGCCTATGGAACAAATTGAATCACACCTCACATATTCTTCAAATATGTAAATATGTTATAGATTAACTCACTTGGGGAGCCTGTCATATTAACTGTGTAAAGGCTCAATTCTAGCTTCATCTCTTCAAGTTTCATCGTAAATTTCGTAGTTTAGTTTAACATAGACGACGTTTCTACAATTTTATGTACATGCTTAAACTTCATCCTAAAAAGCCTAATTAATACCTCCCACATTTATATCTTAGCCCGCCTCTTTGAGTGCTAACCCTCCGGCTTAATTACTTATTCGTAGACAAAAGTTTGCTGTTATGTGACAATTTGTATACTTAAATTTACAAACACCTAATCAGGTTAGCTATGGGAAAAAAATGACAAAAACTGAACAGTTACAAAGATTAGTTGACCGCTATAAAGGAGACTTAGCTTTACATCGCTCTCCTGCTTATAATGAAACTCAACTTAGAACTGACTTCCTTGACCAGTTATTCATAATTCTTGGTTGGGATATTACAAACTCCAATGGCAAGCCCACAAATGAGCGAGAAGTATTGGTTGAAGAAGGGCTAAAAACAAAGGCAGGTGAAAATGCTAAAAAACCTGATTACACTTTTCGCCTTTTCGCTGAAAGAAAATTCTTTGTAGAAGCTAAAAAACCAAGTGTTCATATAGAATCAGACCCAGAACCAGCAAAGCAATTAAGGCGTTATGGCTTTACTGCTAAATTGAAGGTTTCTGTACTATCAAACTTTGAATATACGGCTATCTATGACTGTTCGAATCAAGTAGCAGAAGCTGACACAGTTACGAACTCACGAATTAAGCTCTACCACTACACTGAGCTTGTTGACAACATAGAAGAGATTCTGCACCTTGTTGGTCGAGAAAGTGTGTATACAGGGCGCTTTGATGATGAGTGGTCTGGCATTGAAGATAAAATTTCAAGATATAGTGTTGATGACCTTTTCTTAGAGCAAATTAACCAATGGCGTCTGATGCTGGCTGACGAGTTTTTGAAGATAAAGCCAAAGTTAAATGAAGAGGAATTAAATGACCTTACTCAGAACTATATAAACAGCATAGTATTTTTGAGGGTGTGTGAAGACCGTGATTTAGAAGAATATGAAACTCTTTATCATTATGCAGCAAATCGGGACTTTCAATCACTAACCAAGCAACTTAAACAATCTGACAAAAAGTATAACTCTGGTCTATTTTCTTTAAGTCATATCGATGAGTTGATCGGTGATGAAGAATCTAGTATCTGGGCGATTATTGAGCAGCTTTATTTCCCGCAGAGCACCTATTCATTTTCAGTTTTTTCCTCTGATATTTTAGGCAACATTTACGAGGTATTTCTAAGCGAGCGCATCAAAGTCAATTCAGAAGGTGATGTGGAAATTCAACCTAAAGATAATCATATTGATAGAGATGTAGTCACCACACCAAATCACATTGTAAAAGAAATTGTACGTAATACCATTGTTGAGTATTGCAAAGGTAAGACTGATGAGCAGATATTAAGCTCCAAGTTTGCAGACATAGCATGTGGCTCAGGGACATTCCTGCTAGAAGTATTTCAATCTATTCAAGATGTCCTAACGGACTATTATATTGACCATGATAAGTCTAAGTTGCAACAACTTACGCCACATAGTTATAAGTTAAAGTTTGAAGCCAAAAAGAAAATACTAACTCGCTGTATCTATGGTGTAGATAAGGATTTCAATGCGGTTAATGCTTGTTCTTTTGGCCTGCTCCTTAAGCTGCTGGAGGGTGAGTCAAATGATACAATCGGAACTAAAAAACCAATATTGCCAAGGACTGACAATAATATTTTATTTGGCAATAGCCTGATTGATTTGTCAGACAATGTTAAGCAATCTGACTTACTAAAGGTGAATCCGTTTAATGTAAACCATAGTTTTGATGTGATTGTTGGAAACCCTCCTTATATGGCTACTGAGCACATGCAGCAGATTACACCAGCTGAACTTACAATCTACAAGAAAAAATTCAAATCAGCACATAAGCAATTTGACAAATACTTCCTGTTTGTTGAACGCTCTATGCAGCTCCTAAAAGAAGGTGGCCAACTTGGCTACATACTGCCTTCAAAATTTACTAAAGTTGGTGCAGGTCAGAAGCTTAGAAAACTTCTGGCAGATAACAAGTACCTTTATAAACTTATTTCTTTTGGCTCAAATCAGGTTTTCAGGGACAAAACAACATATACATGCTTGTTGTTTTTAACTAAATCAAAGCATGATAAGTTTTCCTTCTACGAAGTCAAAGACTACAAAAAGTGGCTAAATCGTGAGGATAGATCACTACTTTCAAGTACCTATGAAGTTGATACACTTGATTCAGACACTTGGATTCTTGAAAAAGAAACCAACGATATATTGAAAAAAATGTATAGCAAATCTAACACTTTAGAGGAAGTTTTAGGTAAAAAGGCTATTGAGAACGGTATTCAGACAAGTGCGACTGCTCATTATATTCATAAAGAAATAAAAACAGAAAATGGCTATATCTTCTTTGAGTATGAAGGAAAGCAGTACCAAGTAGAAAAAGAACTTACACGACCTTATTTTGAAACTGTCCGCAATGGAGAAGATCATTTCTATACATACAAGGACGTTGAGCCAAATGCTTTTGTCATCTACCCATACAAAAAAGTAGGTGAAAGAGTATTATTCATTGAGTATGACGAACTGCTGCATAACTTTCCAAGAATGCTTGATTTCTTGCAGGTAGTAAAAAAACACTTAAACAACGGAAAGCGCTCTATTAAGCCTGACCCAAAAACACCTAATGAATGGTATAGGTATGGACGAGCACAAGCTCTTGAAAACTGTGACGTGGCACAGAAAATCATTGTTGGTGTTTTATCTAATGGCTTCAAGTACTCAATCGATAATCACAGAACTTTTGTCTCATCAGGCGGAACGGCTGGTTATAGCATCATAAACGTACCTGATACATGCCAGTACTCCATCTATTATATACAAGCAGTTCTTACTTCAAGGTATTTAGAGTGGTTTGCTTCTGTTTACGGCGAAGTATTTCGAGGTGGCTTTATTGCTCGTGGAACTAAAATTCAGAAACGAATGCCAATCCCTACTATCGATTTCATAAAACCAACTGAGGTGAAAAAACACAAAGCTGTTGCAGATCTCCAGAAGAGCTTAAACAAGCTACATGCTGATATTTTAAAAGCGGATGCGCGTTCAAAACTAACTTTTGAACGAAAGTTTGATAGTGATGCTAAGAAAATGGATGGATTGATTAAGGATTTGTTCGGACTTGGTGATTTAGACTGTAAGATCCCGTCAGTTGAAGATTTGTACAAATCTATATGATAGATAAAAAAGCAAGAGAGGTTGCTCCCATGCAATATAGAACTTATCGTATATCAATCAGATAGTCGTAGGGTTCGTTATTAACTTCGTATAAAGTTAGTGTTCTCCCTATTAAAGAATGATCTTGTATAACGTTAACAGCATCGCCCCAATGTAACCCTGTTGTGTAGTTATTCTGACCAGATTCCCATGACGGCTTATAGCTGATTTCTAACGTGAATGTTCCTCGATCATTTCCATGAATGAATATTTTAAATTTAGCACGTGCCATTTCTTTGCCATCAATCGCACGCCAAGCCAGGTTCCTAAAAACTGTATTTCTAAAATATGTAGTTTGATCGATACCGTACCCTGATTGTGTTAATCGCAGCACTCCAGAGGCGTTGCAAGATGTCAGTAACTGCAAATCACCTTCTGGCAGATTGGTTTTGATCCACACTTCTTTTGTCGGCATAGGTACTTACCTCCCCACAAACACATTAAAGTATAAATTCTGAAAATCAATATACCATAAGTGTACAGTCTTCTGCAATAAAATTTATAAGAAAATAGGTACTATTTGCGTAAACGCCTGTCTCTTAATTTACGCCAGATACTAATTAAATCTGTGATCTCTTGCTCAGTTAGCCCCAGTTTGGAAAGAATAGAGTCGCCTTGTAACCTCATCGCTTCTTCAACTTTACCATCTTTAACAAGTCGATTAAGAGTTGCCAGGTCATGCTTATGTCCGTCAAGTATGGGGATGTAAATTTTTTCAATTTCTGATGGAACAAGCTCTAATACCCCACCACCATAGTAGCGCCCTTCTAACTCAGCAGTGATTGCTGTGAGTGGGTTGAAGAAACTACAAACAAGGTTTTCCGCATTCGTAAAAGAGGATCTGATGCGATAAGCAGTATCAGTAGTATAAGCTTCAACTTGATTTAAAATCAGGCGGGGGGCTTCATGGGAGCGTTTCAACATACCTACCTCAGTACTATATACCGAAGGAACCTTATACCACGGCTTACGAATACGGCACTTATAACGCTCATGATACCTTTCAGCTTCCCCTAATTCGATATAGTCTTTTGCCTTTGCTGGTAGCTTTTCAAATGCATCTTCTATGTATAGAAAATTTGTTGGTAAGCCTCGTTCCTGATTTGCTTGATGTTGCTGCCAGTCATATAATACACCTGGACAGTGCTGACTACGCCCAAACATAGGGTGAGAGTACTTCTCTAATTTAAAGCGCTTAATCGTCTCGTTATTAACTAAGAAGAACTTGTTAGCCCCAGTCACTATACCAACATCAACTTTTGCAATCTCTTTGAACTGATAAACAGCCTCATGGCTAATCAACTTTTTGAGTAGTGCTAGCTCATTTTTCTGTAAAGTTGCCCGTGTCCACTTACCTTTTACTGTCTCACCATTAATACCTAAAGTATTATTAAATAGCTCTTCTGGGTTTTCTTTCAGAAAATCAAGACCGCTTACATTTACGATTCCCACACCTTCTGATGGGATGGCCGGATCTTCTTTTTTTTCCGCTAAGATAACTACCGCACCTTGAAGCGTGCCCTCAAACCAGATTTCTTTAGGATCGATAATGACAATCTTCGAACATATGCTTCCCATATAGCTACGTAAAGACTGAGCGTGCATGACATGAATTATTTCTGACGGAATAACCATAGCCATTCGACCACCCGGTCTTAGCATAGCCAGCGATGAAAGCAGGAATGGAACCCATGCATTAGTGTGTTTAGTAAACTTCTGCTTTAATTGCTTAAAGACAAGCTCTGCTTGTTCTTGGAAAGACTTTTCTAGGAATTGATACCTGATAAACGGAGGGTTACCAATCACAGCATCATATAGAATCGTTCCTTCCTTGATTTGCTTATTAGCCCAAACAAGAAAGTCACCTTCAGTAACAGTTGCACTCTGAAAACCAAGTGATTCACAACGTTCCAGAGTTTTTTTTGCTTCTAAATCAAAAAGCTCAAAACATGAAAGGGTTAATGCTTTGTCACAAGAATTATTGTGTAATGCTTGAACAAAAGCTCCATCACCGCAACTGGGCTCTAAAATAGTGTTTGGTTGCTTTCTTAATGCCCATTTAACTACATAGTCCGCCAAATATTGAGGAGTGTAGTACCCCCCCCTAAGCTTTTGTGTCGTCTGGTCTGCTTTAAATTTCATCATCTGCCTTTAAAAAATTTTTAATCAATCCTGTATGTTTAAATTATAGTTGGTAACTAATACTGTCATAACCATTTGTATCAGAAATAAGATACCTGAATTATGTATTGTTACTTTCAAATCAAAAAATAAGCTATTACATGTAATTTCATTACCCCTGAATAACTTTAATAGTATTGTCATATTTCATTAATTCGTCTATTAATACACTCTTTTTACAGTTTGGTTCTGATACTGCTAACATAGAACTGGACTGCTCCATAACATACTCAACAATCCAGTCCACAAGCTTATGTGGAGCATAAAGTACTCCTTTTTAGTTTCATTTCTGTCATTTTTAATTCTACCTTAAATTCAATACCTACAGCACTTAATCAAATAGTTACAGCTTAACTATTTTTTGAAGATCGTCTATATCGCACCCTAAGACTTTTATACACTGAAAAAAAAATGCGGCACTAAAGCTCCCTCTCGATAACTTATTATCAATAGATATCTTTGTTACATATTGACCATCTTTTGAAAGCAAATCAGCAAGTGATTGATGGGTCAATCCTCTTAACCTTAGCTCTGCTTTTAAAAAGTTTTTTAATTTTACCTGTAATTCTTCTTCAGTTATTAGCATAGTCAACTTCCGACAATAATTAGCAAATATGCTAATATATAATCTCATATAATAATAAATTAGCATATAAGCTAATTTAAGTAAATAGGATTCCATATTCAAAGCACCTATTTTAAATATTTTTTAATTAAAATAGTGTTATCTTTGCTAGCAACCTATAACCCCATTTATAGGGGACATCTGCTTTACTATGCTTTGCAAATTTATAGTTGAAAGAATGGAAGCCATCTAAAAAGCCCGTATCCCAATGGCCGTTATTTTCGATGGCACTGACAATAAGACGTTTGATGTTATCATAGATGCTGGCATGGTCATATCTATTGATTATGAGTGTTGAAATAGGATACTCGTCAGGTCTGCTAAATTCAATTATCACTGAGTTTTCTACAAATACTATGGCGCAGCTTCTATTGCGGCTACCGATCCTCACGAAAGCAGTATCTCCTTCAAGAGGCTCAACGACCACCTTGTGGACCTTGGCATACCCGGACCGCTCCATAGCAGAAACTGCCGCTAAAAATTTTTCTAAACCGTATACATCAACATCAGCCGGCAATGCGGTAAGGTTTTGGAGTTCAATAGGCTTCCCTTTACCATTTCCAACGAAGTTGCCAAGGCTATATTTGAAGACACTCTCCTGAGTATTCACATTTTTTATCTGTTTCTTAGCCGAATCAATCTTTTCTAAAGAATGCTCAGCCTTCACACCCTTAAACTTCATTCTAACGCATATGCTGTCATGCCAAGCAACATCACGATTGTTATCTGCACCCGGTTCTGTGGTGTTATCCAGTTCACGGTCACCTTTATCACCTTTAGGAATCTTTCTTTTTTCTATTTCGGGATCTCCAATATAATCTTTCACATCCGGATGACTAAATACAACAGAACTGAATGGAGGTCGAAACCCTTCTATCTCCCGTATTTCTTTAACAAAATAAGAATTATACATGGATGCATATTTGAAATAGATTTTTATACCCTTTAAAGGGACGAGATTAAGCATCTGTTTATTGTTATTCCCTTTTATGGTATTAGCATAAACACTGCTCCACAGACGACGTAAAGAACCTGACAGGAAGAGTGACATAAGATGGATGATATTGGTATGCATGAGGAGCTTCTTTGGAAACTCCTTTGCGACTTCAACGGTAACTTTATCGTCTGCAAGCTCATATTTTGAAATCAGCAGGCTCAATCCTTCCGGTAATACAATATGGTTTGCCAGAGTAGTATTTACAGTCAGCAAGGAACGAATTATTTCAGTTTGAGGGATATAATAAACCCTGTTGTCTTTGGTGTATCTATATACGAGTTCATTTGCTAGATATTTATTACCATAAAATGAACAGAGACTCTTAGGCATTTCACTAAGCCGAATTAAACTCCCTGCGCTTAAATCATTAATTCTAAACTCTTTCAAATCTTCAGTGGCTTGACTGCCTCTGAGATATCCGTCAACAACCTGCGCCCCTACTGCTAAATAAGGCATTGCCCCTATCGGTAAATATGTCTGAACGATTTGGCCGTCGTATAACAAATACACATTTACATTCCAGTTACCATTGTTCGTGCGCCAAAACGTACCAACCCAATGTACTTCTGCTTTTTTCATCTCATCTGGTTTGAAAAATCGATATGATGACATTAGAAAACCTACTTAGATAGTTTCTTTTATTATTACCATATTTTCGTTGTATATCCGAACTTTATAGGAAATATATTTATCAGTCTCTGCACATCTTCCTTTCGCCACCGTAGCTTTCTTATAAATGTCCGACTCATTAACAAACGCCCCAGTAACAGCACAAACCACACAGTCAATTTTACGTTTCTGAAACGTATATGTATCTTCTACTTTCTCTTTCAGCACTTTTCTTGTTAACGGCAGCTTATCTATATGCTTTTCAAGAAGAGTAAGCTGACCAATCATCTTGCCAACTCTACCAATGCTTACACGAAGAAACGGTTTTGAAACTGATTCAATCTCTTTGATAGCTATAGCAACTTTTTCTACAATTTCTATGTCTCGATTATGCCAGTCAACACGCTTATTTTGTGCCTGCGGCAAACGGATAGAGGGAGAATTCATACCCAGCCATTCCTTATCATTACGATAGAGCCAAGCGTACGTTTTAGGCGATAGCCGCCTAAGCTCATTCTTCGACTTCTCAGGATGTTTTTCTTTCAACGAAAGCCAAGACGCATGATATGCAGTAAAACTCCTTTCAGGGTAGTTTATCGGACGCTGAGTTGATACATCAACTGCTTTATGTTCCATGAATTGTTGCAGCGAGTCAGCAAGGAAGAGAATCATAAGAATGTGTCTTATCGGATGAAATGCTTTACGGTGTTTGCGGACAATTGAAAATAGCCAGTCATTATCATTTACAGAACATTTAAGAGTCGAAAGCAATGATTCTCCATAATAACTTTTGAATTCGGACAGAAGCTTTGAGTTGTCAACTATGCATGAACCACGGATAAATCCTTGCAGCTTGAGAATCGACATATATTTTGTGCGCCAGTCATTAATTCCTGTGTCCATTTCAATAAGTTCTTTTACTATAGATGCTACTTTTATCAAGAAGCCACTCTCATGACTATTAAAGACATCCAGTATCCCAATACGCATTAAATTTTCATCCGGATAGACAAACTCATGCCTATTATACTGCCTGATGCTTATTGAAGAGCAGATTAACTGTTTTTCATGAATTGGGCAGAAATAGACGAACGGCATCTGGTGTAACCGGTTTAAATATAGCTCTCCGTACCTCTTAATAGATTCTATATTGCATTCTGGGCAATATTTGAAAAATTGCAAATTTGGGACGCTGGAAGCCATCAAACCAAGCAGATTGTGCAGTGCTCCGCCTTTACCAGAAAGCATGTTTGCACGAGCAGTTTGTAATCTATTATTTTTGATGAAATTCGCATAGAGAGGAAACAAGGTATTTTTATTGATCAAATCATCCGCACAGCAAGGAAAACCTGATCTATTCAGAGTATTCGCAAGTGCGCTTAAATGGCTGGGGAGATCATAGACCGCAACGACTTTTCTGTCACCAAAAAGCTCTTCAGGGGTGGCTTTAGCTGATGAAATGCCTGTATGTCTGTGGTATCTGGCAATAACACTGTATAAAAGTTCGTTCTCATATGGTTTTGGAAAATACCTTATGAACCCGTTCCCAACTTTCAACCCCTTATTGCATAAATGTAGATACTATCCTAAAACCAAGAATTCATAAAATTACAGTAAATATCAGGAAAAGTAGATATAAGTTGATTAATATTAAGGTAAAGAGCATCAACCAACCACTCCATAAATTGCTCAAGGATCTCTTGCATAAGCATTTCCAACATAAACTTCATAACGCACCTCAACTATAATTAATAGTTTGTGTGTCATCCATGAATATAATACCGGCAATACATCCTTGTTTTGCTGGAGAGAACTACTCTTAAAAAAATTATCGACAAAAAACAAAATATATATAACCAAAGTTATTCTATATTTAGTTTAAATAGCCATAATTAACTTATATATTGGCAAAATTTTTTATTTATTAAGCCAAAATAATATTATTGCTAATTTCTTTAAGTAAATTCATAATATAAAAATTGGTAATTTTAATATTGGAATTCAAATTTATATGATAAGAAAAGATAATCTTTTTCCATATTTTTTGATTGTTGTTGCAATAATTGTTGCTGTTATGCAAATAATAATTTCATCCCAACGACAATTAACAAGTCTTGAAAACACTCTTTTACAACTATTCTCATTACTTTCTGGATTGATTGGTTCCTATTTTCTGGGAAAATATTCCTCAACTGAATCCGCTAAGGAAATTATAAAACCTCATGCTCGTTCAGCATTCAGAAGACTGATGTCTCTTTATGCAAGCCTCTCCAGAGTTGCGATAGAAATTTCAAATTCAAAAGAATACCAATCAAAAGAAATAACGCTTGAAAGAATGGAAGTTATTGTTATCGAGCAACTTGCTACCGCTGATGACGCTCTAGAAGATTGGAAGGATTTAGTACCAGATGAAATAGAAGAATTAAGTTCTAAATTAAAATCTTTAAAACACATGGAGAATAGCAGTGAGTGAACTAATTAGATCAAAAGTTGCAAGAATTCTAAACTCACGAGAAATTGCTATTGCAGCAGGAAGCCAACAAGGTATTGAAGTAGGCATGTTGTTTGATGTTCTTGATCAAAACGATGAAGATATTGTTGACCCTGACACAGGGAATATTCTTGGTTCATTAGAAAGACCAAAGGTTAGAGTAAAAATAACACAAGTCCAAGAGCGCTTATCTGTGGCCTCAACTTACAAGAAAAAAAGAGTTAATATTGGGGGAGATGGGTTCGTAAATATCGGCATGCTTTCTAAGTCACTGATGCCGCCAGAATATGTTACAAAATATGAAACTCTCAAGACAGATGAAAAAACATGGGAAGATTTAGACGAAAAAGAAAGCTTTGTTAAAACTGGCGACCCAGTAGTTCAGGTCATTGAAGACTTAGAACAATAATAACACAAAACCTGTTTAAGCCAATGTAAAATCTCCCAAAGGATTCTTAATCCAGCCGGAACTGTTCACAATAGAGTAAACACTGGCTCCAGTATCCTGTGCCGAATCATAGCAATCCAAAACAATAGGGTATTTTGAGCCTTTATCCTCAGAAGAACTATTCGGTATTTTTTTGATTTTATTTAGAGCTTTTAACGCAATATCTGGAGCAGTCGCAGACGGGTTCTTTTTAAGAATATCACACACATACTGTTCTGCTAAATCATAATCAATATGCTCTGCCAAAAGTAAGTTAATGGCTGAAGCAATTTTTTCCTTCTGCTTCTCGACTGTATTTTCAGCATTTTGAACTGTTCTTTTGAAATATTCCGGTGTTGAAAAAAGCTTTTTGCTGATTTCTTCAAATGACACAGGTGTAATATCGCCATACCTCGCAATTTCTATTGGATCTCCTGACTTCAGAGCATTCAGCATGGGACGCATGAAAATTAAGCCTTTCTGTGCTATATCTCTAACAGTTTCAACAGTAAATGTTTCTGACCCTTGCTTTACAGAATGTCTTTGAACCAGGGCATAAATCTTCATTGCGGCATCAATAATCCCTTGGCTTTCTTCATAAAACACATCAATGAATTCTTTGGTCAGCCCTGGATGATTTCTAAGCCATGTATACTCCCAGAATCCCTCAACGAAAAGCTCCCAAAGAGGGTCATTTTCAAATCGATGCCATTCAATGCCGCCTGGACCATCCATTCTTCTTCCTATTCTCAAATCTTTTTGGAGCATTTCATTAGCTTTTAATGTTCCTATAAGGAGCACCGGAATTGATATCGTATTGCTTAGACTTACAAAGAAATTAAGAATTTTCTCATATCCGCCGGCCTTAAGTTTACTTATGTTTTGAATCTCATCAATTACAAGAATTCCCAAATAATGAATCGAAGCAACTTTTGCCATCATCGTAATCATATCCTCAACAGAATTACGTGATTTTATATATTTCTCGCAGTAATTCGTGCCAAGAATTTTATCCATCTCAGTAAAAAAATTGGTGCAAAGCTGCTTTAGTGAAGCATCTATGGGACACTCGACTTTAAGCCATGTGACCTGCCATATATTTAAGCCTTCATTCTCCTCTGTTGGTTCGTGCAGAATCACCTGGTCATACAAACTTAATACTCTCTTTGTACTTGTTGTTTTGCCGATTCCAGAAACGCCAGTAAATGCTCTTGTACGGGCTGATTCGTAATCATGACCAGTGTCTAAAGGTTTCACCGATTTGAGTGCCGGGTTAATCACATCAAGAGGGTTTCTGCCTACATATCCCTCTCGTATCATAATATCTATTTGATAAGCATAATCAATATGCGTATCGAACGGCTGAAAATACGCAAACAGCTTATTAATAGAGTATTGTTTAATTTCAGGAGGCTGGTTAATTTCATCTCTCGTATAATATGGAAGACGCATTAGTGCCAAACCAAGATCATCCTCATTTCTTATTTCAGGCAAGGCCTCAATAAGTGGATTACCCCTATACTGCGTTGGTACTTGCGGCTTATAAACCGCATTTACGTACTTAATCATCTTTACCTAACTTGAGGTTTCTCAATTTCCTCAACCTATCAGCTTCAGCCTTTTTAGGGTTGTACTCTTCTTTTGTTTTGATACTGATAACATCAGCCAATTCTGCTGTATTATCGACAACATCCTTATGTCTGCGGACTTCTTTTTCAAGTTTTCTATTTTCCCTTATATTGTTAACTCTCCTGGTCTTACTTTCATAAACAGGTGTTTCAGCAGTCTTTTGAACAGCATTATTCAATATCTTTTTTGACAGGTCATACTCATTCAAACTGTCTTTCAGGGCATTACGCTCATCCTTTTTTATCTGATATTTGATAAGCTCCTGCCGATATTGATAGTCTTCAAGATTATACTTCAATACGTCAGATTCTATTGTAGGATAAGCCCTGTAGTATTTCTTATCAAAATATATATACGCTTCTCTGAGATTTCGTGGATTATAGGCTAAGGGTACTTTGAAAGATTTTCTGCCTTCATACCGAGTAAACCAGCTTCTTTCAAGTGCTATCGGAGCCGTGTAATGCAAATCTTCATGCAGTCTAATCCCTTGCGCAGTCACAGTGGCTTCTTTATGCTTGAGAAGACACGCTTTCAATTGATCCATATCAACACTTCTTAAAAGTCCGGCTCTGTTCATTACGCCCCATGCCCACAAATCCTTTGGTCTGTGCATAACATCTGCTTTTTCAATTTCTTCATCGAAAGGATATCCAGAAATTATACTCCTATTATGCAGAATGATTTTAGGTATGAGATATGCAGTGAATTCATCCAGAGTCATAGTGGCATCAAGCCTGTAATCACTGCCGCCCCTTTGTCTGTGATCAGGCAGGACAAATCCCGGGAGCTCAGGTTTAACCTTATCGTTCATTGTCTTAAAGAATCTTTCGACAATCCCTTTTGCATCTGCCCTGTACGTCCCTGTATTCTCAATTTTTATTCCAAAGAGTTGTATTAAGTTTTCAGGCGTGATTCCTTTCATCTCTCCATTATCACCGAGAAATGCTGCAGGGAGATTCTCAACAGGCCAGTCCTCTTTACTGACTTCCACGCCGTATTTCTTACAAAACTGCACCTTATCCTCTGCGCAATTGATTATAGCCATTGCCGCACCGGCCATAGACGGTCCTTCAAGTCCAACATACATCCCGGCAACCATTCGGCTGAAAACGTCAATGCAGAAATAAATGACAGGGCGTCCTATAATATTTGCTCTATTAAACTCTGAAAGCAAATACACGTCACCTATAGTGGCATCTATCTGATATTTACTGCCTGGACCATATGCTTCACGTGTAGATTGCCCAAGTATAGGTCGATGGTCTTTATCGTATGTTTTTTCACCTTTTTTGTTTTTCAACTTGTCATCAACACTATGATTCTGGTTGTATCTTCTAACAAACTGCCTGTAAGAAGGAATTCTGCTAACACCTTCAAGTTTTTCCATTTCTTCACGAAAATACTCAGTCTTCATGTCATCATATGCTTTTCTGAGGCTTTTCCTGTCAGCGCTTTTATTGTATTCCCTAAACACGGCATTGAATATTTTTTCTATTTTTGTTGAAATAACAATGGCTTTAACATTTGATTCATATTTCGGTTTTCTGCCGGCAAGTTTTGTATCACCATCTTTGCTGCCTTTGCCGCAGTTATTATAATCAGGCAGGAGTGCGTTGATCGTTTTTCCACGCTGCCAGTATCTTTTCAGGTATTTATAAAATGATTTATTCGCCAAACTTGACTGAGGCATTGCTTCACTTATTATTTTGTTTCTTTTATTTTTCAAATAGATGTCTGGTTCAATAAAAACAATCTTTTTAAGATCATCCCATACTGCATTTCTTTTTAAAATGTAATTTGTCGGTATTTCATCTTCATCAAAATTGTATGAGTGGACATCATTGACTGACTCTAACCGTTCAAGCTCGGCAATGGAAAATGCTTCAGGAATCGCTCTGTCATCAAAACCAATAACAAAAGCTCTGCTGTAGTCCTCAGAAACCCATAATACTCTTACGAGTCTATCATCATTAAACTTGAGAACCTGATTAACTGAAATCATGCTGAATGCTCCATAAAATCTTTAACAACAATGAGTTCCTCAGTATAAGCATTTATTGTAAAAGGTTTGAACATGTCCATCAAAATAATCTTATTCGCAACAGCACTTTTATAAAGTGACAGCGAAGTGCCATGAACAAGGCCTAACATAGCGTCGGTCTCTTCCAGAATCTCTGAAATAAGGCAATTTGAACTTCTTATCAGCCCAATTATCCTTTTCAGAGCCGCCGGATTATTGATTTCTTCCGCAGTCTTTCTGAAACCATGAAGCAGAGATACATTTCGTACAAATACTGGATCAAGCTCATTGTTGGTAACGATTCCCCAGTCAACATCTTTTTCCTGCCAGTAAATTTGCTCAATACTCAACTTTTCCAAGTTTCGTCTATTCTCTAGGTCTTTTGCTTCCTTAAAGGTTCTAGCAATAAACCTGCCGTCGTCTAAAAGGATAAGAAAATCCGTTGATAAGACCTGATAGGTCTCGTACATGAATGGATGTTTGATTCCTGTCTCTTTTGAAATCCTTACTGTATCTTCTCTATCCAAAGGAAATTGCTCCCTTATATCCAGAACATTTTCCGCCCACTCCAGATACAGAAAATATTTAAATTCGTTGTCTGACAATAATTGGTGCGGCCTGCCGGTTTTCCAACCGAGAGGTCTGTTTGATCTGCTTTTTGATGAACTGACATCACGAACAGTCAGCCAAGGTTTGTAATTTCCATACTCGCCTTTGCCCCGTCCTTCAGCCAATCTTTTTTGAATTGTTTTTTCGTCAAACCTTGTTGCCATAAGTCAGTATAACACCAAAAACAAAAAAGCCGGGATTTCTCCCGACTTATTTTTCTTATACCCAACTTATTTTACCTTAACCCGACTCATTTGACTTTTACCCAACTATATTTTACCAAAACAAAAGGGCGGCACAAAGCCGCCCGCAATTATTCAACAGTAACAGATTTAGCCAGATTTCGGGGCTGATCTACATCAAGCCCCAGAAGACTCGCCACATAATATGAGAATATCTGCGTCACCACCACGGATGGAAACACCGAAAGTTCCTCGGCAATGGCAGGGATCTCTATCTTATAATCAGCCAGCTTATCAAGTCCCGTGTCGCCCTCTGTCACAACGGCGATAACTATACCGTCTCTGGATTTTACCTCCTGAACATTGGAGGCTATCTTTTCATATACGGACGACTGAGGACATATGATAAACACGGGAAGGTTTTCATCTATAAGTGCAATGGGACCGTGCTTCATCTCACCCGCCGGATATCCTTCCGCATGGATATACGATATCTCTTTCAGTTTGAGTGCGCCTTCAAGCGCTATGGGATAGTTAACGTTTCTGCCCAGATAAAGGAAATCTCTTGCATCTTTGAATTTTTTTGCAAGGGCAAGAATATCTTCTTCCTGTTTAAGCACTTTTTCTATTGATTCGGGAACTTTGACGAGTTCCTGAAGATAATATCTTATCTGTTCCGCAGAAAGGGTCTTTCTCGTCTGTGCAAGCTGGAGTGCGAAAAGGAACAGGCTTGCCACCTGAGTTGTAAACGCTTTTGTCGACGCAACGCCGATCTCAGGACCTGCGTGGGTATAAACAGTGCTGTCAGCCTCGCGGGATACCGACGACCCCACCACGTTGCATACCGCCGCAACGGCAGCGCCCATCTTTTTGGCTATGCGCATGGCGGAAAGCGTATCTGCGGTTTCTCCCGACTGTGTTATGGCGACAAAAAGTGTCTTGTCGTCGATAACAAGGTCTCTGTATCTGAATTCAGACGCAATATCCACTTCGACTGGTATCTTTGCGAATTTTTCGATGTAGAATTTACCGATAAGTCCGGCGTGCCAGCTTGTCCCGCACGCAACTATCACGATACGGTTAAAGCTGTTTATTCTGTCCTGAATGCCTTCGAGCAGTTCTTTGCCGATTGTTCCGTTCTCAAGGCTGAACTTGCCGCGGATAGTGTCTATGATGGCTCTGGGCTGTTCGTGTATTTCTTTCTGCATAAAGTGGCTGTAGCCGGCCTTTTCCGCCATCACAGGGTTCCAGTCAATGACCTTTATCTCCCTCGCAACAGGTTTATCGTCCTTGTCGTATATCTGATAGCCGTCTTTTTTCAGGCAGGCAACGTCACCGTCTTCCATAAATATGAAGCGGCGCGTATGTGACAGAACAGCGGGTATATCGCTTGCGGCGAACATTTCGCCATCGCCCACGCCTATAACGAGGGGGCTGTCCTTTCTGGCTATGATTATCCTGTCAGGCTCTTTTTCGCTGATTATGGCGAGACCGTATGATCCGTGAACCTGTTTCAGAGTTTTCTGCACGCTTTTAAGCAGGTCGCCTTCGTAGTTCTCGTGTATCATGTGGGCGACAACCTCTGTGTCAGTTTCCGACGCAAAGGTGTACCCTTTATCCAGCAGGAACTTCTTCAGTTCCAGATAGTTTTCTATTATGCCGTTATGAACTATGGCAAGCTCGTTCGATCTGTGAGGATGCGCGTTCTCAAAAGAAGGCTTGCCGTGTGTCGCCCATCGGGTGTGACCGATTCCGAGTCTGGCTGTGAACTGCTTCTGAGCTATCTGATTTTTCAGATTTATCAGCTTGCCCACACTGCGTTCAATCTCTATGCCTTCCGCCTCCATAAGTGCAAGTCCTGCGGAATCGTATCCTCTGTATTCAAGCTTTGTAAGACCTTCCACAAGTATGTGGGATGCTGTCTGTTCTCCAATATATCCGACTATGCCGCACATATATCATTCAACCCCTTTTTTCTTTTTCCATGAAGAGACCCAGCCCTCCATGTTCTGCTGTTTCGCGCGGGTGATACCCAGCGCATCGGCGGGTACGTCCTTGGTGATGGTGGAACCCGCTGCGATGAGTGCGCCCCTGCCCACCTTTACAGGTGCCACAAGCTGAACGTCACTGCCGACGAACACTCCGTCCTCAATTATTGTCTTATATTTGCTGTATCCGTCATAATTGCATGTGATGGTTCCGCAGCCGATATTCACATCCCTGCCTATCTCGGCATCGCCGAGGTATGTAAGGTGGCTGGATTTGGAACCGGTACCCATCTTAGCTTTTTTAAGCTCGACAAAGTTACCTACCTTATTTTCACCCTCAAGCACACTGCCCGGGCGAAGATGCGCCATGGGGCCGATATGGCTTTCCGCTCCGACATGGCTTTCGGTTATGAGGCAGTTCTCTTTTATCTCGCAGTTTTCAGCGATAACGCTGTCCTTTATCCTCGTACCGGAGTAAACGATGCTCCCTTTGCCTATCTTAGTGTCGCCCTCAAGGAAAACGTTGGGATAGACGGTTACGTCGTTATCTATTTCGACAGTGCAGTCGCAGTAAAAGTTCTTGGGGTCGAGTATGGAAACGCCGTTCATCATGTGTCTTTCGGCAACCCTGTCCCAAAGGACACGGGACGCTTCCGCAAGCTGAACGCGGTTATTGACACCTAAGAACTCGGTCTCGTCTTTGCAAAGGTGCGCGTAAGCGCCTTTTTTCACTATATCAGTCAGGTAATATTCGCCCTGCGCGTTGTTGCAGTCGACTTCCGCCAGTCTCGCCATAAGCTCTTTGCTGTCGCACAGATATATTCCCGTATTTATTTCGTCTTCGCGTTTTTCATCTTCTGTGGCGTCCTTTTCCTCAACAATTTTGATCACAGAATCGTCTACCCCGCGAATCACCCTGCCGTAGCCGAAAGGATTTTTCACCTTCACGGACATGAAAGCCACCGGATGTTTCTCAGCCTCTTCAATGAAGCTTTTCAGGGTTTCTGATTTAACAAGGGGCATGTCCCCGCAGAGTATCAGAACCTTTCCGCTGAAATTGTTTATGCTGTCTGCCGCCGCCATAACAGCGTCGCCTGTGCCGCGCTGCTGCGTCTGCACAGAAAATTCCGCTTTCCCCGCCAGATGTTTCTGAACAAGTTCCGCACCGTTTCCTATGACAACGTTGATGCGTTCCGCTCCAAGTTCGGATGCCGCATCTACAACGTAATCGACCATAGGTCTGCCTGCCGCTTTGAAAAGCACTTTCGGCGTGTCGGACTTCATACGTGTCCCTTTGCCCGCCGCAAGGATAAGCACCATAAGATTCATAGCGTCTCCGATTAAAAAAGTAGTCTTTAATTACCGTTAAACTGTTTAATGTAAGATGTCACGCCCTGGAATATACCTTTTGCGATCTCTTTTCTATAGCTGTCTTTGGTAAGATTGTCAGCCTCGTCCTGATTCGACACAAATCCGCACTCAACGAGTATTGAGGGCATCATCGCACCTACAAGGACATAGAACGGAGCCTGCTTAACGCCGAGGTTATATCGGCCGTCGGTATAAAGTCCGGTGTGAAGGTTCTTTTGAACGTAGGACGCAAGCTGGAGCGATTCTTCCAGTTTTGAGTTCATCATCAGGTCTTTCAGAATACCCTGAAGATCCGACATGGATTTTTGCGTCGTCTGGTTTTCCAGAGCCGCAACGGCAAGAGCGCGCTTGTCGTTGGTAACGTTCAGAACGTAGGTTTCAACACCTCTTGCGCTTTTATTCGGCGCGGCGTTGATGTGAACTGAAACGAACAGGTCTGCCTTTTTCCTGTTGGCAAAGGCGGTTCTCTCTTCAAGGGGTATAAATACGTCCGTATTTCTTGTCATGTATACGTCAATATTGGGATATGATTCTTTAATAAGGGCATAAAGCTCTTTACCGATGTCCAGAACGACATCTTTCTCTTTAACGCCGTAATAGCTTGCGCCGGGGTCTTTTCCGCCGTGACCGGGGTCGATCACAATGCTTTTTATCTTAAGTCCGAAAACGCTCGCCAATGTGGCGGCACTGCCTGTGCCTTTGATGGAAGGCGCGGGTGAAGATGAAGCAACCTCCGTTTTCACTGGTGCTTTGGGTTCAGGCTGTCCTTTCGGGCTTCCTGCTGTGTTGCTGACATCTATAACAAGTCTGTCGGGATCGGGCATTGCAAAAACAGTAAAGTCCTGCACGTTGTCGCTGTCCAGAACCACCCGGGCAACTCCGGGTCTGTTATATGCCCAGCGGAGCGAACGCAGAAGACCGTCTTTTATCTCTATATCCTGCGGTATTTCGGGAGAGACCACAACGTTGTTGAGGTCTATGAAAAGCCGCGGCGGCTTCTGTATGGACGGGTCAGCCTTAAGCCAGTGTTTATCGAACTCTATTTTACCGGAAAGATCCATAACCACGCGGGTATAGTCAGGTGTGGTGAAATATCTGATACGCTTCACAGCCGCTCTGCCTTCGGGCAGGCTGGCTGGAGTATTGATATCGCCGAAACTGGTCTGTCTGTTTGAAACCTGCGCTTTGTCCGCAGTGTCCTCATCGGCTTTGGGATGATATGCAACAGTTTCGCTCTTAACCGGAGCCTTGGGTTTAAGCTCAGGCTTCTTCGGTTTGTCCGAAGGGGTCTTGGTAGCGAACCTTGTATCTATCTCGCCAAGCTTGTTTCTTGCTTCCGCAGCATCGTCAGATTTAGGAAATTTGGAGATGAGTTTACGGAGCATATATTGTGATGAAGGGTAATCCTTCTGTTGTTCGTATATTCGTGCTGATTGCAGGTATGCTCTTGATGCGAGCGGTGTGTCGTAATTGCCGGAAAGAATTCTGAAATAACGCAGCGCCTTGAGCAGATCGTCGCGGTATCCGAATCTGGAATAGCTTCTGTAATAAGTCTGGGCGGCATAATTAAGGGAATCGTCCCCCGTCTCTGCCTTCGGTGCGGAAGCGTAAAGTTTATAAAACTTATCAGCTACAATTAGATACGAACGCCGAGTAACCTTGTCGGAGTGTTCTATATAGTCAAAATCTCTTTTTGCGGAGTTATATTCGTCGATGTCGTCCGCAAAAAGCGTGAGGCATGTAAAAACAATGAGAAGCGCCAGTAACAGTTTTTTCATTTACAAAAGTTTTCCCTTCAGATATTTGCCCGTATAGGACTGTTTGCATTTCACACAGTCTTCGGGTGTTCCCTCGAAGATGATCTCACCCCCGCCTATCCCGCCTTCGGGTCCGAGGTCGATGATGTGGTCGGCACACTTTATAACATCAAGATTATGCTCAATGATAATGACAGTGTTTCCGCTCTCGGTCAGCTTTTTGAAAATGCCTATCAGCTTGTTTATATCATCAAAATGCAGACCGGTAGTGGGTTCATCGAAGATATAAATAGTTTTGCCCGTTGGCTTTTTCATAAGCTCTTTTGAGAGCTTCACCCGTTGTGCCTCACCTCCGGAGAGGGTGGTTGCGGGCTGTCCGAGTTTAATATAACCTAAACCGACATCTTTTAAAACCGAAAGCTTATTACATAACTTCGGAATATTTTCAAAAAACTCAAATGCCTGATTGACTGTCATGTCAAGAACGTCGGCAATACTTTTGCCTTTGTACTTGATATCCAGCGTATCGCGGTTGTATCTCGCGCCGTGGCACGAGTCGCATTTAACATACATGTCCGGCAGAAAGTGCATCTCTATCTTGATGTATCCCTCACCCTGACATGTTTCACAGCGCCCGGACTTAACGTTGAAGCTGAAACGCCCGATTTTATAGCCGCGCAGTTTGGCATCCGGCGTCATGGCGAACATTTCGCGGATATCCGAAAACAGGCTCGTATATGTGGACGGGTTCGATCTGGGGGTTCTGCCGATCGGCGACTGGTCAATATCAATGACCTTATCCAGATGCTCCGTACCCGTGATGCTTCCGTATGCACCGGTCTTCATGTTGGTTCCCAGCAGTCCTTTTTTCAGAGCCGCCTGCAGGGTATCCATGATAAGCGTTGATTTACCGGAGCCTGAAACCCCGGTAACACAGACCATAAGACCCAGCGGAATCTTGACGCTGACGTTTCTCAGGTTGTGTTCGGTAGCGTTCTTAAGCTCAATATATCTGCCGTCGGGCTTTCTGCGCTCCGCCGGAACCTCTATCACTTTGCGTCCGGACATATACATTCCCGTCAATGACGTTTCGCTGTGTTTCAGCAGTTCGGGATGTCCGGTAAAGACCACTTCTCCGCCCTTTCTGCCCGCACCGGGACCCATATCAATAATGAAATCGCAGGCGTTTATGGTGTCCTCATCGTGTTCCACAACTATGACAGAGTTGCCGATATCCCGCAGGTTTTTCAGCGTCTCGATGAGCATATCGTTGTCGCGCTGGTGCAGACCGATGCTCGGCTCATCAAGGACGTAAAGCACGCCCGTAAGCCCCGAACCTATCTGCGTGGCAAGTCTGATACGCTGTGCCTCACCGCCCGACAGTGTAGCGGATTTGCGCTCTATGGTTATGTAGTTCAGACCGACGTCGTTAAGAAACGCCAGCCTGCGTTTTATCTCTGTAATTATCTTGTCCGCAACCTCTTTAATGAATCCGTCAAACTCCAGCGCGGAAAAGAAATCCAGCGCCTCTTTAACGTTCATTGCGGAAACCTCGGCAATGTTCCTGTCTCCGATGCGCACCGCAAGGCTGGTTTTTTTCAGCCTGCTTCCGTGGCATGAAGGGCAGTCCTGTGCCGACATGAAGCGCTTTGCAAACTCTTTGTCCGTCACGGTACCCGTATAAAGCTTCTCTTTAAGATACCCGCACACACCGGTAAATCTTTTTTCATAGGGAATCTTTTTTTCTCCCTTGAAAGTGTACAGCTTAACGGGTTCATCCATACCGTTCAAAAGGATATCCTGATGCTTCTTGTCAAGAGAGCCGAACGGCTTGTTCATATCTATGCCGAACTGTTCGGACAAAGCCACGAGTGTATTGTAATAATGAAAATTATCAAATTGTTCCCAAGGCTTGAGAGCGCCCTCGCGAACGCTGAGTTTCGGGTCGGGAACTATGGAGTCTATATCGAACACCTGCATTTCGCCGAGACCTTCGCACTCCGGACAGGCGCCGAACGGGTTGTTGAACGAAAAACTTCTGGGCTCAACCTCTTCGATGCTGATATCGCAGTCGGGACAGGTGAAATTCTGCGAATAGAGGTTCATTCCGTCGTCCGTTGCGACCTCGCAAAGTCCTTCGCCAAGCCTGAGCGCCGTTTCAACGGAATCCGTCAGCCTGCGCTTTATGCCCTCTTTTATCTTAAGCCTGTCGATGACGACGGAGATGCTGTGTTTGACGTTCTTGTCCAGTTCGATAGGCTCTTCCAGACGTTTTACTTCGCCGTCTACATATGCGCGGACGTATCCGTCTTTCAGCAGTTTCTCGAAGAGTTTTTTATATTCGCCCTTTTTACCGCGGACGACAGGAGCCAGAAGCTCCGCCTTTGCGTCCTCTCCCAGCGACATTATCCTGTCGACTATCTGCTGAACGGAATAGCTCGCCACCTCACGCCCGCAGCTGTAGCAGTAGACCTTTCCGGCTCTTGCCCAGAGCAGACGCATATAATCGTATATTTCCGTGATCGTGCCGACAGTTGAACGCGGGTTGCGGCTGATTGATTTCTGTTCGATGCTGATGGCAGGAGAAAGGTAATCTATCGAATCCACATCGGGTTTTTCCATAAGTTCAAGGAACTGACGGGCATAAGCCGAAAGGGACTCCACATAGCGTCTCTGACCCTCTGCGTACAGAGTGTCAAAGGCGAGTGTGGATTTTCCTGAACCGGAAACCCCCGTTATAACCACCAGCCTGTTTTTTGGAATATTCAGATTGATATTCTTTAGATTATGCTGCCTTGCCCCTTTAATAATAATATGATCATTCATCCCATTCTTTGTCTTCCAGTGAAATCGCCTGTATTCTCTGATATTTATCGTCGAAAAAATAGACCATGTTCTTCTGGTTCTCCCTGATTGATACTCTTTCTCTGTATACCTGAACGTCTATGCCGCCGTAAAGTTCACCCTGCACTTTTAATTTGGGTCTGGGGTGATGTGCCTCTCTGATGAGCTTCTGCATGGCAGCATCAGCAACGGCTATCTTTCCGTCAAGCTGCTTTCTGAGCGCAATAAGCTGACGAACCTTCGGGTTTTCCAGCACCTCTTTTTTTCTGAGGTTCACGCCGCCGAGAAATTCGTCGATCTTTGCCTTGTTCTCAACGAACTTATCTTTGTTTAATTTAAGCTCTTCGAGTTCTTTTTCAAAATAAAATTTCGTACCCACGCTGATGGTGAATCTGGAGTTTCCTACAGTTCCCGCCTGAAGGATACGAATCTCTTCAAATGCTATCACTTCGCCGCCCGCAATTATTCCCGGGTCTTTGACGGCTTCAATCCTGCCGCCTGAGCGCAGACGGGAGTTATATGCGTATTTGGTAACCTCTATGTTGCCGCGCGCCTCAATGTTCGCATTTTCCGCATATCCGATGAAAACGTCACCCTTGGCGGTTATCAGCCCTTTTCCGTCGCCGCGGACACCGAGCTTTATGACGACGTTGCCGCCGCTCTCAATTATAGCGTCCTGACAGACGCCTTCGATAAAGATATCCTTCTCCGCCTTAACTGTAAAGTTTGAAAGGACATCATTTTTTATATAAACGTTGCCGTTGAAGACTATGTTACCCGTGCTGTAGTCCACGTTACTGCGGACAGTGAACACAGGGCTGACCTCCAAAGTATTGCGCAGAAAGGTGACGCATCCGTCCGTTGCGGCATAAAATTCCGTGTTGTCCCTTTCGGAACGCACGCCTTCGCCTGTGTATATTTCCGTGTCTGTTCCCGGTTCCGCCTGAATCTCTTCGTTGCGGACAGTCAGACCGCGCACACCGGCAGTAGCTGGTTTTTTAGTCAGAAGCAGGTCGCCTTCGTTAACAACTCTGATGTTGTCAACATTGCGATAGTCAACCCTTCCGTTCTTCAATACTTTCGGAGCGTTATTAACAGGCTCAAAATTAAGAATAACCTGAGAGTTTTTTCCGGAAATGGGTTCAACCCCTTCCGCAATCAGAACTTTTTCAGATATTCCGCCATCACCTGCAAGACGCACGATATTATTTATCGCCTCACGGTTGATATTCACCGTAATTCTTTCGTTTTGCAGCAAGACCATAATATCGTCCGCTGATATAGCACTTTCGGTGTTTATCCCGGGGTAAACGTCAAGATACGCACGCAAGCCGTCTGCTGTAACCCTGACCTCTATGATCGGAGGCACAGCCTTATCGCTGACAACCTTAATGATTGTCCTTCCGTGTTCGTCCCGCGAAGTGATAAAATCAGCGCCTTCAAGATCATATCTGTCCGACATGAGCACTATGAGGCTTTTTTCATCCCTGCCTGTGTAATTCCTTAATAGATTCATAATTAAATGGTATCCTCACGGTAAATTCGGTGAACACCCCTTCATCCGAATCCACATCGATCGTACCGCAGTGCGCTTCCACTATCATCTTTACGATGGCCAACCCCAGCCCCGTTCCTTTAGCCTTTCCGGAGGTAAAAAACGGCTGAAACAGCTTTTTCCGGTTTTCGCTGCTTATCCCCGAACCTGTGTCACGTATCTTTATGACACAAAGGTCTCCTTCCTTCTGAGCGGTCAGTCTTACGATGCCTTTCGTCGGCAGCGCGTCGATAGCATTTGAGACAAGATTGAAAATCACTCTGAATATCTTGCCTCTGTCCACCTTCATTATAATATCGTCTAAAACTTCAACATCTACACGGATCGCCGTGTCTCTGGTCATTATATTGGCATGTTTTCTGATTTCATCAAACAGCTCGGATATCCTGAAAGTTTCAATGGTGATGGAAACCCTCTGTCTGGAAAAATCCAGAATATCCAGAGTAAGTCCGTGGATACGCTTAACCTCGGAGTGAATGGCGTCGATATATTCCTGCGTTTCAGGTTTAATATCTTTTTCCTGCGCCATAAGCTCCAGATAAGACTGAACAATGTTCAGCAGATTTTTTATGTCGTGAGCGATGGAGGAATTAAGCATCCCTATCACTCTGAGATTTTCACTTTTGCGCATGTCGCTGTACATATTAAATCTGTCAACTCCCAGTGCGCACTGAGAGGCGATAAAACGTGCAATTTTCACATCGTCCTCTGTGAAAAAATCATCTTCCTTGTCCGTAAGGTTTAAAACCCCAAGAACTTTGTCACCTTTTTTCAGAGGAACCGACATGAAAGAAGAGGTCTGATAACCCAGAACGTCGTTATCTGTCTCCGCTTTGTTAGACATGACTTCTATGCCTGTTTTGGCAACCTTTCCGGCTACTCCGTCACCAAGGCGGATGTGGACGCTGGAGTGGTCGACCTCAAAACCTGCGTGGGCATACATCTTCAGATACTCATCCTCGATGAGCATCAGAGAGATACGCTTAACCCCCAGATATTCCTTTGCTATGTTGATTATAGCCGGAAGGAGGTTATGCAGCTCAAACATGCTGTTCATTTTTTCGGAGATCTCAACGAGAACCTCCAGAAAGTCTCTTTTCAGTCGAAATACCTCAATATGTTGTATTGCATATCCCGCTGGGCAGGGATAAAGCCCGCCTTGCGGATATTATTGTTTATTTCTTCTATGCTCATGCGGAAACCCACTCCGCATGCCGCAACAACGTTCTCTTCTATCATCAGACTGCCGAAATCGTTCCCGCCGAACCTGAGCGCCGTCTGACCGATCTTCGGTCCCTGCGTAACCCACGACACCTGTATATTCGGAACGTTGTCCAGATATATACGAGCCATTGCGAGCAGCCTGAGATATTCAACGGCAGAAACGTTCTCTCCGCCAAGTTCCGTGTTCGCAGGCTGATAAGGCCACGGGATGAACGCCGTAAAACCGCCCGTTCTGTCCTGTACACTCCTTATTTTATCAAAATGCTCGATAATATGCTCAACTTTATCTGTTTTTTTAAACATCATTGTTGCAGTTGTCTTAAGACCCAGTCCGTGGGCGGTTTCCATAACCCCCAGCCACTTGCCGGAAGATATCTTATTCGGGCTTACCAGCCTCCTTTCGGAATCAACCAGAAGCTCTGCGCCCGCACCTGGTATCGAATCCAGCCCGGCGGCAACAAGCCTTTTTATGGTGTCCTCAACGGACATGCCCTCAAGTTTCGCTATGTGGCTTATCTCCGGTGCGGAAAGTCCGTGTATCCAGACCCCCTGTTCCTTGATAAAGCGCATCATATCTTCATAGAAATCTATACCAAGTTCAGGATGCAGACCGCCCTGTAAAAGAATCTGCGTCCCGCCCAGTTCCTTCGTTTCATCTATTTTGGATTTCAGCAGTTCATGGCTTATTACATATCCGCCCTTGTCCTTTATATCCTTATAAAAAGCACAGAAAGAACATTTACAGGAGCATATATTTGTATAATTTATGTTTCTGTCAATGACGTAAGCGACCACGCCCTCCGGGTGGAGTCTTTGCCTCATTTCGTCCGCAAGTCCCGCCAGCACGAAAAGATCGGCATCGGCAAGCATCCTGCATCCTTCGTCAAAACTTATTCTGGACACCTGAAAAACCTCTTTTGTTTTATGGAAAACATTTCCACATCTTAATTTTACATATCGGCAGAACAATTGAAAGTCTTTTTTCCTGAAATCCGTTGTAATTCTCCGTGACTGGCAATAGAATGTGGAATGTTTGAATTTTTGTACGATACTCAGCTTTTTGTGACATTTCTGCTGGTGATGATACGCACTGCGGCAATAATGACGACTGCACCCGTTTTCGGCAGTAACGTCGTAAAACCGCATATCCGCATGCTCTTTTCGCTGATATTCGCAATGATAATATATACTTCTGTCAAGAAACTTGACATACAAGATCCTTCCGGTCCAATGCTTATCCTGATGATAGCCAAAGAGATACTTCTCGGCGTTTGTATAGGGCTGCTTGTGCATCTTCTGTTCGTCGGTGTTCAGCTCGGCGGTCAGATAATCGGTACCCAGATGGGATTCGGTATCGTGAACGTTTTCGACCCGCAGGCAAACATATCCATATCCATCATCTCCCAGTTCCTGAACATTGCCATGATACTCATATTTATTGCCGTCGGCGGGCATTTACTGCTGATACAGGCAATACGCGCCTCCTTTGAAACCATCCCGATAGGTATATATCCTGTGGACGCCAATGCGTTTCTGTACCTTACAAAGCTTTTTTCGACCATATTCATAACAGCGCTTAAGATAACCGCGCCTGTATTCATAACCCTTCTGGTTCTGCAGCTTGTTCTGGGCATCATGGGGCGCATGGTTCCGCAGCTTAACCTTATGATCGTCGGGTTTCCTATTCAGATAGCGGTGGGAATGACCGTTATGGCGATAGGCATGAGTTATTTTTACATCGTTTTTGAAAAACTCCTGTACGTTTATTTTGAAAACGTGGCGAACCTTATAAGGTACTTATAGAATGGCCGACGAAAACAAAACCGAAGACCCGACGGGTAAGCGGCTTTCAGACGCCGCATCCGAAGGGAACATTCCGAAAAGCCGCGAATTGCCGACAGCTCTGATACTGCTTGCCAGCGCGGTATTTCTGCATTTTTACGCACCTTTTTTTTTGAAAGGAATGGGCAGGATAATGCGCGAACTGCTCACCATCGACGACTACAACATCACGGTGGACAACCTGATGGGGCTGCTTGTTTACTGCACTAAAGAGGCGGGACTGATAGTCGCACCCTTTATGGCGCTGATACTGTTCATATCCGTTGCCGCAAACATCATGCAGGTCGGGTTTGTGTTCACGCCGAAAGCTCTTGAACTTAAACTGGACAGGATAAATCCGTTCACAGGATTCGGGCGTTTTTTCTCTAAAAGAAGCCTTGTTGAACTGGTGAAATCTCTGTTCAAAATTTTCGTCGTAGGCTGGTTTGCATATTATATCGTTAAGGGGAAAATGGAGACCATCGTAACCCTTGCCGATGCAGATATTATAGATATTATTACGTATTTCGGCTCGTTAATGTATGAAATCGTGTGGAAGATAAGTCTTATGGCGCTTGTGATGGCTCTCATAGACTATGCTTACGTCCGTTTCCAGCACAAAGAAGACCTCAAGATGACCAAACAGGAGATAAAGGACGAACACAAGCAAATGGAAGGGGATCCGCAGATAAAGGGGCGCATCCGCAAGGCACAGAGGGAGCTTGCCCGCCAAAGAATGATGGACGACGTGCCGAAAGCGGACGTGGTCGTTACCAACCCCACCCACTATGCAGTGGCTCTCAGGTACAATCTGGGTCAGGACAGAGCGCCTGTCTGTCTGGCAAAAGGACAGAGGCTGATGGCGCTTCGGATACGCGAGGTGGCAAAGGAACACGGCATACTTGTGCATGAAGACCCGCCCATTGCACGCTCACTTTTCAAAACGGTTGACATAGGGGATGAAATACCTGAAAATCTGTTCAAAGCGGTGGCGGAAATTCTCGCTCTCGTTGATAAATTTAAGAAGAAATAAAGTGCGGTGGTAAGTCAAATCCCACCCGACCCTCCTTTGTCTGAAGGAAGGGGGAAAACGAGATTGCTTCGCTCCGCTCGCAAAGACGAGTCCACCACTTCCTTGACACTTGCTGTTCAGATGCAAGCTATACAAGGAAGATTTTGTGAGACGAGCAAAAGCATACGTACTCTGTATGTGTTGCGAGCGAACAAAATATGACGACGTAGAACGAAGCAGATAAACAGCAACAACTGACGCAGTAATGCGCCGCATATAAACGGCAAAAGGACGGTAAATGGCAGACGCCAGAGAATATCTTAACATCCTAAAGCAGAAAGAGATCTCCTTCTCCGTGTTCTTCATGGCAATAATAGCCGTGATGGTTCTGCCCGTACCTGCTATACTGCTGGATCTTTTGCTGACAAGCAGCGTGGCGCTCTCCATCATCATACTTATGGTGGCGATACACTCCGATCAGCCGCTGAAATTTTCCACATTTCCCACAGTGCTTCTGATTGTCACACTGTTCAGGCTCTCTCTGAACGTTGCAACAACCAGAACCATTCTCCTTCACGGTTATGAAGGTGAAGATGCGGCGGGCGAAGTTATCCGTGCGTTCGGTCAGTTTGTGGTAGGCGGCAACTATGCCGTCGGTATCATAGTGTTCCTCATCCTAATCATCATCAACTTTATGGTTATCACCAAGGGTTCAACCCGTATCGCGGAAGTTGCAGCCAGATTCACACTGGATGCGATGCCCGGTAAACAGATGTCTATTGACGCAGACCTGAACGCGGGGATGATTTCAGAGGACGAAGCGAGACAGAAACGTATCGACATACAGAAAGAGGCGGACTACTTCGGCTCTATGGACGGTGCCAGTAAATTTGTCCGCGGAGATGCCGTTGCGGGTCTCATCATCACAGTTATAAACATTCTGGGCGGTCTTGTGATAGGCGTTGTTCAGGGCGGGATGGAAGTCATTCAGGCGGCTGAACGATACACTGTGCTCACCGTCGGCGACGGTCTTGTCTCACAGATACCTTCACTTATAATATCAACAGCCGCGGGTCTTATCGTTTCACGGGCAGGTTCCGGCGGCGACCTTGCTAATCAGCTTTTCAGCCAGCTTTTCAACAGTACGAAAGTGCTTGGCATCACGGGGGGCATCCTTCTTTTCTTCGCTATAATACCCGGGATGCCGAAACTCTCTTTCATCCTGCTGGGTTCGCTGTTCATATATCTGGCATGGCTGTCTAAGAACGCCGGAAAGGAGAAAGAGCAGGAGAAAGAAAAAGCTGCCGCTACAGAAAAAGAGAAAGCCCCGATTCCGGAAGAGGACGAAGTGAAAAGCCTTCTGGAAATGGATATAATGGAACTGGAGATAGGCTTTGCCCTTATCCCTCTGGTTGACGCCAGTCAGGGCGGAACGCTCCTCAACCGCATAAAGGCGATACGCCGCCAGCTTGCACTGGAAATGGGTTTTATAGTTCCTCCGGTTCGCATACGCGACAATTTACAGCTTGATGCCAACGGCTATGCGGTCATGCTTAAGGGTGTGCGCATAAATACAGGCTCAATCTTTCCCGATAAGTTTCTCATCATGAACCCCGAAGGTTCAGTTTCCGATTTCGACGGCATACCGACGAAAGAACCGGCATACGGGCTGGATGCAAAATGGGTTGACGAAGCAGTGAAGGATATGGCGGAGATAGAGGGCTGTACCATAGTCGATCCCTCAACTGTCATTGCGACCCACCTGACAGAAATAATTAAATCCAACGCTCACGAACTTCTGGGCAGACAGGAAACTCAGGAGCTTCTGGACAAGCTCAAGGAAAAATATCCGAAACTTGTGGACGACGTGATTCCCGCAATACTCGATCTCGGTACTGTGAACCGCGTGCTTCAGGCACTTCTGAAAGAACGTGTCTCCATCAGAAACCTGCAGACAATTCTGGAGATTCTGGCGACATACGGAATGCAGAACAAACATCCCGATTTCCTCACGGAACGGGTGCGCGCCGTGCTGAAACGCCAGATAACCGAGAGCCTCCTCGCCGCAGACGGCAAGCTTTACGTTTTCACGCTGCCCTCCAAGGTTGAACAGTTCGTTGCAACGAACATACAGAAAGGCGACGACGGACAGGAAATAGTGATTGACCCTTCCGTTGCACAGAAGATACTGTCTGCTGTGATACAGAAATCCGATCAGTGCATAGCGAAGAGCCTGCCTCCCGTTCTGATAGTCTCTCCGCCCATAAGACTGCCAATGAGAAGATTTGTTGAAAAATTTGTTCACAACATAAATATTATGTCCCATAATGAGATAAGCGACAGCGTAAGGATCGAGAGCCTCGGTATGCTGGAGATTAATATATGAGGATCAAAAAGTACGAAGTCTTTGATATGAAAGAGGCGATGAAGCTCATAAAGGAAGAGCTCGGTCCCGAAGCGATGATACTTTCCACCCGCAAGGTGGTTAAGAACAACAGCTTCGGTCTCTTTTCGCGCCCTATCATAGAGGTGACTGTCGGCATCGAAGACGACGAACGGGTGATAAACGCTAAAAAGACCGCAGGAAAACCAGCCGCTCCCGCTGCAAATGCATACGCGAATACATATAAACCACAGCAGTTCAAACCTGCCGTTCATGAGAAATCCGAAGCGGACAAAATAACGGAAATTATTAACACGCTGGGGCTTAACAAATTTGAGGGACTTGTAAACGATATCGCTGAGATAAAAAGACAGATGCTTGAGATAAAATCCGGTATGAAGGACAATTTTGTCGTTGACCTGTCACAGCCGGTGCTTGAATTCTACAATATACTGCTTAAAAACGGCGTGGACGACGACATCGCTTACAAATTCCTTAAAAAGATAGAGAAACGTGCGGCTGCGGGTCTTTCCCGCAATCAGGTGAAAAACCTTTCAGTTCAGCTTCTGGGCGACCTTGTGCCTATGGAAAAGGACTATTTTTCCATGATAAAACAGAAGGTGCTTGCACTTGTCGGACCCACAGGTGTCGGAAAGACGACCACAATAGCAAAGATAGCTGCAAACCTGAGCCTTCAGCTTAAAAAATCCGTGGCGCTGATCACCATAGACAATTTCCGCATAGGTGCAGTGGAACAGCTAAAAAACTATGCGGAGATAGTAAGCATCCCCCTGAAGGTTGCGTCCTCCCCCACCGAACTTGAGAAAATAATATACGAACTCAAAGATTACGAGTATGTTTTTATAGACTCCATGGGGCGCAGTCAGTTCGATAATGAACAGATAGGCGACCTGCGGAAATTCCTTGAGGTCAGCCCCCTTATCAAAGTGGCGCTGGTGCTGTCCATGAGCTGCAATCATGCGGAGCTATCGGACACATTCGACAGATATTCCAAGCTGATGCCAGAATACATGATATTCACGAAACTGGACGAAACAAAATATTTCGGCCCGCTGATAAATCTGCCGATAAAGAAAAAGACACCTGTTATGCTGTTATCAAAAGGACAAAATGTACCGGACGATATGGAGTTACCTGATGGCAGGAAAATTGCTTCTCAGGTTCTCGGAGAGATACCGTCCCTATGGAGCGATAAATGACGGATCAGGCACACAGCCTGCGAAAGAAAGCATGGGAGCAGAACAGAAAGGCGACTTACCTTTCTATCTCCAGCGGAAAAGGTGGTGTAGGCAAGACAAATTTTGCCGTAAACCTTGCTTGTCTGCTGGCACAGCTAGGCAAAAAAGTCCTCGTCTTCGACGCAGACCTTGGACTTGCCAACGTTGACATCCTGCTCAATATCAGCGTTTCCGCCTCTATCAGAAAATTTCTGACGGGCGAGGTCGGGCTGAACGACATCATAAAGCGCAACGTTTACGGCATTGATGTCATCCCCGCCTCCAGCGGCTTCGTTGAGCTCTCAAATCTGTCTGAAAAGGAACATGAAAAGCTTCTGGACATATTCGTTCTGCTGGACGGACAGTATGATTTCATACTGTTTGACACGGGCGCGGGAATCTCTGAAAACGTGATACGGTTCGCATCCGTCGCGGATATGGTCATCGTGCTTACAGTGCCGGAACCCACCGCGATAACCGACGCATACGCTTTTATGAAGGTCGTGCATTTTCAGTACGGCATTCAGGAGATTCACTTTGTACTCAACAGGGTGGACGACGTTGCAGGTGTTAAAGGAATTTTTGAGAGCATGAAAAATGTTGCACAGAAGTTCCTTAACGTGGAGCTTTCCCTTCTGGGTTATCTGCGAGAGGACAAAACGCTGATAAAATCCGTTAAGAACCAGAAGCCGGTCTGCATACTCGCCCCTACGGCATCATATGTTAAAGACCTGCTGCCCATAGCAAAGAAGATTTCCGGGCAGCTTGAACTGGAACAGAAGAAGCAGAATCTCTACGAAAAGCTGAAAGGCGTCTTCAAGTGAACAGGTTTCACAGGAGGACGGTATGAATCTTTCTTACAGGGAAATGGCGCTGCTGTTGTCTTCAACGGTCTTCATCACCTCTTTTGTGGTGAAATTCATAATTTTTGATGTAAAATTGACTTATATGATAAGGGACATTATAATGTTCTTTGCGATTTATATGATCGCAAAAAGTCTGTTCTTTATGATAGACCGTATTTTAATTAACTTCAGGAAGATAATGTGACGCCTTACGAGTCTGCATCAGGTAACAAATTCAGCAGGGAAGAAAAAGAAAAAATTATCACGGAGTTCATGCCGAGGATAAAGTCATGGGTTCTGCGAATCAGTACCACTCTGCCCGACAGCGTGGATGTGGACGATCTCTACTCTTCCGCATGTCTCGGACTTATAGAATCACTTGAAAGATTTGACAAAGACAGAAACGTAAATTTCTATACATACGGCGAAAGACGCATCAAGGGCGCAATACTCGACACACTGCGCAACCTCGACTTTCTCCCCAGAAATGTCCGCACAAGGCTTAAACAGCTTGAAAGACACATGGACAGCCATTACAGACATTCCGGTGAAAAGCCCAGCGTTGAGGAGATTGTCAGCAACAGCGACTTTTCCGAAACAGAGGTTCACAGGCTTCAGGAGCTTATGGAAAACGACAAGGTGCTGAGCCTTGACGAAACCATCGGACCCGACGGCGAGACCACGCTTGTTGACTTTATCAAATTCAACGGGCTTACACCCGAGGATGAAACAGTCAGAAACACGCTTGTTGAAAAACTTGCAGAAGAAATAGATGCGCTTGGAGAAAAAGAGAAATACGTAGTTTCACTGTATTATTACGAAGAACTCACTATGAAGGAGATAGCTGAAGTTCTGGGCATCACTGAGTCCAGAGTGTCACAGATCCACTCTGCGGCCGCGGCAAAGCTTCAGAAGAGACTGAGGGAGTTTTATGAATAAGATCACTGTGCTTGTTGTTGATGATTCCGCCTTCATGCGCAGAGCAATTGAAGGCATGCTTGCCAAAGATCCGGATATACAGGTAATAGGTACCGCCAGCAACGGCATTGAAGCTATCGAGAAAGTTAAGACACTCAAGCCTGATGTTGTAACACTGGACATTGAAATGCCCAGAATGGACGGACTGACGGCTCTGGAAAAGATAATGGCGGATAACCCTCTGCCCGTTATCATGGTTAGCTCGCTCACCACAGAGGGAGCGGAGGCGACGCTTAAGGCACTTGACCTCGGCGCCGTTGACTTCATTCCGAAAGATAAATCGTTCGCCAGCTTCGGCGTGCTTAAAATTGAGGACGACCTGCGCGAAAAAGTTAAGAACTTCGGCAGACGCAAGGCGTTCTTCGCAAGAACCCTGAGAAAACCCATGGCGCCCTCCGGAACCGCGGCACCTGCCGCTCCGATGATAACAAGGGCGGCGCCGAAGATAACCAGCAAAAAGAAACTTGTTGTGATCGGCACTTCCACAGGCGGTCCCCAGTCTCTGCAAAAGGTTATCCCGATGCTTCCGGCAGACCTCGGAGTTCCCGTGCTTGTGGTTCAGCACATGCCCCCGAACTTTACTAAATCCCTCGCCCAAAGGCTCGATTCGCTGAGCAAGGTTCACGTCGTCGAGGCGCAGGGCAAGGAACAGCTTGAACCGAACACCGTGTACATTGCCAAAGGCGGCGTGCACATGAAACTGAAAAAAGTTGGTCCCCACTATTATACAGAGCTTTCTACGGAACCTTCAAACTCTCTGCATATCCCCAGCGTGGATGTGACAGTGGCTTCCGTTGCAGAACACATCGGGCGCGACGCGCTCGGCGTTATCATGACGGGAATGGGTTCCGACGGAATGAAGGGGCTTCAGCTCCTAAAGCTTAAGGGCGGAAACGTTATCGCCCAGAACGAAGCGTCATGCGTTGTCTACGGCATGCCCAGAGCGGTTGTCGAAGCGAACATACACGACGAAGTTGTCCCTCTGGACGAGATATACCAGCGTATTGTTGCATACTGCAAGTAAAGGGTGATAAATGGCGGATATTCTTAGTCAGGAGGAGATTGATGCCCTGCTGTCAACCGTCTCGACAGACGACGATATGTCGGATGATACTGTCGAACAATTGGATTTTGTCCCCAAGAAAATATCCGTTTATGATTTCCGGAGACCAGACCGCGTAAGCAAGGAACAGCTCCGCTCCATACGTAACCTGCACGACAAGTTTGCAAGAAACTTTTCGTCCACACTTTCAAACTATCTGAGAACCATCACAGATATAACACTTACGTCAGTTGACCAGATGACATACGGCGAATTCCTTATGTCTCTGCCCGACCCAACCAGCTTCAACATCATAAGCATGATACCCATGGAGGGAAACACGGTACTGGAGATAAACCCGTCGCTGGTTTTCCCTATCGTCGACAAACTTCTGGGCGGAATGGGGAAACCTCTGTTCAACACCCGCGAGCTTACCACGCTTGAACAGCACATAATGGACGGTATCTTAAGCCTTATCCTCAAAGACCTTGAGGAAGTCTGGCGGCAGATAATCCCCAACATACGCATGAAAAAGGAGCTGTCGGAAAACAGCCCCCACATCATACAGATCGTTTCCCAAAACGAAGTCGTCATACTTGTCGTGTTCGAGGTAAAGTTCGGCGAAGTGCTCGGAATGATGAACCTCTGTATCCCTGCCATAGTTCTTGAACCCGTTCTGGGCAAGATAAGCTCCACAGACTGGCTCATTGGCGCCAAAAAAGGAGCCATGGGCGACAACGAAAACGAGATTCTCAGTATTCTCAACGACACCGAAGTGTATACAAACGTATACATGGGACACAGCAAGCTGAGCATCGAGGACATCCTTGAGCTTTCAAAGGGCGACCTTGTCATGTTCAATGTAAAAAGCGACAGACCCTCGGAAATATTCCTTAACAACAAGAAAAAATTCCTCGGTACCGTCGGCACCCTCGGAGTGAAAAGGGCTGTGAAGATAACGGAATTTTTAACGGAGAACAACGATGAAAACACCGCTGAGTGACAGCAGACATTCCCCGCTGACAAATGTTCTTCTGGATGTGTTTAAAAGCACTATCACCAGCATGTCTATGGATAAAAACGTAAACCTGTCCTTTGCACAGGTGAGCTCCACAGGTCCCGACGACCTCACATCCGGATATGAGGAACAGACCCTCATTCTGGTCACGGAAGAACACACGGGTGCGGAAGCGGGTATAATGTTCAACACCGTGGACATCACATACATGACCAATCTTATGATGATGATGGATGAACCGGGCAAAAACAAACTCGAAGCAGACGACAAAGACGCCATCAAAGAATATGCATCTCAGCTTCTGGCGGCTTGCGGTGAACCGGTTAAAGAAAAAACCGGCATTAAGGTTTCTTTCAGAATAGACGATGTAATGATTAATGATGCGCCCGCACTTTTTCAGGCAGCAGAATACATGGTGGTGGATGCCGCACTTAGCATAGGCTCCACAAGCACGACTTTCCGTTTTTACACCGACAGCACACTGCTGAACGAGTTCGGCGGCGGTTCCTCTGGAGCCGGATTCGGCGAAGAACCGGATTTCGGAGCGGCTTTCAAGTTCCCTGACGACGAAACGGGAATGCATATTCCCGAGATCGGAGGCGGCGGTCACGCCCATAATTCCGGCAATCTTGACCTGCTTTTGGATATTGACGTTCCTGTAAGTGTAAAAATGGGTTCGACAAACATGTTTTTAAAGGATATTCTCACAATGGGATCAGGTAATATCATAGAACTTGACGAATCCGCGGATGAGCCTGTTGAACTTGTGATTAACAACAAGGTCATCGCAAGGGGCGAGGTCGTTATTGTGGACGGCTATTTCGGTTTCCGTATAAAAGAAATTGTGAGCCGCGCAGAACGGATAAAGAAATTAAAAGATTGACAGTACCCGCTGTTTTGGAAATAATATAGTGTATATAAACAGGTGGAGGACCCGATAATGGCTTACGACCATGTGATTATAACAGTTGACGATTCTTCAACGATGCGCAGGATCATCAAAAATACTCTCACCAAGCTGGGCTTCACAAACGTACTGGAAGCCGGCAACGGCGTTGAAGGTCTTGATGTGCTTGCAAAAAATGAAGTTGATTTGATAATCACCGACTGGAACATGCCTGAAATGGACGGTCTGACCTTCGTAAAAACACTCAGAGCGAAGGACGAATACAAAGAGACCCCCATACTCATGGTGACCACAGAAGCCGCCAAAGAAGATATCCTTACTGCGCTGCGCAGCGGCGTTAACAACTACGTTGTTAAGCCGTTTACTCCGGATACGCTTCAGGAGAAGGTTAACAAGCTTCTGGGACTGTGATATGTCTGATTACAAAGACATAAACGAACTTCTGGATATCGCCAGAAGCATCAATGAAGGAAACTATGACGTTGCAGGCGTTGAAGTTAACGCCGAAAACGAACTTTATCATATCGCACAATATTTCAGCGATGCCATAAACAAGCTGAAAGCTGTGTACGATACAGTGGAAGACAGCTATGAAGACCTTCCGGGTTTTGAAGACACCCTGAAAGCCATCATTGCAGACTCTAAAACCGCATCGGAAAACGTTCTTGCCTGTGTTGACAAAATCAATTTCATAACCGATGATATCAGAGAAAACATACAAACCATAAAGGATCAGGTCGCTGCCGGACAATACGGACTTGCGGGCGGCATAATCGACAGACTGCGCGACAAGGCCCTCGGCGGTCAGGACACCTGTTTCGATATAATTGCTTCACTGGAATTTCAGGACATTACCAAGCAAAAAATAGATAAGCTTGTTAAAATAATTTATGACCTTCAGGAAAGGCTGGCGCATCTTGTTCTCATGTTCGGAGTTAAAGAGAATAAGATCGACGTACAGATGCTTGATATGATCAAAGATAAAAAAGACCTTTTAAAAGACCAGAATCTTGTTGACGAACTTCTTAAAGAGTTCGGTCAGTAAGGTCCGGAGGAAATCATGAGCAATAATGAAATGCAGGACCTTGTACAGGACTTTATTCTTGAGACCGATGAAATTGTCGAGAGTCTCGATCAGGATCTTATTGAACTGGAAAACAGAAAGAACGACTTTGAACTTCTGAATAAAATATTCAGGGCGGCTCACACCATGAAAGGTGCTTCGTCCTTCCTCGGGTTTGACAAGATGAGCAGCGTTACCCACCACGCTGAAGAGATCCTCAACAAACTGAGAAAAAACGAAATGCAGGTTACTCCTGAGATAATGGACGTCCTGCTTGAGTTCGTTGACGTTACAAAAACAATCATTGCAGACATAAAAAACGGTACCAACACTGCGTCAATCGACGAAATCGTGCCCAAGCTTAAACTTGCAAACGAAGGAAAACTCAGAATGGGCGGCGCAAGCGAAGCATCCGCAAGCGCAGGCGCAAAAAGAGAGAGCGTTGAGCAGGTTAAAAAAGCCGCTGTTGCTGTTGAACAAACCATACGCGTTGACGTTTCCCGTCTGGATTCACTCATGAACCTTGTGGGTGAGCTTGTTCTGTCGCGTAACCGTATCGGACAGATATCAGGCGAACTGGAAAAGAAATTCGAGGGAGAATACCTTGTAGAACAGCTTATGGAGACCACATCACAGATAGGTCTCATCTCCACCGAACTTCAGCTTGCCGTTATGAAGACCAGAATGGTTCCCATCGGCAAAGTTTTCAACAAATTCCCCCGCATGGTGCGCGACCTCTGCCGCGACATGCAGAAGGATATAGACCTTGTGATCGCAGGCGAAGAGACAGAGCTTGATAAATCCGTCGTGGAAGAAATAGGCGACCCCCTGATGCACATGATCAGAAACGCAGTTGACCACGGTGTCGAGGTTCCCTCTGAAAGACGCAAAAAAGGCAAACCTGATAAAGGTATCGTAAACCTCTCTGCTTATCACGAAGGCAACCACATCGTTGTTGAAATTAAAGATGACGGTAAAGGTCTCGACCCCGACATGCTGAGAAAGAAAGCTGTCGAAAAGAACGTTATCAGCCCCGAAGAGGCCAAAAATATGGATAACGAGACCGCATATAGTCTCATTTTCCGCCCCGGTTTCTCCACTGCGGCTCAGATAACCGACGTTTCAGGTCGCGGCGTGGGTATGGACGTTGTTAAGACAAACATTGAAAAACTGAACGGTATCATCAACATAGAATCTGAAATCGGTCACGGGACGCGTTTCAAAATGAAACTGCCTCTCACTCTTGCCATCATTCAGGCTCTTCTTGTTGAAGTATCGGGCGAGGTACTCGCAATCCCGCTCGTTTCAGTTATAGAGACAGTGCGCATAAACGAAAAACAGATACACAGCTTTGAAGGACGCGAAGTGCTCAAACTGCGCGATTCAGTTCTCAGCCTTATCCGCCTTAACGAAATATACGAATTTCAGGAATCCTACGATGAGGATATTTATGTCGTTGTCGTCGGTATAGCTGAAAAACGCCTCGGCTTCATAGTGAATAAGCTCGTCGGTCAGGAAGAGATCGTTATCAAATCACTCGGCGAATACCTCAGCGGAAATGAAGGCATCGCCGGCGCGACCATCATGGGCGACGGACGCGTGCGTCTTATCATCGACGTTGCCGGCGTAATGGATATAGCATCCAAAATGCCCAGAAGATTCAGACAGAAGAAAAAAGTTGAATCCGGCAAAAGAAATAACAACAAGATAACAGTTCTGATAATCGACGATTCGGCAACCGATCGCAAGATAATCAGCAGACTGCTCACATCCACAGGCTGGATGGAAACTAAAGAGGTAACAAGCGGCAAGGACGCTGTCAAGATGATAGATAAACTTAATCCTGACATCGTCATAACTGACATCATGATGCCCGATATGGACGGCTATGAGGTCGCAAGAAACCTCAGAGAAAAAGGCTATGACAAGCCCATCATCGCAGCATCAGGCAGATCGGAAATATCCGAACGCAAAAAAATATCAGCGGCAGGCATCGACGCTTTCCTCCTTAAGCCTCTGAACATGCAGATGCTGATGGACAAGATAGATGAGCTTATGGCGAACTCTTCTAACTCTTAGTTTAGTATTAATATTTTGCCGTACCGCTACGGCTAAGATTTACATATACGAGGTGGTCACGGAAACCAGACGTTTCCAGACCGCCTCGAAACTCCAACCATCCGCATTCTTGCACTACTACGGCGGAAAAGATATTATTTACGAATTAACTATCGTTGACGTCGTGAAAGGTGACGACTTTGAAGCAGCAGCAAAACAGTACAAACTTAATGAAAATAATTACCGTGACCTTTCTCCGAAGCTTTCTAAGCCTAATACTAATTTCCGCCGTTTTATATGGTGGAGATAGCTCAGCTAATGATCGCAAATTCTTTCGGGTCATAGTTGCACGTCCAGATTCCAACGTGACTACTCAGATGCGTGTCTGGGCGGAGAATGAAGAGGAAGCCCGTGAAAACGTCGCGCTGAATGGCTGGCAGATACTCTCTATTGAACAGTCGGCACCGGGAGCGCCCTACACTCCTAACGTAAATACTTCCAGAGGCACCGATGCACAGACAACAGCGCCTTCCGACCATGAGGTCAGCGTTACGAAACTCGGCGAAGGCGACATTCAGCCCATAGGCAAACTTTCCGTTAAAGACGGAGCCGACGTAGATTTTAAGCTTAAACCGGCACCATGCCAGACACTTGTTAAACTTGTGGTTAATGGCGAGCAGGTTGACGTTTCCGATAGCTATTCACTGAAAAACGTAAAAAAAGATACATACGTCGTGGCTGTTTTTGAAAAGAACGGAAAGGAATGTGATTCCAACGGCATAAGAGACAAAGATCTTAAAGAAATAGGCATTGTGTATTTTGATCTTGGCAAATTCAATACAAACCTCACGCAGGACAGTATCAATATGCTTAAATCTCTCAGCAAAAACAAAAAGTATATGATAGTCGGACACACGGACGACGTCCGCGTTATCCCCAATGTCGAATATAAGGACAACATTGAGCTTTCAAATAAACGTGCAGCATTCATTAAATCAAAAATGCTTACAAACGGGCTGGCAGGCTCGTCCATAAAAATGATGGGCATGGGACCTGCATATCCTGTCGCACCTAACAAACCGCAGGGACAGCCGCTAAACAGACGCGCAGTGGTATATGAGCGAAGATAACGGCGAACAGAAAATAACCTATCAGGATTTCTATAACATAAAACTCAACAAGTTTTATGAATACGTAACCGAAGTCATGCATGACTTCACCTTCACTGTCCACAGAAGCATTAAAGACGATGAAGGAAAACGCAGGATAGAACTGTGGCGTTCATCAAAAAGCGAAGAATCCGCCATGGTCTGGATAGAGATCGGCAGAAACGGCGAAGATATTGACAGATACGTTTCGTCAGACGTTCTTCGCACCATGAACGAAGAAGGACTGACAAAACTCTTTTTCTTCACAAACTCAAATCTTGATGCGGACACACGCGATATTCTCGACGGAAAAAACCACTACATATTCACGCCTGCCGACATAATCGAAACGCTGGAAGCACTTGACATGAAACGGATGACCGTCAAACCCGTTAAAAAACGGAAAACGGTTAAAATAGCTTCCGGTTTTTTCCAGATACGAAACTATCTGAAACAGAATCCCCCAAAAGGTAAAAAGGTGTTCGTGAACACAAGCACCCTTTCTGATATGTGCGACCATTACCTTGTCATGACCCGCCAGATACTTAACGATGTGGATCGTGTTGACGATATTAACAACATGAGTCCGGAACTCAAAGACAGATTTAAGCGGGTTCAGATTAAGCTTCTGCCGGAACTGCGCAAAACCTTATTCTATAAGTTCACGGAAAGATTCGACTATCTCGCACAGTCCATATATAATATTCAGGAGAGCCTGATTATCTATATAGGCGCTCTGGTCGAGATGGAATCTGAAGACGAACTTAACAACTGCCGTGAAAAGATAGAGAAAGAGCTCAATGTCCTTAAAGAAATTGATGCTAAGCTGGAAGAATTCTATAAAGAACAGATGGATAAAGCGGAAAGCCTCAGCTACAGGCTGCTTTACACCTCCATCGGTATCATCGTATTCATGGCGGTTTTCTTCGGTATAATGATGTTAAAAAAGTAAAAATACCGATCCGGTATATTCGTATACATGCAATTTGTTTGATTTTTTAACGATTATAATTTAAAATTACATAATTTTAAATTACTTAGCTCATAAAGGACGCACCGTAGGGCAAAATGGAATACATAAAAGAGATACTAAATTATATCAGCGAAGTGGTGTTTGTCATTAACGACAAATACCAGATACAGTATTGCAGCCCTCAGGTGAAAAACATCACGGGGAAGCCGCCGGAGAAAATGATCGGCAAGAAATGCCATATGGTTATTTTCAACAAAATGGAACCCTGCAAAGAATGTCAGCTCCAGAAACTGCGTGAAAACAGGATCCCGATTGATATCGAACACGATACCATCACGCATAGGGGTTTCCGCAAACTGCTCTCTGCAAAATTCATAACTCTGCAGGAAGGCACATATGCGGAGATACTTACGGACATCACCAGCACAAAAAAGCTCATAGACAAGCTGACCCGGCACTCGAAAGAGCTTAAAGCGTCCAACATTATCCTTAACCTCAAACGCAAAGAGACGGAAAAGGAACACCGCTTTATCCTCAAGACCATAAACTCGCTCAACGACGGCGTTATGGTGGTGAACCCCGATCTGACCATCAACATGTCAAACACCAGTCTGCAGGAGACATGCGGGCTGTACGGCGTAAGCATGACTTCTATCAAATGCTTTGAGATATACGGCTATACGGAACAATGCAAAGACTGTCCCCTTCTCGACCCGAAAAACGTACGCTCATTCCGAGAGGCAAACGGAAAAAAGCTCACGGTCACCATGAACCACTTTGACAAGTATATTGTCGAATCTTTAAGGGACACAACAAAAGAACTGAAGCTTATAGACGAGATAAAGACCCAGCAGAGTGTACTTCAGGAGAAACAGCGCCAGATGGCACTTTTGAACGAAGACCTTCTGCGCATGAACGATAAGCTGAAAACGGCCCATAAGATAATAGATGAAGAACTTATGCAGGTGGGACAGATTCAGGCGAGTCTGCTTCCCGAAAAGCTGCCGGAGATACCCGGATACGACTTCGGCGCCTTTTACACTCCTGCGGAACATGCAGGCGGCGATTATTACGACTGTATCGAAATGAGTAACGGCTACTGGGGTCTCGGCGTGGCGGACGTTTCCGGCCACGGCATACCGGCATCCGTTATCATGGCGATAACCCGCGCCATAATGCGTTCCTACACATACGACATCATATCTTCCTCCGAGGCTGTTGCCATGGTGAACGAGATACTCTGCGACAATATCCACACCAACGACTTTGTCACAATGTTCTATCTTGTTCTTGATTCTGCAAAGGGAGTCTGCAATTTTGCAAGCGCGGGACACAACCCCCTACTGCTGTATGACAAGTCCGAAATGCTGGTTAAAAAAGTTTCTGCCCACGGAATGTTCCTAGGAGCATTTGATATGGTAGAATATGAAGAGGGTACGCTCACTCTTGACAGCGGCGACATAGTGTTCATGTACACAGACGGTCTGAACGAAGCTATGAACCGCAGCCGTGAGCAATACGGGTACGACCAGCTTATATCGAAGATCATGATGTTCTCGTCTCTGCCTGTAAGCGAGCTGATAGAGAATATCATGGAGGATGTCAGAGCATTTACACAGGGACACCCCTTTGAAGATGATATCACCATATTGGCATTTAAAAAACTTTAGGAGGATCCAGATGTTTGACGTACAGGATAACGGCGGGAAAAAAGTTGTTTTTGTTAAAGGCGAAGTGAACGCACAGACAGGAAGCGAGCTTAAAAAGGGTATTCTTGACCTTTATAACTCTGCATCTTCTGTTGTGATCTCCTTTAAAGGCGTTGTTTATATGAACAGCTCCGGTCTCAGAGAGATCATCGACCTGCTCAAAAGTGTTAATAAACTTAAAAAAGAACTGAAACTGTGCGAAATGTCTGCAGACATCCGCGAAATGTTCACCTTCACAGGACTGGACAAAGTATTTAAGATTTACGATACGCAATCTCAAGCACTGGGGTAACATATGTCTTATAAATTCACCCGTTACGGTGATTTCCTCAAGATATTGGTGGAACAGGACGCACCCTACAGCGATCTTGAAAATGCAGCGCGCGAGATAGTCAACCTTAAAGACATCAAGCGCATCAGTCTCGACCTGAAAAACTGCTACTACATACAGAGCAAGGCTCTCGCCGCTCTCATAGCCATGAAAAAGAACTCCGCCAAAATAGGTGCCGAGTTTGCCGTTACAAACGTTTGTGACAACGTTTATCAGGTCATGGAAATGGCGAACCTTACCTCCTACTTTAATATCGAAGAGGACTTCTCATCATACACATCCGACGAGCTGGTGGAAAAATTCTTTCAGCCTGATTATGCAGACAGAGTTTCAGACTTTATAGCGGCATCATATTCAGACGAATTCCGCGCGAAACTCCTTAAAATATTGGAGATGCCCGAACCCGAACTTAAATTTTATGCCATCCTCACCATGGGAAAGGCGCACGATTACAGTGCCGAAGAACGCATCAAACAGGAACTTGACAGCGAAATTCCGCTCATAGTTCAGGCGTCCGTTCTTGTTCTCGGCTGGTTCGGCGATTCCAGCAGCAAAGAAAGAATTTACGACGTGCTTGAAACAGGACATGAAGAGGTGGCGGAAGCCGCCGCCGCGTCCATAGCCCTGCTCAGTGACGATTCCGATGCGGCAAGGCTCGGAAGACTCCTCACAAGCACAAGCAAAATAATCCGCACCGCCGCCATTCAGGCGCTGACACTCATAAACGACAACAACTGTTTTGAACTGCTTAAAGGCGCTCTGGATAACGAAAATGAGGACGACGTTAAAGCTGTGCTGATACGCGCGGTCTCATCTTTCAACAAGAGCGGGGTATCCGACATCCTTATCAAAGGGCTCGACAGCAAGTCCATCAAAATACGCGAGGCTTCGGCAAGCGGGCTTGCAAAAATTAAAGCTAAGGACAAGCTTGAGGATATCATGTCGCGCATCACCGACAACGACGCTTGGGTAGGCTATTTCGCTGTTAAAGCTTGCGGCGAGATATGCTCTGCATCCGAAGCGGACAGGCTCACCGACAGCTACGACAAAGTGGATGAGAACGTCAAACTCGCCATCGTAGAGGCGCTGGGCAAAATACCCGGTGATTTCAGCGATTTTTATATGGGAATCCTCGACAACGGTAACGAGGATATCCGGAAAGAAGTGCTTGCGTCACTGTTCCACGATAACAAAGAGAACGCGAAGGCAGCGGCTTTGAACCTTTTTGAAAACGATTCAAGCTGGCTTGTGCGCTACAAAGCTCTTGAGATTCTGGAGCAAATCAGACCCGACGGCTTCAGGGACATGCTTATGTCCAGACTGGCTGCTGACGACAGCAAGTATGTTAAAGAAAAGATACAGGCTGTACTGGAAGAAATATGATAACTGCTGCAACCATAAAAATTAAAGACGACGAGTTTGTGGAACTTAAAGACATAATCTATAAGAATGCCGCTATCTCGTTTGCGGACAGCAAGAAGTATCTTCTTGAGAACAGACTGTCCAAAAGGCTACAGGAACTCAACTTCAACAGCTTTAAGGATTACATCTATTACCTTAAATACGATGCCAAGAAGCGGGAGGAGATGGAGATTCTGCTTAATCAGGTGACCATCAACGAAACCTATTTCCTGCGGGAAAGAGCGCAGATGGATCACATGATCAAAACCGCTATACCGGAGCTGCTGAGTGCCGGCAAAAGATCAATACGCATATGGTCCGCCGCATGTTCATCCGGAGAGGAGCCCTATTCTCTCGCCATTCTTCTGAACGAGGCAGGGCTTTTTGCAAAGGCGAATATTGAGATACTGGCGACGGATATAAACACCGAGGTTCTTGATATCGCCCAGAAAGGTCTTTACAGAACGATATCCTTCAGAGGCGTTCCGCCGATGATACAGGATAAATATTTTACGAAGGACGGTTTCGCTTTCAAGCTGGACGCAAACATCATGAACAAGGTAAAGTTCTTTCAGGGCAACCTGCTCAACCCCATGATGAGTGCAAAAGTCGGAAGGCTCGACATCATATTTTGCAGAAACGTGCTTATTTACTTCGATATCCCTGCAAAGCAGAAGGTTATCGACCTGTTCCATAAATCTCTGGGTATGCCCGGAGCGCTTTATCTCGGACACTCCGAAACCCTTAACAAAATATCGGAAGCGTTCAGGATGGAAAACTTCGGCGGTGGTATAATTTATAGAAAAATCTGAGGGTAATGCCATGGGATAGGTCCCATTGAGGTTCAACACACACTGGTTGCCGAAAAGATTCAGGACGTGCAGCAGAGAAACGCTGACAACAAGGCTATGGCTGTGACCCATGAACAGCAGAACGAATTTAAGCACAAGGCTGAATCTGTTAATCAGGCGGATAAACCCGAAGGCAAGACCATCGGCGATGAAGAGAGAAAAAAACAGGAACAGGAGCAAAAAAAGAACCGTGAGCGCCAGAAACAGGTCGCAAGAAGACTTGTGAAGGACACGGGGCACATAATTGATCTGGAAGCGTGATAATGCAGATATGTAAATTGATTGTTATTTGTTCTGACAAAGTTCAGGTTATTCAATGCCGGAGTGAAAATCCGGCATCTTTCGTGGTGATCCCGACAGGGCTGAGCGAAGAGGATGCACAAAATGCGCTCTATATGCGCTTTGAATGGTATGAAACCAATATACTGCATTCTGCGGTATGTTCGTTTAAAAACTTTCAGAACGGCAGACTGGCTCTTTCTCCTGTTTCCGGCGTGCAGACGGATGAAGCTGAACAGTTCCACATCATAGATACCTATGAAACAGTGGAGTTTCGCCGTGTGCAGGAATCGGAGATAGCTGATTTCAAACAGAAAACTGACAATATTAACAGGCGATTCAGAAACAGCCTCACCACACAGATAAAAAACGTTCTTTCCGATGAGACTCTTACAAATCAGTTCCTCTTCAGGCTTCTGCTTCAGATAGACGGAAAGCTCGACGAGCTGCTGGCACACAAGATGGACGGAAACATTGACGGGCTTGAGGAATGTAAACTTCTCGCCATGAGCGGCGGAGGACTTTATTTCACTTCCGGCAGCGCATCCGCGGGTGACCATTTTTTCATTCAGTCCACTCCGAAATACACATCCAACTTTATTTTTGCCGCCCTTTGCAAAGCGAAAGAGGTTATCAAAGCCCCCCAAGGCGTGATAGTGATATCGGAATTTGTGCATCTGGACGAGATATCAAGAGACGGAATGGTACATTTCGTCTTTGAGAAAGAGAGGGAAAAACTTAAAAGGATCAGGGCAAATGTCTGAAACAACGCTTATCAGCCTCGCATTTTTCCTTATATGCGTTATGTTCATCATGCTCCTTATAGCTTTCACAAAAATACATAACATCCAGAAACGTCTGGCGGACGTCAGTCCCAAAGACCTCTACCCTTTCATGGAGGAACTGCGGGAACTCGTTATCGAATCAGAACGCGTTGCAGACAAACTTGAAGACGCCATAGCAAAGAAAGAAGAACTTCTTGAAGATATTTCAACTCTTGCCGAAGATAAATTAAAGCGGCTTGAGTCTATAAAGGCTCCGGAGGAAAAAGCTGTCCTGAAGCAGTATTTCGCAATGCAGCAGAGACAGGCGGCATTGTCGGAACCGCAATTCTCCCATGAACCGCTTACAATGCGGGACAAGATCGCAGAGCTTATCCGCTCCGGTCTGCAGGATACCGAGATCGCATCAAGACTCGGCATATCCACAACAGAAGTACAGATCGTCCGAAAACTGGATATAAGCTGATATGGAAATAACAAAACAAACTGTTCCGGTCTCCACGCAGGATGGACAAGAGCAGGAGGTAACCCTTAAAGAGGGCGAGGAAACAAAAGTTGAGGTGCTGAAACGTCTTCGCGCAGGCGGATTCCTTCTGTCGGTGAAAGGTAAGACCGTGTCAGCAGAGCTTGACTTTGAGCCATCTTCCAAAAACTTTCAGGCTGTGGTCACAAAAGGTGCCAACGGCACGGCACAGTTCAAATTCTTTCCCCCGCTTTTAGAAAAAGCCGCTACAACTTTTACCCAGCCGTCTGCCCAACAGCAGGATACCTTCTCCAAGCAGCCGCTACAAACCCAAAGCCAGCCGCAGCAAAACAATCCGGCTCCTCAGCAGCAGACTGTGCTAAAACCAGAACTTCAGGTTCTGCCGCAAACAAAGACTCTGCCTCAGCAAAATGCGTCGCAGCAGCCTGCACCCCAGTCAGCACAGCTCCGGCAGGAAACAAGACAGCAGGTAGGAACAGCGATCGTTAAGGACGTGCGCGTTCTGCCTCAAAAAGCCGAAACCATCATCCCGCAGGCAGACGGTCAGAAGCAGGCTCAGCAAACATTGCCGTTACCTGCCATCCGCACTGCCCTTGCAGTTATAGATAACAATACAACGACAGCAATAAAACTCCCTCCGAACTCCATTCCCGTTGCAGACGGCGAGCCGATGGAGGTTCATGTCGTAAAAATGCTGGACAACGGCAAAACCCTCATCAGCGTCAGGGACACTCTGTTCGAGGTCAAGCTTGACCCTCAGCTTTTTAAAACTCTCATAGCAGAAGCAAAGATACAGCCTGATTCCATCCTCCTGACTTTTGCAAAGCTCCCTGTGGAAAATCTGAATCCCCAGTATGTTAAACAGCAGGTTACAGGCTTTGATATTGAAAAATTCATGCAGGCGTTCGGCAAATTCACCCGTGTCAGCATGGAGGATATGACACATCAGACACTTAAAGATGCGTTGAAAAACAGTGGTCTCACCTTTGAAAACAAACTGCTTAACGACCACGATTTAGGCGGAGATGAAAAATTCCGAGCTCTGCTTACAGGCGATAATCAGGCAAAAGACGGCATCACAAAGATGCAGATAACCAACCTTGTGATAGCCGACGGCGTTATGTCATTCCTCAAAACAAAAGATGAAAACGTCGGCGATACCCTGTTCAAGCTCAAAAGAGGAGCCGACGGTTCCAATACTGTCTACGTTTCAACTAGTTTTACCGAACTGGGCGAAACGCTCATAGTGATCAAACAGGTACAAAACAGCTATACCGTGTCCATAAAAACTGAAAAGGATATCTCTGAATACATGAATGATATCCAAGTCGATAACGGAACCGTGCGCTGGTTTAAATTCAATAAACAGGATCTTCAGGTCATGAATCCGGCAAAGGAAATGACGGCGGATCTGGGAAATTTTGAGGTGATAATTTAATGAATCCGTTTTTAAAACGAGTGCTGGATTTCTTTCTGGAATCCTCTGAGTATCTTGCGGTAATACTTGTCGCGATCTTAAGTTACTTTATCGTCAAAAAAGTTATTGTAAGATATATCCACAAGTATTTTGAAAAAACCGAGAACAACTATGACGATATGCTCATTGAGTCTAATATCTTCTCACAGCTTGCCTTCATTGCTCCTGCGCTGGTGTTCATCTACTCATCGGACATTATCAGCCTGCCGAAGCACATTACGCAGATAATTTCCGCGTACATAGCCGTAAACATAACTATATTCATAGTCAGACTGCTGACTGTTATAATAAACATATACAACACTTTTGAGGTTTCCGTCCGCAGACCAATTAAAGGCTATATCCAGATGATTCAGGTGGCGGCGGGATTCCTCGGGGTGATAATCTCCGTATGCATGGTAATAGGCAAATCACCGCTGGGCATACTCAGCGGATTGGGTGCTATGACCGCCTTGCTAATGTTGATATTCAAAGACACCATAATGTCCTTCATAGCAGGTGTGCAGATAATGTTCAACGATCTTGTACACAAAGGCGACTGGATAGAAATTCCCGCATACGGTGTCGACGGCGTTGTTCAGGATATCGCCCTTTATACAATAAAGGTTGAAAACTTTGACAAAACAACTGTGACCGTCCCCACCAGCAAACTTATTGAAGGCTCTTTTAAAAACTGGCGCGGGATGCAGGAATCCGGCGGAAGAAGGATAAAGAGAACTATCACAATAGACCAGTCCAGCATCAAATTCCTCACGCCTGAAGACATAGAAAAGCTTAAGAACTTCACTCTTATTAAAAACTATCTCGATTCAAAGCTTAATGAAGACATCGACCCTACCGGAACAGATATCAATAAACGCAGACTCACCAATATAGGCACTTTCAGAGTATACATAAAAAGCTATCTCCAGCATAATAAAAGTATACATAAAGGGATGACGCTCCTTGTCCGGCAGATGCCGCCAACGCCCGACGGACTCCCCATTGAAATTTACGCTTTCGTGTGTGATACTGACTGGGGTTTCTATGAAGATGTTCAGGCTGATATTTTTGACCACTTAACCGCGATCACTCCTGAGTTTGACCTGAGAATATATCAGCATATTTCTGATAAAATTCAGCTGTAGCTGTTCAGGACTTCGCTTTTTTTCCGATTTAGTCTATAAATCCGGGGGTTTATATGTTTTTTACCAGCAAGTATAAAATAACAATAGTAAATAAAAACATAGTTCTTGAGGTCAAACACGGTTCAAATCTTTATAAGGTTCTGCGCGAACACGACCTTATTGATAAAATGCTCTGCGACGGCAGCAGCCAGTGCGGAAAATGCAAGGTGAAGATCACAGGTCCCGACGTCAATAAACCCACAAAAAAAGAACGTCTTGTTCTCGCCGAAACAAGCCTCGATTCAGGTATTCGCCTGGCATGCCAGTATTCAGTCAAGTCTGACATTAAGGTGGACACACAGGAACCTACTAAACGCGAAAACGTTAACCCCGGCATCATCAGCATGAAGATCGTTAAAAAATCCGGTGAGGTGGAAGAGAATGAATTTAAACCCTTCCTCCACTCCGACATGTTCATAAGCCAATCGGAAGCCTCCGTTAAGGAACCCGTAAAAGTGCCTGAAAACTATGAGCCTGAGCTTATTGTCGATGAAACTGTCCTTGATGATGTCCCTGAAGAACGTGTTTCACATGAAACATTTGCTTTCACCCCTCCTATTGAGGAAGAGATTCAGGGAGAATCCGCAAAACATCAGGAAGAGACCATTAAAATAGTTTCGCATATAAACGGGAATATGGTTCAGGACGACTCATACTCCAACGACGGGCTACTGCTCATCCAGCTTCCAGACGGAATTCAATACTATCACTACAGCGCAGGTATAGGGAATATTGCTTCCAAAGGTACGATAAAGACCTCGGAACGTCTTGAGACTCTGCTTGAGAAGCAGTTTGTTTCGGATTTCATCTATAACAACATAAACATCAAAGACATAGAACGCGTTATCATCATGCTTGACGACTGCTATTTCGAGGGCAAAGAGATGTTCAATCTGGTGATATACACATCCATCCACATAGGCTCCTTCCTTATAGAAGTTTTACAGCCTATGCAGAACCATAGAGATATGGTGCGGTTCATGCGCTTTGTAAACCAGACACCCGGTAAACGTCTGCTTATTCCGCTTGATTCCATGGAGAAGGCATACTTCCTTGACGAAGGGAACCTGTTCGAGCTTGAATCATCTAACACCGGTTATGACGGTCTGCTCACTTTAAGTGAGTTCAACGGTAAAAATCCTGTGATAGGTCTTAGCGACGATCTGCTTGAAACTTCGATCAAAGATAACTTCCATCAGCCGGATTCGATATCTTTTACAGTATTTTTCCACACTGCTGTAATATTTATGAAAACCGGACTGACAGACAAAAGACTCCAGCTTCGCGAGCGTTCCGACGTTATGGATCTCATGCCTCTTGAGATAACCGTTAAGCTCGGTAAGCATGACGGACTTAAACGATTCAACATATACCGCAAACAGGGATGCGACCTTTACATTGACCAGAACGCACTGAACAGCCTTAACAGATTCCGCCTGTTTATAAGGTCTGTGATAGGTTATGCGGAGAAACGGTTCAACACCATAGACAACATAGTATTCTACACTCTTACGGACAGCATGACCCTCGCAGAAGACCTGCTGGCTCTGTCCGCTGTGCCGAAGAAGTATGAAAAGCGGCTTAAAACATTTTCCGGCGATCCGGCGATATACGCGGTTCAGTTCTTTCAGGAGAAAGATGTTGAGGTGTATTTTTCAAAAAGATTCGGCACCCACGAGGTTATAAACCTTGACGAGGATGCCGAGTTCATTGATATGCAAAAAGAATGTGAGCAGAAGATTATTTCCTGAAAAGCTCGCTTATGGCGGCGTCCAGATCGGCGGCGCGTACAGGTTTGTTCAGATATATGCAGGCTCCGAGGTTTTCGGAGTCTTTGAAAGATTTGTATGATCCGAATGCGGTGATCACTATCACTTTCGCAACTATATTCCTTTCCTGCATCTTTTCCATAAATTCAAGTCCGTTAAGCTTAGGCATACGCAGGTCGGTGACTATCAGGTCATAGGATCCTTTTTCAGCCTTAAAAAGCCCGTCCAGACCGTCAACAGCCATATCAACTTCATAGCCGCCCATTTTCAGTATCTCGGCATAACCGAGCCGTGTGTGTTCTTCGTCGTCAACAACAAGAATCTTCAGATTATCCATTATCTCTCGCCGTCATATTTAATAATTTCCCCTGTCTGATAGATGGGGTATATAGTGGAAATAGTGTTTTTATAGACAAGCTGCTGGCGTCCCTCGAAAGAGGTCAGCAGAGTGTAGTTATCAAAACCGATGAGGCTGCCGCGTATCTTAACTCCGTTTATGAGAAAGCTCACGATAGGAGAGCGCGACTTACGGACTTCGTTCAGAAATATATCCTGCATGGGCGGACGTGTATGTTTCGGGTGTTTGCCCTGATGCGCGCTGTAATATATCTTTGAGATGAAATCAATATCCACAACCGTCTTTGCAGCGGCAACAGTTGCTATATCGTTTTTTGAAAGCAAAATTTTGATCTCGGCGTCATCCAGAAGGATATGGTATGGGTCAAAATCCATAACTCTTCCTCTGAATCGTTCCTTATTTTTCATTATAAACATGAGCGGTATTTTGCGCGTTCTGGCGTTGTGCATGAACACAAACTCTATCTGCGCATGAAACGACGCGCCCGAAGCGGAATTATCCATGAAAACTCTCCCCTTTGTTGTATCTTAGCAGATTATAAATTGTTTATCTGTGTTTACAAGTTTTAATTTAATCCACATTGTTTATTTATGAAAATTGTATTACATTTCTTTGTGTTGATCCGGTTGAAAGTCACTGTCATGTTTTCAACATTTCTGTACAAGCAAAAATCCTTGACAAATTTAGCGTAAATCGCTTGTCAACAATTTCCAAATAGCTTATTATTACTACGACTATTATTAAAAAATATAAGAATAAGAGGAATGAGTATGCGTTTTAAGGCGGTTAAAGATGAAATATACCCTTTCATCCAATATGCGAATAACTTTACGAGCCCTAAAAACCTCAATACTATTCTGCAAAACATATACATAGAAGCAGAAGCGGACGGAGTTACACTGCGGGCAACGGATATGCAGGTAGGATTCTCCGGCAAACTCGACGTAAGCGTCGAAACCACAGGCATAGCCACAGTATCCGGAAAAAAGCTTCTGGACATCGTAAAGGAAATCCCCGACGGATCTGTCATAGATTTCTTTTTTGACGGATCAAAGATAAATATCAGCGCCGGAAGATCAAATTTCAAACTCTCAACCATAAGCCATGAAATCTTCCCGACAATGGCGGAGATAACACCGGAATACAGCCTCAAAATTAAAAGCAGCCTGCTTCTTGATCTCATAAAGAAGACAAGCTTCTGTATCTCAACTGATGCCTCTAAAATAGAATACACAGGAGCGCATCTTGCAGTATACGGCAACAAGCTCGAAGTTTCCGCAGCAGACTTTCAGCGTATAGCTACGAGCAGCATAACTTTTGACGATGAATACGCTAATGAATTTATAATAAATATTCCCAGAAAGACCGTTGTTGAACTCATCAAAATTCTCGAACACGACGAATACGTTGAAATTGATACAGACAGAAAGCAGATAATATTTAAAATAGGTACCATTCAGATATATTCAAAACTTATAGAGAAATATATCAAGAGTATCACCAAACTGTTCTCAAACGATTTTCCTCTTGTGGCAAGACTTAAACGCTCTGAATTTCTCGATGTAATCAAGCGCGTTTCAGCCATTACCAGCGAAGTGACACACGGCGTCGTTCTCTCCTTCAAAGATGAAAGCCTCACGCTTTACAGCCTTGAAACTGAATACGGTGCCGGTAACGAAACAATCGAAGATTACGAATACACAGGCAATCCGATAGATATCATCTTCAACTCAAAACACATGGTGGAAATGATAAACAACATTGACACTGACTATTTTGTGCTTAAGATGATCGCGGACAGAAACCCGGCGATTATACTGCCCGACAGCGGTGAATATAAATATCTTGTGGTTCCGATCTCAATCAACAGGTTCTGATGTACACCAGACGGGTCAGACTTGTAAATTTTAGAAATCACAGCGACTCAGTATACGACTTTCAAAAATATAATTACATTCAGGGCGACAATGGCAGCGGTAAAACCTCTGTCCTTGAAGCCCTTTATGTTTTATTTAACCTTAAAAGCTTCCGTCCCCAGTCAGTTAACCGCGCAATAAGCTTTAATATGCCCTTCTGCGAGATATCAGCAAAATGCGATGATGAAGGTCATGAAAAGACTCTCAAATACAGGTACGATACCAAAGCAGACCTCAGAGACGAAAACGGCAAAATTTCAAATAAAACTTCCTATCTTCTGAATCACCCGGTTATCTGCTATTCACCCGAATTTCGTCAGGTAGTATCAGACGATCAGACAGACAGGCGTAAATTCGTCGACAGGATAGCATTTCAACTTGATATATCTCATTTCGACAGACTGACCGAGATAAAACATCTCAACTCAATGAAAGCTGCAGAACTGAGAAAGGAACATCCCGACATAACATATCTTGACGCTCTGAACGAAAAAACCGTCTCAGTTTCAAAGAAAGTGACCGGAGCAAGGCAGTGTGCTGTCGGACAGATAAACGAGCTTCTCAGAGGATTTTATTCCCTTCTCAAAGACAATGACGGTTTTTTGCTTGATCTTCGTACGAACACATTCAGAACGGAGATACTCGCAAAAGAAATAGCTGACAGACGTGTGGTTTACGGCGCATCACGCGATAAACTGTACTGCCTGTCGGAAGGAAGGATTTACGACCGGTTTTCATCATTCGGTCAAAAGAAAACCTTTGTGCTTCTGACCCTTGCCGCAGGGCTTAAAGTGCTTGAACAAAATGGCAGAAATGGTATAATAACCTTTCTGGACGACTTTGAAGCGGGACTTGATGAAAACCGCATCAGGAAAGTGTTTGAGATGTTTTCGTCCAGTTCTCAGATTTTTGTTACAGGGGTCAAAAATCATTACTTTTCTGACTTACATTCAATAAGGATACAGGTGAAAAATGACGAATACTCCCAATAATTACAGTGAAGACAGTATCCGAGTGCTCGAAGGGCTTGAAGCTGTTCGCCAGCGCCCGGGTATGTACATCGGTTCTGTTGGCTCAAGAGGTCTGCACCACCTTGTTTACGAGGTCGTGGATAACTCTATTGATGAAGCCTCAGCCGGATACTGTAACGACATCAACGTAATTATCCATATAGACGGCTCTGTTACTGTTGAAGACAACGGCAGGGGTATCCCTGTCGGCATGCACCCCACTGCCGGCAAACCCACAGTCGAAGTTGTTATGACCGTCCTGCACGCAGGCGGTAAGTTTGACAGCGGCTCATACTTCGCTTCCGGCGGTCTCCATGGTGTTGGTGTTTCAGTTGTTAACGCACTCAGCGAGTTTCTTGATGTCACCGTCCGCAGAGAAGGCGGCGTTTATTTCCAGAGATTTGAACGTGGCAAGCCTGCCACAGAGTTTAAGCGCATAGGCGACACTCAGAAAAACGGAACGAAGATAACTTTTAAACCTGATGCTCAGATATTTGAAACTCTTGAATTTTCTTATGAAACCCTTTCAAGACGTATGCGTGAGCTTGCTTTCCTCAACAGCGGTCTGCGCATAAAAATCAGCGATGAGCGCTTTGATCTGGTTAACGAATACCATGCCGAAGGCGGTATCGCCAGCTATATCAAATTCCTGAATAAAGCAAAAACACTGATACTCGACGAACCCATTTACTACTGCGAAATGACTGAGGACAGAATTCAGGTTGAGTTTGCAATTCTTTATAACGACAGCTATGTCGAATCACTCTACTCCTATGTCAACAATATCCACACAGAGGAGGGAGGTACCCACGAGGCGGGCTTCAGAGCAGCATATACAAAAGTTTTCAACAACTTTGTCAACAAATACAACCTTGTTAAAGAGAAGCTTACCCTGACCGGTGACGATATACGCGAAGGTATGTCGGCTATTATTTCCGTTCGCCTGAATGAACCTATTTTTGAGGGTCAGACGAAGACGAAACTCGGTTCAAGCTCTGCCAGAAACGCAGTCGAATCAGTAATGAGTAAATTCCTCGTGGATTTCTTTGAAGAGAACCCCACTATTGTAAAAAAGATACTTGATAAAGCGCTTCAGGCTTTCAGAGCCAGAGAGGCAGCACGCAAAGCAAAAGAACTTACAAGACGTAAGAACGTTCTTGAAGTTTCCACACTCCCCGGCAAGCTTGCGGACTGTCAGGAAAAAGATCCTGCGAATTCGGAACTCTTCATAGTGGAAGGGGATTCTGCGGGCGGCTCGGCAAAGCAATGCCGCGACAGACGCACTCAGGCTATATTGCCGCTTAAGGGTAAAATTCTTAACGTTGAAAAAGCCCGTTTTGACAAACTGCTTTCAAGTAATGAAATTCGTACCCTTATCACTGCTCTTGGCACAAGCATCGGAGATAAAGATTTCAATATTGAAAAACTGCGTTATCACAAGATAATAATCATGACCGATGCCGACGTGGACGGTGCGCACATCTCAACTTTGCTTATGACCTTTTTCTTCCGCTACATGCGTCAGATAATTGATCGCGGATATCTTTATCTTGCAGCACCACCTCTTTATAAAGTCAAAAAAGGAAAATCAGAAAGATATATCCAGAATGAAGACGAAATGGAGGATTATCTCCTTGACGTCGGTCTTGATGATGTTGAGATTCACGGCGTTAACCGTAACAGATATAAAGAGCTTCTGATAAATCTTATAAAAATAAACCGTATGGTTACAAAATATGAGAAAAAGGGATTTTCCAGAAAACTTGTTAAGTCTCTGGCAGTATATGATTCCCTTGATTATCTGAAACTTGAAGACGAAACATTTGTAAGAGAGCTTTTTGCTGTGCTTGAAAACAACGGCTCGCTTAAAAACTATATTAAAACAGATATAGGCTTTAACGCTGAGTTCGGCAGGTACAACATAACTCTCGAATCAAATTCTATGACTATGGCGATAAACACCGACCTGCTTTCAACTCCCGAGTTCAGAGAGTTGCGCAGACTCGGTATTTTCCTTAAAGAGATCGGCGACGCTCCGTACAAGATAAAGGTCGGCGAAGAGATAATGAATTTTGAAACGCTGACAGAGTTTGTCGGCTTCATCGAAGCAAGGGGTAAAAAAGGTCTCAACGTTCAGCGTTACAAAGGTCTTGGTGAGATGAACCCCGAACAGCTCTGGGAAACAACTGTTGACCCCGAAAGACGCACACTTTATCAGGTGCGTATAGAGGACGCCGAAGTTGCGAGTGAGCTTTTCACTCTGCTGATGGGCGACGTGGTCGCGCCGAGACGCGAGTTCATTGAAAACAACGCTCTTAACGTTAGAAATCTGGATGTCTAGGTGTATTAATGGAAGATAAAAAAAGAATTGTCGGAATAACCGTTGAAGAATCCGTAAAGAACAGCTACCTCGATTACGCCATGAGCGTTATCGTCGGACGTGCGCTTCCGGACGTGCGCGACGGTCTGAAACCTGTTCACCGCCGTGTGCTTTATTCTATGAGCGAAATGGGCGTTGAATACAATAAATCATATAAGAAGTCAGCGCGTATCGTCGGTGACGTTATCGGTAAGTATCACCCGCACGGCGACAGCGCAGTATACGACACTCTGGTTCGTATGGCTCAGGACTTCTCTCTGAGATATCCTCTTGTCGACGGTCAGGGTAACTTCGGATCAGTTGACGGCGACAGCGCGGCGGCTATGAGGTATACCGAGGTCAGGCTTTCAAAAATATCTGATGAACTGCTCTCAGACCTTGATAAAGACACGGTGGATTTTTCCCCGAACTACGACGGCTCACTTGACGAACCCACTGTTCTGCCCACTCGTGTTCCTACTTTGCTTATTAACGGTACAAGCGGGATCGCGGTTGGTATGGCTACGAACATCCCTCCGCACAACATAACGGAAGTTATCACAGCTCTTGATTATATGATTGATAATGAAGGCTATACTGAAGAAGATATCCTTAATATCGTTAAGGGACCTGACTTCCCGACCTATGGTCTCATTATGGGGAAGAAAGACATCCTCAACGCATACAGAACAGGTCGCGGATCAATAACCATCCGTTCAAGGGTTTTCATTGAAGAAACTAAAACGGGTAAACCTGTTATCATCGTTCGTGAGATTCCCTATCAGGTAAACAAAGCTGCTATGATTGAAAAAATAGCGGAACTTGTTCATGATAAAAAAATAACAGGTATCACAGACCTGCGTGATGAATCCGATAAAGACGGTATCAGGGTTGTTATCGAACTGCGTAAAGGTGAAAACGCTGACGTGGTTCTTAACAGACTTTATAAATTCACTCAGATGCAGACCTCTTTCGGTTTCAACATGGTTGCGCTGGTTGACGGCAAGCCCCATACGCTTTCTCTTATGCGCATCCTTCAGGAATTCATTGCTCACAGGGTCACTGTTGTTACCCGCAGAACAAAATTCCTGCTCAAAAAGGCGGAAGACAGACTGCATATATTGGAAGGTCTGATAAAAGCTGTTGAGAATATCGACGAAGTTATCAAGACCATCAAGTCATCTAAAGACACACCTGACGCTAAACGCAACCTGTGTGAAAAATTCGATTTCTCCGAGATTCAGGCTCAGTCAATCCTTGAGATGAGACTGCAGAAACTGACGGGTCTTGAAATTGAAAAGCTTCAGGAAGAATATCACAACACACTGAAAGATATTGAATATTTCAGAAGCATCCTTGGCAACAGACACGTTATGATGTCGCTTATTAAAGAAGAACTGGACGAGGTTAAAACAAAGTACGGCGATGAAAGACGCACTGAAATAACTGCCGACGCTCAGGACTTTGAAGATGAAGACCTTATCCCCAACACTGAAAAAGTTGTCACTATGACCCATCAGGGTTATATAAAGTCGACACTCCTCAGCTCCTTTACTTCCCAGAGACGCGGCGGGAAAGGCAAAACAGGTGCCGGAAGCAAGGACGAAGACTTTATCGAAAGAATAATTGTCACAAGTAACCACACCCGCCTTATGTTTTTTACTAACACAGGCAAAGTGCATTATCTGAAAGTATATAACCTTCCCGAAGCTCTTAAAGAGGCGAAAGGAAGACACATATCCAACCTGCTTACTCTTGAAGCGGATGAGAAAATCGCAAGCGTTCTTGCTCTGCCCACCGAAGTTGAAGGCAAGTTCCTCTTCTTCGCTACCAAAGACGGTGTTGCGAAAAAGACAAGCCTTGCAGAGTTTTCAAGCGGAAGAAGCGGCATAGTAGCTATTAAAATGCGTGACGGCGACGAAATAATATCCGCGGATATTACAACAGATGAAGATCACGTTATCTTTACCAGCAGAGACGGTAAAAACATTCAGTTCTCATCAAAAGACGTCCGTCCTATGGGCAGAAGCGCAACCGGAGTCAGAGGGATGACACTTGATCTTAGAGATTACGTTGTTTCTATGGAAATTATGACCGGAGATCCCTATATTCTGTCTGTAACAGCCGGAGGATACGGAAAGCTTACTGAACGCGAGGAATACAGAGTTCAGACAAGAGGCGGCAAAGGCATTAAACTTTGCAGAGTAAGTTCCAAAACAGGCTTTGTCTGCGGTGCGAAACAGGTTTGCCCCGGTGATGAGGTCATGCTGATAACAAAATCCGGCAAAACTATAAGAATAGACGTATCCGGCATATCCACTATGGGACGCGACACAATGGGCGTTAAACTGATGGATATCGAAGATGATAACGAGATAATATCTTTTGCGGTTGTTAAGGAGGGACAGGACAATGGCAATATCGATGGACGGGAAGATACTGGCAGCGAAGGTGAGAGCGGAGCTGAAACAGAAGGTTGACGCTCATAAGGCAAAAACGGGCAGAGTTCCCGGACTTGCCGTCGTTCTCGTGGGTGAAGACCCTGCGAGTCAGGTCTATGTCAGAATGAAGGATAAAGCGTGTGATGAGGCAGGCTATAAGTCAATTGTTAACAGGATGCCCGCTGAAACCACGACAGAAGAACTTTTGGCTGTGGTGAACGGGTATAACAACGACGATACAATCAACGGTATCCTTGTTCAGCTTCCGCTGCCGAAACAGATAGACGAACACAAAGTTCTCTATGCCATAAAACCTGAAAAGGATGTGGACGGCTTCCACCCTTTTAACGTTGGACTTATGAATATCGGCGAGGAGACTCTTTATCCCTGTACTCCTTACGGTTGCATGAAGTTCTTCGAGGAATACGGTATTGAGACAAGCGGCAAAAATGCAGTTGTTATCGGCAGAAGCAACATCGTGGGTAAACCCATGGCGTCACTGCTTATTAAAGCGAACTGCACTGTGACCATTTGTCACTCTAAAACAAAAGATATCGCAGGAATCTGCCGTCAGGCGGACATCGTTGTCGCTGCCATCGGCAAACCTGAGTTTGTTACCGCTGATTTCGTTAAAGAAGGCGCAGTTGTTATCGACGTGGGCATTAACAGAGTGAATGATAAACTTGTAGGTGACGTTGCATACGAAGAAGTGGCTAAAAAAGCAAGCTACATCACTCCTGTTCCCGGCGGCGTCGGTCCCATGACAATTGCGATGCTCCTTGCGAACACTATGAAATCATTTGAGGCTACACTCTAATTATATGGACACCATTTATGCGGCGATAAGTCCGCTGATATCTTCAGCGATAATAGTCGTGCGGATCTCGGGGGATAAAGCCGTAGAGGTCTTTGAGCTTTTACACGGGGCGGATGTGAAGAACATCCAGCCCCGTAATGTTTATAACCTCAAATATAACGGCGGCGTGTCCGACGATGTCCTCGCTGTATATTTCAAAGCTCCTAATTCTTACACAGGAGAGGATGTTGTAGAAATATCCTTTCACGGTAATCCTATAATAGTCTCATCAGCTTTTAAGGATTTTGAAAAGCTTGGTTTTGTGACAGCCGAACCCGGAGAGTTTACCAAAAGAGCTTTCCTGAACGGTAAAATGGATCTGACACAGGCAGAATCCGTTGCAGAACTGATCTCCTCAAAGACTTTACAGGGAATAAACTATTCCTATGAACAGCTTAAAGGGTCGATGCGTAAAGAGATAGAGTATATAAAAGACCTGTTTATTAATGCATTGACCATCATTGAGGCTCATATAGACTTTCCTGAAGAGGACATCGAAGATGCCCATGCAAGGATCGTCTTTGAAAACCTTGAGCTTTTGAAAGCGGAATTGTCAGCTATACTGGAATCATACGACAGTCACAGGATAATGCGCGACGGATACCGTATTGCTATCGCTGGGAAGCCTAATACAGGGAAATCGTCTCTGATGAATTTCCTGTTGAAAGAGGAACGGGCGATAGTTTCAGATGTTGCGGGTACTACGAGGGATTATATTGAATCAAGCTTTGTGCTGAACGGTGTTCCGGTCAGCCTTGTAGACACTGCCGGGCTTCGCGTGACTTCCGATGCTGTTGAAAAGGCAGGCATTGAGCGGACAGGCGAGGTTATTAAGGATGCAGACCTTGTTCTTGTCCTTTTGGACGGGTCGTCCCCTCTTGATGATGAAGATAAACGCGTCCTTGAAAGCACGAAAGGGCTTAAGAGGCTGGTTGTTGTTAATAAGTCGGACTGCCCTCTCCTTGTTAATGATGTTAAGTATGATTGTCTGGTATCTGTAAAAGACGGTTCCGGCATGACAGAACTTATGAAAATGTGTGGGTATGCCGTCAGTATCGCAGATGCGGACAGATTTGGCAAGGCTGTGATGGTTACAGCAAGACAGCGCGGATATTTTTTAAAGATTCTGGACACTGTTGAAAAGCTGTCTGACGAGCCTGAAATAGATTTTGACATCTTTGAATATGAACTTAACAGCTCCATGCGTCTCCTGTCGGAGATCACGGGGCTTTCATACACGGAAGATATTCTTACCAATATCTTCAATAACTTTTGCATTGGAAAATAATGTGGATAAGTTGAATGTTTCACGTGAAACATCGGCTTCTTGTGGTGGATAATGTTGGTTTATGACAAAAAATACGACGTGATAGTTGTAGGCGCAGGGCATGCAGGATGTGAAGCAGCTTTAGCATCTGCCAGAATGGGTGCGAAAACACTGCTGTTTACAATTTCTGTGGAATCTTTGGCGCAGATGAGCTGTAATCCTGCCATTGGCGGTTTGGCTAAAGGCAATATCGTTAAAGATATCGACGCTCTCGGCGGAGAGATGGCAAAGAATACGGATGAAACCGGTATTCAGTTTCGTGTTCTTAATATGAAAAAGGGTCCCGCTGTTCGCAGCAGCCGAGCGCAGGCAGATAAAGAACTTTATCGCCAGCGTATGCTGGAAGTTATAATGCAGGAGCCAATGCTTGACTTGAAACAAGGGCTTGTTCATGAGGTTTCCGCCGAAAACGGTAAGGTAATTGGTGTTATCAGTGATACCGGGATGCTATACCGGTCTGAAAAAGTTGTTCTTACCACAGGAACTTTTCTGAAAGGTCTCATACATATCGGCGACAAGCACTATGAAGCCGGAAGAATGAATGAATTTGCCTCGGTTGAGTTGGTATATTCACTGCACAGACTTGGTTTTGAAACGAAAAGACTTAAAACGGGAACACCTGCCAGACTGGATTTTTCGACGATAGATTTCTCAAAACTTGAGGCACAGGGCGGCGATAATCCTCCCCTTCCCTTCTCTTTTGAGACAAAAAAGATAAAGCTTCCGCAGGTTCCCTGCTACATAACATATACTAATGAGAGAACACACGAAATTATCCGTAACAATATGCACCGCTCGCCTCTGTATGCAGGTATTATTCAGGGTGTCGGTCCCAGATACTGCCCTTCAATAGAGGATAAGGTTAAAAAATTCCCCGAAAAGACAAGGCATCAGATCTTTCTTGAGCCGGAAGGTCTTCGTTCAAAAGAATGGTATGCAAACGGTTTTTCATCATCACTCCCCATTGATGTTCAGATCGCAATGTACAGGAGTGTTGAGGGTCTTGAGAACGTTGAGTTCGTCCGCCCTGCGTACGCGATTGAATATGATTTTGTACAACCCACTGCGCTTAAACCCACACTGGAAACGAAACTTATAAGCGGTTTGTATTTTGCAGGTCAGATTAACGGAACCAGCGGATATGAGGAAGCGGCGGCTCAGGGGCTTGTGGCGGGGATAAACGCTGTACTGGCGCTTGACAGCAAAGAGCCGATGATTTTGCAAAGAAATGAAAGCTATATAGGGGTTATGTGTGACGACCTTGTGAATAAGGGAGTTGACGAACCCTACAGAATGTTCAGTTCCAGAGCGGAATACAGACTGTGGCTTAGAGAAGACAATGCAGAATTCAGGCTCATTGAGAAGGGATACGCCCTAGGGCTTATCAGTAAAACGAGATATGACAGGTTTCATGCGGAGAAAGCCGAGTTTGAGCAGGATTTTGACCGCATAAGCAAGATAAATGTTAACCCCAATAAAGAGACAAACAGTATACTCGAACAGTTTGGATTTCAGGTGAGAACAGGTGTAACAGCTAAAGAACTCCTGCGCCGCCCCGAAATGGATTATGAAAAGCTGAAAGTCCTTTACGGCGGAACTGACAACGCACGGGTTGCGGAACAGGTTGAAATAGCCGTTAAATATGAGGGTTATCTGGATAAACAGCAGGAAGAGATTGACAAGTTTGACAGGATAGAGAAGATACGCATACCGGATGATATGGATTTCGACAGCATACAGGGTTTGCGGAAAGAATATAAGGACAAGCTGAAAGCTATTCGTCCCGAAACTCTTGGGCAGGCTGGACGGATACAGGGGATGACCCCTGCTGCGGTTTCTCTTCTGCACATTTATATTATGGGGAAAAAATGATAGAACAGTATTTTCCGTTCACCCATGAACAACTTAAGAAGATAGAACAATTCTATGAGATACATGCCAATGCCGTACTGAACGTCACAGCAATAAAGGATAAAGATGATTTTTACAGAAAGCATGTCCTTGACAGTTTTCTGCTTTTCACTGAAAGAAAGAAACTTCTGAAATCACCGGTCTGCGATATCGGAACAGGCGGAGGTTTTCCGGGAATTATTCTAGCTATAATGTTCCCAGACATAAAATTCACTCTTGTGGACAGCATAGCAAAGAAATGTAAATTCGTAGAAGAAGCGGCAAAGGAACTTGAACTTGATAATGTTGAAGTTATTACCTCTCGTGCCGAAAATATAAAGAACAGAAAATTTGCTACAATCCTCTCGCGGGGAGTGGCGAAGACTGCTGAAATACTTAAATTCACAGAAAATCTTGCGGACAAGCGCAGCGTCTGGGTTCTTTACAAAGGTGAGAATGCAGAGGCGGAACTGTTTGCATCAAAGATAACCATAGTGAAAAAACATTTGGAGTGGGAAAATGTCAGATATGACACGCCGATTCAGAGGACATATACTCTTATTCACAATGCTGATAATGACAGCAGGCTCTATTAGCGCATACGCAGCAGGAGAACTTATAATCTTCAATCGCGAGTATTACGCCATCAAAGACCTGAACGCAACCGATGTCTGGAAGCTTAAAGAACTCACTATCAGTGAGGACACAGGAGCGGCAAAGAATGCCGGAGTAATCCTCGGCCGGTATTATGTCAGACAGGGTGAGCTTGAAAAAGGGTATAAACTGCTTCAGGACAATCTGGACGACAGCTATTTTGACAGGTTTATGAAGATAAACGCACACCTGTGGACGCTTGATGCTGCAAAGAAGAGCAAAGATGAAGAAGTTGCTGCTGTTCAGAAAGAATACCTTAGCGGACAGGAGATGGATGATAAAGCTGTGAAGGCTTACCGCCTGTACTGCTCACAGGAAAAACTGCCTGTTGACAGTGAAAACGTCAGAGAATGTATTGAAAGAAAGACAGTGAAAAAACCGGAAAGCGTTTTTGATCTTCAGCCTGTGGTAAAGACCACTTCTAAATTGGAAAATCATGTCCCCTCCCCTGTTGTTGCGGCAGTACCTGAGGTGCCGGAAGTTTCAATGGCTCCCAGAGTCAGAGAGGAAAAAATACCGGAGCCGGCGGCAGAACCGGAGATAACTAAACCCGAACCTGTGAAAGAGCAGTCTAAGCCTGTTCTTACCAAGGGAAAAGTTGTGGTGAACGTTGTGAACAGTTTCCAGAATCCGGAGATAGTTGAAGCGATGCTTTATACCATAAGCAAACAGAAGATAAACGTTGAGCTTGATTTCAAAGGCGACAGAGGCTTTTATGATTATGTCATAGATGCAGGAGCGGCAACTATAACTGCAGGAAACAGCACATATGACTTTTCGTCCAACAGAAAAGAAAATATGACAAAAGCTGCCGACATTGCAGTCAGCATGGGCGCAAAGGTGATTGCTCTGGGTTACAGCGAGGGATACAGAGACACAGCATCCGATATCGCAGACAGATACAAAGACAGAGCACAGTTTATGCTTTTCAACGTTCAGGAAAAGGATTATCAGGGCAGACTTAAAGAGTTTAAAGGGAAGACAGGCGGACAGCCCCTTTCTTATGTCATAGGCGGTACTCAGGAGCAAGTGCTTAAGATACTTCCTTTTATGAGATACTATTCGCCCAGACCGGACAAGTCAATTATAGTGAACGCCGTTGACACAGTAAGCAAGAGATATCTTACGGGTGAGTACGGTGAGTTTTCAAAAAATACATACGTTGTCAGTGATATGATACTGACAGACCAGCCGGAGGCAGAAGAGTTTGCATCAGTATTTGCAAAAGATTTCAACAAGCCTGCGTCAATGAGCGATTTCATCGGACACGACTTTATACAATTCATAGAAAAAAGAAAAGTCGGCGGCAGCGGAACATATCTTTTAAACATAAGAGAGACCGCTGACGGAATTAAAAGAGAAAGCAGAGCCTACCGCATCATAGGAGGCGGTAAGCTCACTAAGATTGAAAATTAATCCACTTCTATAAGTCTGTAGTCGGCTGTGCCTATGCCAAGTTTTTCGGCATGGGCAAGCTGCACTGCAGAATCAACATCCGGATATTTCTCCTTAAACGGGTCTTTCCCGCCGTAAGCCTTAATAACGAGATCATGACACGCTTTATCCAGAGCCACTGGGTCTGCAGAGGCAGCAAAACCGATATCCGCGACCACTGGTCTGTCGTTGCCGGGGTAACAGTCGCATGCTGGTGAAACCGACAGGATGATGCTGAGGAAAATAAGTTTTCTGTCAAGCGCATTGAAAACTCCGGCGGCGTATTCTGCCATCTTTTTCTGCGTGGTCGCTGAAGAAGCGTTCCAGTTTATCTTTATAGCAGTATGGGGACACACGCTTATACACATGGCGCATCCGGTGCATTTTTCTGTGATGAATGCTTTGGGGCTCATAGTTATGGCATTTGAAGCACAGAAGGTCAGGCAGCGTCCGCAGGACGTGCATGTTTCCTGATCAACCGAAGGGTGTGAATCGGAATGCATATCAAGTTTCCCTTTTCGGCAGGCGCATCCCATTGAGATATTCTTTATTGCTCCGCCGAATCCTGAAACCTCATGCCCTTTGAAGTGTGATACAACCATCATGCCGTCTGCGGAGGCTATTTCAGCGGCAAGCATCACCTCTGAAAGAAGCTCCCCTTTTACAGGCACTTCCACAGAGTTATCGCCCCTCAATCCGTCCGCAATTATTACAGGGGTTTGGAGAGTAGAATAATTAAAACCGTTCATGGTGGCATTGTGCAGATGGTCTATGGAATTCGTGCGCATACCGACGTAAAGTGTGTTAGTGTCCGTAAGGAACGGCTTTGTTCCGAGATGGTTTAAAATATCCAGCACAGGGCGAAGGAATACGGGACGTATAAATGCTGTGTTTCCATATTCCCCGAAATGTGTTTTGACAGCAATAAGATCGCCTTTTGTAAAATAGTTGTTTGGGTCGCATTTGCTTAATAGCTTAGAAATTTTCATAAGCGGGCTTTTGTGCTTTTTACTATCAATTGATGAAAAAAATACATCTGATGACATAAAATACCTCCCAAAAGTGGTAATATAGTACAATATTAGTGTGAAAACGCACAACTAAGATTTTAACTTAAATGTGGTAAATCCGTCTTTTATAACATATACACAAGAAAGGAGACGAGATGAGTGATTTTTATATAGGAAGACAGCCCATCCTTGATGAAAAAGGGCTTATCTTCGCGTATGAGATCCTTTACAGAAGTCAGGGGCATACAGGGGCTTCTGTAACGGACAATGCGGCTGCAACCGCAAGAGTTCTCATAAACGCGATGCAGAACTTCGGGCTTGAAAAACTGCTCGGAGGAAAAAAGGGATTCATAAACGCCGAAGAAAGCACAATTCTTGACGGTGCGATAGACCTTTTGCCAAAAGAGAGTTTTGTCATTGAGATACTTGAATCGACAGTGGTGAGCCGCAAGCTTTTGGATAAGATACGCTACTATATCGGCAAAGGATATAAGTTCGCCCTTGATGACGTGGATTTCACGCAGAATTATATGAGTACGTTTGAAGAGCTTTTTCCCATTGTCGATTATATAAAAGTCGACTACATGCTTTCAGACAAGACCAGTCTGGAACAAAACCTTAGAGCGCTTTCTGGTACGAAGGCTAAAAAGCTGGCGGAAAAAGTCGAAACACGCGAAGAGTACGAAAGCTGTCAAAAAATGGGCTTCAACCTGTTTCAGGGCTACTACTTCGCAAAGCCTGTGGTGATCTCTCAAAAATCAGTGGATCCTTCGAGAGCCGCTACAATACAGCTTATCAACATGCTCAGAGGTGATGCGGAACCCAACGAGCTTGAGAAGGTGATAAAAAGCTATCCCGATCTCTATCTCAATTTGCTCAAATTTATGAATTCCTCTGCGTTTTTCACCCGGGGTGTTATAACTTCAATAAAACATGCAATGGCAATGCTTGGGCGGGTGAATCTGACGAAGTGGCTGTATCTTATACTCTATGCGGGTCCCAACAACGACAGTCAGAGCAATCCGGTGCTTATAACGGCGCAGGTTCGTGCAAAGACAATGGAGCGCTTATGTCAGGTCAGCCCAAGGATCAAGAAAAAAGCGGACAGCGCTTATCTGGTCGGGCTTATGTCTCTGCTGGACGTTATATTCAACAGAGAGATAAATGATGTCGTAAAGGAGTTTAACGTAGACGAGGAGGTTAAGATTGCCGTTACAAAACAGGAGGGAGATCTGGGATTGCTGCTCAAAACCGTTAAATGCTATGAAAGCGACGATGTATGCGAGATAGCGGACTGTTTCGGTTTGCTGCAGATAAGTTTTGAGGAGTTCAACAAAGTGATGTTGGAAAGCTATGACTATACTGAGAAGTTTGCCCTGTAGTCATACATATATATAGTAAAAGATTGTGTTGACGAAGCTGTATTTATTTGCAAAGATAAATATAGTCGTAAAATAGTACAATGTTATGCAGAAAGCATACGGAGACAGGGATGAAAAGGGAAAAATCTGAATATGCTGTGCAGGCGGTGAGCAATGCCATTGATATACTGGAACTTCTTGGCGACAGCGACAATGAACTCAGTATAACAGACGTGGTGTCTACGCTGAACCTCACCAGAAGCAATGTCAACAAGCTCCTCGCGACACTGGAAATGCTCGGGTATGTCGAACACAACAGATATACCGGAAACTTCCGTCTGGGTGTTAAAACTTTCCAGATATCGCAGGCGTACATAAACAAGCTGAACCTGATAGAAATATCCATACAGGTTCTTCAGCAACTGAAAAACGATACAAACGAATCTGCATACATCAGCGTACTGCGTGAAGGCAACGTTGTGTATCTGAACGTTATTGAAACGGAACAGGCTGTGCGAGTTCTGCCGCGGATAGGAAATGTCGGACCGGCATACGCAACCGCAACCGGCAAAGCTCAGCTTGCCTATTATGATCCGATGGAGCTTGAAAAGCTTTACTCAGGCGAGTTCAAAAAGATAACCGCAAACAGTATAAAGAATTTTGACCAGCTTAAAGACGAGCTGGACGAGATAAAAAGAAACGGGTATGCTGTAGATAATGAAGAATATGAACTGGGTGTCCGCTGTGTCGGCGCACCTATCAAAGACTTCATGGGCAATATAATTGCAGGCATAAGCGTTTCCGCCCCTGCGGAAAGGATGCCTATGGATTCCATCAGGGACAGTGTTGCCCCTATGGTGCTTGAGGCTGCGAAAGTTCTCTCGAAAAAATTCGGATATAGAGAGCTTACAGACGAAGAGTAGCGAACAGATGCTGTCGTCCGGTGTATTGCCGGAGCTGGTTAGATTATCAAAATGAAAAACCGCACTGGTATCATCTTTCTTACTGCTGATAAACAGCTCTGCACCGCTGTGCAGGAGTACCTTAAAACTGTATGCAGTGACCATATCTTTGAAATGACCAGCGATCTGAGCTTTTTTTCGGAGAAACTTCTTTCCGGAAATGTGCTTATCGCTCTTGCAGATACAGCCCTGGGTGATGTTTACGTCACTCAGGCGCTTGCCATACTGAAATCTATAGATCAGGATCTACCTCTCATTTTGATCACAAACAAAGACAAACAGGAAAAGGCAGCGGGATTCATAAGTTCCGGAGCCTCTGACTATGTAACAACTGACAACCTCATACGTCTCTGCCCTGTCATAAAAAGAGAGGTCAAGGGATACAGAGAGATAGTCGAAGGGAAAAAAGCAAAACAGGAGATAAAGGAACTGCAAAACATAATCAATTCCGCAGAGGATGAGATATATGTGCTTAACGGTTCCGATTTCCGCGTTACATTTGCAAACCGCAAGGCAGCGCGTAACCTTAAATATTCCGAAGAACAGCTTAAGAGCATGTGTATGAACGATATAATGACCGACGTAATGCCCGTTGGCTTTATGAGCGGATGGGACAAGTTCAAATCAAGAAAAACGTTTTACACGCGCATGAAAAGGAGCGACGGAACAGTATATCCTGCGGAAGCAGTGTTCCAGTCCGTTAAGACAGAGGGAAAGACCGCAATTCTCGGCATTATTCACGATATAACAGAAAAAGAATCTGCAAAACAGCAGGCGATGATACTTAACAAAGCGATAGACGCCAGCGCTTCGTCTGTAATCATAACTGACAACGATTACAAGATCTTCTATGTGAATAAGGCATACTGCACAATGACAGGAAGATCAAGAAGTGACTCTATAGGCGCGGAAATCCTTGGCAACATAGTCAGCAATGAGAAAAAAGACGATTTCAGAAACGCATTGAAAAACTGCGTCGGCGGACAGAGCTGGGTCGGTGAATACAACAGACTTGGCAGAGACGGCGAGGAATACGTTGTTCTCGGTTCCGTTTCCCCTGTTCTGAACGAGAAAAGCGAACTTCAGAATATTGTAATCGTTGAAGAGGATATCACAGAGAGACTGCGTATCAAAAGCCAGCTTATGCATGCGCAGAAGATGGAGACGGTGGGCGAACTTACAAGCGGTATCGCTCACGATTTCACCAACATGCTCACAGCGATAGGTGGTTTTGCTTCCATCATGAAACGCAAAATGGAACCTGAAAGCAGTTTTTATATATACGTCGATAAGATAGTCGAGCTTACAATAAGAGCGAAAAGCCTGACGCAGAACCTGCTTACCTTCTCCCGCAAACAGATGCAGTCTGAAAGAGTTCTTAACCTGAACGATCTTGTTGAAACCGTCAGCGGATTTCTTTCCATGGTGATAGGTAATAAACTGGAAATACGGAAAGAACTGAGTCCGGAAGAGATAAATGTAATCGGCGATCCCGTACAGTTGGAACAGGTGATAATCAACCTTGCCACAAACGCAAGGGACGCCGTGACAAAAGACGGGATACTTACCATATCCACCGACAGGCTTATGATTAGCAGCAAAGAAGCCGGCGGCGGCTTTAAAGAGTACGCGGTCATAAGTGTTAAAGACAACGGAAGCGGCATAGAAGAGAAAAAGCTCAGAAAGATATTCGAGCCGTTCTATACCACAAAAGAGGAAGGCAAAGGAACCGGGCTTGGGCTTTACATCGTTAGCGATATTATAAACCGCCACCACGGCATGATAGAGTGCCAGAGTGAGATAGGGGTCGGTACGGAATTCATCATAAAGCTGCCTGTGACAGAGCAGAAGCCTGAAGAAGTTAAAGAGGAGATTGACGTCAAATCAACAAAGAGCGCAGTTATCCTCCTTATCGAAGATGAAAAGATGGTGCGCGAAAGCCTCGTGAACGCACTTGATGCCTACGGATATAAGGTCATTGAGGCTGCAAACGGTAAAGAGGCGCTCGATATATATAAAAAGCAGCACAGCGGCATAGACCTTGTCATAAGTGATATCGTGATGCCGGTTATGGACGGCATAGAGGCATATTCTCAAATGAGCGCCATCAATCCGGATGTGAAGATGATATTCACCACCGGCTATGTCGGCGAAACACATAAAAGGGACAACTTCGACGAGAGCGAACACGTGGTTCTGCTTAAGCCTCTGCTTGTCAAAGAACTCATCAAACGAATCGAACAGCTCATTGCAAAAAAATAGCAAATAAATTTGCCAACTGTGTAATTAGTGGTATACTTTGTTTTTAAAGAGCCTCCAGAGGTCCGGCAATGCATCTCAAAACACATCTTTTTCGTGAATTAACAGTCCTTTATGTCGACGATAACTCCGAAACTGCGGAAGCGATGAGGTTCACGTTTGAAAATTCTCTTAAAAGCCTGACGGTTATGTCTACGGCGGAAGATGCGCTTGATTATTTCAAAACACATCGCCCCGATCTTGTGATAACCGAGGCAGTCCTCCCCTTCTCCGATGGTGTTGAGCTCACCAGACGAATCAAAGAGATAAACCACGATACACCTGTAATGATGATAAGCGGAAACAAGGATGAAAAGACTCTTCTGGGGTCATTGGATGCCAATGTTGAGTGTTATCTCCTGAAACCTGTCAACTTGCGCACAATGAAGCGAAATATAGCTCTCGCTGCGGAAAAGATAAACAGGCAGAAGGCTGTGGAGCGCAACAGAAATCTTCTGACACGGATATTGGACACTTCCAGAGAAATGTATATGGCGGGTTACGGCGAAACTGTAACATATATGAACTCATCACTGCTCGACTTTTTCGGCGTCAGTTCAGTTGTCTGCACAGAGGGCATGGCGAATGTTGAAGTTGTGGAAAATCGCAGGAACGACACTACGGTGCCTTTTTCTGTCTGGCTTAAAAGAGTTCGCTGGCTGGACGGATATGAAACCATCGTAAGCCTTATCCGCAGCGATATGATGAAAAGTGATGCTAAGACCTATATCGCAAGGGTCACAAGGATAGAGGAAGAGGACGGGTTCGCTATCTCATTCATAGACGTAACGGTGATGGAGTCCCAGAAACGGTTCTTCCATAACCTTGCGATGAAGGATCCCCTTACGGATATATACAACAGACAGAAATTTTTAGATGAACTTAACAGGGAAATAATCAGAAGCCGCCGCTATGAAGGCAGCCTGGCGCTCATCATGTTTGACATAGATAAATTCTGCGATATGAACGAGAGGTTCGGTCAGCAGGCATGCGACGGGCTTTTAAAGGAACTTGCCTCGCTCGTGGGTGCAAATGTCAGAACGACTGACGTATTTGCCAGATACGGCGGAGAGGAGTTTCTGATACTCACGCCTGAGGTCGGTCTGGAGGGTGCAATGAAGCTTGCTGAGAAACTCAGGCTCGGTATATCAGGTCATGAGTTTGCGAATATCGGCGAGGCGACGTGCAGTTTCGGTGTTGTGCAGTTCAACGGCGAGGATGCGGAAGCGTTCTTAAAGGCGGCTGACAGCGCATTGTTCCGCGCGAAAGCAAAGGGCAGAAATACAGTATCTGAATAAAAAAAGGGAGCCGAATGAACTGTCCCCTGTTTTTCGGACAGTAAAAAAGCCCTTTAAGTTTTCAAGTATCAAGATGACGTCGGTATTCAATCGGCGTCATCTTTTTTAATGTCCATTGGTATCTCTCTTCATTATAGAAACGGATATATTTACTTACCATCTCTTTTACATCATCGAAGCTGATGCATTTTCCAAGCTCTATCTCGTCTTTCATGTGACCGAAGAAACTTTCGATCGGTGCGTTATCCAGACAATTACCTCTTCTGGACATCGACTGCTTTATGCCGTACTCATTTAAAAGACTCCTGAACTCTTTGCTCCTGTAATGACCTCCCTGATCCGAATGGATAATCAGGTTACTTCTGACAGCATCAGGTAATTTCTTAAATACATCGCAAAGACCTTCACACGCAAGGTCTGTTCTGATATTACGGCTGACATTGTAATGCACTATCTCCCTGCTGCATAAATCTTTAGTTGCTGATAAATATGCCTGCTTACCGCCATAATAGGGAAGGTATGTTATATCTGTTGAGTACACTCTGTCCGGTTCTACAACATTAAATATTCTGTCCACAAGATTGGGAGAGGTCTCGTTCTCATGCACAGCATGATTAAAGGTATTATACTTGTTTTTACGTCGTATCTTAGTATCTATCCCGTAAGTCTTTTTTATGCAGGATATCTTTTTTAGATTCATCACCACTCCGTACTTAAACTCAAGATACATACGGATTGTCCGGATACCTGCTTTGCCATGAAATCTCTTATGGACAGACCGAACTAATCTCAATGCTTCCAAATCACGAAGAGCAGCTTCCCCTTCGTGCTTCTGCCAGTAGTAATATCCGCTGCGACTGACTGCGGCACACATACAAAGAAGCGATACTGACAGGTTATTACTCTTATTTAATGCCTCGGATATCAGTCCATATTTAGATTGTGGTCTTATTCGCCTCTCTCCAAGGCACGTAGCTTTTTTAGGAAATCGTTCTCCGCTTCAAGATAGGCTATTCTTGCCTCCATCTCCTCTGTAGTCATGTTACTGGTCTTCTTGGGGCGTCCACTACCTGATTTACGAGAGCTTTTATGTGGTTTCTTCTCGGCGTTGTGCCATCGGCTTATGGTGGATTCAGGGTAACCTTCGGGGAAGATGGATATATCTATCCCTGCCTGTTTGAAGATTTTTCTGGGTGGTTCTCCGTCATAATAACAATTTAAGGCATGTTGACGGAAATCTGCTGTGTAGGTGATGTTGCTGTTGCCTACCTTGAGTACATTCGGGTTACTTTCCAAAGACTGACGTTCGTCTGGTGTAAATTCTCTTTGTCTCATTGGCTGCTCCTTTAAATTAGTTTACACGAAAAAAGCCCCTTAGCTTGCGCTAAAGGGCTCTTTTTATTTGTGTCCAATTTTTGGGGGACAGTTCAGAAAGGCTCCCTTAAACTGATGAAAAGCCAGTAAAATGCGAGATCGCGTCGTCGCATGCGTTCCTCGCGAAGACAAAAAAACGTCTCTGCGAGGGTTTTTAACCCGAAGCAGTCTAATGCGAGTCTGTGTAAATTTAGTTTGTCAACAACCTGAGGGAGCCGAAAGGCTCCCTTAATTGTTTAACAGCTTCCTGATTCGACGTATTCCGCTATTTTTTCTTTGATGGTGGTTACGGTTTGCTCAAATTTTTCAACGTTCTTTTCAAGCAGAGTCATACGGAATCCGGGGATAGATGTAAAGAACGAAGTAAGCGGAACCACACAAATGCCTGTTGCACCAAGCAGATAATATACGAAGCGCTTGTCGTGGCTCATTTTGTCCTCGCACATCTTATCAACGATGTCGCGCACCTCTTTAATTTCGATGTTCAGCTTCTGGTTTTTGTTCAGAACAGCTTCATTAAACACAACAGACATGTAGAAAGCGCCGTTTGAGCGGTTAACGACCACATATGGGCAGTCTTTCAGCATGTTGTATGCGATGTTGGACAGCTTTTCATAGTGTTTGAGCCTTTCGTTCAGATACGTTGTGTACATCGGATGTGTCATTATGTGGGGAATGGACATCTGGGGCAGAGTCGTTGAGCAGACCTCAGCCATTTTCTGGTTCAGTATAGCGTTTGTGAAGCGTTTGAAGGCTTCGTCCTTGTCTGCATTGTAAATTTCCATCCAGCCGCAGCGTGCGCCCGGCCAGGGGAACTCTTTTGATATTCCCTTCATGGCGATGCCCGGAACGTCTCCGATTATGTCGGAAAGGGCTATGGTCTTCTTACCGTTATAGACCATGTTAAGGTATATTTCGTCAAAGATAAGCATCAGGTCGTGTTCTTTTGCCATATTGACGATCCTGCGCAGGTCGTCCTCAGTGTGGACATACCCTGTGGGGTTGTCGGGGTTTATGACCAGAATACCCACTATAGATTTGTGGCTTTCCACTTTTTTCTCAAGCTCGTTGAGATCGGGAGCCCAGTTGTTATAAGGGTTCATTCTGTACGTGTTGGGCGGAAATGATGCGTGGAGAACTTCCGCCAGAAGGTGTGTTGAGTAGGTCGGCTCAGGCAGCATCACCCTTGCATCCACTCTGATTGAGCTATACGCTCGTGCTATTGCGTCGCCAAGTCCGTTGAAAAAAATGATGTCGTCTTTTGTAATCTGCACTCCGCCTCTGGCGTTTGTGCGTTCCGCGAGAAATTCGCGGACGTCGTAATCGCCTTTTGTGGGGCAGTAGGCAAAGGTCATGTTGTTGTTTCTGACAAGATCAGCGATGGTATCTTTCATCCAGTCGGGGATGATCTCGCCTTTTGCAACCGGGTCGCCGATATTCTCGTAACAGATTTCGACGCCGTGCTGCTCAAGGATCTTAGCAACATTGACAATATTGCGGATCTCATAGGTCAGGCCGTTTCCGCTTTTGGCCAGGTCATAACGCATATAACACCTTCTAAATAAGTATTTGGCTTACGCCTGCCTCTTTTTTGTTGCGACGCAAAAACGAGGGTATAGGTTTTGACTTATATTACAACTGGCGCAATATTTCCAGAATAATCTGCAAAATGTGGCTTTTCTCAGTGAAAAATCAGCATTTGCTCATGGCTGAATATTATTTTCAGACGACAGAATTGAAATAATGAGTAAAAATAAAAGGCAGCCGAAGCTGCCCCAGACTGATGACAAAGTCAGGAAAATGCTGGATCGCGTCGTCGCATGTGTTCCTCGCGAAGACAAAAAAAAGTTTCTGCGAGGGTTTTAACCCGAAGCAGTCTAATTTCCATATTTCTCCCTCTTTAGCAAAAGGAGGGTTGGGGTGGATTTGATTGATGTTTAATCAAAATCCTCCTTATTCCCCCTTTTCTAAAGGGGGAGATAGGACCGTAAAATCCAGTTTGTCAACAACCTGATGGCAGCCGAAGCTGTCCTTTTACTAATATTCAGGTATTGGAGTGTTTTTGGATTCGCCGCGCTGGCGGAAGTGTATCTTGATAGGTACACCGTCAAAGCTGTGGTGTGCGCGGATGATATTCACTATGAATCGCTGGTAAGAGAAATGCACCGCGTCAGGATAGTTAACGAATACCACGAATTCCGGAGGACAGGTGGAAACCTGAGTGATGAAGTAGAACTTCACCCTTCTGTTGCGTGTCACAGGCGGCTGGTGGCGCTGTACGGCTTCCTGCAATACCTCCTGAAGCTTGTGGGTGGAGATACGTTTGCTGTATTCCTTATAAAGCTCTTTCGCAGCGTCGAACACCTTAAAGATGTTCTTACTTGTCAGAGTTGAAGTGTAAATCAGCGAAGGTTTATTCAGAAACTGAAGGTGATGGTCAATATCCTTAAGGAATTCCTTGGCACGTTCGTCCTTGCTTTCTATAAGATCCCATTTGTTCGCAACAAGGATAACGGGTCTACCCGCTTCCCAGTTGTCCGCTATTACCTTAACGTCTCTGTCAGTCAGTCCTTCGTTTGCGTCTATGATACACACGGCGATATCCGCGCGCTCAACGGCATCTTCCCAGCGGTGATAGCCGTATTTCTCTATCTTGTCCTTGAACATTATCTTCTTTTTACGGATCCCCGCCGTGTCGATGAGGACGTATTTCTGATCATTATATTCAAAGAAGGTGTCAACAGCGTCCCTTGTTGTGCCGGGGACGGGGGTGACGATAAGTCTGTTCTGTCCCAGCCACTTGTTGATCATGCTGGATTTGCCGACGTTAGGTCTTCCTGTCACGATAAGCTTTATTCTGCCTTCGTAGGGGTCTGTTTTGTCATGGTCTTCAGGTATCTGCTCAACTATTTTATCAAGCAGCACATCAACATTCCGCCCGTGAGTGGCGCTGATACCGATTATCTCGTCCACGCCGAGACGGAAAAAGTCGTATGTGAGAATTTCTTTTGCATCGCTGTCTACTTTGTTGACAACAACCTGATATGGTTTGCCTGTCTGGCGGAGCAGGTCGATGACTATTTCGTCAAGGGGATGTACTCCTTCAACGCCGTCTGTCATAAGGATAAAGTAGTCGGCTTCGCTCAGGTTGATCATGAACTGAGCCTGCATTTCTTTTTTAAGCAATTCTTCTTTAAGGTCAAATCCGGCTGTGTCCACTATGGTGAACCTGTATCCGTCCCATTCTGCAACGAATTCTATTCTGTCGCGGGTAACGCCGGGCATATCGTCAACGATTGCAATTTTTTTTCCCGCCAGTCTGTTAAACAGTGTGGATTTGCCCACGTTCGGGCGTCCTATGATTCCTATGGTAAACATTATTCCTCTTCCGGTTTGCAGTAGCGTATCTTTGTCGGTGCGGACTCGCCGTCTGCATTCACGGCGGTAACTGTTATGTCCAGACAGCTTTTGATCGTCTTTTGGTATGCCACGGATGTGTTTTGTGTGGAAAACGTTTCACATGAAACATTTTCACACGCTTTAACATTATATGTTTCCGCGCCTTCGGAATCGCTCCAGACGATGCGAGTGTCGGCTCCGATGTTCAGCACGGAAATAGTTGTAACGGGCAGAGGCGGATTAAGCACCTTCTGCACAGGTATCTCAATTGTGTACGGTGTTCCTCTGTTACCGTCGTAGTCGGACAGTATCAGATAGAATTTATTATCAACGACAGAAGATTCCGGAAAAGTTATCGTTTTCCCGCCGGTCTGCGCGATGGTCTTTCCGCCGGAATAAACGTCGAAACGGGTGAATTTGTCATCGGTCTCAATGGAGACGCGGTAAATCCCGCCCTCTTTCGTATATTTTGCGCTCTGAACCTTCATAGGTTTCGCATAGACTACTTTCGCCATGTAAGGTTCTGAGAGTACGCCGTATTTTACAGACCTTTTGCGCAGCCTGTAAAAGTATTTAAATCCGGACTGAACGTCTTCGTCTATGAAGACTGATTTCGGATCTATCACTTTTAAAAAGTTGAAAACAGAACATTCGTCGTCCGCTGAAACGCCTTTTTCGATAAAGAGCTGATCGGATTCCTGATTGTCGATACGGATACCCGCATCATCAACGGAAACAAATACAGCCGTAGGCGGCGTCATGTCTGCAAGAGCGGATTTCGGAACCGGATTGGTTTTCTTTCCGCATCCGGCGAGTATCAGAAAAAGAGCTAAAATAAGACTAGCGTATTTCATTTAAAAAGTTTTTCCCGTTATTTATCTGTGTTTCAACAGCGGTTTTTGCAGTGCCGCCATATGCTTTTCTTGCGTTAACTGACGCCTGCAGGGTGATAGCGTCATAGATATCTGATTCTATCACATCCGAAAACTTTTTGAACTCGTCAAGTGTCAGTTCGCTTATGTCCACGCCCTTCTGTATGGCGTATGCCACAGTTGAGCCGACGATGTGGTGAGACTGCCTGAACGGCACGCCTTTGCGCACAAGGTAGTCTGCATAGTCTGTGGCGGTGGAATATCCGGCTGTTGCCGCCTGTTCCATTTTCGGAGTGCGCAGTTTCATCTTTTCCACCATGGGTGCGAATATCTTAAGCGATGCTTTTATGGTGTCCACAGCGTCGAAAACAGGCTCCTTGTCCTCCTGCATGTCCTTGTTATATGCAAGGGGCAGACCTTTCATGGTTGTAAGCATGCTTATCAGACTTCCGTAAACTCTTCCTGTTTTACCGCGGATAAGCTCCGGCATGTCTGGATTCTTCTTCTGCGGCATGATGCTGGAACCGGTGCAGAAGTCGTCAGAAAGCTCTATAAAAGCGAATTCAGATGTGGAATAAATTATCAGTTCCTCGGAGAATCTGGAAAGGTGCATCTGGCATATCGCGCAGGCGGAGAGAAATTCGATTGCGAAATCCCTGTCACTGACTGAATCCAGAGTGTTTTCTGTGGGCGCCTTAAAGCCCAGTTCGTTCGCTGTGAAATGTCTGTCTATGGGAAAAGTTGTCCCTGCCAGAGCGCCGGAACCCAAAGGGCTGTAGTCCATACGTTCCAGACAGTCTGCAAACCTGCCGTAGTCTCTTTTAAGCATTTGGAAATAAGCCATTATGTACTGTGAGAAAAGTATTGGCTGTGCCGTCTGAAGGTGGGTGAATCCGGGCATGTAAACATCAATGTTTTTCTCTGCCTTGGCTATAATGGTGCCAAGCAGGTGCTTCACCAGCGCCATGGTCTCTTCAATCTCCGCTTTCAGATACATTCGGAAGTCAACAGCCACCTGATCGTTTCTGCTTCTTCCCGTGTGCAGCCGTTTGCCCGCGTCACCGATTATCTCGGTGAGACGTTTTTCCACAGCCATGTGGATATCTTCATCTTCCGTGCGGAATTGAAACCTGCCTGTTTCTATTTCGTCCAGAACCTGCGCCAGTCCCCTTTCGATGTCCTTAACGTCGGCTTCGGAGATGATGGCCTGTCTGCCCAGCATACGCGCGTGGGCAAGGCTTCCTTTGATATCGTATTTATAAAATCTTTTGTCAAAGTGGATTGATGCGTTGAATTCTTCCACAAACTTGTCGGTGGGCAGTGTAAAGCGCCCTGACCACATCTTTTCAGACATAATACCGCTCTCCTTTTACATACAGCTTCATATATAGGTAATTTGCATGAATTAATCCAGATAAAACTTAAAAAGCATCGGTCATTGAATAATTTTTTGTATAGGTTATGATTATTATTACATAAAAGGTGACAGACAATGCTTAGGAATTTATTGAATAACATGTGGGTGAGACACTCCTTCTGGACTGCGGCTGCTGCGATGCTGTCGCTTTCGTCGGCAAAACTGCTGGGTCTTGCAGAATATTACTGGGCGCCAATATCAGCTATAATCGTGATGCAGTCTACACTTGGTCAGTCATGGGACACTTCCAAACAAAGACTTATCGGAACGGTAACGGGCGCGCTTTTCGCCGGCGCCTTCAACTACGTCTTTCCGGAAGTGAACACTCTGAATTTCGGTCTTGGGATATTCATAATGGGGATGATCTGCTACGCGATGAAACTGACAGTGAGCGCATACAGGCTCGGCGGCGTGACTTTTGCAATCATCCTGCTGATGCACCACAGCGAGGTTGCATGGCGTATCGGGTTCGACAGGTTCGTGGAAGTTTCGCTGGGTATCTGTGCGGCGCTTCTGGTCAGCTTTGTGGATAATAAATGCCCTGCCATGAAGGCATTAAAAAAGGCGGCATAAAAGCCGCCCTCAGGTTGTTGACAAACTGGATTTTACGTTCCTATCTCCCCCTTTAGAAAAGGGGGAATAAGGGGGATTTTGATTAAACATCAATCAAATCCACCCCAACCCTCCTTTTGCTAAAGGAGGGAGAAATATGGAAATTAGACTGCTTCGGGTTGAAACCCTCGCAGAGACGTTGTTTTGTCTTCGCGAGAAGCGCACGCGACGACGCGATCCTGCATTTTCCTGACTTTATCATAAGTCTGACGCGGCATAAAAGCCGCCCGCTGTTTTCTACGCTTTAAAAAATTCTTTCATTCTGTCCCAAAGGGTTTTCTGGGAGTGATATGTTTCTTCCGTAACCGTAAGATCGAACTGTTCCAGAAGATCCTTCTGCTCCTTAGTAAGCTGTGTGGGGAGCAGAACTTTGAGTTCAATGTTCATATTTCCGATGCCGATGCCCTGAACGTCGGGAAGTCCCTTGCCTTTCAGAACTATCTTGTCACCTGGCTGTGAGCCGGCTTTGATGGTTATTTTTTCTGCACCGTTCAGTGTCGGAATATCTATGGATTTGCCGAGTATCGCGTCAACGAATGATATCGGGAGTTCCATGTATATTTCCCGTCCGTCTCTTTTGAAAAGCTTGTGAGGGGACACCGAAACCTCTATGAAAAGGTCGCCTGCGGGACCGCCGTTGCTGCCTGAATTGCCCTTTCCTGAGAGACGCATCGTCATGCCGTCCTCTATGCCTGCGGGAACTTTGACGCTCAGCTTGGTTGTGACGCGTTTTGTGCCTTCACCGCGGCACTCTTTGCAGAGTTCTTTGATTATCTGTCCAGTTCCGCCGCATGTACCGCAAGGGGTGCTGATGGCGAAAAGACCCTGCCTGCGCTGGATAGTGCCGGAACCGTGACATGTGGGGCATGTTTCCATAGCGCCCGGTTCGGCTCCCGTTCCGTCACATCGCGAACAGTTTTCGGTTTTGGGTACGTTGAGTTCCTTTTCGCAGCCGAACGCCGCTTCTTCAAAGGAGATTTCAAGCCCCATCTGTATATTTGTGCCCTTCTGGGGTCTGCGTTTGCGTCTGGTGCTTCCGGCTGTGCCGAAGAAATCGCCGAAAACGTCTCCGAAGAATTCTTCAAAGATGGTATCTCCGTTTCCGAATCCTCCGCCTCCGCCGAATCCGCCGTTTTTATCGTCAAAGACCCTTCCGTACTGGTCATACTGCGCACGTTTTGTGCCGTCTGACAGAATGGAATATGCCTCGTTAATTTCCCTGAATTTCTCTTCCGCCTCTTTGTTGCCCTGATTTCTGTCTGGGTGATACTGCATGGCGAGTTTTCTGTATGCTTTTTTCAGTTCGGTTTCTGTGGCGTTTTTATTAACGCCCAGAGTTTCATAGTAATCTTTAGCCAATGTTAAGCTCCGTAAAATCAGTTTGCTTCACTTCGTTCTCAAAGACGAATGAATGTCTCTGCGAGGAAGCCGCAGGCTGACGCGGCAGTCTAATTATAAATTGACCTGTTTGTCAACTGCCTGACCTCTTTAAAGAGAGAATAAAACAAAAAAAGGGAGCCGATGTCCGTCAGCCCCCTTTGATAGAAAATTATTATTTCTTTTCGTCTTTAACTTCTTCAAACTCGGCGTCAACAACGTCGTCAGCGGGTTTACCCTGCTGTGTCTGCTCTGTGCCGTCGGGTGACTGTGCTTCCTGCTGCTGTGCCTGTGCCGCTTTGTATATTTCTTCGGCAAGTTTATGAGCAGCTTTTGTAAGCTCTTCGATAGCCGCGTTGATGGCTGCGGGGTCTTCACCTGCTGATTTTGCTTTCAGGTCGGCAAGAGCTTTTTCGATGGCTTCTTTTGTCTGTCCATCGACTTTGTCGCCGTGTTCGGACAGTGATTTTTCAGTTGAGTAAACAAGCGTATCCGCCTGATTTCTTGCCTCAACGAGTTCTTTTTTCTTTTTGTCCGCGTCGGCGTTGAGTTCGGCATCCTTGACCATTTTGTTTATTTCGTCATCGGACAGACCGCTTGAAGGAGTGATGCGGATGGATTGTTCTTTGCCTGTTCCCTGATCTTTGGCGGAAACGTGCAGGATACCGTTCGCATCTATATCGAATGTAACTTCGATCTGCGGAACGCCGCGGGGAGCCGCAGGGATACCAACGAGGTCGAAGCGTCCGATATGTTTGTTGTCGTTTGCCATTTCACGTTCGCCCTGAATTACGCTGATGGTAACAGAGGTCTGGCTGTCTGCTGCGGTCGTGAAAGTCTGGCTCTGGCGTGCGGGTATTGTTGTGTTTCTGGGGATGATTTTTGTCATAACGCCGCCCAGAGTTTCGATACCCAGTGACAGAGGAGTAACGTCCAGCAGGAGAACGTCTTTTACGTCGCCTGAAAGAACCGCACCCTGAATTGCCGCACCCACTGCAACAACTTCATCGGGGTTGATGCCTTTATGGGGTTCTTTGCCGAAGAATTCTTTAACTTTCTGCTGAACCAGCGGCATACGGGTCATACCGCCGACAAGGATGACTTCGTCTATCTGGCTTGCGGAAAGACCTGCATCCTGAAGAGCTTTTTTGCAAGGCTCCAGTGAGTTTACGACCAGATCCATAACCAGAGACTCGAATTTTGCTCTGGAGAGTTTAACAACAAGGTGTTTGGGACCGGTTGCATCAGCAGTGATGAACGGAAGGTTTATCTCTGTTTCGCCTGCTGTTGAAAGTTCGTGTTTAGCTTTTTCAGCGGCCTCTTTCAGACGCTGAAGAGCCATTTTGTCGTTGCGAAGGTCGAGAGCGTTGGATTTTTTGAACTCATCCACAAGCCACTCAACTACGCGCATGTCAAAGTCGTCACCGCCGAGGAAAGTATCGCCGTTGGTTGACTTAACTTCAAATACGCCGTCACCCAGTTCAAGGATGGAGATATCGAACGTACCGCCGCCAAGGTCGTACACTGCGATTTTCTCGTCGTGCTTTTTGTCCAGACCGTATGCAAGCGCTGCGGCTGTGGGTTCGTTGATGATACGAAGCACGTTAAGACCTGCGATCTTGCCCGCATCTTTTGTTGCCTGACGCTGAGCGTCGTTGAAGTAAGCGGGAACTGTGATTACAGCATCTGTGACGGTTTCGCCAAGATAATCTTCCGCAGTGGATTTCAGCTTCTGAAGTATCATAGCTGAAACTTCCTGAGGAGCGTATTTTTTACCTTTAACTTCAACCCATGCATCGTTGTTGTCTGAACCGACTATCTGATAGGGAAGCACTTTTTTTGCTTTTGCCACTTCTGGGGCATCAGATTTACGTCCTATCAGACGTTTAATAGAGAATATTGTGTTTTCCGGGTTGGTTATCGCCTGTCTTTTCGCCAGCATACCGACCAGTCTGTCAGAATCTGTAAAAGCCACAACCGAAGGCGTTGTAAGCGCGCCTTCAGAGTTAGCGATAACTTTGGGCTGACCGCCCTCCATAATGCTTACGCATGAGTTTGTGGTTCCGAGGTCAATACCGATGACCTTTTTGGATGTTGCCATTGTTTCCTCCTGAGATTGTATATCTTTTCAATTATTCCTTTTGTTGACCTTCACTTTCGAGGGGCGAACCACTCTGCCGTGGAGGGTGTATCCTTTTTGCAGCACCATGAGGATCTTGTTGTCTTCATAGTTTTCGTCACAGTCAACCATCAGCGCCTCGTGGAACTGGGGGTTGAATTCATCGCCGATGTTAAGCTCTATCTCTTTCAGTCCGTATTTCTCAAGGGTTTCACTCATCTGCTTCAGTGTGAGATGAACGCCCTCTTTAAGACCTTCCACCGGATTCTCGCCGGAGATGTGGCTAAGCGCCATTTCAAAATTATCCATAACGGGGAACAGTGCGGATATCAGGTTCAGGTTGGAGTATTTCAGCTTGTCGTCAAACTCCTTTGTGAGCCTTTTGCGCACGTTGTCCATCTCCGCCAGAGAGCGCAGTTCGCTGTCTTTTGCGGCGGCGAGCGCCTCGGCGAGGCGTTCGTTCTGTTCGCGCAGAAGAGTAAGTTCGTCTTTCGGCGTCTCTTCCTGCTGCTCTTTGTTTTCCATTTCTTCCATGTATGTCCTCTTTTACTTATTTCCTTTTAAACAAATGAGACTGCTTCGTCAGCCTGTTGCTTCTTCGCAGAGACAGAAGTACGTCTTCGCGAGGAGTGAAGCGACGCGGCGATCCCGTCTTATATGACGCTGGCATGGGTTTTAAGCCAGCCATCCTGTTTACTTCTCTAAAAACTTGCCCATGATGCCCGAAACAAGTTCGGCGGAGCAGTCCACAACGGATACGACGTCGGAGTAGCGCATTCTTTTGGGACCAATGATGCCGAGCATCCCTATAACGTTTCCGCCTCTGGAATAGGTTTTTGTAACAAGCCCAAGCTCGCTGACTTCGGAGCGCCCTATTTCGGAGCCTATGAAGATGTTTACCCCAGTTGCGTTCTGGCATTTGTCCAGAATGTCAAAGATGAATTTCTTCTCCTCAAACGTCTGAAAAAGCCCTTTGAGACGTGATACGTCGCTGAATTCCGGCAGGTCGAGTATCCCTGTGGTTCCGCTTACGATTATGTCCTGTCCGAAATCTGTATTATGAAAAACTCTTTCAGTTACGTTCATAACATTCTGCAGCAGTGCGTCCATATGGTTTTTGTCGCGGCGCATTTCGTCCAGAATTGAGGTTTTGACCTCCATAAGGCTTTTGTCTGTAAAGTGGGTGTTCAGATAATTGCTTATCTGTGTCAGTTCGCTGTCTGTCACAGAAGGCGGAATATCGATCATAACGTTATGCACTATGCCTGTTTTGGCGACGATGACCGCCAGAACGGTTGAGCTGTTCAGCCTTATGAATTCAATATGTTTCAGAAGCATGGTGTTGAGTTTCGGTGATATAACAAAACCTACTGAACGTGTCAGACGACCCAGGTTGTCGCTTACTTTTTTGAACATGCCGTTTATGTTTTCTGCACTGCAGTCGCTTTTCAACTGTTCAAGAATAGCCTTGTCGGAAAGTCCGAAGGTCACCAGTCTGTCGATGTAATACCTGTATCCCTCGTCGGAGGGTACTCTGCCCGCAGAAGTATGGGGCTGAAGTATATATCCCTTTTCCTCCAGATCGCTCATTATGTTGCGGATGGAGGCGGGACCGAGTTTCAGCGGACCTGTTTTTGAAATGTGCCTTGAGCCGACGGGTTCGTTGCTCTGCACAAACTCTTCAATGATAGTTTTAAGAACGGCTTCTTCTCTGTCGTTAAGGAAATTCATCGCTCACACCGTTTTGTTAGCACTCACATGTCATGAGTGCTAATGCCTACAATATGAGTTGAGCCTGCCTGTGTCAAGCCTTTTTTAGTATGTTTTGTCAGAAGGAGTTAAGGATTTTTTCAATGGCTTCAAAAGCCGGGAGCGAACGTTCTTTTATAAATATGTCGGGACTGCATACCCTTGCCGATGATGGATCAGGATTTATGGTGACAACTCTGCTTCCGTATTGTTTCAGACGTTTCGCAATATAGTCGTTGGTTGGTATCTGACTGCTGGAGCCTACCAGTAAAATGAGGTCGATCCGGTCGTGCTTTTCCAGAAAATTTTCAAAATGGTTTAGCTGAACATCGTTGTCTATGTATTCCCGGTCGTTGAACATTAATATATTGGGACGCAGAAGGTTTCCGCAAACCGGACATTTCGGCATCGTAAGTGCGGACATTGTGTTTTCGTCCATCTCCAGAAGCGGGACGTCGGTATTGTGCCGGACACCGTAGCGGCACGATGAGCCGCTCATGCATTGAAGCCGCCACATACTGCCGTGTATTTCTGTCACACGGTCTGCGGGCAGACCTGAAATTATATGATATCCGTCCGTGTTTGTGGTGTGGACGAAACTGTCTTCAAAAATATCCGAAACCATGCGGTTTATGACCTCGTAACCTTTGTGAGGGGTATTCATACGTGCGTTGCGCCTGCGCCATTCGTAAAACGCCCAGCTGTGATGCGGCTGTCTGCGGAACGAAGCCGGAGATGCAAGCTCCTGCGGCAGGAGTCCCTTTTCTTTGAAAATGGGAAAGTTCCGCCAATAGCCGTCGCGGTCTCTGAACGTAGGAATACCGCTGTCCGCGCTCATTCCCGCTCCGGTCAGAAACAGGCAGGTCTTTGAATTTTTAATCAGGTATTTCAGTTCATCATGCATTACAGATTTTAGCATGGAAATGTCAAAAGCATATGGAAGTCGTTTGAGAGTGCTTAATTGAAAAAAGGCGTCAAAAGCACATGGATGTGCTTCGCGGATTGAGACGAGGCGCCTTTGGTGTCGAGTCGAGAGGAGCGTGAGCGCAGTGCGGATTCATTCCGCACGAAGCGTTGCGAACAAACGACACGGAAGTCGTTTGAGAGTGCTTAATTGAAAAAAGGCGTAAAAAGCACATGGATGTGCTTCGCGGATTGAGACGAGGCGCCTTTGGTGTCGAGTCGAGAGGAGCGTGAGCGCAGTGCGGATTCATTCCGCACGAAGCGTTGCGAACAAACGACACGGAAGTCGTTTAAGAGTGCTTAATTGAAAAAAGGCGTCAAAAGCACATGGATGTGCTTCGCGGATTGAGACGAGGCGCCTTTGGTGTCGAGTCGAGAGGAGCGTGAGCGCAGTGCGGATTCATTCCGCACGAAGCGTTGCGAACAAACGACATGGAAGTCGTTTGAGAGTGTATATAATTGAAAAAAGGCGGCACGAAGCCGCCCTTTTTCTACGCTTGAAGAGATAGGAGGATATATTCCTCAGAAGGCACATATGCGTGCCATATATTAAACTTAGTCGTTATTTGCTGTCATTGTATGGGGATGTGGCATATCCGCCATGACTGTAACAAAAGAAACGCTGTCTGCAAGAGCCTCAACAACAACCTTGTCTGATGCGATTATGTGGAGTTCTTTGCCTGCATAAAGCACACGGTCGCCCAGTGCGTTGCCTGCTGTTATCCATAATGAACCTTCGCTGCAATAGATGCTGAGTGACTTTGCGTTTTCAAAACCTTTGGTCTGAAACCGTTTTAGTTTTAGCTCCTGTTTAGTCGTCATGATGCCACCTCATGTTTCGGAATTAAGTGTTCGCTCTATGGTGATTCTTATATTACAAAAAATCTTTATTTACCATCGGTCTTTTCGGAAGCCAGCCTTCTGAATTTCAAAAGGCTTGTCTCCTGCCCACTTTCTGATTGTAAAATACAGCAATAACAGTTACCATAACAGATACAGAAAAATAGAAATGTTTACATAACAGTTGAGGACTGTATGGCAAAAGTTAAGCAGGAATTCCGGTACAGACAGGTTATGGATGTTATAGTCACCATGATGGAAAATGAAGTTCTACGCCCGGGTGACAAGGTTCCCTCGCTGAGAAAAATGAGCGAGGAGCAGAGCGTCAGTCTCTCCACGGTGATGCAGGCGTATATGGAACTTGAAAGTGTGGGCATGCTTGAAGCCCGCCCCCAGTCAGGGTTTTATGTGTCCGGCGGAACAATTGTTCCCCGCGAGGCGGTTCGTGTCACAAAACCCAGCGACCAGCCGATGCAGGTTAAGAACAGCAGTCTGATACAGGAAATACTGTATGCCATCACCAATCCGGATATCGTTCCCCTTGGCTGTGCGATGCCTGCAACTGAACTGTTACCTCACAGAGAACTGAACAGCATAATGAAAAAACTGTTATCCACCGACAGCGAAGCGCGTGTGGAATACGGCGACGTTCAGGGACATAAATTTTTCCGTCAGCAACTTGCCTATTACATGAACATGAACGGCAATTCTGTCACCAGCGACAATATAATAATAACAAACGGCGCTTCCGAAGGGATCACAATGGCGATGCGGGCAGTAACGCGCCCCGGCGATCTTGTGCTTATGGAATCGCCCAGCTATTTCGGATTCATGCATCTGCTTGAAACGGCGAAGGTCTATGCACTGGAACTGCCAACCAGCCCTCAAAACGGTATTCTTATGAAAGACTTCAAAGAAGCTCTAAGCCGTTTCGATGTGAAAGCCGTTCTGGTTCAGCCGAACTATGGCAACCCTATGGGACACACCTATCCGGAGGATGCACGGAAAGAGATGGTTGAGCTTTGCAATAAAAAGGATATTCCCATCATTGAGGACGATATAAACGGCGATTTCAATTTCGGCGGGAGACGGCTCGGCAACCTGAAAAAGTACGACAGGAACGGCAACGTGATACACGTTTCATCCTTTTCAAAAAGTCTGGCGCCTGGTTACCGTGTGGGCTGGGTAGAGCCGGGCAAATATTTCGACGAAATACTCCGCCAGAAGATAGCTTCCAGCATGGCGACCAATACAGTTCCGCAGCTCACGGTTGCACATTTCCTCGCATCAGGAAAATTCCCAAGACATCTGCGCAAAATGAATAACAGTTTCAAGGCGCAGGTGGAAACGTATACATATCAGATAATGCGTCATTTCCCCGAGGGTACGCGTGTCACCCGTCCGCAGGGCGGTTTCGTGCTGTGGGTGGAGATGCCCGAAAAGGTGGACACTCTGGACATGTACCCCAGAGCTCTGAAAGAAAAGATATCGTTTTCGCCGGGCGGGATATTTTCATCCCAGCAGAAATACAATAACTTCATGCGGATAAACTGCGGATTTCCGTGGGATGCGAAATTTGAGAAATCAATAATCAAGCTGGGCGGGATAGCCAAGAGTTATTTATAAAATTGTGGGGGTTGAAAAGCCCCCTCAGGCTGATGACAAAGTCAGGAAAATGGAGGATCGCGTCGTCGCATGCGCTCCTCGCGAAGACAAAAAACGTCTCTGCGAGGGTTTTAACCCGAAGCAGTCTAATGTGAGTATGTGCAAATTTAGTTTGTCAACAACGTGGGGGGGGGGGGCGTTTCAGCCCCCCTGTTAAGTTACTTTTTAAGTTTGGAATCTATTTCCTGTGCGCTGACAGGTTTTGTACAGAAGTACCAGTCATAGCACTTCACGTTTTCTTCTTTGCCTTCAACCCTGTCTTTTGCAACGCCGCATGAACCTGCGGGCGGAACGATAACTTCGTCGCCGGGTCTCCAGTCTGCCGGTGTCGCACATGTGAAAGCGTCCGCTGTCTGAAGAGCAACGACGATTCTCAGAAGTTCGTCAAAGTTGCGTCCGGTGCTCAGCGGATAGTAAAGCACAGTGCGTATCACGCCTTTGGGGTCGATAACGAAAACCGCTCTGACAGCTTTTGTGTTGCTTTCGCCCTCCTGAATCATTCCGTATTTCTTCGCCACTTCCATTGTGATATCTTCAATGAGGGGGAATTTGACTTCCATGCCTTTCATGCCTTTGAAGTCTATCTTTTCCTTGATATTGCGCAGCCATGCTATGTGGCTGTAAAGTCCGTCAACAGAGAGACCCACCAGTTTACAGTTGTATGCCGCGAAGTCGTTTTCCATCTTCGCAAATGTCATAAACTCGGATGTGCATACAGGTGTGAAATCTGCGGGGTGGCTGAAAAAGATGACCCAGCTTCCTTTATAGTCTGCGGGAAAATTTATCTCGCCCTGTGTTGTTACAGCTTTAAATTCAGGTGCCTGCTCGCCTATTCTGGGTATTGATACTACAGTGTTTTCCATGTTATTCTCCTTTGAATTTATATATTCGATAAAGCATATATAAATGGAAAAAGATAATTAGTCAATAATTTTTTTCCAAAAGAGACAGGAAAAATCTATCCTGTATGAAATGCGAAAAGCTATCAACATTTTAAAGTACGACTTTTTTTGACTGCAGACCGCCTGCCAGCACATTTTTCAATGTTTCAAAGGCGGGTGATTCATCTGTGAGGTATATTTCGCGGACTCCCGACTGTTCTGTCGGTATCTTGAGTTCTCTTATACATTCAAGCACCGCCTGTGAGGAATCGACTATGTTGAAATGAGGGAATTTTTCCAGTATGCGCCCTTTCAGAAGGGGATAGTGGGTGCACCCGAGGATAAGTGTGTCTATGCCTGAACCTGCAAGCTCTGAAAGATACATCTGGACAACCTGTTTGGCAACGTCGGTTTCTATGAGCATCTCCTCGACAATTGGGACAAAGAGAGGACATGCTGTCTGGTATACCTGAACTTCCGGTTTAAGAGCTTTCAGCGCTTTGACATAAGATTCGCTGCGCACTGTGGCGCGTGTGCCTATAACGCCGATTTTGTTGTTATGCGTGACAGCCACTGCGCTTTTTGCGCCGGGTTCAACCACGCCTATCACGTTAACGCCGAAACGTTTTTTAATTGAGTCTATTGCATATGACGACGCCGTATTGCATGCCACGACAATGGTATCTATTTTGAAGTTTTTAACGAGGAATCCGGCACACTCAAGGCTGTAGTTTATGACGGTTTCCTGAGATTTGTTTCCGTAGGGAACGCGGGCTGTGTCGCCCAGATAATACATATCCAGTTTCGGAAAATATTCGCTGATTGTTTTGTAAACCGTAAGTCCGCCCACACCTGAGTCAAAGATTCCTATAGACACTGTTTTCTCCTTTTCAGACAAGACAGGATAATATTACTGTCGGAAAAAATTGGCAAGAATTTTATATTCCCGCCGGATTGGCTCCCGTGGGTTTTGAAAAGAACATTTCATAAAGGAAGAGCGCATACGCGGCGATTGCAGCCAGTGCCACCCATGGGATATAGAAACCTATCGGCGCAAGCACTGCGACGATGAGCCAGTGAAGCGCAATGACTTTCCCTGAGTGGAGCATTATAGGGAAATCTCTGTGCCTGCATATGACAGCGAGACCGCTTATGTTCCATCCGTAAAGCGAGAGCGTTCTGTGGTAAAGAATAGTGAGCTGGCGCATCTGTTCCGAAGGTTCGCCCACCGCATATATAAGGATATAGAAAACGCCTGACACTGCCGTCATCACCAGAAACACTATTCCCGATGTAAGAAAAGCCTTCTGCTGTTCCATGTATCCCGTTTTAATATATAGGAGCAGAACTGCCGAGACTGCAACGAACAGGGTGAGCGATATAGAAAGCTCAAGCCAGACCGCCTCGAAAAGTATGAACAGGAAAAAGACGATAACGCCGACGGTGATAGTCCAGAACAGTGCCGTCTTGAAAAATATAATGCGAGCCGTGCCGTATTTGCGCATGGCTGCGAAAAGCACGCTGAGCGTTATGAGTGAGCTGGGAAATGAAAATCCCAGAAAAAAGGTGTTCAGCGACAGCTTTTCAAAGTCCAGCCAGTGATAATATTCGTGGTTTAGTATCGCCAGAACGGATATCAGCAGCCCTATGGACAGACACAGCAGAGCTGCGTTGTGGAATTTTACCGACACAGAGTCCTTTGTTGTGAAGAACTGACGCGGAAAAAATCCGAATTTTTTTATGCGCACCGATTCTGTTATGAAACAAAGCACCAGCGCAATGATGATGCACGGCACATACATCCTGAAAAAAGCGAAGAATGCGAAAGCGAAAGCCAGAATATAGAACAGCATGAGCCGTTTCGGCATTTTGTCCTTCTGCATGGTGAAATAAAGGATTATGGTTCCGCCGGAGCAGAGGTTGAAAAGGAAGATGTGCAGTCTCTCAAAGTCATATCCGCCGACAACATGATGCATGAACCCGAAGCTGAGCGCTGCGGTCATTGTTATGAGGAAAAGCAGTTTAAGAGAGACGCTCATTGTTCCTAACCTCCCATAAGATGCCTGAAAGCCCCGGTCAGATCGGGGTACCGGAACCGGAATCCGCTTTTTATAAGTTTTTCTGGGAAAACGTTTGCTCCCGAAAGCAGAACTTCCCTGCCCATCTGTCCGTATAATTGCATAATAACATACGGAGGAATATTTATAAATCTGGGTTTTTTGAGATAATGCGCCAGTGTGTCGGAAAATTCTCCGGAGGTCATGGCGTTGGGCGATGTAAGGTTCACCGCTCCGGCGATCTCTTTATGTTCCAGAAGATGCCCCACGGCATACAGAACGTCGTCCATTGCCACCCAGCTAAGGTATTGTTTTCCGCTTCCAAACACAGGACCAAGCCCCATGGAGAAAGGCGTAAGCATCCTTTGCAAGGCACCGCCCGCAGGTGTAAGCACAACACCGATTCGCAGAAAAACGACACGGATGCCTTTATCAATGGCGGGTTTTGCCGCTTCTTCCCATTTTTTACATACTTTGGCAATGAAATCGTGACTGCCTGCCTTTTCCGCCTCTGTGATCACTTCGTCGCCATGCGCACCGTAATAGCCTATTGCGGATGCGCAGATAAGAGTTTTCGGCGGGTTTTTCATCTTTGCCAGAGTTTCTGCCAGCAGAGCCGTACTGCGCACGCGACTGTCGATTATCTCGCGTTTTTTCTCGTCCGTCCATTTGCCGTCGCCGATTGGTTCCCCTGTAAGATGTATGACAGCATCCGCATTTTCAAACTTGTCTTCAATTATTCCTGCGTTCGGGTTCCAGCATACGTCGCCTATACAGAGCTTTGATCTGTCGCGCAGAAGACGGATTATTTTGTGTCCCTGCGTCTGTAAAAAGGGTATCAGCGCCGAACCCACAACCCCGGATGAGCCGGAGACCACTATTGTTTTGGGTGCGGGGCTGTATTCCTTATAAAATTCTATATCGTTTTTACACACGTTCTCTCTGTACCGGAACATTTTTTCCAGTTTGTTCCTTACAAAGTTTCCGGCAGCGGCGGTTGAAAGCGGATGCAGAGGAAGCTTATATTCAACATAGTCTTTTATTGTTGTTATGCCGTCCTCTTCCGCGAAATAATGCGAGTGTTCCCACTTTGCAAAAGGTCCTTTGTTCTGTCTGTCTTTGAAGAATGAGTCTTTTTCGTACCCAATATGTTCAGCTTTCCAGACCATGGGAATAGGTCCTGTCTTAAGTCTTATGTCGCACTTAGCGCCTGTTTGAATGCCTTCGTCACGCCTTATAAGGGAGATGTTCTCCCACGGCGGGCTAAGTCTGAACAGCGCCCCCTCCCTTTCGTGCCATTCAAAAACAGTGGAAATATCTGCACACACTAAAGTTTCGTGTTCAAAAATATTTGGTGCATAATTTTTAACCATTTCCCAGTGTAAAACGAAAATTTTAGATATGCAATGGTGTGTTGCTATTTTTTTAAGCAGTAAGGTTGATTCCGAGAATATGTTTAGAACGAGGAGGGAAAAGACAAACGGCATTTATATTTTTCGTCAAAATGTACTTATTATGTTTTTGCATGCCGCCGAACATATGTAAGATATTTAGGTTGAAACCAATTTCAGTAAATATTTCCGGAATTTAACTATTGATTTTACATTCTTATATGCAAAAATCTATCAGGAAAAACAGTTGTGTGGGCGTTATAGCCTATTCAAAATTTTGCATTGATGTTTTTTATAATGTAATGTAAAACGTAGTATCATTTTGGTCTATTCGGAGGTCTTTATGTCGTTGATGCAGAAGTTCTGGGATATAGCAAAGGCGAGGAACAAAACCATCGTCCTGCCCGAAGGCTGGGATGAACGTACCATAGATGCGGCAAACGCCATAGCGGATAACGGTTTGGCAAACGTCATCGTTCTCGGCAAAGAGGACGCTGTCAGAGAGCTTTTCAAATCAAAAGGCTATGAGGTCCGCTGCAAAATAATAGACCCTGAGACCAGCGAATATCTGGAAGATTTTGTAAACACATACTATGAAAGCAGAAAGGCAAAAGGCATGTCCCTTGAGGAAGCCAAGGTCAGCATGAAAGATGTGAACTATTTCGGTTCCATGCTGGTTCAGAAAGGTATTGCCCACGGAGCTGTTACAGGCGCCTGCCACACCACCGGAGACGTACTTCGCGCCGCCATCCGTGTGATAGGTACAAAAAAAGGAATGAAAACAGTATCAAGCTGTTTTATTATGGTGACATCCAAAACTGAGTTCGGTAAGGACGGAGCTGTTCTTTTTGCCGACTGTGCGGTCATTCCGAATCCTGATGCGCAGACGCTGGCAGAGATAGCCGTGGCGACTGCGGACAGCTGCAAAGCTTTTCTTGAGGTTGAGCCAAAAGTGGCGATGCTCTCCTTCTCCACTAAAGGAAGCGCACAAAGTCCCGAAACTGAAAAGGTTATCGAGGCGACAAAAATAGCCAGGTCAATTGCTCCGGAGCTTAAGATTGACGGCGAACTTCAGGCGGATGCTGCGCTGCTTGCTGCGGTGGGCGCGAAGAAAGCTCCCGGAAGCGACGTGGCAGGATCTGCGAATGTTCTTGTGTTCCCGACGCTTGACGCAGGAAATATAGGGTATAAACTTGTAGAAAGAATAGCCGGCGCAGAGGCTATCGGACCCGTTATACAGGGGCTTGCAAAACCGGTCAACGACCTCTCCAGAGGATGTAAATACATGGACATTGTCAATGTGGCGGCAATAACCGCCGTTCAGGCTGACTAGGGGGTTTATTTAGATGGATATTCTCGCTCTTAACTGCGGCAGTTCATCGGTTAAATATCAGCTTTACGACTGGACCAACAAACAGGTTGTCGCAAAGGGTCTGGTTGAAAGGATCGGTATCGGTGACTCGTTCATTGTGCATGAAGTTCCGGGAAAGGATACCGTACGCGAGGAATATGAGTGCCACGACCACTCCGCGGCAATCGGTCTTATCATTAAAACACTCTCCAGAGGCAGCACTGCCGTTATCGACAGTATGGAGCAGATATCCGCCGTGGGACACAGGGTTGTCCACGGAGGTGAAGTTTTTGCCAGAAGCGTGCTTATAAATGAAGAAGTGCTTAAAACAATAGAAGACGTTGCGCACCTTGCGCCGCTGCACAACCCGCCCAACCTTGCGGGTATCAGAGCCGCGCAGAAGGTTATGCCCAACGTTCCTCACGTTGCGATATTCGACACGGCATTCCATCAGACAATGCCGGACTATGCATACACATACCCCGTTCCGTACGAATGGTACGAAAAATACGGAGTGCGCAGATACGGTTTCCACGGAACCAGCCACCTTTACGTTTCAAAACGTGCGGCGTCGCTCCTTCGTAAACCGGCGAAAGAGTGTAACATCATAACTATGCACATAGGCAACGGTGTTTCCCACACTGCTATCAAAAACGGCATCAGTGTTGACACATCTATGGGTATGACGCCTCTGGAAGGCGCCGTTATGGGTACAAGGTGCGGCGACGTTGACCCTGCCGTTCCGCTTTTCATGATGCAGAAGCTGAACATAGACGCAAAGGCTATGGACAACCTGCTTAATAAAAAATCCGGCGTTCTTGGCATGACAGGCAGATTTACCGACAGACGCGATGTTATCGGTTGTGAAGACGACGACTATAAGCACCGCTGTGCTCTCTCACTTGAGGTTGAGGCATACCGACTGCGCAAATATATAGGCGCATATTATGCCGTGCTCGGCAGAGTGGACGCGATAGTGTTCACTGCGGGCGTCGGTGAGAATGCAGGTGTTATCCGCCAGATGGCTATTGAAAATCTTGAGCCGATGGGCATCATTGTGGACAAAGAGAAAAATCTTAAAACTTTTGCAAAACACGGTGAAACGGAGATATCCACTCCTGAATCGAAGGTCAGGGTCTTTGTTATCCCCACAAACGAAGAACTAGTGTTTGTGGAAGACGTGGTTGCTATACTTGAAGGTACTTATAAGGATCATACGGAATACCCCTACTCATTTCTTAAATAATATTACTTTTCCACCCTCCCTCCTTTAGTAAAGGAGGGTCGGGGTGGATTTGCTTTATTTCCGCTTATCTGCTTCGCATAACTGCGTCAGTTTTTCCTCGGAACTGCTCACATACAAATCTGTATGCTCGCAGCCCTCTCGGCAAAGCCTTCCTTGTTCTGCTCGCATTTAAGCAGAAAGTATTAATACTCTACTTCCTTTCGTCTTTGCGAGGGCAAAGCCCGAAGCAATCTGAATCAATGGTACCCGAACGTCATATGAACACTGAAGATGGCAGATCGCGTCGTCATGTTATTCCTCGCGAAGACGGAAAACATGCGTAAAATTGAATGACGAACATTTAAGCAGAAAGTTTTTGAGCGCCTCCTTCCCGTCTTTGCGAGGGCAAAGCCCGAAGCAATCTGAACCGTAGGTACTTCAACAAGATATGATTTCTAAAGGTGGCAGATCGCGTCGTCATGTTATTCCTCGCGAAGACGGAATAAAAATCTTGTCTCTGCGAACCCCGTCCGGGGTGAAGCAGTCCGGTATTCCGATATGCGGCATAACTTATGAAAAATGCTCTAAAAAAATCTGCAATTATTGAAATTTCCCCTTTAAAAATACAAAAACAGTCCTATTATAATTTTCAGAGCTGCTAGATAAAAGGTGACACCCTTTTAATCCTCAAAACCACCCGTTAAAAAGGCATAACATGAATGCCACCTCTTGGGACGGTGCGGGCAGCCCCCCGCACCGTCATTTTATTCCCAAACCTTGCAATTATCTGCAAAACTGCTATTGTAGTATATCTATTAAATCAATCCACAGGCGGACGGATGGAAGACATCTTTTCCAAAGAGAAGCAGCCGGAAGACTTTCAGACGCAGAACATCAGACCCGGAGGGTTTGACGATTATGTCGGTCAGTCAAAGGTTAAGGAGAATCTGAAGGTCTTTGTTCAGGCGGCAAAACAGCGCGGACAGAGTCTTGACCACTGCCTTTTTCACGGTCCTCCCGGACTCGGGAAGACTACCCTCGCAAATATCATAGCCCACGAAATGGGTGTAAATATAAACGCCACCAGCGGTCCCGTCATAGAGCGTGCGGGAGACCTTGCGGCTCTGCTCACCAACCTTCAGGAAGGTGACGTACTGTTCATCGACGAGATACACAGGCTTCACTCAAATGTTGAGGAGATTTTGTATCCGGCGATGGAGGACTATAAACTCGATATCCTGATAGGTCAGGGACCTGCGGCAAGAACAGTAAAGATAGACCTGCCGCCTTTCACCCTTGTGGGTGCGACAACCCGCGCAGGACTTCTCACCTCCCCTCTTCGTGACAGGTTCGGGATGATTCTTAAACTCGAATTCTACGGTATAGATGAACTCACCAGTATAATACTGCGCGGAGCCGGCATACTTGAAACAAAAATAGAGGATGCCGCCGCGAAAGAGATAGCTTCCAGAAGCCGCGGCACTCCCCGTATAGCCCATAGGATACTGAGACGTATCAGAGACTTTGCGGACGTGCTTAACAACGGGTTCGTGTCTATTGAAATTGCCCGCGAGGGGCTTTCAAGGCTTGAGATAGACCGTGAAGGACTGGATAATTCCGACCGTTCGCTTCTGCTTTCAATAATTGAGAAATACGAGGGCGGTCCCGTCGGCGTGGATACTCTCGCCGCAACTCTGAGTGAGGAACGGGACACTATCGAGGACGTTATCGAACCTTATCTGATATACAGAGGATTCATCAAAAAAACACCCAGAGGTCGCATGGCGACAGCCATGGCTTATGAGCATCTGAGGCTCACTGCTCCCAACCGGGTGTCGGTAGCTGATTTTCTGGACGAGAACGGATAGATGGCAAAAAAGAAGAGCCGCTTTGTCTGCCAGAGCTGCGGATACGTTTCGCCGGGCTGGATAGGCAAATGCCCCGAATGTTCAAGCTGGAGCAGCTTCGTTGAAGAGATTGAAGAACCGTCATCCCCGGCGGGCAAAAAAAACCATGAACCTTATGTTTCCGCGGTCAATCTCAGAGACGTGCGCGGACTTGAGACAGAGCGCACAAAAACCGGTATCGGCGAGCTTGATCAGGTATTGGGCGGAGGACTTGTAAAAGGTTCCGTTATACTTGTGGGCGGCGAGCCGGGCATAGGAAAATCGACAATAATGCTTCAAACAGCGGGTATCCTGTCTGTTGAAAGCAGAAAAGTGCTGTATGTTTCCGGAGAGGAATCAGCGGCGCAGATAAAGCTGAGGGCGGAAAGACTGGGCATCGGCGCTGCGGATATAAGCATACTGCCGACCAACAGCCTTGAGGACGTGCTTTCGGCACTGGATTCAGAAAAATTTGATTATGTTGTACTGGACTCCATCCAGACGGTGGCATCCGCCGAGCTTAATTCGGCGGCTGGAACTGTGGGTCAGGTGCGGCACGTTACGTATAGACTTGTGGAAGTGGCGAAGAGCCGTGCCATAACGGTTCTTATCGTTGGTCAGGTTACAAAGGACGGCTATATCGCCGGTCCGAAGCTTCTGGAACACCTTGTTGACACAGTGCTTTACTTTGAAGGGGACTACAGCCGCGGGCTTCGCATCCTGCGCTCGGTGAAGAACCGTTTCGGTCCCACGGATGAAGTCGGCATATTTGAAATGAGCGACAAGGGGCTGATAGAGCTTAAAAATTACAGTTTTGCGGACGATGCGGACAGAAGTGTTTCCGGCAGGGTGAACGTTCCCGTGATAGAGGGTACAAGGGCTTTTCTGGTTGAGGTACAGGCGCTTGTTGCGCCGACTTTTTATCAGTTTCCCAAGCGTAATGCCATGGGGATAGACGTTAACCGTATGAACATGCTGCTGGCGGTGCTGGACAAGAAAGGCGGACTTAATCTTGCCGGGAGTGACGTATATATAAATGTCGCCGGCGGTATGAAAATAACTGAGACCAGCGCAGACCTTGCATTGTGCGCCGCGATAGTTTCTTCATACAGGGAGCAGGCGATATCGCCTGAAACCACATTCATAGGCGAGGTCGGGCTTACCGGAACAGTGCGTCCGGTATCCAATATGAAGAGCCGTATCGCCGAGTGTTATAAAATGGGAGTGAGGAAATTTTATCTCCCTGAAAAAGTCGAGTTTGACAAAAAAATAGAAATCGTTTTAACTAGGGACATATCAGGCTTTCTTGATATGTTTTGATGATACAGGATGTGGCTCACGGTGCAGGGTGCTGCGGTTTTTCCGCGGACGGTCTGCAAAGTGTGAGCCGGAACAGGCTCTGCATGTGGCGGCGTTAGCTTAAAAACAGCAGGACGCTGTTTTTAAGAATGTTTTAACAAGGAGATTGTATGGGACTTCTCGACGGTAAAAAGGCATTGGTCTTCGGTGTAGCGAATAACAAAAGCATCGCTTATGCCATCGCCAGAAATTTCATTGAACAGGGCGCGGAAGTAGCTTTCAGCTACGCCGGAGAAAAACTGGAAAGCAGAGTGGCAAAAGTTTCCGAAGAACTCGGAGGGAAGTTTCTTGTACCCTGCGATGTTACGAAGGATGAAGAGATAGAAACTTGCTTCAACATTGTTAAGGAAAAATGGGGCAAGTTTGATATACTCGTTCACTCGGTTGCGTATGCACCCGGCGACGCTCTGAAAGACCGCTACGTTGACACAAAAAGAGCCGACTTTGCAATGGCAATGGACATCAGCGTTTATTCACTGCCCGCAATTGCAAAATATGCGGAACCCCTTATGAACGAGGGCGGAAGCATTATCTGTATGTCGTACCTCGGTGCGGAAAGAGTCATTCAGAACTATAACGTTATGGGTGTTGCCAAGGCGGCGCTTGAAGCGTCAACACGCTATCTTGCGGCAGACCTCGGCATCAACAAGATACGCGTTAACGCTATCTCTGCGGGACCTATAAAAACCCTCGCTGCTGCCGGAATATCCGATTTCAAAAAGATATTCAACCACATAGCGGAACACGCACCCCTGCATGACAACTGTACACAGGAGGACGTGGGCAGAACAGCCGTTTATCTTGCCAGCAACCTTTCATCCGCTGTAACGGGTGAGGTCATATACGTCGACAACGGCTATAACATAATGGGTCTTTAAATTTAGCTTTAATATAAGATTTTAAGGGGGCATCTTTGATGCCCTCTTTTCATTCAGGCGGCACAATGTCGGAAACCGAGAACGCTGTCAGCGTTAAAAATCTGAATTTTTCCTACGGTTCCAATGAAGTTCTGCGCGATATCACATTCGACATAAAGAAAGGCGAATTCCTTGCTGTGATAGGTCCCAACGGCGGCGGGAAAAGCACGCTTCTGAAAATACTTCTGGGGATACTCAAACCGCAGTCCGGCGATATAAAAGTTCTTGGGCAGAAGCCCGGAACAGTGAAAAGGATCGGATACGTTCCGCAGAATGTTACATCCGGCGGCGGATTTCCGATAACCGTCGAAGACGCTGCGCTTATGGGCAGGATGCTTTCCAAAGGCGGCTTCACAAAAAAAAGCGACAGAGACTACGTTCGCATGGTGCTGGATGAACTCCAGATAAGCAATGTAGCGAAAAACCGGATGGACGACCTTTCCGGAGGTCAGCGTCAGCGTGTTCTTATGGCGCGCGCACTTGCAGGCGAACCGGAACTTATATTTCTGGACGAACCGGCTTCAAACGTCGATATGGAGGGACAGACCCGCATATACGACATACTTGCCAAACTTAACGAGAAAATGACCATCGTGGTTGTCAGCCACGACCTTACCATAATACCCAAATTTGCAACGTCCGTCGCGTGTGTCAGCACAACCCTGCACAAGCATGACGAGGCGGAGGTTACGGAAGAGATGATGCAGATGTCATACGGTGCGGACGCGCAGTGTCCTGTCGAGCTGGTGGCGCACGGACATCCCCACAGGGTTCTCATGGAGCATAAATGACCGACATACTTTCATACGGATTTATACAGAATGCGATCTGGGCGGGCGTACTTGCCTCAATAGCGTGCGGGATAATCGGCACGCTGGTTGTCGTTAACCGTATAGTTTTTATTTCTGGCGGCATAGCACACACGGCATACGGCGGCATAGGTCTGGCGTTCTTTCTGGGTATATCCCCACTTCTTGGTGCCGGAATATTCGCAGTTGTTGCCGCTGTGATAATGGCGCTTATAACGCTTAAGGACAAGAACCGTTCCGATACCGTGATAGGTGTTATGTGGGCATGCGGCATGGCGTTCGGTATAATTCTGGCTGACCTCACGCCCGGATACGGCGTTGATCTTATGAGTTATCTTTTCGGAAGCATCCTTGCGGTGCCTGACAGCGATCTTGTGTATATGGGAGTGCTGGATGTTTTCATCATAGCCTATGTACTGCTTTATTTCCGCCAGATACATGCCGTAAGCTTCGATATGGAATACGCAACGAGCATGGGTGTTCGTTCAGGGCTTATCTATACTGTTCTGCTGGTGATGTCCGCTTTGGCTGTTGTGCTTCTGATAAGAGTTGTGGGGCTTATTCTGGTCATTGCGATGCTCACTATTCCGCCCTACATAGCGGAGAAGAAGGTCTGTTCGCTGAAGGGCATGATGATACTTTCGAGCATACTGTCGCTGGTGTTCACCCTTGTCGGACTTTACTGCGCGTATGTATTCAATCTTACTTCCGGAGCAAGTATAATAGCGGTTTCTTCCGTATGTTTTTTTCTTTTCATCGTATATGAAAAGATCAGAGGGATGCTGCGCTCCTGATTTTTATTCACTTTATAATAAACGGCTGCGTTTAATAGAGTTTGTTTTATTTACTATATCAAAAATTCGATTTTAAGTTTACTCCGCATGATGTATACTGAAAGGCTTCTGATAATAAACTGTCTTGATTTTTATACTGTAATTTATTAGGCTGTGAGACTAATGGGAAAAATTATCGCTATTGCAAACCAAAAAGGCGGTGTTGGCAAAACAACCACCGCGATAAACTTAAGTTCGGCGCTTGCATTTGCCGAGGCAAAAGTGCTTGTTGTGGATATGGACCCTCAGGGTAACGCCACAAGCGGTCTCGGTGTGTCCCTCGAAGAGGGTCAGCCTTCTATCTATGATGTGCTGATAGGCAGAGCCGAAGCGAAGGATTCAATAATCCACACAAGCGTGGAGAATCTGGACATAATACCGGGGAACATAAACCTTTCCGCGGCTGAAATTGAGCTTGTCACGGAGATATCCAGAGAGACCAAGCTCAAAAAGGTGCTGGCAAAGGTTTCTGACGAATACACTCTGGTAATAATCGACTGTCCGCCATCTCTGGGACTTCTCACCGTGAATTCCCTTACGGCGGCAAATTCTGTGCTGATACCGCTCCAATGCGAGTATTACGCAATGGAGGGGCTTGGTCAGCTTCTTAACACCATCGGGCTGATACGCGAAAGCCTGAACGAAGAACTTGAGATGGAGGGTATCCTGCTCACCATGCACAACCCCGGAAACAATCTTTCAAAAGAGGTTCAGAAACAGGTGGAGGAATATTTCAGTGAAAGCCTGTTCAAAACCATAATTCCCAGAAACGTTAAACTTGCCGAGGCTCCGAGCTTCGGGCAGTCCATAATAGAATACGACCTGAAATCAAAAGGTGCCGCGAGCTATATTGAACTCGCAAAAGAGATGCTGGAGAGGATGTCATGAAAAAAACCTCACTGGGTAAAGGACTTGAGTCGCTAATTCCAAAAGCTGACAAGCCCAGAGCCATGGTCAGCGAGATAGATATCACAGATATCTACCCCAACCCCGACCAGCCCAGAAAGGTCTTTGACGAGGCGGCTCTTGCGGAACTTACGGAATCCATCCGCAGAAACGGTATCATCCAGCCTATTGTTCTGGCAAATACAGAAGAAGGCTACGTTATAATCGCAGGAGAAAGGCGCTGGCGTGCGGCAGGTCTGGCTGGTCTGCGCAGAGTTCCCGCCGTTGTCCGCGAGATAACAAGGGAATCAGAGCAGATGGAGCTTGCCCTTATTGAGAATATTCAGAGGGAAGACCTTGGCGCTCTTGAACTTGCCCGGGCATACAAAAACCTTATGGACACGCACGGATATCGTCAGGAAGACGTTTCGGACGTCGTCGGTAAAAGCCGTTCCGCTGTTGCGAACACAATCCGCCTTCTGGGGCTGCCCGCCCGTGTTATAGAAGCGCTGGAGCTTAAACAGATTACAGAGGGGCACGCAAGGTGTCTCATTGGTCTGGATGAGAAAAAGGCTGTTGAAATACTCATTAAAATAATAGAAAATAACCTTTCTGTCCGTGAAGTGGAAAAGCTTGCCTCGAAAAAGGAAAAGCCCGAACCGGAGAAGGTTGAAAAGAATGAGAACGTTTTCCTTTTAAGCCTGAAAAGCGAGATGGAAGAGTTTTTCAAAACTCAGGTTGAGATAAAGTCCAGAAAAGACGGCGGAACTATTGAAATAAAATATACCAACAATGATGAGCTTGACAGGATAATCAAGACCATCAGAGGGGAATTAAGTTGATAAAGGGAAAAGACACAGGCGGCATAGACGCATTTCTCGGCAAGAACACAACGTTTCAGGGAACCCTTATATTCGACGGACTTGTCAGAATAGACGGAAACTTTGAAGGGAATATAAAGACAGAGGACACTCTGGTTATTGCAAACTCCGGCAACGTTAAGGCGGAGATTGAAGCGGGGGATATCAAGATTTCAGGACGCTTTGACGGCGTTATAACTGCAAAAACAAAGGTTGAGCTTTACAAACCCGCTTATGTGACAGGAAAGATAATCACACCGGTTTTCAAGGTTGAAGAGGGAGTCGTTTTCAACGGAAGCTGTCAGATGGGCGACGATGGAAGCGTGACCACAGAAGAGGAGTAATTCCCCATGAGAAAACCGCTTATATACGGTAACTGGAAAATGAACCTTGATGTGAAGCAGTCCGATGACCTTGTCCGTTCGCTGCTCTCTGTTAAACTGGACTACGGAATAGTTGACATCGGCGTTGCGCCGGATTTTTGCAGCCTTTCGACAGTGTCCAAAACCATAAGAGATATGGGTGTGCCTATATCTGTTGCCGGACAGAACGTTTCGCAGCATGAGAAGGGAGCCTTCACAGGAGATGTGAACGCAGACATGCTTCTTACAGCCGGAGCCGATACCGTTATCATCGGACATTCCGAAAGAAGGACAATTTTCGGAGAAACTGATGAACTTATCAACGAAAAGGTGCGTCTTGCTCTTAGATGCAAACTCCACGTCATCCTCTGCGTTGGCGAATTGCTTGCTGAAAGAGAAGCGGGAGTATACATAGACAGAGTTCTTTACCAGCTTGGCATGGGACTCAGCGGCGTGGGCGTTGACCGTTTACAGAACATTACGGTTGCATACGAACCTGTCTGGGCGATAGGAACAGGCGAAACAGCTATGCCAGCGGATGCGGAAGAGATGCACGTCGCCATAAGAAAGTTCCTGTCCAGAATATACGGACCTGTCGTGGCGAACAAGGTACGCATACTTTACGGCGGGAGCGTTAAGCCGGACAACATCGGTGCGCTGATGCTCAGAGAGAACGTTGACGGTGCATTGGTTGGCGGAGCCAGCCTTGTAGCCGAGGACTTTATAAAAATAATCAATTTTTACAAATAACCTGGAGATCATTTAATGTACACTGTAATTCTTGCGATTCATATTGTTATCTGCTTCCTGCTTATCCTTGCCGTACTTATCCAGTCCGGTAAAGGCTCTTCCCTTGGTTCTGCATTCGGCGGCGGTGCGGGCGACGTTTTCGGTCCCGGCGCTCCGGTTAACATAATGAACAAGGTCACAACTGTTATCGCTATCGTTTTCATGATAACTTCGCTCACTCTGGCTGTTCTTTCCACACAGAAAACAACCAGCAGCATCATGCAGAGCAATCCCGCAGGTCAGCAGGCACCCGCCGAAAACAAAAAACCTGTGGTTCCCATGGAGTCTAAATAACGTGATTAAAAAGTTTCTTGCCGTACTGCTTGTCCTCTCCGTTTTCGGATGCGGACAGAAAAAATCGGACAGCGGCTCTGAGCCGGAGGTTTCCCGCAAACGTGATATCCCTAATGCCGTTTACGGTGACGCAGTTGTTGTTTCAATGCTTGGCGACGCTTCGGGGCTTATATACAATATAACCTCGGATTCGGCTTCGCACGACGTTGCAGACAAGATATACAACGGTCTGGTTAAGTATGACAAGAACCTGAATATTGTGGGTGATCTGGCAGACAGCTGGGAGATAGTTGACGACGGCAAAGGCATCATCTTTCACCTGAATCAGGATGTCAGGTGGCACGACGGCAAACCTTTTACTGCCGACGACGTTGAATTCACCTACAAATTCATGATAGACGACAAAACCCCCACCTCTTACGATGCGGATTTCAGACTTGTCAGCAAGTTTGAGGTTATCGACAAGTACACCGTAAAGGTTTCATATGACGAACCTTTCGCCCCGGCGCTCATCAGCTGGGGAATGCCTATGCTGCCTAAGCATCTTTTACAGGGTCAGGATGTAAAAAAATCCCCTCTGCTGAGAAAGCCTGTTGGTACAGGTCCCTATAAATTCCTTGAGTGGAAGGCGGGCGATTCCATCACGCTTGTGGCAAACGACGACTATTTCCTTGGAAGACCTTATATCGACAGATATATTTTCCGTATAATCCCCGATACCGCGACGACTTTCCTTGAACTTCTGAACGGTTCGATAGATCTTATATCGCTTTCTCCTCTTCAATGGTCAAAACAGACTGACAGCAACCCCAGATTCACAAGTCAGTACAACAAACACATGTATCTGGCGTCAAGCTACGAATATGTCGGCTATAACCAGAAAAAGCCGATGTTTCAGGACAAACGTGTCCGTCAGGCTCTTTCGTATGCAACACCGAAAAAGGATATCATAAACGGTCTCCAGTTCGGTCTGGGCGTTGAAGCTACGGGACCCTATAAACCGGGTACCGTCTGGTATAACCCCAACGTTAAAAGATACGATTACAGCATTGAGCAGGCGAAAAAACTCCTTGCCGAAGCGGGATACAAAGACACAAACGGCGACGGCATAGTTGAAAAGGACGGCAAGCCGCTGAAATTTGAACTGATAACAAATCAGGGCAATTCGGTGCGAACCAGCATCTGCGAAGTATTACAGAAAAGCTGGGAGAAGATAGGCGTTAAGGTAGATATCCGGGTTCTTGAATGGGCTACATTTATAAACGAATACATCAACAAACAGAAATACGATGCGGTTGTTCTCGGCTGGAACATCACAAACGACCCCGACCTCTATGATGTCTGGTATTCCGGCAACTGCGGCGGACAAAAGCTCAACTTTATCTGTTACAAAAATAAAGAGCTGGACAAACTGCTCATTGAAGGGCGCAAAGAGTTTAATCCGGAAATACGCAAAGAATATTATTTTAAAGCTCAGGAGATTCTGGCTGAAGACCAGCCCTACACTTTCCTCACGGTTCCGAACGCTCTGGTTGCGATAAGCAAACGCTTCAATGAAGTTAAGCCCGCACCGGCAGGCATCGGATATAATCAGGAAGACTGGTGGGTTGCCAAGGACAAGCAGAAATACAGCTTCCAGAAATAAGAGTTGTAAATGCTCAGATACATAGCCGCAAGACTGGCAGGGATGATACCCCTGCTCTTCGGCATCACGCTCATCTGCTTTTTTGTGATCCATCTTGCACCGGGTGATCCCGCGCAGTTTCTTGCGTCCATGAATCCGAAGTTCTCGGAAACGGCATATCAGAAGTTTGAAAAGATGTACGGGCTGGATAAACCCCTGCCGGAACAGTATGTCATGTGGCTTAAGCGCGTCGCTGTGCTTGATTTCGGCGAGTCCTTCAGTCAGGACGGCAAGAGTGTCACAGAAAAGATTCTGGAACGTATGCCTGTCACGATTTATCTGAACGTAGCGGGAATGGTTCTTATCTTCCTCATCGCACTGCCACTGGGTGTGTGGTCGGCGTACAGGCAGAACAGTCTTTTTGATAAGAGCGTAACTGTCTTTGTTTTCATAGGTTTTGCGGTGCCTACTTTCTGGCTGGCACTTCTCTGCATGTATTATTTCGGCGTCATCAAAGGCTGGCTCCCCATATCCGGTCTTACATCATATAATTTCGATCAGCTTTCTTTTGCAGGTAAAATCTGGGATCTCGCTTGGCACTCGTTTCTGCCGGTTCTTTTGTCCGTTTTCGGCGGACTGGCGGGACTGAGCAGATTCGCAAGAAACTCCATGCTTGAGGTTCTGGGCGAGGACTACATCACCAGCGCAAGAGCGCGCGGACTGTCAGAGAACAAGGTCGTTTTCAAACATGCCCTTAAAAATGCAATGCTTCCGGTTGTCACAATTCTGGGACTTTCCGTTCCGGGTCTTATCGGGGGCAGTGTTATCTTTGAATCAATATTCGGCATAGCAGGAATGGGTCAGCTTTTTTATCAGGCGGTTATGATGCGCGACTATCCGGTTGTAATGGGTATACTTGTGATGGGCGCGGTGCTGACGCTTATCGGCAACCTGATAGCGGATATCTGCTACGGTCTGGTGGACCCGAGGATACGATATGGCAAAAAATAGACTTCTGAGCAAGGTCAAGGGGAGCTATCTGTTCTATTCGGGGCTTGCCGTCGTGCTGTTCTTCATTATGGTTGCCGTCTTCGCGCCGTTCATAGCGACGCAGGACCCGACGGCTATTAATCTTAATAATATCTTTGCGGCTCCTTCTGAGCTGAATTTTTTCGGAACGGATGAATTGGGCAGGGATGTTTTCAGCCGCATAGTTTACGGCAGCCGTATCTCGCTGTTCGTGGGTTTTGTTGCGGTAGGGATATCGCTGCTGATAGGTGTGATTCTTGGGCTTATTGCCGGATATTTCGGCGGCTGGACTGATATAATCATAATGCGCATTGTGGATATAATGCTCTGTTTTCCCGCTTTTTTCCTTATACTTGCTGTGATAGCGTTTCTTAATCCTTCCGTGTTCAACGTTATGGCTGTGATAGGTCTAACGGGCTGGATGGGCGTAACCCGTCTGGTTCGGGCTGAGGTAATGAGTGTTAAGACCCGCGATTATATAACCGCTGCGCAGGTGCAGGGGCTTTCCACAAACATAATAATGTTCAAACATATACTGCCTAACGTAATGACGCCGATATTCGTAACGGCGACGCTTGGCATTGCGGGAGCTATTCTCACCGAAAGTTCTCTGAGTTTTCTTGGTCTGGGCGTTCAGCCCCCCACCCCGTCATGGGGAAATATTCTGACAGCAGGCAAGGACAACATCATGTTCGCATGGTGGCTGTCGATGTTTCCGGGTCTTGCCATATTTATAACTGTTCTGGGTTATAACCTTCTGGGTGAAGGTCTGAGAGATATTCTTGATCCGAAGAACTAACGTTCGGGCGGCTCAATGTTCATAAGCACTTGCGGATCAGCCTTAACTATTACGCATCTTTTTACAGCTTCTTCAAGAGACTGATTGTATCCGTCGCGGATATCTGAAAGGGTGTTTGCCAGATAGAGCGCTTCTACGCATGCTCTTGTGTTGGCTGAAGACAGTTCCGGCGTATGGTGAAACAGAGCGGATTCTACCGCATACTGGTTAAAGTTCCACATCTTAAGAAAATATGCCCCGACCTCCGCGTGGTTTACAGAAAAATTACCCGATTCAAGCTCACATGTGAAATAGTCCGTATTTGGGTGTTCCTCTCTGAATTCCGCAATAGCACGGAATTCGAGCGGAAAGAAAACAAGCTGTATTATCTTTCCTATGTCGTGGATTATCCCCACGGAATTGTTCAGCGGTGAAAGAGAACAGTCTCTGTAAATATGTGCTATGCAGTTGAGGTAATAGTTCGTTTCAACTGAGTGCCGCACTGTCGTTTCAAAATACTGGTTTTGTTCCGCGGTCATATTCAGGTTTGCCGAAAGGGAATGCATCAGCACAATGTCCTTAACAGTGTTAAGCCCCATGAACATTATGGCTTTTTCGACGGAGGTTCCGGCGAAACTGCCGTAGAATGCGGAGTTTGCCACATGGATTATCTTTGAAGTGAGCGTAACGTCTCCGGACACTATCTGGGCTATCTTTCCGATCGGAAGGTCGTTATTTATGGCGTTCATAAGCGCTTCATAGATGCTCATGACTATGGGAAAGGTGTTTGAACCGTTCTGTATCTGGCGCAGCCTTCTGTTGTCCATGCTGGTCTGCACCCGCGCCATGTCGGCAAGTTTAGCAGTTATTATGTGTCTGTTTGACGATGAGTCTATATAGGCGCATGCGATGCCTTTTATGATAGCTTTGATTATCGAGTCTTCGTTTGAACTGCTGCCGACAATCAGCCGCGTGGAGAAGCTGTTCATTGATGCGGCGTACTGAAGAAATTTTATACCGTCAGTGCCGTCCAGATCGAATTCGGAAACTATTATGTCAAAGCTTTTTTTGGTGAGCAGGTCATATGCTTCTTCTGTGCTGACTGCGATGGTCATGTCAAATTTGAGGCTGCCCAGAACCTCTTTAACATCCATACATGCACGGCTGTTATTGCATAGTATCAGAAGTGAAACATCAGGGTGTATCATATATCCTCTCTTTTCCAAGTATAGAACATTTGTTATGATTTGGAAAGAGATTGTGGAATCAAATGTTCAGGCTGTGAAAGTTTGTAAAGAACGACTGCCCAAGTGATATGCACCCGTCGTTGGGCGGAACTTTCGAGTGTGTGTGCAGTCTGACGGAGCTTTTGGCGAAAAGAGCCTTTAGCCTGCGTACAATAAATATATTCTGGAATACGCCGCCGGAAATAACGGTGTCTGTTATGTTATTTTCACTGCAGAGCCTGATTGCCTCATTGAACACCCAATCTGCGAACCCGTTGTGAAACGCGGATGCAATCTCGGTTCTGTCAGTGCCTTTGCGCAGGTCGTCAAGAACGCATCCGAAAAGCTCATCAGTCGAGGATACACGGTAAGATCTATCTGTGTTTTTACAGAATCCTTCAAATTTCATGGCGGAATGTGCCTCGAAAAGGTTTACGGGTGTTTTTGTGACGAGCGCGCCAACGCTTTCAAACATCCTTCCGGTACTGGATGTGGGGATGCAGTTTATGTTTTTGTCCGTCATGGTTGTGATGAGCTGAATATCCTTTTCAGAAAGCCCTGTATTGGCTGTGAGTATATCTATGCTGTCCGACAGAAGCCCGAAGCTGTGCAGGTATGAAATCAGCATCCGTGCGGGATTCTTTGCCGCCGCGTCCATGCCGGGCTGCGGTACAGAGGGCAGGTGCAGGGCGCGGGTTATTTCAGTGTCTTTCATAACAAAGAACTCTCCGCCCCATATGGTGTTGTCTGTGCCAAGCCCCGTTCCGTCCATTATGATGCCAAGCGTGTTGCCGGTAAGCCCGTTTTCCGCCATGCATGCGAGCATATGGGCGACGTGGTGCTGAACCTGAACAACCTTTATGCCGAGTTTTTGCGCATACTGCGTGCTGTGATAGTTTGGGTGGAGGTCGCAGACAACCGTTTCGGGTGTCAGTCCGTAAAGTGACTCCATCTTTTTTATTGTCTCGTCATAAAAGGCGCAGGTTTCCGGATTGTCCAGATCGCCTATGTACTGGCTTACGAATCCATAACCATCCTTTGCGATGGTTATACTGCTTTTAAGATGAGCGCCCGCACCGAGAACGCACTTGTCAGATGCCAAAGGCATTATTACCGGATAGGGAGCAAATCCCCTTGCGCGGCGCATGATATATGGAGAACCGCCGACAACTGCCGCCAGTGAATCGTCGCATCTGTTGTGGATGGGTCTGTTATGGTGCAGAAAATGTTCCGTGAACGACGAAAGCGCAGTTTCCGCCTCATGTGCGTCCTTTGCTATGGGTTCATCTTTCAAATTGCCGCTGGTGGCGACGATGAACTTTGTTTTCAGATATTTCATCAGCACCATGTGCAGCGGAGTGTAAGCTGTCATATACCCCACAGCTTTCGACATGGGGCAGACGAACCGGCTGAGCGCCGGATTGTCGCACTCAAGAACCACAATAGGTGCCGACTGGCTGAATATAAGATTTTTTTCAGACTGCGATATATTCAATGCTTCTATGGTTTCGGGCAATGCCATTACTGCCAGTGGTTTATCAGGGCGGTTTTTCAGCCCGCGCAGTTTTGTGATGGGAGCGTCGTTTGTCGCGTCGCATATGAGATGATATCCGCCAAGCCCTTTAACGGCAACAAGCTCGCCGTCGTCTATCAGTCCGGCAATTTTTTTTATTGCTTCAATGCCTCTGATATCTCTGTAGGAGACTTCAGGACCACATACCGGACAGGCGTTGGGCTGTGCATGAAAGCGTCTGTCTGCGGGATTTCCATACTCCGTCTGACACTGCGGACACATTGCAAATTCCGACATTACCGTGCGGGGTCTGTCATAGGGCATATCAAGCATGATCGTGTATCTGGGACCGCAGTCAGTGCAGTTGGTAAACGGGTACTCAAACCGCCTGTCTGCCGGGTCGCTGATCTCCCTTGCACAGTTGGGGCACATCGCCGTATCGGGCGGAACAAGGGACAGTCCGCCGGAATGTATTGATTTTTCTATGGTGAATGATTCGTATTGAGTGTATTCAGTCTCTCTGACGGAGCTTTCTGTTATGTGTGCCAGAGGAGGGGCGAATATTTTGATGTCATGCAGGAGCGCCTCCGCTTCCTCCATATCCTCTGCGTTCATACGCACCTCTACGCCGCGTCCGCTGTTGACCACAGAGCCTTTGACGCCCTTTGAAACCGCAAGGTTATATACGAACGGGCGAAATCCGACTCCCTGCACTATTCCGTTGATATATATGATAAATGTTTTCATTTCCGCCAGAACATTGGAGTGAAGAGAACGATCACCGTGTATATCTCAAGCCTGCCGATAAGCATTGCGGCACTCAGCACCCATTTCACATATTCGGGAAAGAATGCGAAATTTTCGGTGGGACCGATAAGTCCGAATCCTGGACCGATGTTGCCCAGTGTGGTCAGCGCCGCAGTGAAAGCGGTGGTGATATCCACGCCGGAGGTTGAGACTATAACGGTAACGATCAGAGCCGTGGTAATGTATAAAAAAAAGAAACCGCTGATAGCGTAGACGATATTCTTTTTAACAGGCTGCCCGTTGATGCGCAGTGCGAAAACTGCGCGGGGATGTATAAGGTATTTCATCTCGTTCAAGCCCTGTTTCAGCAGTGTAATTATCCTTATGACCTTTATGCCGCCTCCTGTGGAACCCGAACACCCTCCGACGAACATCAGCAGGAAAAGAACAATCTGTGCCACAGCAGGCCATCTTTCATAATCGTCAGTTGCAAACCCTGTGGTGGTTATGAAGCTTGCCACCTGAAAGCTCGCATAACGGAAACTGGTCATGAAATCGTTATAAACTGTCCCAGTGAGGGAGAAAGTCGCAATCAGTGTGGCCGCGGTTACTATGAAGAAGTATGTTTTAAGCTCCGAATCTACAAACAGATGCTTGAAATTTCCCGTCAGAAGCCTGAAATGGAGCGAGAAGTTCAGTCCGGCAAGGAGCATGAACACGGTTATTACATAGTCTATATATGCTGAGTTGTAATGCTGTACGCTGGTATTTTTCGTTCCGAATCCGCCTGTTGCCACAGTGGCGAATGTGTGATTGAGCGAATCGAAAAGATTCATGCCGCCGAGCATCAGAAGAGTCGTTTCTGCGGCGGTGAAGAAAAGATAGATGAACCAAAGATACTTCGCCGTTTCTGTTATTCTGGGTGTCAGCTTGTCAACAGTCGGTCCGGGTGCTTCCGCCTGAATGAGCTGCATCCCGCCGATTCCTAAAAGGGGCAGAACCGCAACAGCCAGAACGACAATGCCCATACCGCCCAGCCAGTGCGTAAGCGACCGCCAGAAAAGGATGGATTTCGGCAGTGACTCAACGTCCGTCATTATTGTCGCACCTGTTGTTGAGAAACCGGAGATAGTTTCAAAAACTGCATCCGCATACGTCGGTACAACGCCCGATATGTGGTACGGCAGAGCGCCTATCAGAACGGCGGCGACCCAGCTCGCCGTGACAAGGAGAAATCCGTCCTTTGTGGACAGGTTTTTCGGTCTTTCATCTTTCAGAAAGTAAAGTGCGACAGCGCCCACACTGATGAGCAGGCTGCCGGATATAAAAAAACTGTTAGTGGCGTTGAATTCGTGGAACCATACAGCCATACCGCCGCACAAAAGGTGGAAGGCGGCAATTATCACCTGCAGAATGGCGATGGTCTTTATGATAACTTTATAGTGCATGGATTACTCTGAAAAATAGGGCTGTAACGATTCGGCTGTGTTGTCTGCGGAGAATGTCAGCGCTATGTCGCCCGACTGCATGACAAAATTTCCGTCCGGGATGAAAGTCCGGTTGTTCCTCGCGACTGCGACAACGAGGCTTCCTTTCGGAAGTTTTATATCCTTCAGGGTTTTTGTGGTCACTTCCGCTCCGTGGGCAACGAAAAATTCCGCAACTTCCGCCATGCCGTTCAGAACCTTCATAACGCTTTTTATGTTGCCCTTCCTGATGTATTTCAGGATGGCGTTAACGGAGCTTATCTTCGGGCTTACGGTGGAATCTATGCCCAGATCGTCCGATATGGTTATGTAGTTGCTCTTGTTAACAAGTGCCACCGCGCGCTTTATGCCTTTCGATTTGCCGTATATGGCGGCAAGTATGTTCAGTTCTTCGTTGTGGGTTGTGCAGATGATGGCATCGCAGTTAAAAAGCTGTTCGTCCTCGAAAATACTTTCGTCCGAAACGTCTGCGTTCAGAACCAGTGCGTTTGGGAAATCCGCAGTGAGGGTCTTGCATATTTCGTAATCTTTATCGATTATTTTTATGCTCTTGCCCTGCTGCAGAAGCATCTCCGCAACATGATGCCCGATGTTGCCACCGCCGAGAATGACGATTGATTTGAGTTTTTTGCCGTGCATGCCTACTTTCTTCAGCATTCTCACGAAGCTTCTGGAGGATGCGACAAGATAAATATGGTCTTTATCGAGGATAACGGTATCGCCGTCGGGGATAACTATTTCGTCGTCGCGCATTATGCCTGCGATAAGAAATTCCTCTTTCAGGTCACGTTTGATGTCTTTAAGTGTTTTTCCGCAAAAGAAAGCGTCCTCGTCAACGATGATGTCGCGAAGCTGTATGTTGAGATCCTCAAAAAGGAAGATATCGCTTGTTGCGCCGTGCTGAACGGTTGAAACTATGGTTTTTGCCGCCTCAATTTCAGGGTTAACGACGTAGTCAACTCCGGCGAGAGCCTTTCCCTGCATCCTGCGTTTGGAATAGCTGACATTGCGCACGCGGGCAATTTTTACGGGAACGTCAAATTCGCTTGCGACTATGAAGCAAGTGATCATATTGACTTCGTCATAATCGGTTGCGCTGATGAAGGCGTCGGCATTGTCGATGCCCGCTTCTTTAAGAATATCGGGATTGGTTGCCTCTCCGACGACAACGAGGCAATCGAGGTGGGAAGAGGCGTACTTTGCCCGTGCGGGATTTTTTTCCACCAGAACAACATCCTTCCCGTCTTTGATAAGGGAGGATGCGATGTGAAAACCGACCTCTCCTGCGCCTGCAACCACTATTTTCATATTTGAAGCCTACTATATTACAGTTGTAAACTCAACATAATTGTTTTATCCTTTAGTCCATGCTGAATAAGGATTTTATTGCCAAATACACCACTGTTTTCGGGGACGATGCCGAAAGGTTTTTCGAGACCCTCCTGCGCGAAAAAAGCAGGCACATAAGGCTTGCTTCCGCAAGAAAAGCTGATTATCTGAAAGAACTTAACGATATCTGCATAGGTATGGAAACTTCCGTGATACCGTATGTTTACAAGGTGACGGAGAACGCCGAAAAGCTGACGGATACCATTGGTTTCCAGACAGGCGGGTTTTATATTATGAACCCCTCCTCCGTTTTCACGGCAAGGGTGCTTGCGTCGCTTATGCCTGATTACCCATATATTCTGGATGTTGCCAGCGCGCCGGGCGGCAAGACATGCGCCATTGCGGATATTCTGAAAAACCGGTGTGCAATCATCGCCAATGAACCTTCGCCGAAACGTCTTAAATCATTACATTTCAATATAGAAAAATACGGAAGCTATTCCGTCCGCACTGTGAGCATGGACGGGCGCAGCCTCCATAAGGTATTCGACGGCTTTTTCGACGGCATCCTGCTGGATGCGCCGTGCAGTAACGAAAACAAGATAGGACGCAATAAGACCGTCAATGCGGAATGGACGCAGGAACTTACGGAGCGCATGGCAAAGCTGCAGAAGGAGATAGCCGATTCCGCCTTTGTTTCGCTTAAAGAAGGCGGGGTGATGGTCTATTCCACCTGTACTTTTGCCAAAGAGGAGAACGAAGAGGTGGTCGGCCATCTGCTTGAATCCTTCGACTGTGAGCTCATAGATATAAATAAAGGTCAATATACGAAAGGTATCAGCGGCGACAGCGCGCTGGACGAAAAGGTTATCCGTTTCCTGCCTCATCTGGACGAATACGACGGATTTTTCATCGCCGCCATACGCAAAAAAGGCGAGCCTTCGGAGGGCGGGAGCTTCGTACGTTTCAAGCCGGATAAGGAGATAAACTCCTTCTTTGACGATTTTCCCGAATTTGCAGAGGTTTATGAAAAAGGCGGCTCAAAATACCTTACAAGCCGCATGGACAGAAGCATAAACTTTAAAAGCAACGGCATAATGCTGTTTAAAAGGGAGGGCGAACTCACCTCGCAGGCTTTCTGGCAGCTTGCTGATTGCATCAGGGATGAGCTTAAGTCGCAGACTGATTATAATAATGCATTGCGTTACCTGAAAGGGTTTGACATCGACATGCCTGCTGATTATCATGGCGGGGCTGTTTTCTATTATGATATACCCATCGGAATGTCGAAACCTGTTCAGGGTATGTTGAAAAACAAGCTTGATCGTTATTTTCTCTATGGAAAAAATATTGAATGGTAGGGTTATGAAAAAGTTTCTGGTTATTCTTCTGCTTCTCACTGTGTCATATGCCTTTGCTGCGAACACAATACTTAACGTTGCCGCGCAGAGAGGCGAAAGCTTCACCGCAGTTATTGTTGAAAAGGACAAAAGAAAACTGCACGTCGTGCGGGTCACGGGCGACGGAGTTTCCATCATCAAGACCGTTAATGTGCTTGTGGGCAAAGGAAACGGCGATAAATCTTCGAGAGGCGACCTCAAAACACCGGAAGGCGTTTACAGGATAACAAGTTTCCTCTCCGGTCAGCGTCTTATTGAGATGTACGGGAGAGAAACCGCAAAAATATACGGATTCGGCGCGTTTCCCCTGAGCTATCCGAACCTGCTGGATACTCTCAACGGAAAGACCGGAGGCGGCATTTGGCTCCACGGAAAAGAGGACAACAGACAGGATCCCGCAACAAAAGGATGCGTTGCTCTCGATAACCCCGACATTCGCGGGCTCTCGCAGTATTTCACTGCCGGAACTCCTGTCATTATCACCAGAAGCGCCCTTTTCGGCTCGCCCCAGACCTACAGACAGTCTTACGACACTGCAAGGGCAGCTGTTAACGAATTTATAGACGCATGGCGCTCCAATAATTTCGACAGATTTAAAAACTCATACGGCAAAGGCTTTCGTTCCAAAGACGGCAAAAGTCTTAATGCGTATCTGAACTATAAAAAATATCTTATGAGTGCTTACCCCGACAGGAGGATAGCGGCGGACAACTTCCGTATCTTCCACGAGTCTAAGGACGAAGTGGTTGCACAATTTGACCAGTATTATTCGGCATCGAATATGACAGTTTTCGGGCGTAAAACGCTCTATTTACGCAACGAGGGCGGACAGCTCAAGATAGTTGCGGAAGACTTTGAACAGATGAAAGGCGGAAACGTAAAACTTGCCTCAAAAGTGCAGGAGAGCAAACCTGTTCTGCCCGAACTGGTTGAAAAACCGAAAGAACAGCCTAAGAAACCTGCTCATGTGGCTGTTGCCAAGGCAGAACCCAAAAAAGAACCTGCGAAACCTGTTTCCGAAAAGATCATAGCTCAGGTTGAACCGGAAAAAACAAAACCCGCAGAACCTGAAACGAAAGCTCAGGAAACTGAACAGACAGAACCGGAAACAATACTCGAAGACAACATATCCGATATCCACGAAGCCACCGCAAACCTTCTGCACGCATGGGAAGCGGCATGGGAAAGCAGAAATATCGACGGATATATGTCATACTATTCCGACAGATTCAAAAGCGGACGCATGGGTTTTGACGCATGGAAAAAAGATAAGGGCGGCAAATTCGCAAGGATCGCCTCTATCACAGTTGAAATGGAAGACATCAAAGTTGAAATGGGTAAAGATGACACGGTTGTCGTTACATTTGTACAGAAGTACACAGGCGACAAATACAGCGATACGGGTATCAAAACACTTATACTTGAAAACGGTGACAGCGGACTCCGTATAGTCTCCGAAAACTGGAGAGCAAAATGAAAAGATTTTTATTGGCGATCATGCTTGTTTTGACGGTTGTTTCCGCATATGCCCAGACAAGACCCTATACGAAGGTTGAGAACTATTTTAAAGGCACCGACTATGAACTTCAGGTGTATAAGATATACGGAAGGCAGAACGGTCCCACCATGCTTATCCTCGGCGGTATTCAGGGGGACGAGCCGGGCGGGTTTCTTTCGGCGGATCTCTATTCCGACCTGCGCCTTGAAAAAGGAAACCTGATAGTTATCCCCAGAGCAAATTTCAAATCGGTAATCCTTTACGACAGAGGACCCGACGGCGATATGAACCGCAGATTTCTGGACGAGCCTGAAAGACTTGAGATGGACAAAGTTGTATCCGTCGTCAAGAAACTGATGAGTGAGTCTAACGTATTCCTTAACCTTCACGACGGCTGGGGCTACCACAGTCCGGTTTACGTGGACAGCAACCGGAATCCCAATAGATTCGGCCAGTCAGTTATCACCGATGCCGACATGTATAAATGCGGAAACGGAAAGACTATCGACCTGAAAAGTCATGCCATGGACGTTCTCAAAACGGTTAACGGCAAAATAGACGATGAAAGATATCACCTTCACTATTTTAATACCGATACCGCAAATCCGAAAACTCCGTTCAGCGATATGCGCAAAACAGCCACATACTACGCTGTCAGGCAATACTGCATTCCCGCGTACGGTATAGAATCTTCTAAGAATCTGCCCAGTGTGGAGCTGAAAGTGCTTTATCATAACTACGCCGTTAACGAGTTCATGAAAATATACGGAATAGTTCCGGAAGTTCCCTCTATTATCATCGATAAACCCAGATTCGACTACGCCATAATTGCAGTTAACGACGAACCGAAAAAGATTGACAGAGGTCAGACACTTTACGTCAACAGAGGGGACGTTGTTGAACTCCGTCACATAGAATCCAACTATGAAAGGGGCGTTTCCGGCGACCTTCTAGGATACGGCACGCTGAACGACCTCAATTCAAAATTTATAATAAAGAACAACTCCGTTCTCCAGTTCCGCAAGGACAACATAAAGATAGGAAATATCAGCATCGCTGTTGCAAAGGCTCCGAAGGTTCAGCCTGTGGCGGAAGCGCCGAAAGCGGAACCTGTTGCCGAACCTGTTAAGCCCGCCGCTCCTGCTGTTCAGACACCCGCCGCAGGCTATGTGTTCAACGTGAAAGTGAACGGCAAACCTTTGACAGTTGCAAACGGCGAGACGCTAAATCTCTCTGTGGGAACAAAGCTTGAACTTGTTTCACTCGCTCTCGACGGTGAGATAACAGGACTTCCCATAAACCTTAAAGGCTATGTTCCATCCTTCTCCATGGTGAACGACGGCGATGACAGAGGCTATGTTATCAATCTCCAGCCCAAAAGATTTATGAAAAAATATGCGGAAGACACTGCAAAAATGCTCTATCCTGTCGTTGTAACACAGGACAGGCAGGAGACAGCGAAATTCTGGGTGAAAATGAAATGATGCGCATCCGCGCCAGAGTATATGGACGTGTGCAGGGCGTGGGCTACCGCGCGTCTGTCCACAGGCGTATCTCGCGCCTTACTGTGACAGGTTATGTGCGGAATATGCCCGACGGTTCTGTCGAGCTTGATATCACAGGTGAGAAAGAGGCTGTTGACGCCGCTCTTCTGGAAGCGCATGAAGGATCCCCTTTTTCGTCGGTTGAGCGCATGGAGACAGAGGAGATTCAGGGCGATTCCGGCTATGCGGAGTTTGTCATAGAAAGATAAAATCGTTCTTGCGAACGTATGTAAAAAGTAATATAGTTTTAAAACCGTGGGGGTGCCCGGTGCGGCTGAGATATACCCCTAAGACCTGATTCGGGTAATGCCGACGTAGGGAACGGACATTTAGCAAGGCTTTATGACCCCGTTTCGGCATTTGTCCGGAACGGGGTTTTTTGTTAAGGAGATAAACATGACACAGCTTGAGGCGGCGAAAAAAGGCATAATAACACCGGAGATAGCGAAGGTAGCGAAGGATGAACTCATTGACGTAAATGAGCTTGTCACCTTAATTGCCGAAGGCAAGGTTGTTATCCCGAAGAATATAAACAGAAATTTTGACGTGCGCGGCATAGGCAAAAAACTTAAGACGAAGGTCAATGCGAACATCGGTACGTCTGGCGACTGCCCGTTCCTTGATGTCGAGCTTAAAAAGCTTGATGCAGCAATCCGTGCAGGTGCTGACAGCGTTATGGATCTTTCAACAGGCGGCGACCTGAACGCTATCCGCGTTGAGATAGAAAAGAACTGCCCCGTCATGCTCGGCACGGTTCCGATATATGCAGTTGCGGCGGAACTCGCCATGAAGGATCTCACAACAGATAAAATTGACGAAGAGGTGCTTCTTCGCAACATAGAGAAACAGTGCCGCGAGGGTGTGGACTACATCACTGTCCACTGCGGCATAACGAAGGAGTCAGTTGCCAGAATGGACAACAGCGACCGCGTTTGCGGTATAGTTTCCCGCGGCGGTTCAATCCTTGCCAACTGGATAAGGGTTCATAAAAAAGAAAACCCTCTTTACGAATATTATGACGAACTTCTTAAAATAGCATACAAATATGACGTCACTCTGAGTCTCGGCGACGGTTTCCGTCCCGGAGCTACTGCAGACGCCACTGACAGACCCCAGATAGACGAACTTATCATCCTCGGCGAGCTTGCAAAACGCGCTTACGAGAAGAACGTTCAGGTTATGATAGAAGGTCCCGGACACGTTCCGCTGAGCCAGATAGCATCCAACATGATGCTTCAGAAACGTCTCTGCAACGATGCTCCGTTTTATATTCTGGGACCGCTCCCCACAGATATCGGTGCAGGATACGACCATATCACGGCTGCCATCGGCGGAGCTATTGCAGGTGCCGCAGGCGCAGATTTTCTCTGTTATGTAACACCGGCCGAACACCTCTGTCTTCCTGACGAGGACGACGTTTATCAGGGTGTTATGGCTTCGCGCCTCGCAGGACACATTGCCGATATGGAAAAGGGCGTACCCGGAGCCGTTGAACGCAACAGGCTGATGAGTATAGCCAGAAAAGAGCTGGATTGGGAGAAGCAGTTCGAGCTTTCTCTCGACCCCGAAACTGCGCGTAAAAAATTCAAACGCAACCACGACATGGGTTCATGCTCCATGTGCGGAAAACTCTGCGCGGTAAAAATAGATAAGAAACTGTGATGAAACAACACTTAAAGCTCTATCTTGTTCTTGAAACGCACATGCTTAAAAAGCCTCTTGAGGTTTTTATACCCGAAGTGGTGAAGAACGGCGTAACTGCGGTTCAGCTTCGGGACAAGGGGATGTCGGCGAAAGAGCAGTATGAGACAGGGCTTAAGCTTACGGAACTTCTGACAGGTAAGGACGTTCTGTTTGTCGTTAACGACCGCATAGACCTTGCACGCTGCCTTGGCGCGCAGGCTGTGCATATCGGCGTTAAGGACGTGCCGCTTAAAAGGGCGAAAGAGGTGTTTCCCGACATGCTGTACGGCTATTCGTGCAACACTAAAGAGGATATAGAGACCGCAAAGCTGGCGGACTACATCGGCGTGGGACCCGCTTTTATGACTGGCACCAAAAAAGACCTGCGCCCTGTTATAGCTCCCGAAGGGATAGCGGAACTCATAAAGCTCACATCAAAGCCCGCCATTGCCATAGGCGGGATAAACGCACGGAACATACACACTCTTTACGGCTGCGGGCTGTCGGGTGTTGCTGTGTCCTCCTGCATATGCGCGGCGGATGACCCCGCAAGGGCGGCGGCAGAACTGCGCGAAAAAGCGGAAAAGTTATGAAAGAATTCTCTCTCATAGAGAGTTTGTCACATATGCTGGATAACAGCGGCATCGCCCTAGGGGTAGGCGACGATGCCGCCTTATTCGGCACGACGCTTATTGCCAAAGACATCATGGCGGAGGGGGTCCATTTTACTTCCGACGCTCCGTTCAGTCATATCATGCAGAAACTTCTTACTGCAAACGTCAGCGATATAGCCGCCATGGGCGGTGTGGCGAAATATGCCCTTCTGGGGATAGCTGTTCCCGAAGGCAGGGAGATTTCCGCGGAAGATATCGTCAGACCGTTTGAATCATACGGAGTCAGGCTCATCGGCGGGGATACCACATCGTCAGCTTCGGGGCTTTTCTTATCGCTGACCATAGTGGGTGAGCGCAACGAATACGTTCTTACCCGTTCAGGAGCTAAGGCAGGCGACCTGCTGTTTCTTTCCAGACCCGCCGGACGTGTCAGACAGCTTCTTGACAGGGAGACAGCTGGTTCAAAGGACAACTATAATCACTACCTTGTGCGTGCTGAAACTGCTCTTGGTGATTTCCTCGGCAGGACAGGCATAGCGAATTCCTGCATAGATGTGAGCGACGGTATAGGACGGGATGCATCCCACATAGCAGACAGAAGCGGCGTTAAGATCGTGGTTGAACATTCAAAGGTTCCCCGTGATGGGTATACAGTTGAATATGCCCTTGGTTCGGGTGAGGAATTTTCTCTGCTGTTCACTGTTCCTGCGGAAAAAGCGGATGAACTGAAAGCGGCTTATCCTGCGGTAATATGTATCGGGCGTGTGGAATCCGGTTCAGGTGTATGGCTTGAAAAGGACGGACAGTTCACGGATATATCAAACGTCGGGTACGAACATAGTTTTTAGAGTACTTAACAAAATTGACGATGATGTATATTGAAAGACGAGACTGCTTCGTCACTTTATTCAACAATTAGCCTGAAAGTTGATTCATTCAGCCTTTGGCTGATATTCCTCGCAGAGACATGGTTTTTATTCCGTCTTCGCGAGGGCTTTATGCCAGAAGCGATCTCATTCTCAAATAAATGTGCCAACAATTATTGGATACGCCTTAATGTCTCTGTGCTTCATTTCTGAAATTTCTTCATTCTTCCGTAATTGGGCGGCGTTTTGAAATTGAACATTGAACAGGCAAAATAGTAAAAAAGATCGCTCCACCAATCGCGCGTGAACTGCGGGTCTTTCAAGAAGATCATTGCGGTTTTCAGCGGTTTGCGGAAAATCTCCGTGATTGCTCCCGTCTGGTTTGACGGGTCTCTGAAACATTCCCAGTCACATTCGCGGCAATAAGGTTTGATACGGATATCTTTAGTGTTCAGACCAGCGTATTCGCCTAGGTCGTCGTCCGAACGGAATCCGCATGGGTACGCGTGACCGTTGACGCTGTTCACAAAGAAATAGTCTATGCCGCCGTAACAGGCAAATCCTGCTTCATTGTCTCCTGAATACTGACGCATAAGCATTTTCAGCGAATTTCTCGGAGTAAATATGCGTATTTTACCGCGAAACTGCGGAATTGTGTCGTAAAGCGCCTTAAAGAGCAGATATTTTTCAGTTTCGTTGTAACAGACCATATTGTCGGACGATTCCGCCTTATATACTGCGCCCTCCTGCATGCTCATTGGGTAGCAGGCGTTTGCGATGGTGAACCCCATAGCCTCGGCAAAGCCGTAAAACTTCGCAAATCCCTCTCTGTATGCCTCATAAAAACGAGCTTTTTCAAATTCGCTGCTGTCTTTGTCAACCGTCAGTTCGCCTCTGACTATCGTCCTGTTTATGCCGAGATTGGCGGACGGAAATATCCCCTCTTCCCTGAAAACGGGAAGCGCCATGCGTATGCCGTCCGTTACGCCGGACAGCCCTCTGTTCTTTTCGTGCTCCATGATGTCCCATGTGTCCAGACTTATCCAGAAGGTGTAAAGTCCGCTCTGCTTAAGAAGCTTTGCAAACTCACGCATGCGGTCTGCAAATCCGGGCTTATTCGCGCCTATGAACATGAAACCGTTTGTTCCCGTACGGATGTAGGGTATCTTTTTGCTGTGTGCATATGAAATGCAGTTAAGAAGTGTGTCCTGAAAAAGAAACGGCTCGCCCCCGGTGAAAGAGAGCGCTTTAACGCGGTTCTTAGCCGCCTGATCGATTATTGATTTGATGCTGTCGCCGTCCAGCTTTGAGCGTTTAAACTGCTCCTGCGTGCGCATACCGCATTGAGGACATTTTGCGTTGCACATGTCCGTAGTCTGTATTATGAGCTGTCCAGCCGTTCTGCCGCGCATAAGTGCGGGCAGGTTGGTGGTGAGTTCTCTAATGAACTGAAAACTCATCAGACGGCAAGTCTTCTTGATATTGACGGCTGCGGGGCGTTCATGTCGGGTTTGCGGATAAACAGTTCCTCAAGTACCTTGTCCCAGTTGAAATGCTCAAGCACACGCTCGCGGGCGCTGCGTCCGAAGTCCCTGTATGCGGCAATGTCGGTCTGCCAGAGTTCTATCATGTATGTGAGTTTATGCGTCCAGTCTGAATAATCGCTTGCCTTTGCGACGAAGCCGGTCACTTTGTCCTCAATTATCTCTTTGGGCCCGCCCATGTCGGAGACGATGGCAGGTATGCCGCATGCCTGTGATTCCAGAACAACCATGCCGAAGGTGTCGGTGTTGCTGGGGAATACAAACAGGTCGCTCTGGGCATATATTTCCGGCATTTTCGTATGCTCTATCTCGCCCTTTACGATAACGTTGTCCCTGCCTTTTGCAAACTCCTCAACGCGGGGGCTGTAAGGTCCGTGTCCTGCGATGATAAGTCTCAATTTGTATTTCTTCTCAAGGTCGGTGAAGAGATTCAAAAGGAAATCAAGGTTCTTATCCTGCGAAACCCTTCCTGCGTAGCAGAGGGTGAAAACGTTGTCCGGTCGCTTGTCCATTGGGCAGAACAGGCGCGCGTCTATGCCGCGTTTGAACACGGACATTTTGTTTCTGTTGATGCCTCTGTCTTCGAGATAGTCAAGGTACTGTGCAGACGTGGTTTTAAGCTCCGTAACGGAATCGAAGAACCATCTGGTGTACGCTTCCACAAGGTTGGTCAGCGAGTCGTTGTGGGTGATTTCTTTAGTCTCTTTTGTGAAGTCAGTGTGGTATATGCCCGTTGATTTAACGGAAAGCAGTCTTGAAGCCAAAAGACCCATGAGTCCCACGGGACCGGGGGTTGATATGAAGACCTCATCCGGTTCAAAGTCGTATATCTCTTCAAGGGCGCGTATGACCGAAGGTACTTTTACGGTTATCTTTTCATAGTAAGGCAGTTTGAACGCCTCTATGGGTTTCAGGTTTATGAGGTTCGGCGGGAGGCGGTGGTCTATCTCTTCGGGGGTAAGGCATGACACAATTTTCAGGTCATAGCCTTTGTCGTGCGCCATTTTGCCTATGGTACGCAGGGTCACCGAAACACCGTTCAGGTCGTTTATGGTGTCCGTGAACCACAGGATACGCTTGCGCACCGGTGTCGAACCGTAGTTATAGCTTTCATTGAGCTGGTTTATAAGCTCTCTGTCCTTGTATATCTGGTTGAAAGAGCTGAAAAAAGGGATTGATAGGAAGACCGCCGGAAGCGCTGTTGTCACGCTCTGGTAAAGGTCGTCCATGTTTATCTTTTCAATGTCCTTTGCCATATGTGAGAACATCATGCGGAAATACTCGTCGGAGATGTCGGAAGCTTTGTGGTAGACCATGTTCAGCTTGCGTTCTATGTTGTTGAAAGATTCGTTCTGCATCTCCTGAATCATCTCGACAATCAGTTGATTTATCTTTCCGGTGTTCTTCATCTTAAAGCCTGTAAGCTTTATGCGCTCCATCAGAGAGGGTTTCTCCTGCTCGAAGATGTATCCGGTTATCTTGCTGAAAAATCCGCCTGCAAAGTGGACGCTCTTTTTTGTGCGGCTGAAATCGTGGGCTATCTTGTAGACAGTGAAAGCCAGCGAGTGGAAGTCACTGTAGCGTCCCGCGTGGCGGCATTCCTTTTTGCGGATGCCTTCAACGTACTCCTGCGGGGTTGCCGCACGGGTGAGGGTATACGTTTTGCCGAGGAAAAGTCCGGCGTGGTCGTCGGAACCCGCTGTAAAGCCTTTTATCCACGGAGTGTCGCTTATGGGTTCGATGCGGTAGCGCGAGTAGAGGTTTTCCATGGCAAGCGGTGTAAGGTTTTCCAGAGTGCGCACCCACGTTGTGTTGTGGAGCTTGCCCCGTCCGCCGTTTATTCCCTCGAAAACATCGAAAAGGAGCATCAGCTTTTCAAGGTGGTTCATCGCCAGTCTGCCGTTAACGCTGAACGTTGCGTGGGCGACGGAGTATGCCAGCCGCTGTTCTTTTATATAGTCGCGGAACTGATATATGTCCCGTCTGATTTTTTGTATCATGTCGAACTGTTTGTGGTTCAGCCCGTATACGAGGATGTGCATTTTGCATCCGTCCTCGGGGAAGTAGACAGTGGATTCCACCCCTGTAAAGGTGTCCTGCGGGTATTTCTCGTTCAGGTATACGGAAGCGTCAATGCAGTTGTGGTCTGTCACCGTTACGAAATCCATCCCGCGGCTTTTCGCCGTCTGATAGATGAAATCCGGTTCTGTGTATGACTCTGCCGCGCCGATCCGCTGGAGGAACCATTCCGAAGGGTGTTTTGAGAATTTCGAGTGACAGTGCAAGTCCGCCTGTGCCATTTGCCGACCTCTCATATTATGTATGGACTAATATATATGCCTGCCTTGTCAGCATAATTTCCCTGAAATGTCAGATATTTGTTATAAATGCCCGCTGCCGTGAAATATTTGATGGATATATTGCAAAACCCGCACCGTTTTTTGACATTTGGTTGCTATTTTTCAGACATATACTGTGAGGTGTCTATGAATGCTCTAAAGGAAAAGCTGGCTCCAGCGAATGTGAAAAAAGCTGTCGGAGTTATCAGAGACGTATCAAAAACTCTGCGCTTTCGTATACGCACATATCGCCCCAACACTAATTTCTGTGAGGACAACAGCAGATTTATTATCAAGATAATTGAGAACGGCGAAGAGCTTATGGAAGTTTTACGCCTGCGTTATCAGGTGTTTTACGGTGAATACGCGTACAAAACCGACCTTTACGGCATAGATGTTGACAAGTTTGATACTTTCTTCGACCACCTTGCCATCATTGACAAAAAAAGCGGCAGACCTGTGGGCACTTACAGGCTGAACAGTACAAGATTCAATAAAAAATTCTATTCCGAGAAAGAGTTCCACATGGACGAGATAAAAGAGCTTTCCGGACATAAGATAGAGCTGGGACGCGCGTGCGTACACCCCGACTACCGCAACGGAGCGACAATAGCGGCTCTTTGGAAAGGGCTTGGCGCTTACATGTCCATCACCGATTCAAGATATATGTTCGGCTGTTCGTCAATTCACTCCGACGATACTTTCCAGACGGCGCTTATCCACCACTGGCTGGGAAACAGCGGATATCTGCCGAAAGAGTACGATGGCATAAGCCCCCGTGGAAAGTTCAGGGACAAAAAATTTGACAGGATGATAGAAAAGACTGGCGAGGAGCGTTTTGCACCCTTCCGCGATGCCGCCGTGAACCTCATTCCGCCGCTCCTTCTTTCATATCTGAAAGCGGGCGGTTTTGTCTGCGGAAAGCCGGCATATGACAAGGCGTTCAAGTGTTACGATTATCTTACGCTCATCGACCGCAAAAAAATGGATCCTGCGTTCGTTCGTAAATTTTTGAAGTAATATGTTTAAAGCTTACAAACTTACAGGAGCTGTTTTTCTGTTCTGTGTGTTTATCGCCGGTGCGCTGGTGCTGCGGCTTTATGCCGTTACGGATGTGAACCGCCGCAAAGTGTCCGTGTGGTGGACCTCAGTGATGTGCCGCATAGGCGGCAGATTTCTCGGCGTTCGCGTACACGCGGATGAAGCATTTGAAAATGACGGACGCGGCAGACTGATGGTGTGCAATCATATGTCGTATCTGGACATACTTGTTCTGTCGTCTGTAAAACCATCCGTTTTTATATCTTCCGTGGAAATTGAAAAAACCTTCCTTCTGGGTTTTCTGGCAAAGATAGGCGGTACCTTTTTTGTTGAGCGGCGAAACGTGCGGAACATCAAAGGGGAGCTTGACGGCATCACAAAGATAATATCGCAGGGATTCAACGTTGTGCTTTTTCCCGAAGGAACATCAACCGACGGTTCGCAGATACTTCCGTTCCGTTCCTCCTTTCTGGCGGGCGCTTCCGAAGCGGGTGTGGACGTTGTTCCGGTCTGCCTGAAATATTCAAAGATAGACGGCGAAAGCTTTTCACCGGAAAACTGCGATTTTGTATGCTGGTACGGAGATATGAGCTTTGCTCCACATTTTTCCCGTTTTGCCTCAGTGCGCAGAACGGATGTCGACGTTTCTTTCATGGAGGGTATGAGCAGTCTTGAACATGACAGAAAATATATCACCCGCCGCGCACAGGAACTCATAGAAGCGGTATATTTCACAGCCTCCTGAAATTTCTTTTAACTCTTCACATTTAACGGCTATGCTGTATAATATTATTCTACGGAGGATACGCCGTGCCGGATAAAATCATAGTTGTGCATCTCACATCAAGCGAACCTATAAAGGCGGGCAAGGCGCTCCGCTTTGCAAAATCTGCATTCGACTATTCAGCCACAGTCTTTTTACTGCTGTCTGCCGAAGGGGTTCTCATCGCAGATAAATCTAAACCTTCTTTTATCGTTCCCACAACCCAGACAGAATCTCTGGACGCTGTCAGAGAATTTCTTAAAGAGGGCGGACGTGTTCTTGTGGGTGTGGACGATATGAAAAGCCTGAACATAAGCGCGCTGGATCTCATCGCCGGATGCGAACAGGCGGAATCCAAATACTTTTTCAATATTCTGCTGTCTGATGAAGCAGCTATAATGTCGTGGTGATATGCCTCCCAGAAAGAACGTAAGAAAACCCGCAGCAAGACCCAGACGCACACAGAAAGGCGGAAACAAAAAGCAATTTCCCATCGGTATACTGATAATCTTTATGCCCCTTCTCATTGCGTCTTTGTTTTATATGATGAAGGATGACGAAAAATCCCCGGTGAAAAAGCCTGCCGTACCTGAAAAGGCTGTTGTTGAAAAGAAAAAGGAAGCTCCGAAACCGGAAAAGAAACCGGAACCGGAAGTTAAGATAGTCGAAAAGACCATAGAGAAGACGGTTGAAAAACCCGTTGAAGTGGTCAGCGCTGTTAACGCTGTCAAACTGTTCATGTTCGACAAAGGTTTAAGTCAGGACAGAATAAGCCGTACCGATATGTCCATCACTATTCAGGCGGACAGCGACAGAGATGCGAAAAAACTTTCCGCAGGTCTCAGAGACTACATGAAAGAGAACGGACTTGAGATAGCCTCGAAATCCCCTCTGGTGGTAAAAGACACCCACGGCGAATATTCAATCGGTTTCTTTGTGCCGAAGGCTCCGAAAGTTACGGAAAAGCCTAAAGTTGAAACTAAGCCGAAAGCGGAAGAGAAAAAAGTTGCAGAGAAAAGACCGGAACCGCCGAAACAAACGGTTAAACCAAAACCTGCGCCCGTTCCTTTACCTGCACCCAAACCTGCAGTGAAGAAACCTATAAAATATACCGCAAAACTCGCGGTGGTAATAGACGACTGCGGATACAGCATACCGCTGGCAAAACAGCTGGCAAATATCGGTTATCCGGTTACGTTCGCAATAATTCCATATACCCCTTACGGCGTGGAGACCGCGAAAATAGCCAAAAGAAGTTCTAACACTGTTTTCATACACTTCCCCATGCAGCCCAAAGCATATCCGGATTTTGATCCGGGCAAGGGCGCTCTGCTTCTCAACATGCCGGATGCGCTCATCGGAGCTGTCACCAGAGCGAATTTTGCATATTTCGGAATGCAGCTTGACGGTGCTAACAACCATACAGGTTCCGCCTATACTGAGGATGCCGGAAAGATGGAACAGGCGCTGAAATATATGAAGCTGTACACCGGAAGATTTCTGGACAGCCACACATCACCCGCTTCCAAGGCGTATGACGAGTGCCGCAAAGCAGGCATGAAATGCGCGGCTAACAGTACGTTCCTTGATAATGAGGAACCGGGGCTTGTGACAAAGAACGACAAAGAGAACCACGTTCACGTTCAGCTTTTGTCTGCGGCGAAAAAAGCGCTTTCAAACGGCAGTTCAATAGCCATCGGACATTTGCGTGACGGAACGGTCAGTGCATTGCCTGATGCTTTGGCGGAGATAGAAAAGATGGGTGTGAAGATTGTTCCCGTAACCGACCTGATGCAGTAGTTTTTGCTGCTTATCTGCTTCGCATTCCTGCGTCAGTTTTCTTATTTGTCTCTGCGAACCCTATCGGGGTGAAGCAGTCTGAACCGCATAGAATTACCGGTGCTTTTATTGTTTCTGAAGTGATCAGATCGCGTCGTCATTTAATTCCTCGCGAAGACGGAAACAGAAATGTCAGGTTATCTTCTTTATATTATTTTGTAACTTTCCTATTTGTCTCTGCGAACCCCATCGGGGTGAAGCAGTCTGAACCGCATAGAATTACCGATGCCTTTATTGTTGCTGAAGTGATCAGATCGCGTCGTCATTTCATTCCTCGCGAAGACGGAACGTGTAGCTGGAGCGTTAATCAAAAATAACAGGAAGTTATTTCCGATATTAACTTTTCTGACACTTCGGGCAGATGCCGTAAAGATTCAGCGAATGGTCGACAAGCTCATATCCGTATTTTGACACCACCCTCTTCTGAAGATTTTCAATCTCTTCATCAAGGAACTCTATGTTCTCGCCGCATTTAACGCAGACAAGGTGGTCGTGGTGTTCTTTGCTGGTGTCCGGTTCATAGCGCACCGAACCCTCGCCGAAGTTGAGTTCCCGTGCTATTCCCGCTTCGGTAAGGAGTTTCATTGTCCGGTAAACAGTTGCGTGTCCGATAGTGGGGTCGACTTTTTTCAATACTTCGTAAAGCTGTTCGGCGGTGACGTGCTTCTTCTGTTTGCAGAAGGTCTTAAGGATAAGTTCGCGCTGCGTTGTCATCCTCAGGTTCTGTTCGCTCAGGTATTGAGAAAATAAGTTGTGAGTGTCTTTTGTGTTATAGTGCATACACATCCCCGACTGGTTTTCTTACTTACAGAATAACCCGATAATTCTGTTTATTCCATATATTTTTTTAATAATGATTGATTTGTCAGTTGAAAATTAATATTTTATGTACAAGTTTGATATTGATAATGAGTTTCATTTGCTGTATATTCGCCCAACAGGAGAATTTAATTGTCAAATACATGCTGTGAAAACGTAATTACGACAGTTCCTCTGGTGATGATGAAAGCGGGAAGCCGCGGTATCATCAAAAAGCTGGTCATTGACTGTGAAGACCACGCCCACTGTCGCTTTGCGAAACGTCTGAAAGAGATGGGCATCTATGAAGGGGCTTCTGTAGAAGTATCCGGCAACGACGGCGGCGGCGAGCTTATCATCACCTGTGAAGGAACAAAGATGGTTATAGGTCGCGGTATGGCGGGCAAGATACTCGTGCAGATGGTCACAGGCGAGCTTCTGGACGACAGCAGACTGGGCAGATTCTGCCGCAGATTCGGGATAGGCTGTCGCATTTGACTTTTCTTTAGATTGCAGTTCTCAGCTTCTTATATTATTATTCCCCAATGAAAGAGAAACTCATTCCATACCTGTCGGCTTTATTATCAGCGTTTTTGCTGACCCTTGCCTCTCCCGGCATCGACCTCTGGTTTCTGGCGTATTTCGCGCTGGTTCCGGTTATTCTGTCGGCTTCAGATAATAGACGTCCATGGCTTATTTTCTTCACTTTCGCTTTCCTTTACTACTGTTACAACCTGAGATGGGTAGAAACGTCCGTTTCCCATTTCGGCGGTGCGCCCGCCATTGTGGGAATGTTGCTTGTGGCGGTGTTTGCCGCTGTCCTTGCACTGTTCTGGGCGCTGTTCGGCTGGATATATATGCGCCGTCCCTCCGCAAATATTCTCGGGGCTACGGCGATAGTCGCCCTTGAGATAGTGCGCGCCAATCTTTTCACAGGTTTTCCGTGGCTTTATCTGGGGCATACTCAGACATCCTTTGCGCCGGCGGTTCAGGCAGCTGATCTTGGCGGAGAATTTCTGATAAGCCTTGTCGTCGCATATTTCAACCTTGCGCTGGCGTCTTTTATCAGAGACAGGAACAGAAATTCGTTTGCTATAGCGTCGGTTGTCATTGTTGCAGTGTTTTCATACGGTTTTCTGGCACAGCACAGGGAATATAACCACGAGATACTGAAAACGAGGATAATACAGCCCGCCTACAGCCAGAACGATAAATGGAATATGGATAAGGAACTTGAGGTTATTTTGCAGGTGAGTGAACTTATACGCAACTCATCGCCTCAGAATTACGAACTTCTGATGCTTCCTGAAAGCGTCTATCCGAATATGATGGACAAAGATTTTACCGGATACAGGCTTATGAGCATAGTTTCCGAAGTAACACCCGTTCTGGCGGGGGTTATACGAAACGACGGAAAGGTGAAGGACAGAAAATACTACAACAGCGTATATCTGTTTGACGGTAAGAATGTGCAGACGTACGACAAGAGACATCTTGTGCCTTTCGGGGAATATTTTCCGCTTGGGGCGCTGTTTAAACCGATAGATTACTATTTCTTCAAGGGAGCGGAGGATTTTTCCGCCGGAACGACGCCTGTGGTCTTTGACCATGAAAAGATAAAGGCGGCTCCCCTTGTATGTTATGAAAGCGCATACAGCGGACTTGTCCGCTCACAGATAGAAGCCGGCGCCAACATGATAGCCGTTGTTACGAACGACAGCTGGTTCGGGGACACGCAGGGACCTTATCAGCACATGGCAACGGACATAATGCGGGCTGTGGAATACAGAAGAAGTGTTGTGCGTGCGGCGCAAACCGGGGTTTCTGCATGCATAGACCCAGACGGAACCATTCAGGCGGAATTCGGTCTGAACAAAGCCGGTTATCTCGACTGCGATGTCAAGACGGTGACCGCGCGGAGTATATTTTCTGTAACCGGATATCTGTGGCTTGTTTTGCTTATTATCGGAATATATATTTATGAACGCAGAAGACGTTTTATAAATAAACATTGAGTTTTTCGACTATTGCATATATTAGTGAGTAACAACGGAGGAGAACATGTTCGGACTTGGTTCAACAGAAATTATTGTCATTTTAGTTATCGCCCTTGTTGTTTTCGGCGCGGGCAAACTTCCCCAGATCGGAGAGGGTATGGGAAAAGCGATCAGAAACTTTAAAAAGGCTGCAAACGATGTCAGCACCGACGACGTTGTGGACATCACGCCTAAAACACAAAAGAAGATCGCTGACGACGAAGAAAAGCAATCCTGAGAATAAATGAGCATGGCAGCAGGCGTTAAGACTGCTGCCGGTTCTGTTCTTTACGAGCTGAATCCGGCGGTTAAGCTGATCATATTTCTGAGTATAATCCAGATGGTCGGCATGTCCGGTTCGGTATTGTCATATTCACTGATAACAATTCCCGCCATTGCAGTACAGATATTCGCAAGGCTCAGTCCTGTCGACACTTTTTATAAGATCAAACCTTTTATAACCGTTCTGATAGTCACTTTTGCGGTGAATTTCTTTTTTGCGGCAGGACTTAAAAGCTCTGCAGTTCTCACATACCGCTTTTTTCTTATCATCTATTACTCTGTTCTGCTCTCCGCCATAACCGATACGAGGGCGCTTGCTGCTCTTTTGTCTTTCCCAGTGCGCGGCACAGCGGGAAAGAACCTGCGCATAGTTATGATGGTTGCGCTGGAATTCATCCCGATATTCATAGACGATGCGAAGAGAACCGTTAAAAAGATAACTCTTTCGCCTGAATACAGCGGGAAAGCTTATAAAGTTCTGTTTCGTCCCAACGAATACATAAGACCGCTGATGCACAGTCTGCTTGCGCATGCCGATACGGTTGCGCGGAAGGTGGACGCGGGAGAATATGCCGCGGTGCCTATCAGCCTGCCGAATATGTACGAAATGCTGCTCGGTGCCTGCGCCGTGGCGGCGGCGGTGCTTTATGCCCTTGTATAACAAAGCTGTCATAGTTCAGTACGTCGGGACAAACTATTCCGGATGGCAGTGGCAGACCCACTCCCCCTCTATTCAGAATGAACTGCAAAAGGCGCTCAAGGTGCTTTATAAGCAGGATGTCAACGCTGTCGGCTCCGGCAGAACAGATTCAGGCGTTCATTCTCTGGGGCAGACAGCAAACTTCATCACTGATATATATGTTCCCGACGAGGCGGTCGTTCTTGGGCTGAACAGCATACTGCCTATGGATATTTCTATTGCAAAGGCATGGGATGTTCCGCCGGATTTCCATTCGCAGAGGTCTGCGGTTTCAAAAACGTATATGTACAGGATGCATCATTCGCGGGTGCGCAGTGCGTTTCATTATAACAGGGCGTGGTGGGTGAAAGGACAGGTGGATTTCGGGCGGGCGCCGGAAGTGCTTGCCGCTTTTGAAGGTACACACGACTTCACTGCCTGCTGTGCGGCGGAGAGCCTGCGCGAAAACTGTGTCAGGACTATAAACTTTACTAAGTTCTACAGAGAGGACGATCTCTGGTGTCTTGAGGTGAACGGCAGCGGTTTTCTGCACAACATGGTGCGTATAATTACCGGAACGGTTGTGAAGTTCTGCCGCGACGGACACGGACCTGAGCGCGTCAGAGAGATGCTTGAAACGAAGAACAGGAAGAAGGGAGGCCCTACGGCTCCTGCCGAAGGGCTGTATCTCAAGCAGGTATTTTATTGATATTGCTTGGTTCTAACCAGCAAGTCTTCTTCTATGACTGCTTCCCGTCTAAGCACTCGTATGTCTTCGCGAGTAGTGCAACGACGACGCGATCTAAGTTTTTCAACAGCCTTCGCTTGGCTTGATGAAAATCTTGGTCTCTATGTCCAGATATTTTGCGTACCAGTCTGAAAAATGGTTGTCATACCATTTTTTGTCCTCTTCGCTCAGAGTGTTATAAATGTCGTCATGCTGTTTCTGGAGCTGTTTCAGTTCAATCCTTTCTTCGGGGTCAAGCTCCTCGTAAGCATCTTTCATCGGGAGAATAATCTTTCTGATTTTCAGTGCTTCTTCTTTCATACCGACACCTCATCCGTTAATAATCATACTATAATGGTCTTATTCTCATTTGTCAACTAAAGGACAATTTTTGTCCGGTACATTTCCCTTGTTTTTAAGAGCGGGTGTAATAAATTAATCATTATGCCACTATTTATAATAATTATAGCAGTATTTGCACTGCCTGATATATCTTTCGCATGGGGATTTGAAACGCATTTAAGTATTGGGATGCAGGTGCTGAACAACAGCAGTATGAACGTTATCACAAACAACCCGCAGTTCTTTTTATGCGGCAACATATTTCCCGATCTTTTCAACCTTTTCAAAGACTTTTCATCGTTTAAGAAAAGCCTGCCGACACATAGCTGGCAGACGGTTTCAAAGATGTTTTCCGACATCCGCAGCGACGAGGAGCAGGCGTTTGCATACGGATACAGCGCACACCTTTCGGCAGACATCATAGCCCATAACAACATGGTTCCGCAGCATATTGCATATGTGGATGCCGGGCGGATGCGTTCGCATCTTATCTTTGAGATGGCGGAGGAGTCAATGCATTACAACCGCTATTCAAAGATGCTGCAGCTTCTTCTGCGGTTTTCACCCAGCTATGGGGATATTTTTCTGAGAAACATGGGAGTAAAATCCGACTGGTTTGAAAGCGAAGTGAAGGCTATACGCCGCGGTGTCTTTTATCAGAAGAACCTGAAACTGCACGCCATAACCCGCATGATAAAGAAAACTGCACAGCCGGGGTTTGAAGAGCGTGTTGCATATTTCAGGGAAGCGGCGCTGAAGCAGACTATGGAAGCTGTTGAGAACGGGTTTGCAAATCTCAGCGGTTATGATCCGGCGGGTAAAGAGAGCATGGAATCCGCCCGTAAACTTCGCCGCGAGATGCTGAAAAATAATTCAAAAAAAGAACTTCGCCGCGAATATCACAATCACATAGACCAGCAGTATTTCTCCCTCCGCAATGATGGCGAATCCTGATTTTTCTTATCATTTGTTTACATTGCGTTCCGCTTTTTTTATAATAAGCAAACTTATTATTATTCCGAGGTTGATATGAACAATCCTGTTACCTATTCAAAAGCCGACGGCGCCTGTGTGATAACAGTTTCATGCAGTGTTCAGGGCAATCCTGTCTGTATGGAGACTCTGGACGGGCTTTTCACTGCTCTTGACGTTGCAGAGGGAGACCGCGGGGTCAATCTTGCTGTGATACGCAGCGGGCAGAGCGGCGTATTTTCAAAGGGACATGACATTGAGAAGGTCTCGAAAGCTGACACCGCCGTTGTTAAACAGTATAATCTTGTTGGTCAAAGACTGGTTTCATTCATAAGAAACATGAAAAAACCAGTGCTTGCCGCTGTTGACGGCGATTGCTTCGGACCCGCGTTTGAGCTTATACTCGCCTGCGATATGGTGTTTGCAACAGCCAAGAGCCGGTTTGGGTTTAACGAGACGGAATACGGATTCGTTCCCGGATTCGGCGGGACACAACTCGCCGCCAGAAAGGCGTACGAGACGTTTGCTAAGTATCTTGTATTCACAGGCGAACCTGTTGATGCCGCCGAACTTTACGGCAAGGGAATGGTCAGTAAGGTGTTGGACTGTGCAGAGTCCCTTGAAAAGGCGGTAACAGATATGTCCGTTCTGATGAGCAAGCGGAGTTCGTTTGCCGTCGGACTTGCGAAGGAAACCATAAACAGCACGATAGATATGGACTTTGCGAAAGGTCTGCTGCTGGAACAGAACGCGTTCACGTTCTCATTTTCGACATTCGACAAAACGGAAGGCACGTCCGCCTTTGTTGAAAAGCGCGAGGCGCGGTTCAAAGACAGATGGGAAGATTACAGGTTCTGATATGATAGAAACCCGCATAGAGGGGCTGACAGCCCATATAAGACTGGTTCCGCAGACAGGTCAGTTCACGCTGCTGGACGTGGAGACACTTAAAGAGATAATAAAGAACCTGCGCATGGTCAGGGAAAGTCCCGCAAAAACGGTGCGGATACACGGCGAAGGCGGATGCTTTGCTGTGGGAGCCGACCTGCGTACGTTAAGCACATATAACGGCTTTGAAGCCAAATGGTTCTCCAAACTGGGCAATACCATGTTCGGAACCATACGCACCATGCCGCAGGTGGTCATAGCGGAGATAGACGGTTTCTGCATGGGCGGCGGTATGGATTTTGCCGCGTCATGCGATTTTCGCTACGCAACAGGGAAGAGTAAGTTTGCGCACCCCGGAGCGAAGCTCGGCATTATAACCGGATTCGGCGGTACACAGGCTATTCCGCGTCTGATGCAGTCGGCTTCCGCTTCAGAGTTTCTGATAACGGGAAACGCCTTCGATGCTGAATATATGCACAGAAGCGGGTTTCTGAACGGTGTTGCGCATAACGCCGGGGAATTGAACCATATGACCGATATCCTCTGTGAAAAGATAAACCGTAAGAGCAGAGTTCTGCTTTCTGGATTTAAACTGTCGCTGGACAGTTCCTCCGCGATATTTTAGGGTTTAATTTTCAGAACAGAGGCATAGTTTATATACTACTGCTTTTATTCGGGAGTTGAGATGGGAAAGATATTTCTGGCCGCTGCGGTCATAATTGTGATCATGTTTGCCACACACGAGAAAAAAGTTTCTTATGCGTCGGAATATTTCCGCGACGGAACATTCCACAACCTTGTGGAGACGCCGAAAAAAGCGTCAGGCAGCAAGCTCTCCTCGATATACAGGATTCTCTTTGAAAGCGGAAAATACTCACCGAAAGAGCTTATAAAAGCGCACAGGATCAATCCTGTATATGCGAACATGAATACCGGCGACACCCTTCAGGCGGCATGGCTGGGACACGCAAGCGTAATGCTTAAACAGGGGGACATGAAAATAATCACCGATCCGGTGTTTTCCAAAAGGGTCTCACCTTTTAGCTTCATCGGACCCGAAAGATACACCGACGACAACCCCATAAGGGGTGTCAACATCGGTTTTGTGGATGCGGTCATAATCTCCCATAACCACTATGACCATTTGGACGAGAGGGCGATAAAAGCCCTTAAGGATAGAGTCGGTATGTTTATCGTGCCGCTGGGCGTGGGACAATATCTTGAAAAATGGGGAGTTGATCCCCTCCGTATCATAGAACTGGACTGGTACCAGTCGGTTTCCATGCCGAATATGAAAATAACTGCCACACCCGCCCTGCACAGGTCGGGCAGAGGCTACTATGACACCAACAAAACATTCTGGGCATCGTATGTCATAGAGATGGGCGGTCATAAGGTGTTTTTCAGCGGCGATTCGGGCTATATGGAACAGTTCCGGCAGATAGGACACGAGTACGGACCTTTTGAACTGTCGCTCATTGATATAGGCGCCTATAATGTAAAATGGCCTTACAGTCACATGACACCTGAAGAGGCTGTTCAGGCGGCAAAAGACCTCGGCAGCGGGACGGTTCTTCCTATCCATTGGGGAACCTTCACTCTTTCTGAGTTTTACTGGAAAGAACCCATAGAGAGGTTCACGACGGAAGCGCAGAAAAAAAATCTCAACTATGTGACCCCCGAAATAGGACTTCCATTTACTGTCGGCGGTGTTGCACCTGTTGAAAGATGGTGGGATAAATACGAATGATGCGGCAGTATTTTAAGGGGTTCACCCCGAAAGCGTTCGGGTTTCTGAGAGGTATCAGGGAAAACAACACCCACGAGTGGTACGAAGCGCACAAGGAAGAATATAAAGAGTACGTCCAGACACCAATGAAGGAGCTTTCCGCTGAGCTTACGGACGGGATGCTTTCTGTTGATGAGCAGTTCATCACAGGCGGACGCACAGTTTCGCGCATACGCCGCGACACTCGTTTTTCAAAGGACAAAACGCCGTATAAATCAGTGAGCTGGCTTGTTTTTAAAAGGGCAAACGACGACTGGTGCGACGCTCCCGCATTCTTCTTTGAGCTCGGGTCTGAGCGCTATGTCTGGGGAATGGGCTTTTACAGCGCGAAACCTGCCACCATGCGCCATTTCAGGCAGATGATAGATCTGGATGCAAAGCGATTTGCAGACACAGTGTCATTTTCAAATCCCAAAAACCTTTTACCTTTTTCCCTTGAAGGTGAAAAATATAAAAAGGTACCGTCGGGAATGAAAGATGCCCGCTTTGTGGACTGGTACCAGCGCAAAACTCTTTATCTTGTCGCGGAAAGAGACAACGATGAATCTTTATACGGGAACGGGTTCGCAGGCGCACTTCTGGAAGATTTCTTCAAACTTGCGCCTTTATACCGCTTTCTTCTGGAAGCATCCCGTGAACCCGCCGTATGATTACGTCTGTCTTTTAAACGACAGGATTCAGATTTTTCAACCAGCTTCCGTCTGATATGCTTTTTTCCATCATATCAGACATTTTGCACTTTCTAAGTTCGCTGAGGAACATTTTCCTTGCAGCTCCGAAGGCTTCGGCCAGCCCGCATTTACCTGCCAAACCGCATCTTCTTGATTTCGATTCGCATCTGTAAAAAGCGTCGCCTTCGACAGCATTGAAAATGTCTTCCAAAGTGATCTGGTCAGCAGGTCTTGCTAAGACATATCCTCCATTTACCCCCACGGAAGATTTCAGAATACCGCTCTTTGTGAGCAGCCGCATGACCTTTGCCAGATACTCTCTGGAAATTCCCTGTGCAGCGAGTTCGTCCAACAGAACAGTCCGGTCTTTAAAAAAAGTAATATAGAGCACGCTGTGAACAGCATACTCGGTCTTCTTGGATATTCTCATACCATATTATATCATCGTATATGGGGAAATGTCGAATCATGGTGAGGAATTATTAACAAAAATAAGCGATTATTGAAAAATACTGTTATTCCTGTATGAGACGGTACTGAAGAGATTCGAGGATGTGTTTTACTCCGATGTCGGCAGATGCGTCCAGATCGGCAATTGTGCGGGCGGTTTTAAGAACTTTTGAATAGCTTCTGGCGCTGAGGTTATATTTTTTAGCGGCGGTCTCCAATAATTTAGCGGTCTTTTCATCCAGAGCGCAGTATTTTTTCGTCTCTTTTTCGGACATTCTGCTGTTGAAACGTGTTTTTGAGTGTTTAAAACGTGCCGACTGCATTGCGTGTGCCTGTGCAACGCGTCTGCGGATGTTTTCAGATGTTTCGCCGTCGTCCATGGCGGCAAGTTCAGCTATGTCTGCGGAACCTACCTCAACATGGAGGTCAATTCTGTCCATGAGTGGACCGGAAAGTCTTGACCGGTATTTCTGTATCTGGGACGGCGAGCAGGTACACTCTTTCTGTTTATCGCCCAGATATCCGCAAGGGCACGGGTTTGCCGCAGCAACGAGCATAAAATTCGCCGGATAGGTAACTGTGCGTCCCGCTCTCGACACTGTAACCTCTTTGTCCTCAAGCGGCTGGCGCAGTGTTTCCAGAACACTTCTGGGGAATTCCAACAGTTCGTCGAGGAAAAGCACTCCGTTCGATGCCATACTGACCTGACCGGGTATCGCCTTCGAGGTTCCGCCGATGAGCGCAATACTGCTGCTGGTGTGGTGAGGACTGCAAAATGGTCTGTGGACGGCAAGGTCGCGTCCGGAGCGTATCAGTCCTGCCACGGAATATATCTTGGTTGTTTCTATCGCTTCCGTCAGCGACATGTCGGGCAGAATGGTGGGCATCCTGCGTGCTATCATGGTTTTCCCGCTTCCGGGAGAGCCTATCATGAAGAGGTTATGCATTCCTGCCGCGGCTATCTCCGCACAGCGGCGGGCTGCGAACTGCCCTTTTACGTCTGAAAAATCGACTGTGTATTCTTTTACCGTGCTGAACAGGGACGTTCTGTCGAACGTATGCGGAGTGCCTGCACAGTTGTTGTTTATGAACTCGGTCACAGAGGACAGATCGTCGAACGGGAAGACATCCAGACCGTCTATTACGGCGGCTTCATCCGCGTTGTCGGCAGGAACGATCAGCTTTTTAAAGCCTGCTTTTCTGGCGCCTTCTGCGATGGGGAGCATTCCGCCCACCGCCCGCAGTTTTCCGTCCAGTGAAAGTTCTCCCGCGAAGAGGCAGTCTTCAGGCACCTGTTTCACCATTCCGGCGGAGCATGTAAGCCCGATTGCCACAGGAAGGTCAAAATGGGTACCCTCTTTTTTTATATCACCGGGAGCGAGATTGATTGTTATGGGATGTGCGAAGACGTTCAGGTTCATGTTTTTCATAGCGGATTTAACGCGGTCGCGGCTCTCTTTTACGGCGGTTTCCGCAAGTCCCACCATGTTGAACGACGGCAGACCGACGGAGCTTATGTCCGTTTCCACTTCTACTATCTCCGCTTCAATTCCGTTTACGAGTGCGCTGAATACTTTTGAGAACATATTGAGATTATACAGATGTTTTTAAGATATGTGCAAATAGTTTTAATTTTGCCACTTGCGGTTTTGAGATTAAGTCACATATTAAGTTTATAAGTTACAGCCAAGGCAGTAACAGAAGAAACCCCCCGAACCGGAAAGAAGGTATCTGAAAAGAAGTTGCTACCGATTTTGAGGTTTCCGGAAAAGGTTCGGGACAGGAGAAGTTCCAATGGGTCATGAGGTGACACCACCCAACGTCTAAAGCCCCGCAAATCAGCAAAGGTTGCGGGGCTTTCTACTTTTCAACCTTCTTAAGTTCTTCACTTCTGTCTTTAGATAAATCTATTGATTCAAGTCCTCTTTCAGGGAGAATCAGTGTAAGTTTCCTTTCTGTGTCTGTGTAAATCTTTCCGTCTGCCATTTGAAAGTCAAGTATATGACCGCCGTATGTCTTTGAAACATCAATGAAATGCATGTGATACCCGCCCACGTTTATGCCTTTAACAAATGCAGGGAGTCTGTAACCGACGATTGTGCCGCGTATATTCTCATACTCAAAAACGGGCTGGGTGGTGACAACTTTTGCCAGCGGGCTGTATGGTTTTGACTGAGCAGGAACGGAGCGGACTTTCATTTTACTGAAAGTACCTTCCACTTTAACGGCGCAGAAGACGTTCATGTCGGGGATTTTTTCGTCAATCAGTTTTTCAAGTTCCTCAAATGTCACCGGTATGTTCAGGCTAATAGTCATTTCAGGAACGAAAAAGGATACGGAAGCAAACGGCGTCGTGGTGTTGTCCGGCATGTAGATTCTGCCGTCCGACTTTGCCTGATAGACTTTTCCGTCAAGAACTATCATCTCGCCGTCAAGTCTGTCGAAAGTGCCGATTCCGAAATCGCCGTATCGGGTGAGATTTGATGTTTTTTCGGATCCGTCGTAATCACCCGCAAGGAGCGCGTCTATTGTGGATATCTGGGTTATGGTTCCCGTGTCGTGAGCACATCCTGCGATTACTACGGCAAAGAGAGCAGTGATTAGAAGTTTTTTCATTTTTTAATCTCATTGTATTGGTCATAGCTCATGTCACTTTGTTTGAGACATTTTTCCTTCGCTTCGCCTTCCAGTTTTCCGCAGTCGTAGCTGTGTCCCGTTTGCAGACCGTCGTACCATGCTCTTTTTGAGCATCCTGCTGTGAAAAGAAGAACAGTCAGAAGCATTAACAGTGCTGTTTTCATATCATACCTCATAAACGGTCAAGATCGTTTTCATTGCAAGGTCGATGAGCGGTTCTTCTCTGCGTTCCTTCAGGCAGGAGATGCATATCGGAACCGTAATGGTCTTGTCGTGCAGGATAACCACATAACCCTGTTCCGCAAGTTCCTGTGCGTTGTCCTCACGCAGAACGCACACTCCGGAACCGGTCTTCACCAGTTCCATCATAAGGTTCTCGTCTGACGCAACGATTATTTTTTTCGGATTCTTTATATCCGGCAGTGAACGCACCAGTTCAGTTCTGAAGGGGCAGTCCTCACTTCCCCATATCCATGGGATGCCAGCCAGAGTTTCCCACGAGACGTTTCTGGTGTCCTCAAGCTGCCCTTTCGGCACAACCATGCAAAGTTTTACCGGAAAAAGCTCTATGGTGAATATATCCTTGTCGGTGAATCTTCCGTATGAGAAGCCGAGGTCAAGTTCGCCCGAGCGGAGCATCTGCGGTGTTTTGCCGGATTCGCTCACGGCGAAGCGGAGCGAAATGTCCGGAAGGTTCTTCTGAAATGCCGAGTTGATAGTCTGGATGCGCAGAAATACGGGGTTTGTGTTCACACCCAGAGTGATGCTCCCCTTAACCTCTTTCTGCATCCTCATTGCCTGCCGTCTGATACTTTGGACGGTGTCGTTGACAGCTATTGCACTTTCAAGGAGTGCCGATCCTTCGGGAGTGAGCTCTACGCCGCGCGCCTGTCTTGAGAACAGGGTGACATTAAGCTCTTCTTCGAGCATCTTTATCTGTGTGGAGAGCGCAGAAAGACTCAGGTTGAGCTTCTGCGCCGCCTTGGTCATATTTTTCAGTTCAGCGGTGGCGGTGAACGCCGCAAGCTGTCCCAGTTCCATATCAAAGTCCGGGTTTGTATAGGTAATAGATACCGCCGTCTATGCCCTCTGTCGCGGCAAGTGTTTTTGCCTTTGACATGAGTGAGCGAAGAACACTCTGTTCCGGCGGATAGAATTCCTCAACTTCTATGTCGGGCATATCAAGCTGTTTTTTCATAGCCTCTTCCGCCTCTTCCCTTGTGCCTATGGCGTCGATGAGACCGAGCTTCTGTGCCTGACGGCCGCTGAATACACGCCCGTCGGCGAGTTCGCGGAGTTTCTTTTCGTCTATTTTTCTGCGTTTAAGTATGTCGCGGAGGAATTGCTCATAAAAGTCGTTTATGTTGCCTTGCAGATACTGTTGTTCCTCTTCCGAGAGTTCACGGGTGGGCGAAGGGACGTCCTTCATCTTTCCGCTTTTAATTACGACGCTTTCAACGCCGAATTTATCCATCAGCCCGCGGAAGTTCGTATATTCCATAATAACGCCGATGCTGCCGGTTATGGTGCTTTCCATGGCGTATACCCTGTCGCACGCAGCGGCTGTATAATATCCGCCTGATGCTGCAACGGTTTCCATCACTGCGTAAACCGGTTTATGCATCTTCATGATGCGCAGGTAAAGCTGCTGGGTGGGGGCGATGGCTCCGCCGGGAGAGTTTATCTCAAGGATAATCCCTTTGACCTTATCGTTTTCATCAAGGCTTTTCAGTTTTTCATCCAGATAGTGCGTGTCCATTATCACGCCTTCAAGGCGAACGACCGCAATCGTATCTTCAAGGATGAGATCCTCGCCGGATGCTCCCATTACTGAGATGATGCGTACTATGACTGCAAAGATTAGAATGAAAAGAGCCGCTTTGCCGATGAACTTAAAAAATCTGCTCATATAACCTCGCGGAGAGAAAAAAGCCGCCCCGTTCGGGGCGGCGCTTAGTATTTATTTCTATTTATTGTTCGAGATCGCTCAGTTTGCTTTTAAGTATGTTCCCAAGGCTGAAGCTGCTGTCGTCTGACTGCTCAAGCTTTCTGAGATATTCTTTAACTTCGCGTTTCTCTGAATCCTGCATAAATCTGCGGACAGAAAGAAGAACGTTTCTTTCTTTAGCATCGTTTCTGAAAACGACGGCTTTGATAACGTCGTCCACTTTGAACTTGGATGCGGGGTCGATTCTTTCCACATCAAGCTCATTTTCGGGGATGAAGCCCACGAGTTCTCTGGGAAGTTCAACCTCAAGTCCTTCTTTGCGAACGGAGAGGACTTTGACCTCGACAACTTTGCCCTGAGGGAGAAGTTTGCCTATCTCTCTCCATGGGTTAGTTTCCATCTGTTTGATACCGAGGCTGATACGTTCTCTTTCGGGGTCTATTTTAAGGACTTTCGCCTCAATGCTGTCGCCCTCGTTGTAAAGAGCGCGCAGATCCTGAGGTTCTTCTGTCCATGAGATGTCTTTTTTACGGATAAGGCCGTCAAGAAACTCGCCGAAATCGACAAAGATACCGAAGTCAGTGATTGATTTGATGGTACCTGCGACAACGGAGCCTTCGGGGTGGTTATTTTTAAGTGATGTCCAGGGATTTTCCTGAAGAGCTTTAAGAGAAACCACGAGTTTTTTCTTTTCGTTGTCTATATCTGTTACGCGTCCGATGACTGCGTCTTTAGGTTCGATGGATATCTTAGCGTTTCTGAGCCATGAGATTTCTTCCAGAGGGATGAAACCGTCAACACCCTGTTCGATCTCCATCACGAAGCCTTTATTTTTTCTTGCAACTACCATGCCTTGAACTTCGGTGCCGACAGGGTATTTATCCGCAGCCATGTCCCACGGGTCGCTTGCCATCTGTTTCAGACCGACTTCAAGCTTCTCATTTTCGAGGTCAACGCTGAGAACCTTGACTTCGAGCTCGTCGCCCTCTTCAAGATACTGGTTGGGGTGTTTTACAACGCCCCATGCGATGTTGTTTTTGCGCAGGAAACCGTCAACTGAACCGAAGTTCATGAATGCGCCGTAATGTTTTATGGTCTTCACTTTACCTTTCAGTACCTGACCTTCCTCGATGCCTTCAAAGAATTCTTTCTTTCCGGCTTCGATGGACTGGATCATGTAGAGCTTGCGTGAAGCGAGGAACGAACGCTGTTTTTTGTTGGATTTCAGAACTTTGACCTCGAATGATTTACCGATGTATTCTTCGGGTTTCAGGGTGGAATTTTTGAAATCCATGTGGTTTTCGGGGATGAAACATTCTATTTCGCTGTATTTTCCGAGGAATCCTTTATCGACAACAGCAGTGATTTTAACAGTCAAAGGAGCACCGCTTTCCAGAGCTTTGTCAACGTCTATCCAGTCAGTCTCTTTCTCGATAGCTTTTCTGGACAGCTTAAGATACCCGCCGCCGCCTGAAACGCCGAGAAAAAGCACCTCAATCTCATCGCCGACATTAATTAAAAGCTTGCCGTCTTTGAGAAATTCGGAGCTGGGGACGATGCCCTCTGTTTTGTACCCGATATTCACCAGCACGTCGCTGTCGTTTATCTGGGCTACGGTTCCTTTCACGACGGAGTTTTTTTCAGGCTGCTGGAGAGACTCCTCAAGCATCGCTTCAAAGTCTTCCATACGCATGTTGTCGCCGCCGTTTTCGTTAATCCTGCTCATTAGTGACCTCTTTTAAAAATTCTATTACTTCGTCAACCAGATAGCCGGGGGTACTGGCGCCTGCAGTTATGCCAACCTTCCGGCAGTTAGTAAACATTTCTTTCTTCAGTTCTTCCTTGGTCTCAATATGCAGTGTGTTTTGGCATATCTCTTTGCATATCTCGAAAAGGCGGCGGGTGTTGCCGCTGTTCTTTCCGCCGATGACAAGCATTGCGTCCACCTGTCCTGCGAGACTGATGGCGGAAACCTGTCTGAGATTTGTAGCGTTGCATATCGTATTGCTTACGGTGAGACCGCTGCATTTAGTTTTAAGTATTTCTGCAATTTTGTCAAATGATTCCGAATTTTGTGTTGTCTGTGCTATCAGAGCGTATTGTTCGCGGAAAGGCAAAGCCTTTGCCTCGTCCACTCCTGAGACGATGAAATATTCAGAATCTATAAAGCTGACAATGCTTTTAACTTCGGGGTGGTTATTTTCGCCGTAGACGACCACGCTTGCTCCGCCCTGTCCGAGCTTTTGTGCGGAATTCTGAGCTTTTTTGACAAAAGGGCATGTGGCGTCAACAACATTGACCGACTTTTCGTTCAGTTGTCCGTAAATCTGTTTGGGAACGCCGTGGGAGCGGATGACAACAGTGTTCTCGCTGTTGAACTTTTCGGTGTCTTCGCAAACTCCGACACCCTGTTCAGCAAATTTCCGGACTATCTGCGGGTTGTGAATGATGGGTCCTAAAGTATAGACCCCCGTGTGTTCGCGGGATGTCTCCTCAACAAGACCCACGGCTCTTTCCACACCGAAACAGAATCCGGCATGGTCGGCTATGATAATTTCCACCAAAACTCCGGTTAAGTTATTTCAGGATATGACTGCCGCGCCGATATTATCGGCTCGCAGAGACATATAGTTGTCGTTGCGATGAACAAAAATGACGAGGCAATCTATCTTTTTTCTGAAGCCGTCTCGGTTATTATTGATATAACTTGTTCTATTGTCAAGTCAGTTGTGTCGATTTCCATGGCATCTTCCGCCTTTTTCAGCGGTGCGTGTTCTCTTTCCGAATCCAGTTTATCCCTTTTAATTATATCTGCCTCAATTTCATCGATGGTTTTTGCGAACCCCATCGCCTCGAAATCTTTCATTCTCCGCCTTGCGCGTTCGCGCGGTGTCGCCACCAGGAAGAATTTATATTCCGCATCGGGGAATACGCATGTGCCTATGTCGCGTCCGTCCATTATGACGGATGTCTTAGAAGCCATAAGCCTGAGTTTGTCTGTCACCAGTTTGCGGATATCCTCCATAGCGGCAACGGCACTGACTTTCGACGCTATTTCAGGTGTGCGTATAACAGTTGAGATATCTTCTGTTTCGCCGTTAAGGGTGAGAAAAAGTCTGCCCGCTGTGTCGAACTCAAGCCCCGCTTGGGCTACTCTGTCGACAAGTGCCTGACCTTCGGAGGCGGTTTTAGTGCCTATGTATGCGCAGGCTCTGTAGAGCGCGCCGGAATCCAGATATGTAATACCTAAGTTTTTTGCAACAACCTTGCTGACGGTGCTTTTGCCGCTTCCTGCGGGACCGTCCACTGCTATTTTCATCAATCCTCCAGTTCGGAAAAGGTCTCCATAAACGTTGGGAATGATACATCGACACACTGCACGTTGTCCACACTGATTTCTCCGCCGAACCGTTTTGCCAGCATTATGGCTGTCATAGCTATCCTGTGGTCGTCGAAAGACTTCAGAGCGGCTTTGGTATTAAGGTTTTTAAGCGGATAGACCTTCATGCCGTCCTCATACTCTTCCGTTTCGGCGCCAAGCGCGTTCAGGTTGTGAAGTGTTGCGGCGATACGGTCGCTCTCCTTAACGCGGAGTTCTTTCGCGCCGCGTATGGTCACGGGGCTGTCCGCAAAAAGTCCCAGTGCCGCCAGCATAGGCAGTTCGTCTATTATGTTGGGGATTATATCCCCTTCAATGGTACATCCGCTGAAAGACTGTGAAGCGATGATTATATCGCCGAGTTTTTCCGCGCCGCCCCTTTCGTTTTCTATAGTATATTTAACGCCCATCTCGTCCAGAACCTTAAGCATGCCGCTTCTGGTGGGGTTCAGTCCAACGTTCTCAATCATCAGTTCCGAATTTTCAAACATCAGCGCAGCGCCCAGAAAGAACGCAGCCGATGAAAAGTCGCCGGGGACAACGATGTCTATTGAGGAGAGTTCAGTCCCGCCCTCAACGGTTATCTTAAGTCCATCCGTGCGTATCTTTGCGCCGAGTGCCGCGAGCATTATTTCCGTGTGGTTTCTGGTGACCGCTTTTTCCGTATAGGTGGTTGTGCCGTCCACCTGAACACCGGCAAGAAGAACAGCGCTCTTTACCTGTGCGCTTTTTGTTTCCGCCATGATGTCCGCAGCGTGCATCTTTGAAGGCATGATGGTGAGCGGAAGGCATCTTCCGTTGTCCCGTGCGGCAAAGTTTGCCCCCATCTTTGAAAGAGGGATGATAACCCTGTCCATGGGTCTTTTGCGCAGTGAATGGTCGCCTGTGAGGACGATATATTTACCCGAAGGCGCGTAAACGCCTGAGAGCAGTCTTGCCGTGGTTCCTGAATTCATACAGTCTATAACGTTATCGGGTTCCGTAAAGTTTTTATAGCCCTGAGACGTTACGGTAAAGCCGTTGACCGTTTCTTCAAAAGTAACGCCCATCGCCTGCATAGCCGCTATTGTCGCCTTTGTGTCGGCCGAAAGGAGCGGGTCGATTATGCGCCCCCTGCCTTTCGCCATGGAAAGGAACATGAACGAGCGGTGGCTGATGGATTTATCGGAAGGTACGCGAACGGTGCCTTTTAAGCTTTTAACCTTTTTGAATACGGTCATTTCAGGGTTCTCCTGATGCCCGCCGCCTTTTCTATCATTTTGTAAACGGCATCGGCATCCTTATTGTTTATTGCTTCCTTCCACACGTTCAGAAAGGAGATATATTCGTCTATCATCGTAAGCATGTTTTCGTCATTTTCCATAAAGATATCCGTCCACATGCGGGGGTCGCTTGCGGCTATGCGGGTGAAATCGCGAAAACCTCCGCCCGTATAGTTGAGCGCGTTGCTGTCGGTTTTAAAAACCGTCTGAACCAGAGCGAAAGCCGATATATGGGGCAGATGGCTTATCAGCCCGAAAACCCTGTCGTGGGTCGGCGCATCCATGATACAGACGCGCATCCCGATGGATTCGTGTAGATTTTTCAGTATCTCCGGATCAAGTCCGCCCTCTATGGGGGTGAGTATGTGATATGCTCCGCCGAAAAGTCCGCAGATTGCGTTTGAAAAGCCTGAAACCTCTTTTCCTGCTATGGGGTGTCCGCCGCAGAAATTAAGCCCTGCTGTTTTCGCCGCTTCCACAGTCGCGGTCTTCGTACTGCCGCCATCCGTTACCGGTCTTTTGAATTCTTTGGCTCCGAGATATTTGACAAACTCAACAGCCGAACGAACAGGCAGACAGATATAAAGCAGGTCGAATTCCAAAGACAAAAGGGTATCGGCATCATCGGTAACATACTCGAAAAGCCCTGTTTGTGCTGCATTTGCCAGCGTTTCGGGGTTTTTGTCGTACGCGATGAGACGGATATTCTTTTCGGCAAATGAAAGAGCCAGTGACCCGCCGATGAGTCCCAGACCCGCAAAAGCTATTGTTTTGATACTCATGCAGTAGTCAGCTTTCTTCCTATGGTTTCAGCGATTATGTTAAGACGTTTCATGAGAACGTCGAAATCATCGGGAAGTATGGACTGGTCGCCGTCGCTGAGAGCCTCTTCGGGGCACTGATGCACTTCGACGATAAGTCCGTCGGCTCCTGCCGCAACAGCCGCCTGTGACATGGGCAGAATGCAGTCCCTGCGCCCTGTGCCATGGCTGGGGTCTGCCACAACGGGCAGATGGCTCATGCTTTTCAGCACAGGTATTGCCGAAAGGTCGAGTGTGTTTCTGGTCTCCGTTTCAAAGGTGCGGATTCCCCTTTCGCAGAGGATGATATCGTCGTTTCCGCCCGCCGCAACGTATTCCGCCGCCATAAGAAGTTCCTTCATGGTTGCCGCCAGCCCGCGTTTAAGCATAACGGGTTTTCTAACTGCGCCGAGGTCTTTCAGCAGACGGAAATTCTGCATGTTGCGAGCGCCTATCTGGATTATGTCGGTGTATTTGCAGATGAGATCCATATCTCTGGGATCCATAAGTTCTGTTATTACAAGCATGTTGTGTGCGTCTGCCGCTTCGCGGAGATATTTCAGCCCCTCTTCCCCAAGCCCCTGAAAGGCATAGGGGGACGTACGGGGTTTGAAAGCTCCGCCGCGCAGTATTCTTGCGCCAGCCTTGCTTGTGCGCTCTGCAAGATACATGAGCATATCGCGGTTTTCCACAGAACAGGGACCCGCCATAACGACGACGTTTCCGCCGCCGATTTTAACGCCTTTTATGTCGATAACGGTTTCTGTCTTTTTGAAATCAGAGCTTACCAGTTTGTAGGGTTTTGAGATGGGAACAACCTTCTCAACACCCGGCATGGCAAAAAGGGGTTTTTCGCGAAGAATACTCTCGTCGCCTATTGCGCCGAGGATGTTCCTGCCGTTTGTTTCGGACATGCTCGTTTTAAAGCCGAACTGCTCCAGCCTCTTCTGCACATGTTCGATGTCAGCCTTTGCCGCATCTTTTTTAAATACTATTATCATTTGCCCAGAACCTTAACGAGCTGTTCGATGAACGCCTCGTTCTCTTCCATAGTACCCACGGAAACACGGATGTATTTACCCAGAGAGGGTCCGAGGTAGCGGACGATTATTCCTTTTTTCAGAAGGTCGTTGAATACTTTTTCGCCTTCGCCCACTTCCACAAGTATGAAGTTGGACTGTGATTTGACAAAGGGCAGTCCGAGTCTTTTGAACTCTTTCTGGAGGTAGTTTCTGCCTTTTTTATTCTTTTTGATAACTTTGTCCAGATATGCGGTATCTTCCAGAGCCGCTTCCGCCGCAACCTGTGCCGCCATGTTGGTGTTAAAGGGCTGGCGTACGCGGTTCATCATGTCGATAGCCATTGCGTCGGCTATCACATACCCGCAGCGCAGCGCAGCGAGACCATATGCTTTTGAAAAGGTGCGCATGATGAATATGTTGTGGAACTTGTCCAGATATTTCATTGTGTCGGGAAAATCTTTCGCATCAGCAAACTCAACGTATGCCTCGTCAAATACCACAATAACGTCGGAGGGTACTTTTTCCATGAAGGCGCGCATCTCTTTGTCGGCTGTGTATGCGCCGGTGGGGTTGTTGGGGTTCGCTATGAATATCATGCGTGTCTTGTCGTTTATGGCGGCAAGAAGCGCGTCGAAGTCGAATGAGAAATCTTCTTTACAAGGTATCCAGTTGCATGTTTTGCCCGCCGCCTGAGCTATGGATGAGTAAACCGAGAAGCTGGGTGCGGGGCTTATGACATGCTCGCCGTCTTTCAGAAAAGTGCGGATTGAGAGTTCGATTATCTCGTTAGAACCTGTTCCGAAAAGGAGCATGTCTGCGGGAACTTCAAGTTTAGATGCGAGTTTCGTGCGGAGGTAGTGCGCGTCGCCGTACGGATATCGTGAAATTTCGGGAAAGAAGTTTTTAAGAGCCGTTTTAACTTTGGGCGAGGGACCAAAAGGGTTTTCGTTCGATGCGAGTTTTATCGCTTCCTTGATTCCAAGCTCTCTTTCAAGTTCTTTAACGGGTTTGCCGGGTTTGTAGGGAGCTATTTCTGCAATTGCTTTTCCGGCGAGTTTTTTGAAATCTGTCATTTTTCCCCCTTAGGATATGAACCGAGCACTTTAAAAAATGCCGTGTGTTCACAGAGACCGTCGAGTGCGGTTTTTAATATTTTATCTGCTATATGCCCTTCCACGTCAACAAAAAAGACGTATTCCCATGCCTTTTGGCGGGACGGGCGGGATTCTATTTTCGTCATGTTTATTTTCGCTTTTGCAAGAACGGACAGCGCTTCATAAAGCGAACCCGCTTTGTGTGTTACGGAAAAAACTATGGAAGTCTTGTCGTTGCCTGTAGGCAGGGGTTCATAGTTGCCGATAAGCAGGAAACGGGTGAAATTGTTCGGGTTGTCCTCTATAGATTTTTCAACCACGCGCAGACTGTACTTAAGCTGTGCCATTTCACTTGATATAGCGGCAACTGTATGGTCTTTGGACGCCAGCTCCGCCGCTTTGGCGGTGGAATCTATCTCATGAACAGGGATGTCGGGGCAGTTCGCCGCCAGCCATTTTCTGCACTGACCGATAGCCTGATAATGGCTGTATATAACCTGAATGTCCCCGAAATTGCCCGTCTTGTTCATCAGGTTATGGCTTATCTCAAGGTATATTTCGCCGCATATTTTCAGATTGCTGGTGGTGAAGGTGTCAAGCGTGTGGTTTACGATGCCTTCAAGGGAGTTTTCCACAGGCACTATGCCGAACGCCATGCGTCCGCGCTCCACGCTGTCGAAAACCTCGGGGATGTTCCTTATGGGGATCAGAGTTGCGGAAAGCCCGAACTGTTTTATCGCCGCCATGTTTGTAAAGGTGCCTTCGGGACCCAGATAACCGACCTTCTGTACCTCTTCCAGTGAGAGGGAGGCGGAGATTATCTCGCGGTAAACCGAGCGCAGCGCGTCGTTTGGGAACGGACCTGTGTTAAGACCCGTGAGGCGCTCGAATATCTTTTTTTCACGCGAAGGGACGTAAAGGGGCTGTCCGGCGGCTTTTTTTATTTCGCCGATGTGCATAGCCTCTTTCGCCCTGTTGTTGAGCAGCTCCAGAATCTTCCGGTCTATGTCGTCTATGTTCTGTCTGAGTTTGTCAAGTTCTTCCATGTCAGAGAAGATAGCAGACAAAAGCCTGTTTCGCAAGAGTTTGAAGCATGTTTCGATGCAAAAAAATTAAAACACTATATTATCTGCATAAAACGAGTCACTTTAGTTTGTTGTCAAACCATTTTCCGAAACAGATTGATTTCGTCCGGCTCTGTCTGTATATTCTGAAATATCAATGCGATCAGGTGAACAGACTTGAAAATATTAATATTCAATCCGTCCTTTCTGGGCGATAGCGTGCTTACCACGCCGCTGATACAGGCAGTTAAAGCAAAATATCCCGAAGCGCAGATATCTTTTTGCGTGCGTCCCGAATATCTTTCTATCTTCGATGGACTTGACGAAATATCTGAGGTGATACCCTTCGACAAACGCAAAAGCTATTCGGGTCTCTCAGGCATCTTCCGCTTTGCGAAGGAGCTTGAACAGCGTGGATTTGATATAGCGCTTACGCCGCATAAATCATTCCGTACCAATCTGACGCTGTGGCTGGCGAAGATCCCCGTGCGCGTTGGATTTGTTGAGAGCGCCTTTTCCGCGCTTCTGACCTCGTCCTGCGCAAGATATATGGATCTTCACGAAGTTCAGCGGAATCTGACACTTTACGAAACGGCTTTCGGTGAATATCCTGCAAAATTCCCTCTCAAGGTTGTTATTGACCAAGAGAAGAGGGCTGAATTTGCAGAACTCGGCGAAAACCTCATCGGAATAGCCCCCGGAAGCGTATGGGCGACAAAGATGTGGCCTGCGGAGCGTTTTGCAGAAGTTGCCGACAGATTGAAAGAAGACGGTTATACCCCTGTAATAATAGGAGCATCCGACGATGTTCCCGCCGCGGAAAAGCTTATGAAAGCGGCGAAATACGAACATATCAACATGTGCGGAAAAACTTCCCTTAAAGAACTTCCCTCGCTGATAGCAAATTTTGAGTTTATGGTGACCAACGATTCCGGTCCCATGCATATTGCCGTTGCGGCGGGTGTGCGATGCATTGCCATCTTCGGACCCACTGTAAAGGAACTTGGATTCACTCCATATGACGAGGTGAGCCGCGTTGCTGAGGTGGCAGGTCTTAACTGCCGTCCCTGCGGGCTGCACGGAAGCAGAAAATGCCCGAAAAAGCATTTCCGCTGTATGCTTGAGATAAGCACGCAGGACGTTCTTGCTCTCCTTGAGAAAGAGCAGGTTGCGGAGCCTGTGAAACCAAAATACGAAACTGTGAAGGCGGACTGATGAAGGTTCTGTTCGTCCGTTTCAGTTCCCTCGGTGATATCATCCTGACCACGGGTGTCATCCGGAAATTCAAAGAACTTTTTCCCGATGCAGAGGCGGACGTGCTGACATATGCGCCGTTCGGCGACGTTTTCAAAGGGCTGCCGTTTGTCAACCGTGTGCTGGAATACGGAAAAAAAGACGGCATCATGGCTTATTTCGGTCTCATTCAGAAAGAGACTGAAGAGTACGACCATATATTCGACCTGCACGGCAAACTTTTGTCGATGTTTTTAAAGTTTCATGCGCAGGCGGACTATCATAAATACATAAAGGATTCCGCAGCCAGACGCAGGTTTGTGAAGACCGGAAAGCCCGACCCGCGGCTTGGTCTGCATGTGGTGCAGAAATATTTCGAGCCGGTAGCGCATACATTCGGCGTCCCGGTGCCGGAGCTTGAGGAACTGCGCCCAGTTCTGTTTTCGGACGCGAAACCTGTTGAAAAACATATACTTGTGCATCCGTTTGCCAGCAGATACACGAAGACCTACCCGTATGCCGCGGAGCTTGCGGAGCTTCTGATTGCCGACGGTTATACTCCCGTTTTTGCGGGAGAGGGCAAAGCGCCCGATGTTAAAGGTATTGTAGACAAGACCGGAAAATCGAAAATAAAAGATTTTTTCGATACTATAGCGTCATGCGAAGCGGTGATATCGTCCGATTCGGGACCTCTTCACGCCGCAGTGGCGCTTAAAAGACCCACTGTGGGCATATTCGGGTCAACCACAAGGGAATTCGGATTCTTTCCGCTGTTTTCAGGTGTGAAAGTTGTTGAGGATAATTCCGTTGAATGCCGCCCGTGCGACGTTCACGGGCTTGAAGCCTGTCCGAAGGGACATTTTGACTGTATGAAAAGACTTTCGCCCGACAAGGTTGTTGAGGCTCTTAAAAGCCTTTAACACCGTTCAGGAAAAGTTTTACGCAGGTTTCCGCATGTTTTTCTATCTCGTCGGCGTCAGGTACGTCTCTGGTGTTCATAAGTATCGGCGAGCGCATGGCAAGCAGCATGGATATCAGCATATTCGCCATTTTATCCGCTTCTCTGATATTGAGTCTGTCTGCAAGAAAGCCTGTCAGCGGTTTTCTGCGTGCATCCTGAACCATGCTTTTGAACATTCCGCCTATCTCGCTTCCATCCCTGCTTTCTGATATCATCATACGGAAAAGCTCCAGTCTGTGCCGTGCCATGTGCATGGAGATGAACTGTATCCCGAATTTTATAAGTTCCTTTTCGGCTGCCATGTCGCCGAAGGTATAGATATCATTTTCTTTGCTCATCTGGGAGATCACTTCGGCGAAAAGATCGGATTTTGATACAAAATAGCGGTATACCGTCTGTTTTGTGACGCAGGCGGTCTTCGCCACTTCGTCCATGCTGGTTCTGGAATATCCGTGGTTCAGAAAAAGCTCTCTGCCCGCTTTTATTATTGATTCGCGTTTTGTTTTATAGTTTTCAAGCGCTTTTGACATTCTTAAAGAATACCTGTTGACAACAATACTGTCAAGTATTAGCTTATCATACTTAATAGTATGATTTCTGGAGGATTAGTATGACAGAGCAGGTTAAAGGAACGGCATTTACGCTGTCCGGTATGGCATTGATGAGTTTGGATGCTATTTTTGTGAGGTTTTCAGGTCTGGGCGGATTCGGTGCTTCGTTCCTTTTCGGAATGTTTTCGATGATCTCCATGGCGTTTGTAACACAGATTTACGGCAAAGGTTTGCCGGATGCTATAAAAAAAGGCGGACTGGTGCTTGTGTTCTCCGGTATGGTTATGGGCGGCAGCGGGACAACTTTTGTGCTGGCTGTGCAGAATACCACAATAGCGAACGTAGCGCTTATTATGACATCTTCCGCGGTGTTTTCATCGGTTTACAGCCGTATTCTTATTGGAGAAAAGACCTCTTTAAGTACATGGGCGGCAGTCGGTATATCAGCTCTCGGTGTATATATAATTGTAAGAGGGTCGTTGGGAGGACACGGACTTTCCGGCGATCTGTACGCATTGGCTGCGGCGATGTTCTCTTCGCTTAACTATGTTATCTGGCGCAAGTATCCGCAGATAAGCCGCACCATGGCTATATCTTTCGGCGGATTTTTTATTATGTTTTTCAGTTCTTTCGGGGCTGATTTCGGCAGTTTCGGTATAGTTCCGGTGCTTATAATGGCTGCTATGGGGCTTTTGAGCGCTCCCGTGGGCAGAGCTTTTGTATCGACTGCCGCAAGGTATATAACCGCGATGGAGATCAGTCTTTATGCGCTTGTACGTACCGTCTTCACCCCTTTTCTGGCGTGGCTGTTCTTCACGGAGATCCCGCCCGCCCAGACATTTGCCGGCGGTGCGGTGATAATCTGCGCCATCGCCGCCCACTCGCTTTTCATGATGCGCCGCGCAGGTGCCAAATAAATTGACACATCCCTGTATACGTTATATAAAGCCAAAGCCTGAATTGTGAGACTGCTTCATCCTTACAGTCCTCGCAGAGACAACTATCCGTCTTTGCGGTGAGCATCAGCGACGAAGCGATCTGTGTTTAAAATTAACCGAGGTATTATATATGAGAAACCGTGGCTTTGACGTAGATTTCACAGCAGAGGATGCATCAGCGCTGGCAGAGACCGCAAGGCTTTGCCGCGGCGACATACTTAAAATGACAACACTTGCCGCAAGCGGACACCCCGGCGGTTCCATGTCTTCCATAGACATGTATCTGACCGTTTACAGGTTTGCGAACATCACACCCGAAAACGTGAAATCCGCCTCACGGGACAGAATTTTCGTTTCCCACGGACACACAAGCCCCGGCGTATATTCCGCGCTGGCTAGAAACGGCTTTTTCGACATCGACAGAGCGGTTTCCGAATTCCGCCTTGCCGGAAGCATCTATGAAGGTCACATCGAAAGGATGGTGAACGGTGTGGAGTGGACGACAGGCAACCTCGGACAGGGACTTTCCGCAGCTTGCGGCGCCGCTATGGCAGGCGAGATAGCAGGCGGGGAGTTCAACGTATTCTGTTTCATGGGTGACGGCGAACAGCAGAAAGGTCAGCAGTCCGAAGCGAGGCGTTTTGCAGCCATGCACGGACTTACGAACATTACTGCGTTCATTGACTATAACAAACTCCAGATAAGCGGCGACATAGAGCATGTCATGTACCAGAACATAAAGGACGACTACACTGCCGACGGCTGGTTCGTTATCACCGTTGACGGACATGACTATGAAAAACTTTTTACCGCCATCAAATACGGACAGAAGATAGAACAGCCCGTGCTTATCCTTGCTGAAACAGTGATGAGCAAAGGCGTATCTTTCATGGAGAATATCCACGGGTACCACGGCAAACCCCTCACAGAAGAACAGCTTGAAAAAGCTCTCGGCGAGCTTGGTCTTGAGAACGACCTTGCCGTATACAAAGAGGCAAGAAAAAGCTTCGTTTTCGATCCTTCTTACCACGAACTTGAGATTCCGGAAGTTAAGGTTTCTTACGACGTAAACAAAGAGTACGGACTCGATGTTAAAACCGACTGCCGCTCGGCTTTCGGCGACGCTATATACGACATTGTGAAAGGTTCTCAGGAAGACGGTATGACTCCCGTTGCAGTTTTCGACTGCGACCTTGCCGGCTCCGTTAAAACAGACAAAGTAGAAAAAGAATTTCCTGACAATTTTGTCCAGACCGGTATTCAGGAACACCACGCATGCACGGCGGCGGGTGCGGCGAGCGTTAACGGCGTTCTCCCCTTCTTCGCGGATTTCGGCGTGTTCGGTGTTGACGAGGTATACAATCAGCAGAGGCTGAACGACATAAACGCAGCCAGCCTTAAAACTGTCACAACCCATATCGGTATCGACGTCGGCGAAGACGGAAAGACACATCAGTGTATCGACTACCTCGGCACACTGCGCAACCTTTTCGGCTTCCGCGTGATCATCCCCTCAGATCCCAACCAGACATACAAGGCAGTTTGTTTTGCCGCTGAAAACCCCGGCAACTTCCTTGTTGGCATGGGACGTTCAAAACTGGCGGTTATAGCCGGCGGCGACAAACCTTTCTATGGAAAAGACTATACTTTCAAATACGGACAGGTTGACGTTCTGCGCGACGGCGACTTTGCAATTGCCACATACGGAAGCATGACAGGCAGAGCGCTTAAAGTTGCGGAAATACTGGAAAAACAGGGTATCAAGGCGGCGGTTCTCAACTGCTCATGTCCACTTCACCCCGATATGGAAGTATTTGAAAAATATACTGACAAACCCGTTTTCGTTTATGAAGACCATAACGAGTTTACAGGTCTTGCGGCAACTCTGGCGAACAGATTTTCAGAGGACGGCGAACCTGTGCGTCTGGTGCGTTTCGGTGTGAGAGGCTACGCGTTTTCAGGCACACCCGACGATATATTCAAACTGCTGGGTCTCGACCCTGAAACAGTTGCAGAAAACATTAAAGCGGAGCTTGCATGATAATTCACGGACGCAACACAGTTGAGGAAGCTCTTAAGCTTGACATGGTAAAACTCCTTCATGTGAAGGTGAACTCCACTTTCGACCCCAAACGATACACAGTGGAATACAGAACTTACGGCTCGAAAGAGTTTGAACACTTTTTCGGTCAGGAGGCGCAGGGCGTTGCCGCCGACGTAAAAGATATCGAGCCGAAGAACTTCGACAAGGCATTCGACAAGATAATTGAAAACGGACCTATAGTTATTCTGGACAGGATATTCGACCCGCATAATTACGGTGCGATAATCCGAGCGGCAAACTGTTTCGGCGTAAAGACCGTGATGGTCGGCTTCGATAAACAGTCTCCGGTTACGGCTGCGGTTTGCAAAGCATCCAGCGGCACTATATTTCATACGCTTGTGGTTGGCGCGGTCAACACCGCGACAGCACTTAAAAAGCTGAAAGACGCAGGATACAAGGTGTATGCCGCGGATGTTAACGGTCAGACAGCTCTTAAAGATGCCGCTTTCGACCCCAAATCCATTCTCATCATGGGTTCGGAAGGCAAAGGTATACGACCCGCTCTTCTGGAGCTTGCGGATACCCACGTGAAAATCCCCATGCGCGGGGATATTGACTCTCTGAACGTTGCTCAGAGCGCGGCTGTTATACTGTATGAATTTACGAGGAATTTGTAAAAAGTATTCTTTCACTCCGAAAAGAGTTGACAGAGTAAAACTCATTCTATATTTTACGAGCAATTCCGATGCTGATAAAAATTGTTATGGCATCCAAAATTAAAGAGCCGGAAATAAAGAGTTTAGTTGACAGATATATAAAAATGTCTGGCGGCTTCATGCCTGTTACGGTCGAGGTTGATAAAAACGGTCACGGCGGTAACCACAAAGGACTTCTGGTTGGAATGGATCCCGCGGGGACTAAATTTTCAAGCGAAAAATTCGCCGAATGGCTGAATAAACGCATTGAAACCTACGGGGATGTGACTTTTTACATCGGTGAGGCAGAGGGTCTGCCGGCTGATGTTCGCGCATCGGCTAAAGAATTTATTTCGCTGTCCGAAATGACAATGGCACACAGGGTCAGTCTTTTGGTTCTGGCGGAACAGATTTACAGGGCGCTGACCATAATGAACGGTCATCCGTATCATAAATAGAAACTGCGTGTAAAAGGCTTTTCTGCTTTTACATCTGGCTTTGAAGGAGGGCTGGTATGGACAGGGAAAGACTGAACTACCACAGGGACAAACTGCTTAAGATGAGGAGAGAACTCATCGACAAGCTTAACGAGAGATATCAGGATGCAATGAGCCTCGGCGGGGACGGAACTCAGGACGCCGCGGATGAAGCATATAATCTCTATAACAAAAACCTTATGCTCGGACGCGTTGAAACGGACGCTCTTAAGCTCCGCCTCATCGAACAGGCGCTGGTGCGCATCGGAAACGGCACCTATGGCGTGTGTATCGAGTGCGAAGAGGACATTGAGGACAAGCGCCTCGAGTATGTTCCCTTTGCCAGATACTGCACCGACTGCAAGACCGAGCTGGAAAAGAAAGGTCTTATCAAGATGTAACTGACACCCCGTCTCTTATGGCGGGGTTTTCTTTTTTGTGCTACACTCACGTTCAGATCGCCAATCTTTTGGAGCATGTCATGTCGAATCAGAAAACCGTACTGCTCATCCTAGACGGCTGGGGTCTCAGGGATGAAGAAGAATATAATTCTATCAGAATAAGCAAAGCGCCGAATTTCTTTAAGCTGATGGCGGAGTGTCCGCATACGAAGCTTAACGCCAGCGAAGAGTATGTCGGTCTTCCTAAGGGGCAGATGGGCAACTCCGAAGTGGGACACACAAACATCGGAGCCGGACGCATTGTTTATCAGGAACTTCTGCGCGTGAGCCTCGCCATAAAAGACGGCAGCATGGCAAAGAATCCGGAGTTTGCGGCATTTCTGAATACTGTTAAGTCGGATACGGGCAGGCTGCATCTTTTCGGACTTCTGTCCGACGGCGGGGTGCATAGCCATATAGATCATCTCAAAGGTATAATAGCAATAGCGAAACAGTTCGGCATCCCCGAAGTTTACGTCCATGCTTTTATGGACGGTCGGGACACTCCGCCAAAAAGCGGTCTGGGATATATGCAGGAGCTGACTTCATATATGAATGAACTTGACTGCGGCAGGGTTGCCACTGTTTCCGGGCGTTACTACCCGATGGACCGGGACAAACGCTGGGACAGAACAAAGCTCGGGTATGAAGCCCTGCGCGAAGGCGTGGGACTTGAAGCTGACGACCCGTGCAAAGCTGTTCAGGCTGGCTATGACAGAGGCGAGACCGACGAGTTCATAAAACCGACGGTTATCACAGGTTTTGACGGCAAAGTAAACGACGGTGACGGGGTTTTCTTCTTTAACTTCCGTGCGGACAGAGCGAGACAGCTTACCACCGTGTTCACGGATAAATCCTTCACAGAGTTTGCCCGTGTCACACCCGCCGTACATTTCATGACGCTTACGCAATACGACAGCAAGTTTCCGTGTCCATACGCTTTCGGACCGGAAGCTCTTAAGAATATATTCGGCGAGGTGGTTAGCAAACACGGGCTGAAACAGCTTCGCATTGCTGAAACCGAAAAATACGCCCACGTTACTTATTTCTTTAACGGCGGCGCGGAGACTGTCTTCGAGGGCGAGAAACGCGCACTGCTGGAATCTCCCAGAGACGTTGCAACTTACGACCTTAAACCCCAGATGAGTGTTTATCAGGTTCTGGACAGGTTTAAACAGGAGATAGATTCCGTTGATGTCGTTATTATGAACTTTGCGAACCCTGATATGGTCGGACATTCCGGCATACTTGAAGCGGCGGTCAAAGCGTGTATTGCGGTTGACGAATGCCTCGGCGAGGTTATGAAGATTGTTAAAGAGAAGAATGCTGTTCTCGCCGTTACGGCAGATCACGGCAACTGCGAACTTATGTGGGACTACGTGAACAATCAGCCCCATACGGCACATACTCTGAATCCTGTTCCGTTCATCATATATAACTATGGCTGCAAACTCACGGATAAAACGGGCAAGCTGGCTGACATCGCCCCCACTCTGCTTGATATCATCGGCATAGAAAAACCCGCTGAGATGACGGGAGAAAGCCTCCTTATCAGATAATGCTCAGCGAAATATTTGCGCCGGAGTGCGCAGGATGCAAAGGCAGGTGCGAAACCGGACTGCCTCTTTGCGAAAAATGCAGAAGCCTGCTTGCGGGTTATGATCATTTCTGTAAAAACTGCGGACATCCGCTCGGTACTGATGCGAAAGTCTGCGGACACTGTCTCGGCGGTGCGCCGTGGGACAGGATATACATCGACTACAGATATACGGGAGTGTTGAAAAAGCTCCTGCTTCAGATAAAATTCGGATACAGAGTAACGGGTATGGGCAGTCTCGGTTGGCTGGTTCATGCCGGATTCTTACAAAAATATGATATTATCACGGACGTTCCATCACATTTCACGAGAAAGCTTAGAAGGATAGCCCATCCGGCGCGCAGCCTTGCGAAGCATATTGCAACGCAGACCGGTGCGCATTATGAGCCTTTGCTTGTGAGAAATAGAAAGACAGAATACCAGTATAAGCTTAAAAGCCGCATGAGACATCTTAACGTAAAGGGTGCTTTTTTATGTGGCAGAGACTTAAGTGGTTTGAAAATTCTACTTGTTGATGATATTATAACCACAGGCGCCACTGTTAAGGAGTGCTGCAAAATTCTGAAACAGGCGGGTGCGGTTAAAACCGACGTTTACGTTCTTACGGGCGGACGTTACTAGGCTATCGGTTTTTCCTGCACATTCAAGAGGTAGTGATGAACACGCTTATATCCAGAGTCTCCATCATGTTCAGGGACTGCTCCTTCCCTGTATATATTTATTTACCCGATCATGGAGCCTTTTATCAGGTTGTTGCCGGTCAGCACGAAAAAGTGCCGGTGCCTGTGACCATGAAGTCCTATCTCGACAGTGAAGAGACGTTCTTCCAGTCGTTTAAAAAGGGCGAGAACATGATGTCCTTCTACTTCCTGCGAACCGTGCAGGAGGGCGAAAGGGTCGTCGTGATGATAAATTCTGACAAGAACCGTAAGCATCTTAACGCCATCGCGCGTTCATTCAACGGCGTGATGATGGAGGCGCAGGAATCTGTCAGGGTGCTTCGCCACAGCCGGATGAAGATGATGAAACTGCTGGACGGTCTCAAGATGCCTCTGTTCAGTGTTTCAGGCGAATATCTGATAATAAACGTTAACAAGGCGCTTGCCGATTTCCTCGGAGAGAGCAATATCCCGCAGATGATGGGCAAGAAGTGTTATGAAGTTATACACGGGCGGACGGAACCCTGTACTTTCTGCCGTATGGCGGAGATAATGGCTGGCGAAAACGTCGGTTCCCAGAACATCCGTATCGAAAAAGGGAGCGAAACGCTCCATTTCGAGCACCATATGTTCCCTGTCTACGACCAGACCGGTGAACTGAACGAGTTCGGCGAGTTTATGTTCGACATTACTGAGCACTTCCATCTCGTCCAGTCCATCGAAAAATATAAAGAACGGGTCAAAACCTTTCAGAAGGCCGAAGTTGATAAAATGAACGAGATCGGTGATCTGAAAAAGGCGTACAAAGACCTTGAAAAGAACTATGACGAAGTGTTCCTGAAAAACCGCAAGATGAGCAAAGCGCTGGAAAAGCTTTTTGCGGACGATAACATAAACGAACTTCTTAAGCTCCGGCAGGAGAACAAGGACATAAAGAACAAGCTGGTGCGTTCCGCAACCGCCCTTAAGAACTTCCAGAGTACTCTGGAGCTTCAGCAGGAGAAGTATAACGACCTGAGCAAACGGACGGTCTATCAGCTTGAAAGGCTTATAAATACTGTAAATAAAAAATCCGTTGTTACGGACAAAGAACTCGGAACGCTGCTTAAGATGGTGACAGACGAGATAAAATCCATCAGACGTCACCTTAAGCTTGAAGCGCCGCCCGAGAGCGATTAATATAACATCTTTAAATATCAGGACAAGAGATTATACCGGAGGTTAAAATGGGTGTAAAACTTGGAATCAACGGTTTCGGACGTATCGGACGCTGTACTCTCAGGGCGATCGTCCAGCGCGGACTTGATGTCGATATCGTGGCGATCAACGACCTCACAGATACCAAAACTCTGGCGCATCTGCTCAAATATGACTCTGTTCACGGACCCGCTAAGTTTGATGTGGAGGCCGCGGAAGACGGTATTATTATCAACGGTAAAAAAGTGAAGATATGTGCAGAGAAAGACCCCGCTCTTCTTCCCTGGAAAGAACTGGGTGTTGATGTTGTTCTGGAATCCACCGGCAGATTTACAAAAGGTCCCCTTGCACAGAAACACATAGACGCCGGTGCTAAAAAGGTTGTTATCTCCGCACCCGGCGAAGAGGTCGACCTTACGCTTGTTATCGGCGTTAACGACAGCCAGTATGACAGGACAAAACATCACATCATTTCAAACGCTTCATGCACGACAAACTGTCTTGCTCCTGTTGCCAAAGTTCTCAACGACACATTCGGACTGAAAAAAGGTATCATGACCACAGTCCACTCATATACAAACGACCAGAACGTGCTTGATTTGCCCCACAAAGACCTTCGCCGTGCGAGAGCTTGTGCGGTCAGTATGATCCCCACCTCAACAGGTGCGGCAAAAGCTGTCGGGCTGGTTCTGCCGGAGCTGAAAGGCAAGCTGACAGGCTACGCCGTACGTGTCCCCACGCCCAATGTTTCTCTGGTCGACTTGACAGTTGAGCTTGCAGCCGGGACAACAAAAGAGGCTGTTAACGAGGCTATGAAAAAAGCCGCCGAAGGCCCGATGAAAGGAATTCTGCGTTATACCGACGAACCACTTGTTTCCATCGACCTGAACGGCGAACCTGCATCATCAACATTCGATTCTCTGCTCACAATGGTGCTTGAAGGCAACATGGTGAAGATAGTAAGCTGGTATGACAACGAATGGGGCTACTCAAACCGTTGTGCCGAGCTGCTGACTAAAGTGCTTTAAGGGTTATTTATGGCGAAGTGTATCAAAGATCTGAACCTGAAAGGAAAAAGAGTATTCATCCGCGTAGATTTCAATGTTCCCGTTAAAAGCGGCGTCGTTAAAGACGACACCCGCATTGTGGAGGCTATGAAGACCATCCGCTATGCACAGGGACAGGGTGCGAAGGTTATCCTTGCTTCCCACCTCGGCAGACCCAAAGGTGAGAAGAACCCCGATTATACGCTTGCTCCCGTTGCAAAATATATAACGGACAAATTTATGCCCGTTACGTTTGTTGATGACTGTATCGGCGCACCGGTTGCTGACGCTGTGGCAAAGATGAAAGACGGCGACGTTATCCTTCTTGAAAACCTGCGTTACTATAAAGGCGAAGAGAAGAACGACCCCGAATTTGTCAAAGCGCTTGCCGCAAATGCAGACGTATACATCAACGATGCGTTCGGCACGTGCCACCGTAAACACGCATCCACATACGGCATGGCAGAACTTATCCATGACAAGGCGGCAGGTTTCCTTGTGGAAAAAGAGATACAGTATTTCAGTCAGCTTATTAAGAATCCCGCAAGACCATTCGGCGCCATTGTAGGCGGTGCGAAGGTTTCCGATAAGATAGGCGTCATCAAGTCCCTTTTGGAACTTGCCGACGATATCTTTGTTGGCGGCGCAATGGCTTATACGTTTCTGAAATATCAGGGGCACACTGTCGGCACGTCGATGGTTGAAGACGACCAGCTCAACGTTGTGGAAGAGATATTTACCATGGCAAAAAAGAAGCAGGTCAAAATAATGCTTCCTGTGGATCATGTCATATCCGAAGAATTCTGCGGGGAACCGACAGCATGCGACTGTGCGGATATTCCGGACGGATGCATGGGGCTTGATATCGGTCCGAAAACCGCGGATATGTATATCCATGAGCTGAACAGGTGCAAAACCATACTCTGGAACGGTCCCATGGGAGTTTTCGAGAACCCCCTGTACGCTAACGGCACATTTTCCATAGCCCGCGCACTTGGCGGGGCGGAAGGAACGGTTGTTGTCGGCGGAGGGGATTCGGTTGCGGCTGTGAACCTTGCAGGAGTAAGCGACAGTATCGACCATATATCAACGGGCGGCGGTGCTTCACTTGAGTTTATTGAGTTCGGTTCTCTCCCGGGAATTGATATCTTAGATAGAAAATAATTATAATGAGACTGCCGCGTCAGCCTGCGGCTTCCTCGCAGAGACCGATTTCGTCTTCGCGAGGAGCTTAGCGACGCGGCGATCTCAATTGTTTAAGGTCTTATGAAAGAAATTGATGTAGTCGCGGCGGTTCTCAACAGAGACGGAAAATATTTCATAGCGCGCCGCCCGCTGGACAGACAGCTCGGAGGTTTTTGGGAATTCCCCGGCGGAAAGGTTGAGCCGGGCGAGACACACGAACAGGCGCTTGTCCGCGAAATGCTGGAAGAATTCGATGCAGACGTAAAAGTGTGCAGCTTTATCCAGACAGTTCAAAAAGTTGCGCATGAAAGAAAAATAATTTTGCACTTCTATCATTCAAAGCTTATTTCGACCAGATTTGAAATGAAAGAGCATATTGACATGTTTTGGGGAACCGTGGACGAGCTCAAAACTAAAGAACTCGCCCCCGGTGACTTTGAAATTCTTGATTATCTGTAAATATTTTTGTAAATAGCGAACTGTTTGGCAATTCTGCCGCTTCTTCCGCCTCTGTCCATGGCATAGGCTTCGGCTTCTGTTTCCCAGTTTTCATAAGCACCTATGTCGAATAGTTCGAAATATGATTTAACAATTCTTTTGTAGTCTTTGGGATTTAACGGATAAAAGCCGATGGCAAGCCCGAAGCGTGCGAACAGAGAGGCTTTTTCGTTAACCTCGTCCCTGTCGTACACATCTCCGAAGGTTTCAGCCTTTTCAGTTATCATGTGACGCTTATTTGACGTCGCCACAAAGATGCAGTTTTTCGGTTTTTCTTCCAGTCCGCCCTCAAGGATAGACTTAAAAAGGCGGTACATGGAATCGCCTGAATCGAACGAAATATCATCCATATAGATCATCACGAAACGGTTGGGCATTTTGCGGATTTCGCTATATAGACTATATAGATACGTTATGTCCGTATGGCGGAATTCAACAGCCGTAAGCCCGGCTTCAGCGTATTCCGTAAGCAGCATTTTTATCATAGTTGACTTGCCCAGACCCTTCTCTCCCCAAAGGAGCATGTTGAGTGCAGGTATGCCTTTTACGAACGCTTCGACATTTCTGACAGCCAGATCTACCTGCCTGTCTATGGCGACAAGATCGCCTTTTTTAACCTTTTCTATGTGGTCTATCTGAACGAGTTCGCCTTCAAGCCACCTGTAGGCATTTGTTTTATTTCCCAAGAGTTTTCGCCGCTTCCTTCGCGTAATAGGTTATGATTATATCAGCTCCCGCACGTTTTATCGAGGTGAGCGCTTCCATCATGGCTCTGTGTCCGTCCATCCAGCCGAGCTGATCAGCCGCCATTATCATGGCATATTCGCCGCTGACCTGATATGCCGCAACAGGTCTGTCGAAGTTCTGTTTCAGGTCGCTGATGATGTCCAGATAGGGCAGAGCAGGTTTGACCATAATAATATCAGCACCCTCCGCAATATCAAGAGCCGCTTCTTTCAAGCCTTCTGTGCGGTTTGCCGGATCCATCTGATAAGTTTTTCTATCGCCGAATTTCGGTGTGGATTCTGCCGCTTCGCGGAATGGTCCGTAGAAAGCGGAGCAGTATTTGACGGAATAGCTCATGATCGGGATGTTTGAAAAACCGTTATCGTCCAGAATGTTGCGCATCTCTTCGACGCGCCCGTCCATCATGTCGCTGGGTGCTACCATATCCGCGCCTGCTTTGACGTGTGTAAGCGTTTCAAGAGCGAGATAATGGAGCGTTTCGTCGTTGTCCACTTCCCCGTTCTTGATGATGCCGCAGTGACCGTGGTCCGTGTATTCGCACATACATACGTCAGTTATGACCAGCAGGTCTTTGACATGTGCTTTAATGGCGCGTATTGCTTTCTGTATGATTCCGTGTTCGTTATAGGCTTCGGAACCCATTTCGTCTTTGTATGCGGGGATGCCGAACAGTATAACGCCGGGGATACCGAGGGCTTTCACCTCTTCGCACTCTTTAACGATGTTGTCGATGGACATCTGGAATACGCCGGGCATTGAGGACACGGGATTTTTAATGTTCTCGCCTTCGCAGACGAACAGCGGGTAGATGAAGTCATTCGCGCTTAGTGTGGTTTCGCGCACCATCCGTCTCATTGTTTCGCTGGTTCTCAGTCTTCTGGGTCTGTCAATGGGGAACATATGTCACCTCTTAAAGTGTGTTTATTATCTCTGTCATAGCCTCAAGGGTGAAATCCTTTGGGGTCAGGCAATCTTTGTTATATTTTTTAACTGCGTCGGCAGTTGTTTTACCTATTACGACAATGGTTTTGTCGGTATCCGTGATGTCAAAAAAAGCGCGGACTGCGGAAGGCGATGCGAAGGTTACAACATCAATTCCATTTTCAGCTATAAAAGCGTCAATTTCGTCTTTTGTACGCTCAACAGGAACCGTTCTGTATATAGTGACAATCTCAGCGGTGCATTGGTTCTGTTTCAGCCATTCGTGAAAACTTCCCGCGCGTGTTTCAGCACCCGCCATGAGAAAAGTCTTCCCAGTCAGGTTACATCCGGAAAATAGTGCTATAAGTCCCTCTGCGGAGAACTCATCCGGCATAAGGTCAACGGTGTATCCCGCTTCTTCCATGGCGGCTTTTGTTGCGGAACCCACAGTGACTATCTGACCGAAGCGGACAGAATCTTTATATCTGTCAAAGTATTTCACAGCGTTGAGGCTGGTGAACACTCCGAAATCGTAGTAACCGTCAATTTCGGCGTCAACTGGAACACACTCTATCATCGGCAGAGAAAACGGTGTATGACCCGCCTGTGACAGCAGTTTTGCAAACTTTGCGTATTTGTCGGCTTCCCGTGTTATAAGGACGTTCATCAGGCGTTTTTGTAAATTTCGTCCAGTATCTCTTTTCCGCCAGCACCCAGTATCCTGTCGGCAAGGGCTTTTCCGAGAGCTTCCGCGTTTTTGATATCGCCGTTAATATTCTCTTCGATAAAGATGTTTCCGTCTATATCGGAAACGAGACCGCGCATTGAAATGGCATTGCCGCTGACAACGGAGTGTCCGGCGATGGGTGCCTGACATCCGCCTTCCAGACGGCGCAGGAAAGCACGCTCACATTTAACGCGTGTTTCTGTCTCTTCATGTCGGATGAAGTTCAGCAGGTTCATCATCTCTGTGTCGTTCTCGCGTATCTCGATGCCGAGGATGCCCTGACAGCATGCGGGAAGCATCATTTCTGTGTTGAATGTCTCGCGCACGCGCTCCTCAAAACCGAGACGGACGAGTCCGGCTTTTGCGAGGATGATACAGTCGTATTCGCCTTTTTCAAGCTTTGCAAGGCGGGTATTCACATTGCCGCGCAGGTCTTTGATGACGAGGTCGGGGCGGTATTTTTTAAGCTGTACCTTTCTGCGCAGGCTGCTTGTGCCCACCACAGCGCCCTGAGGCAGTTCGTCCAGCTTGTTGTATTTAACGGAAACGAAGCAGTCATAGGGTGTTTCGCCTATGGGGCTTGCGTAGAGTGTCAGTCCTTCGGGCAGTTCCATGGGAACGTCCTTCATGCTGTGTACGGCTATGTCGGCAGTTTTATCCAGAAGCGCCTGTTCGATTTCTTTAACGAACAGTCCTTTGCCGCCTATTTTTGCCAGCGGAACGTCAAGGATGATGTCGCCTTTTGTTTTTATGACGTTAAGCTCAACCTCAACTCCGTGTTTTTCCATAAGCAGAGCTTTGATGTGTTCCGCCTGCCAGAGTGCGAGGTTGCTGCCTCTTGTTGCTATTACGACTTTTTTCATTTCATATCCTCAAGTTCAAATAAGATTTTAAGCGCCTCGTCCAGTGAGTACTTACCCTTGACAGCCGAAGCGTTCTTAAGGTTCTTCAGCGGTGTGTGCAGTACCTTGTTCATGTATGCCGTTACGAGGTATTCCAATTTTGCAAGTTCGTTCTTGTCGTCAATTTTGAATTTGGATGAAAAGCGCTTAAGCTCCTCTTCCTTTTTGTCTTCAAACTGCTGACGCAGTGATTTGATAACAGGGATTATCTTCATGGATTCGAGCCATTCGTAAAACATGGCAAGACCCGCGTCGATATATTCCATGGCTTTGACAGCCTCTTTCTCCCGCTGTTTGCGGTTTGCGTCAACAACAGCCTTAAGGTCGTCTATGCTGTAAACGTATACGTTTTCAAGTTCGTTTATAAGCGGATCAATGTCTCTGGGAACTGCTATGTCTATGAAGAACATAGGGCGGCGCTTTCTGAGCGCCATAGTCTCTTTCACATCGGCAGCGGTAACGAGAAGCTCTGTCGCTCCCGTCGAGCTTATTATTATGTCCGAATCCGGAAGGCAGGTTTTGAAGCTGTCGAACTCAACAGCGGAACCGTCGACCTCTCCGGCGAGACGTTGTGCTTTTTCAAATGTTCTGTTGGTAACTGTAATGCCGCCTATTCCTGCTGTGACAAGGTGCTTGGATGCCAGTTCGCACATTTCGCCCGCACCGATGATAAGGGCGTGTTTGTCTGCAAGACTGCCGAATATCTTTGTTGCGAGTTCCACAGCGGCATAGCTGACGGAGACGGGGTTTTCGCCTATACCTGTGTAGGTACGCACTTTTTTGGTGGTTTTAATGGTGTATTCCTCAAGTTTTTTGAGGAAAGTTCCGGCACCGCCGTACAGACGGCAGTTCTCGAACGAATCTTTAACCTGACCGAATATCTGCGGTTCGCCCATTACAAGTGAATCAAGACCGCTCGCCACACGGAAGATATGGCGCACGGAGTCCTCGCCGCAGTGGATATAGGTGTATTTGCGAAGTTCCGACCTGTCCATTTTGCAGTGTTCGGAGACTATTTCAAGAACGCTTTCAATGTTGCACAGGAAATCGTCGGTTACGATATAGTATTCCACCCTGTTGCAGGTGGAGATTATCATCGCCTCATAGATCCTGTCGTTGTTCATTATTTCAGAATAAATCTCAGCGAGTTCCGACCCGTCGACGGCAAGGGTTTCCCTTACGCCGACAGGCGCTGTGTTGTGGTTTAAACCTAAAACTGCAAGTTGCATATTAATTTCATCCCATTACAAAAAAAGCCACACCGACGTATGTTATCAGTACGGAAATAAAACCTACTATGGTAGACAAAGCCGTGTCCTTTGGAGACATCCCTTTTATCTGTTTATAAAATGTTATGCCGCTGTAAATTATCCATGTGATTATGGCGAAAACAAGTTTAGGGCTGTAGATGTTTATGACCCCGTTGGCATACATCATCCATATAAGTCCCGAAAGAAGACCGATGGTGAAGGTGTAGAAGCCTATGTAGAGGGTTGTGTTGATAAGCTTGTCTATGGTGTCAAGGGGAGGAAAACTGCGGAAGATTATCCCGAACTTTTTGTTCTTAAGCTGACGTTCCTGAACGAAATACATTATGCCGCCGATGGTTGATACCATGAAAAAAGCGGTGCCTATTATTGTGAAGGGCAAATGTATATAAAGCCAGAAACCTGCCGCATGGGGATTTATGTTTGTCGGCATGCCTCCTGCGAAGCGTGCTATCATAACGAAAAGCACCGTAAGCGGGAAGATGAAGAGACCCAGTGTAAGCCTGCGGTATTTTATGTACATCATGATGTAAACGAGCATCAGCGCCTGTGAAAGGAAAAGGAAAAGTCCGCTGACAGACCCGAACGGGAGCATATGCCTTGTCTGCCAAAGGGTGATGAACTGTGCTGATGAGAACACCAGACCAAGAACGGCGAAGATGTTTGTTATTGCCGCAAGCCTCTGATACCCCATAAAAATGAACAGGGTGACATGCAGAAGTGCAAGCACTGCACACAGAATGGAAAGATCAAAAAACATGTTTAGTCCGCTCCGTTCAGGCACAAAAAGTGCCGTAATGGCTTTTAATCAAAACCTGAAACTAAATTATATATAACACAGGTATTTTTGAAAGGGAAAATTTATTAAGATGAAATGCAAAATTATTTCATAAATGAGATTTTATATTGCGTCATTCGCTATTTAGGGCGTACAACAACTAAAATAATTTTTATACTTGCATTTAATTAATTTTGGACGAAATTGATGTAGATGGTAAACTCAATGACAGAAATGATCGGCACTCCCATATCGCTTGAACACAAGCCAACGCTTTCTCCAATGCTTAAGTCAGTTAATATTCCTGTATCCGAATACAGCTTTCAGAACCTTTATCTTTTTCGCGGCAACCACGATTATCATGTGTTTGAAAAGGACGGGTTCACTTTTCTTCAGGGTACCACCTATGACGGCAAGACGCACATCATGCCTGCGGCTGACATGCGGGATGTTCCTGTTGAAACCCTGCGCGAGTTACAGAAAAACTGCGATTTCTTCTTTCCGGTTTTTGAGGACTGGGCGGAGTATTTCAAACAGTACGGCGTAAACCTGACATATCAGGACGGCGACACTGACTATATCTATACCAGCGTAAAAATGTCCACCTATGCCGGACGCAAGCTCCACAAAAAGCGCAACCTGCTTAAACAGTTTACACAGCTTTATTCCGCAACGGCGTTTCTGATAACAAATGACAACATCGCCGATGCGTTTTATATACTTGACGAATGGCAGTCTCAGGCTGACCTGCCGAGCGACCAGACAGACTACAATGCCTGCCATGAGGCGCTCACTCTTTACAAAGAGCTTGGCATCTGCGGCGGGATTTACTACGCGGACAAGAAGCCCGCGGCGTTTATTCTTGGCGAGGAACTGACGGAGAACACATACGTCATGCACTTTGCGAAGGGTCTGACTACATATAAAGGTATTTATCAGTTCATCTATAACGATTTTGCGTCAATTCTGCCGAAAAGGTACGAGTTTATAAACTTTGAACAGGATCTGGGCAGTGTTGCTCTGCGCGTGGCGAAGACCAGCTACGTTCCGGATATGCTCGTAAAAAAGTACAGAATGACCTTTACCCGGTAAACAGAAAACCGAAGAGAATGAGACTGCTTCGGCTTTGGCTCGCAGAGACGGTTTTTTGTCTTCGCGGGGAAAGGAGTGACGAAGCGATCTGGGTTTTATTCAGTGACAAGAAGAAGGACTGCGAAAAGTATAACGGCCGCCGATACGAATCTTTTGATGAAAACGTTCCCAGCTCTGACAGAGAATTTTGCGGCGAGAACGGCACCTGCCGCCATGCCCAGTCCCAGTAATATCCCCTGAAGCCAGACGACCTTACCGTTGTAAATGAATACGGCCATCGAAAGCGTTGCCGTGGACAGGTTCATGAACATCTTTATGGCGTTGCCGCGGATGTAGTCCATGCCGTTCATAACACAGTACGCAAGTACCAGAAAACCCACTCCCGCCTGAATGAAGCCGCTGTATATTCCCATGACAAAGAACACCAGAGAACAGACGACTGTATTTTTTAAGCCCTTTTCGAGGTCTTCGGTGACTTTTGATGATTTCGGTCTGAAAAAGGTGACAAGTGTCATGATCACCATGAAAAACGCCAGATATTTACGGAATGCGTCCTCCGCTACAATGGTCGCAAGATAAGACCCCATAAGCGCTCCCAGAACGGAGGGCAGAATGGATACTTTGCCCATGCGGACGGGGAAATAACCCATGGTGCGGAATTTGTTGAAACCGAAAACGGATTGAATCCAGATGCCGAGCCTGTTGGTGGCGTTTGCCACCGTCGGGTCAAGTCCGGTGAAAATGAGCAGAGGTGTCGTAAGAAAAGACCCGCCGCCTGCCATAGTGTTGATGAACCCGGCGAAGAAGCCGAATGCCGGAAGTATCAGATATTTAAGCAGTTCAAAATCCATCGGCAATACTACACCAAAAAACTGCGTCTGGGCAAACGGAAAAAAATAAATTATAAATAAAATGTATTGAGTAAAGACGGGATCGCGTCGTCGCCGCGCTCCTCGCGAAGACGGGTATCGTTTGTCTTTGCGAGTGCAGCGAAGCAATCTCATTCGATCGGATAAATATGGACAAAAAAGAACTTTCAAGGATTTTTGAAAATTTTTTAGCTGAAAACTGGGCGGACGCCACCTGCTCGCTGAATTATGAAAATCCGTTTCAGCTCGTTTGCGCTACCGCGCTTTCCGCGCAATGCACAGATAAGCGGGTGAACGGGATCACACCTGCTCTGTTTAAGAAATATCCGGACGCTTTTGCGCTGGCTTCTGCTAAGTTAGAAGACATTGAGCAAATCATAAAGAGCGCAGGTATGTATAAGGTTAAGGCAAAAAACCTTATCAGCATGGCTAACAGTCTGGTGCAGAACCACGGCGGCGAGGTGCCTGACGATATGGACGCTCTCACCGCTTTGGCGGGCGTGGGGAGAAAGACGGCGAACGTTGTGCGCGGGAACGTATGGCACATGGCGGGTGTCGTTGTGGACACACACGTCAGGAGGATTACAAACAGGCTGGGTCTGGTGGATACCGAAGACCCTGTTAAAATAGAGCATGAGCTTGAGAAGCTTATAGACGGCGAAAATCACTGCGTTTGGGGACACAGGTGCATCCGCTTCGGGCGGGAGATATGCACGGCTAAAAACCCGAAATGCGGCATATGCGGGGTAAATAATGTCTGCAAATACTACGCTTCACTTTGATATAGTTTCAGGCATATCGGGCGATATGTCCGTTGGGGTTCTCTGCGGGCTGGGGCTTGATGTTGCCGCGGCGGCGGAACTCGTTTCGGATATGGTCGGAGTCGAAATAAAGGCTTCCATGGAGAGCGCCGACGTTTCCGGTGTCGTCTGTGGACGGCTTTGTCTTGACCTGCCTCACGAGCACGCCCACAGAACCATGAAGGATATCCGCGAAATGCTGGAGCGTTCCGCTTTTTCCGAACAGGTGAAAAGGGATGCTATAGGCATATTTCAGATAATTGCCGGCGCGGAGGGTGCAGTCCACGGCAAATCACCGGAAGACGTGCATTTTCACGAGGTCGGTGCGCTGGATTCGATATTCGACATAGCCGTATTCGCATACGGAGTTGAGCAGCTTGGCATAACGGAGATAACCTCCTCTCTGCCTGTTCTGGGCAGCGGAATGGTGAAGATGGCGCACGGTATAATGCCCGTGCCTGCTCCGGCGGTGCTGAAGATACTTGAGGGTGTGGAGATAGCTCCCTCTTCCGAGCAGACCGAGATGACCACGCCCACGGGCGCGGCGATTTTGAAATATTATGTGAAAAGATACGGCGGTCTGTCGGGAAAGATTATAAAAACCGCGTTTTCCACTGGCACAAAGACCTTTAAGACAGTGCCGAACATGCTTCGCGGCATACTTATTGAAGGCGCTGTGCAGGGCGGGCTTGTGATGGCTGAAACCTCCATAGACGACTGCACGGGCGAGATGATGGGACATCTTTTTGCGCGGCTGAAATCCCTCGCTCTGGATGTCATGCTTACCCAGTCCATAGGCAAAAAGAACAGACCTGTTTTTCTGCTGAACGTACTTTGTGAAAAAGAGAATCTTGAGTCCGTAGCTCAGGTGATTTTTGCGGACACTTCCACAGCTGGTCTTCGACACTATCCAGTTGACCGCATAATCATGGACAGGCGGATGGAGAGCGTTGATATCCGCGGTGAAAAGGTGCATATCAAAGTGCTTGAGTATAAAGATATAGTAAAATACAGCCCAGAATGGGACGATTGCGTAGCGGCGGGCGAAAAGCTGAATATGCCTGCGGCAGAAGTTTATTCTGCGGCTAAATCAGTGTTTTACCGCTCTTGAGCAGTTCGATGAATTCTTCGTACGAAAGGGGTTTGCTGAAATAATATCCCTGTATGCCGTCGCATCCGCGCTCGCGGCAGAAATCAAGCTGTGCCTGAGTTTCCACACCCTCGGCAATGACCTGCAGGTTGAGACCTTTTGCCAGATTAATTATCGCTGTTGAGATGGCAATGTCGTCGGGGTCATCGGGGATGTCCTTGATGAATTGCCTGTCGACCTTGAGAATATTTATGGGAAACAGTTTCAGATAGCTGAGTGATGAATATCCCGTTCCGAAGTCGTCGATTGATATCTTTATCCCCTGCTGAACGAGATGCGCGAGGGCGATTATCGTTGTCTGGATATCCTCCATCATAGTGTTTTCGGTTATCTCAAGCCCCAGAAGGTCCGGTTTTATCCCGGTGGACTTAACAATTGAGCATACTGTGTTGATGAGGTTTTCGTCGCGGAACTGTCTTGCGGACAGGTTTACGGCAATGTCTATATCGGAAAATCCCATATTATGCCATTGAACGGCATCTTCGCAGGCTTTTGCCAGCACGGTTCTGCCTATTGAGATTATGTGTCCGGTCTCTTCCGCAACCGGAATGAACTCCGACGGCGGAATAAGCACTCCGTCTCTGTTCCAGCGGATGAGAGCCTCTGCGCCCGTAATGGTTCCGGTTATAAGGCTCACCTTCGGCTGGTATACCACATCGAAATCGTTCGCCGCCACAGCCTTTCGCAGTTCTTTTTCCATGTTCACGCGGGACAGCACCTTTTCGTTCATGTTTTTTGTGAATAGCTGATAACCGTTCTTGCCAGTTTCTTTGACACGGTACATAGCGAGGTCTGCGTTCTTCACCATGGTAAGAACGTCCTCCCCGTCGTTAGGATAGATGGTTATACCGAGGCTGGCGTTTATAAAGAATTCGTTGCCGCTGATGCTTATGGGTTTTGAGAACTCCGACAGTATTCGTCTTGAGGTGTCAACTGCGTTTGATTCGGACAGAATGTCCTGAAGGATAAGCATGAACTCGTCGCCGCCCAGACGCGCAACCGTATCTTCCGTGCGGACACAGCTTTTCAGTATCTCCGCCACTTTCTGCAGGAGAATGTCTCCGACGTAATGACCGAGTGTATCGTTAACGTTTTTGAAGTTGTCGAGGTCGATAAAGATAACCGCGATCTTCTGGCTGTGACGTTTCGCGTATGCTATCGCCATTTCAAGGCGGTCGTTGAAAAGCTGTCTGTTCGGAAGTCCCGTCAGTGTGTCGTGGTTCGCCTGATATTTCAGTTTCTCCTCGCCCTGCTTAACTTCCGATATGTCGTGGAACACAGCAACAAAGTGGGTTATGTTGTTCAGCTCGTCGCGTATGGCGTTAATAGAGAGCCATTCGGGGTATGCGTCGCCGTTTTTGCGCCTGTTCCATATCTCCCCTGACCAGTTGCCTTTTTTTATAAGGCTGTCCCACATGCGGTGGTAGAACTGTCCGTCGTGCTTTTCGGATTTCAGTATGCGCGGCGTCTTGCCGATAACCTCGTCCGCCGTGTAGCCTGTTATCTCAGTGAAGGCGGGGTTCACCTGCATTATGGTGCCGAAACAGTCGGTGATGGTGATGCCCTCTATGGTGTTCTCTATAACGTTTGCGGCAAGGACAAGCTGGCGCTCCTTCTCTATCCGCTCGTCAATCTCTTCCATAAGCTGCCGGTTCGCCTTGTTCAGCTCATCCGTGCGCTTTTTTACCAGCGTTTCGAGATGGTTTCTGTATTTCTCAAGTTCGCTTTCCGTCCTCTTTCTGTCTGTGATGTCCAGTGCGTATTCTATCATCTGGACAACCTGCCCCTTTTCGTTGAAAACGGGCTGCCCGTGTATCTCGTAATATGTCTTTGAACCGTCGCCTTCCGTATGAATCTGTTCGCGCACGCAGGGCTGACGGGTGGTTTTAACGGTTTCCAGAGGACATTCAAGCGAATCCAGAAAGCAGGCTTTGCCCTTCCCATGGGGCAGGTCATAGCATTTTACGCCTGTTGTGCCTCCCGCCGCGCTGTTTGAAATGACAACATCCATAGTGTCCGTGTCAACCACAAAGAAGGGGTTGGAAATGGATTCCAGAATATGATGAAGAAATTTGAGCTGTTTCACCATTGCATCGTGGGAAAGTTTCTTATCGGTGACGTCGGTTATAGAGCAGATAAAGCCTTTTATGCGGTGTTTGCTGTCGCGGATGTAGTCCCAAGCCAGCTCAACATAAACCGCCTCACCGTTCTTTTTAAGATGTTTATGAGTGAAACGTGTGGGCAGAGCCTCGTTTATTGCCGCCATACGGAAATTGTCCACAACGTAGCTTCCGCTGTGTTCGTCCATGAGTATGGACAGGCTTTTGCCTTTAAGCTCTTCGGAGCTGTAACCGTATATTTCGTAAATGGCCTTGTTCGCAGAGATTATCCTGCACTCCGTGTCCATCTCTATCATGCCGCCGGGCATAGTTGAAAGTATTGTCTCAAGGCGGGCGGAAATTTCGGAACTGCCGGATGTGTCTGACATATAGCCGCTGACGCAGGTTTCGCCGTTACTGTTCTTGATGCTGAAGAATGCACGTACGTTAATGGTTTTGCCAGAACCGCAGACCGCTTTGAAACCGGATTCAAAGGTTGAGTCGCGTCCGCATTGAGCGCTGTCCTCAAGTGCGGAAAGCACTGCGAAACGGTCTTCGCGGAACACTATGTCGGTGAAGGCAAGTCCCCTATCAACATCCGGGCTGCCGTATCCTATGACCTTTAAAGAATTAGGGGATATCCAGACAAAGGGGTACCCGGGTTCAGGTTTGAGCCTGAAAAAAACGATACTGCCGTTGTTTAAGAGGTCTCCGATGCATACGTCCGTATTTATCATGATATTTACCTAAATATAATTTAACAGAAAGGGGAGGCAGGCGCAAGCCTGTCAGCGTGTGAATAATGCCCGAAATTTACTGTAACAGCAGTGAATTCTGATAAGGAGCAGTTTAATATTGTTTATATCAGATTTATCCGCGTTCTGCATACCGGCGCAAAGCTCCTGAAGTCCCGTGACCATCATTCCCGCCGATGCGCCTTTCATCTTGTGGGCGACATGGGTGATCATCTCTTTGTCTTTGCTGTAAATAGCATTTCTGAGGTTCTGGTATTCTTCGTCCATAACGGATATAAACTCTTCCATAAGCATGAGCATAGTTTCGCTGTCCAGCCCTATTTTTTCGGACACCCCGTCAAGATCATAGTTTATCTCTTTTTTACATTCTGCCAATGCATTCAGAAAATTCTGTATATCTTCGCTCATGAAGGGCTTAAAAAGGGCGAAATCGAAAAGGGGATCGTCGGAAAATTCATCATCAGCGGAGATGCACACCAGCACCGGCAGTTCGCTGTAATTTTCCTTTGCGGTTCTTATCTTTTCAGCGCACTCGGGTCCCTGCATAAGGGGCATGTTTATGTCCAGAAGGACAGCGTCGAAATTTTCCGCCAAAACCATATCCAGAGCCTGCTGTCCGTTTTCCGCCGGAAAACATTCAGCGCCCATCTTCTGCATGAGTTTTGAAAGCAGTATCCGGTTGAGTTTGTCGTCGTCGGCTATCAGCAGTTTCATGGTGATGCCTAAAAGAACTCTATACTGGACTGATCGTTTTCAGATGCCAGTATGTCTTTCAGTTCAGAATCGTTTCTGCCTCTGGTGAAGTCTTCGTCGGCAAGTATTTCATTGGTGAGTTTATTGTTGAATTTTTCAAATTCTTCCTGAACGTTGTCAATAAATTCTCCGAACAGTTCAACGAGTTTTTCGGTGTTGGTGTCGAAAAAGCTCATGTATTTGTCCCCGGTGAATATACTGCGGAAATTTGTGAGCTGGTTTTCAAGGTCGTATGTGTTTTTAAGCATATGGTCTCTTTCGGTTGAAGTGTTGGAACTGCAGATGTGTCTCAAATGAGTTCCCGCCTCTTTAAAGGTTGAGCTGAAATCAGTTTGAAGATTCTGCCAGAGGGTTATGTTTGAGTGCAGTTTTGCTATCAGTCTCTGGAGTTCCTGCTCCGTGCTTAACATGGACGAAACGACGCTTCTCAGGTCTTCGTCGTTTATTCTTGCAACTTCTATGGCTGTGACAACCACAAGGTTTTTGAATGTTTTTGATTGTTTTCCAAGCCCGTTGACACGCATCGTCGCCTGATTGATAACTGCTTGCGACTGGGTTGTTTTTTGCTGCAGGTCGTTTATGGTTCCGCATATGGTGCTTGAAACCTCATGCACACGCATCAGTTCCTCGCGCAGGATATTTGTTTTGCCGACGATGTTCTGCAGGTCAGTATTAAAGGAGTAAAGGAAATCCTTCATTACTTCTTTTATATTGTAAAGTTTGTTTTGCAGTTCGCTTTTGATGAAATCCAGCTTTGCCAGTGCCTTTTCGTAAACACCGAATACAGTTCCGGCTTCGTAAGCTCCGTTAAAGCCGTTTTGCCCCATGGCGTCTTTGATTATCTCAAGTTCCTGCGAAAAGATGTCGTGGAATTGCGAGTTCTCAATAAGCTCCGATACGTCCGACGTTATGACTATAGTGTCTGTGTCGTCCAGTTTCAGGAATTCCGCACTGCTGTTTATATCGCTGTTGATTATGTTTTCGGCTATGTACCTGAACTGTTCGTACACAGCGGCAAATTCTTTGGTTATCTCATCCAGAAGGGTTTTCACCGTCGTGGAATATTTTTTTATTTCCTTGCTGATGTGAGTGATGGTTGAGCCTTTGTCGCCCAGAGCCATTGTCCGGCATATGGTGTTGTATGACAGAAGCTCAAGCTCCTCCGTTATGGAGAGAAATGTATCTGTAGCGTCATTCAGTTCACCGCGCATCTTCTCCATGTTAAGGTTTTCAATTTTTTTGTTGATGTTGTCAGAGATGTGGCGGACTATCTCGTCCGTGTTGCCCACAAAGCTGTTTGAGTCGCTCTGTATCTTCTCTCCGACGCTCAGCATAGCCCCGAAGCTTTCACTGCGGTGCTTGATTATCTCGTTAATTATTCCTACGATTTGTAAAAAGCACTCGTCAATTTCGTTTTTAAGTCTGTCGTATGCGCTATTCATATGCCCTTAATGTTTCTGCGAGGAGGGTTTCTGTGACGGGCTTAAATATAATGCCGTCAAACCCGGCTCCGCCGAGATTGCTCTTTTCGGCAACGTCCGCCGTGAGAGCGATGTATTTTGTTTTTGTCCACTTATTCTCAATTTTAAGCATATTCAGGATATCAACGCCTGTTATGCCCGGTTCCAGTCTGAAATCCACAAGCGCAACGTCCGGCTGCTGCATAGTGGGAAGCAGTTTTTTAAGCACGTTCACGGATTCCGCAGTATCAACCTTATGTTTCAGTTTTTCCAATAGTATTTTGCACATCTTCAGATGAAGAGAGTTGTCGTCTACAATAAGTACATTCATAATTCCCGCCGCTATAATAATTTGTTTACATTCAAAACCAGAACGGCCTGTCCGTCGCCAAGGATGGTAACGCCGCCTATATAATTAAGATGAGCGAAGTATTCCGGCACGGGTTTGATGGCGATGTCCATTCTGTTCAGCAGTTCATCCACAATTATACCCGTTTTCCCCTCATCTGTAACCGTTATAACGATATTAACCTCATCGGCGAGTTCTTTTTCCTCGTCGCCGAGCAGTTTTGAAAGCTGTATCAGGGGCAGTACGTTGCCTCTGTAGTATATTCCGTTGCCGAAATGGAGGTCTTTGACCTGTTCTTTGGCAATTTTTATGGTTTCCGCCACGTTCTCAATGGGGAAAGCGTAGTGTTCATCAGATTCCATCCGCACAAGAAGCGATGTCGACATGCCTATTGTGACGGGTATCTTCATGACCATCCTTGATCCGTCGCCCAGCGACGATTGAACGTCTATGGTGCCGCCGACACTGGTTATGGAGCTTTTAACGACATCCATACCCACGCCGCGTCCGGAGATGTCCGTTACCTGTTCCGCAGTGGAGAAGCCGGGCGCAAGGATGAACTGTATTATCTCGTTGTCGGAAAGCACCGCATCGTCGGGGGCAAGTCCTTTCTGTACCGCCTTTGCCAGAATCTTTTTAGGATCCATTCCGCGTCCGTCGTCAATAACCTCGATATAGACGAAACTGCCCTCGTTGTACGCCTTAAGAATGAGCTGTCCCTCTTCCGGTTTGGAAGCTTTGGCTCTGTCCTCCGGTGATTCTATCCCGTGGTCACAGGAGTTGCGGACAAGGTGAACCAGCGGGTCGGAAAGGATATCCGCTATCTTCTTATCTATCTCTGTGTCCTCGCCTATTATGCGCAGGTCTATCTGCTTGTTCTGCTTGCGTGCGATATCCCTTACAACGCGGGGAAATTTGTTGAAAATCTGTTTTATCGGCACCATGCGCAGCGACATGATATCACGCTGGAGATCCTGAGAAATTCGCGATATCAGGTTTGAGTTGTCCTTAAAGTCCTTGATAAGGCTTGTGGGGAGGTCAAACTCGCGTATCAGCCTCTGCATCATGTATTCGTATGCGTTCTTTGCCACCACAAGTTCGCCTATGGTGTTTGTGAATTTGTCTATTTTTTCCTGATCCACCTTCATGGACTGGGAATATTTCTCTTTGGAGGTATCGCCCTTCTCCTCCTGTTCCTCTTTTGTGAGGGCGGAAGCGAGGGAGATGCTGCTGTTGTCGGATTCCGGGACGCTTGTGGTGGCTTTCATGATAACCTGTTTCTTAAGAGCTATCTCAAGGTCTTTCGGCTCAAGTTTCCCCTGATCCACAAGTATTTCGCCTATCTTTTTCTGTTGTGCCTTCGCATCCTCTATCTCTTTTGCAGTGACTTTTCCGGATTCGACCAGCAGTTCACCGAGCTTTTTGGCTGGAGATTTCAGGTCTTTGATATAGTGATCTATCTGCGCCAGCTCGGGTGAAAAATCCGCACCTGTGCCGGCCTTGTCTGCGAATTTATGTGCTATCTCCATCAGGTCGGTGAACCCTATGAACTTGGCTGCGTTGGAAAATCCCATTGCGGCGCGTTTAAGCATTCCGGCATTGTTGCCGTCTGCTTTTGCCAGAGAGATTATCTCGAAAAACTGATCCACCTGCGCAAGGAAAATCTTTACATCCCCTGTCACAGCGGGGGTCTTCTCTTCCATAGTGAGCATTGATTCCTGAAGGTTCTGCAACTGCCTGTATGTTTTCGGCAGTTCGGGCGTGGTGTTGTTCAGCAGCGATTTCACCAGCGCCTTTACGTCGGAAATGACGTTAAGAATAAATTCCGCAGCCCTTCTGTCGAAGACTATTGCGCCGGAACGTACCTTGTCCAGCATGTTTTCGACGAGGTGGGCGTATTTCTCAAGGAAGTTAAAACCTACATATCCGCAGTCGCCTTTTATGTTGTGGAAAACACGGAAGATGTTGTCAACTGCGTCTTTTTTGCCTTCGCCTGTTTTTTCTATATCTATGAGGAAATTTTCTATTGATTCAAAATAGTCTTCTATCCCGCTGGCAAGCTCCGCAAGCATCTCGTACTGGATGCCGGAAGTATCCACTTTTTCGATGGCGGATTCCTCTTCGGAGAATTCTTTTGTCTGCGCGGGCACTTCGGATGTGCTCTGCTCTTCCAATGATATCTCTGTGATGGTCATGAGTTCAGGGTCGAACGCAAGATCGGCTATTTCTTCGATTGCCGCGTCGCTTATGATGTAAATTTCAGGGCGCAGGTAAAGCTTGTAAGGCTCCAGAACCGATAAGACGGGAACATTGGAAGTGTCTGTGACGGCAAGATAATATTCGGATATCTCCTTAAGGTTTGCAAGGAGTGTCTGCGGGTCGTACCCGTTTTCAAGCATGTCGTCGGTGAAGTTCACCTGAACTCTGTAAACTTTTCCGAATCCGGGGTCATTCAGCCTCAGATGTTCAGAAATATCTGCCGCCGCGCGCGGGATATCCCTGACGGCGGTTTCGGTTTTATGTGTCTCTTCCTGTTTATCGCCGTTTGTGGCGTCATACATGGCTATTATGTCCGACAGGTCGCGGTCGTATGTCTTTTTGCCGCGTGCGTACTCTATCATTTCAAAAAGGATATCCACCCCTTTCAGAAGCAGGTCGGTTATATCGCCGTCAATTTTGATATCGCCGTTTCTAAGTTTATCCAGCAGCGATTCGAGGTGGTGTGCGAACTCCGACATATTGTCGAACCCGAACCCTCCTGCACTGCCCTTTATGGTGTGGATATTGCGAAAAACCGCGTTAAACAGTTCCGCATCTCCCTCCGATTCGGCTTTAAGGATGCTTTCGTTGGCGTTTTCGAGGAGATCGGCAGCCTCCTCAAGAAACTCCATCCTGAATTTTTCCATGTCGATCTGAGTCATATTTCCACTCCGGTAATCAAATGATGCCCAGCAGCATCTTGATATTCAGTATCAGGTCGTCGGGTTTAACGGGCTTTGTTATGTACAGGTTTGCACCTGATTCGTAACCTTTTTTACGGTTTTCCAGTTCTTCCTGCGTAGTTATTATGATTATCGGGGTTTCTTTTCCCGTTTTCCTGTATTCTTTTATGAATGTAACTCCGTCCATGCGGGGCATGTTCAGATCGCACAGCATCAGGGCATAGTTGGTCTGCATGGACTTTTCAAGCGCATCCATTCCGTCGATGGCTCCGTCCGCCTCAAACCCTGAAGACTTAAGGATATTGCTGTGGAAATGCCTAACCATATCCGAATCGTCGATAACCAATACCTTAATAGCCATAATTACCCCTTGTAGTATACAACGCCTGACCCCATGCGTTTCATACTGAATGCGGTGGTTATTCTGCCCACCGATTCGCTGTGTCCCAGAAAGATGTAGCCGCCTTTGTTCATGGAAATGTAATAGTGGTCCACCACCTGTTTTCTGGACAGCTCGTCAAAGTATATCAGCACATTTCTGCAAAAGATGAAATCAAATCCGCGTTTTTTTCTCATGGCGTCCCTGTCCATCAGGTTGAGATGTTCAAAGGTGACCATGTTCCGCACCTCTCTTACGGGGGTATGAAACCCGCCTGAGGTGGTGAAATATTTTCTATAATATTCGTCCGGCACGTCTTTCAGACTGCGGTCGTCATATTTTGCTTCATCGGCCTTTGCCAGAACGTTCTCGTCTATGTCGCTTGCCAGTATGCGCACATCCCAGCTCGGCAGGTTGTCCATCATCTCTCTTAATATAATCGCGAGCGTATAGGGTTCCTCGCCTGTGGAGCATCCGGCAGACCATATGCGCAGGTTCCTGTCGTTTACTGCCTCTTTCCTTTCGATTATCTCCTGAAGACAATGCTCGGCAAATGTTTCAAGGGTGGAAAACTCGCGAAAGAAATAGGTCTCGTTAACCGTAAGCAGGTTCATGAGAGACTGAAACTCATCGCCGGTGTCCTTGAATTTGAGATAGCGCAGATATTCCCTTACGCCCTCTATACCCATCTCAAGAAGTCTTTTTTCGACCCTTTTGTTGATGAAGTACCGTTTCTTTTCTTCAAATTTAATACCTGACTTTTTATAAATAAAAGCTGTCAGGTCTGTGTAGTCATCGTTGTTGATGAACATGATCCGCTTGTGCCGCTCCTATAAGGTTTCCAGAAGACTTTGGAGCATTCTCCTGTACTCTCCGTCCGCTCCTGCGAGCTTCATTTCGGTTATCCTGATAGCTTTATCCCTGTTTGTCACAGCCAGATGCTCGAGAGCTGTCATGCATATGTTCTCGTTTGTATCTGACGCCAGTTCCTCGTAAAGAGCTGCCTTGTCCGGGATATCAAGGTGCGACACAATATAAAGAAAAGTAAGTCTCTCCTCCGGATACCCGTCGAGGTTGCGGAGGTTGTTCAGCATAAATTTTGTATGTCCCTCGTCCAGCTTGTGTATGTCGTGTCTGGAAACGATCTTGAGTACAGCGTTTGCTATCTCTTTGAAATACATTGTGTTTTTGTTGTTCAAAAAAGAGAGCAGAAAATCCAGATGGCGTGTTGCACCTTTTTCCCCGACAAGTCTTAAGACTGTGGGCTTAAAGATGCTGTCCATCGTTCTTCCTCCGACAACGGCAAGAACCCTGTCAACAGTGGCGGGTTTTCCCATTATCGTCAGCGTTTCTAGGCAGGACATGCGAACCATAGGTTCGTGTGTATTCTCAAAAATGTTCATGATGTCTTCCAATGAATCCTCGTCGTATATCTTGCCGAGGTATTCCACTGCAGTCATCATAACGTTGGGCGCTTTATCGTTTAGTGCCGCCCGCAGCGCGGGGATGGAATATTTTGAGCTTGTGGCGACAAGGCTGTCCAGCACAAGCTTGCGAACCTCGCGGTTCTGGTGATCCATTATGGAGGTGAGAAACGCCACCGCGTCCTCGCCTTTTGAACCGAATATCTCAATGGCACAGTTTCTTATGTACGCATCGGCAGATTCAAAATATTTCGCAATGTCTGAAAAGAAAGGGGAAATGTCGAGAACTTTGAAAGCTTCGACAATCAGTTCGCGGACAAGACGGCTGGTTTCCGAATACATATGGCGGATGAGTACCGGATAGAGGTCTTCGTTCTTTTCGGAAAGAACGTCCTCAACGGTATAAATTCTTTCCGCCTCGTCGGGGTCTTTCAGCTTTTCAATGAGCGTCTGTCTGTCCACTTGTCTGCTCCTGTCGTCAGCCGATTATCTTTTTTATTACGGCAAGAAGGTCGTTGGGCTTAAAAGGCTTGACTATCCATGCCTTTGCGCCCGCCTGTCTGCCCTCTTCCTTGATACCCGCCTGAGATTCGGTCGTCAGCATTATCACAGGCGTAAATTTATGGGTAGGGTTCTTCTTCATCTCTTTAAGAAATGTGATGCCGTCCATGTTTGGCATGTTGACATCGGAAACGACGAGGTTGAAGCGCCCCGTTTCAAGTTTTTTCAGCGCGTCCACCCCGTCCCTTGCGTCCACAACTTCGTAGCCGGCGGACTTCAGCGTCGCCGCAACAAGCTGACGCATGGTTATGGCATCGTCAACAATAAGGATACGTTTCATTAATTCCCTCCGATTGCATCTTGTATCTGCAATCCGTACAGACTGATTAATTTATCAAAAGACTCACATGATTTAAGAGTTATTTTTGAGCCTGCGTCCTTCGCTGTTTTAAACAGTGAAAGAGTTATTTGCAGAAACACGGTGTCCATGGAGGAAACCTTTGTCATATCGGCCTCAAGCTCTTTTCCGCCGAATGATATTTCGCCGAAAAGCGACAGAAACTCCTCTGCCATGAATATTTCGGATTCGTCCGGGAAAGTGACCTTAATCTTGGTTTTAAGTTCCTTAATTTCCATATCACCAACCTCTTTCCACTTTTCTGCATATCTCCGCGGCTATTTTATAGCTTGGCAGAACTATGTCCGCACAGCCTTTAAGCACCGCTTCTTTCGGCATTCCGTACACAACTGCCGTCTCTTCGGATTCTGCTATGGTGAACCCGCCTGCCTGCTTAATTCTGCACATGGATGCGGCGCCGTCGTTACCCATGCCCGTCATGAGAACGCCCAGTGTCTTATCGCCGAAAATGCCGGAAACGGATTCCATCATTATATCGACACTGGGGATAAACGCATGATCCGGTGTTTTTCCCAGTCGAACAGTAATTTCGCCGTTCATCTTTTTGTAAAGCGTCATATGGTTGCCTGCCTTGCCAACATAGCATATCCCCGGGGTGACTATGTCTCCGGGCGCAACCTCTTTAACGGTTACGCGGCAGGAATCGTTAAGTCTTCTCGCATAAGCCTCAGTAAAGCCCACAGGCATATGCTGAACCATAAATATCGCCGCGTTCAGATCATGCGGGATATGCGGAAGGACGTCGAATATGGTTTTCGGCCCGCCAGTGGAAATCCCTATGCAGACGGCTTTAAAATCGCCGTTTGCCGCGCGCGAAGCCGTGTATTCAGGTTCTTCTGTTTCGTGTTTTTCAAATCTGGGAACGGCTATTTTTCTGGTTAGCTTCGACAGGCCCATGCCTGCCGCCGCCTTAACTTTTGCCGCCAGTTCCCTTTTAACCATCTCAATATCGCGGGAAACTGTTCCGCTGGGTTTCGCCACAAAGTCGAAAGCGCCAAGTTCCAGCGCCTGAAAGGTTGTTGTAGCGCCCTCCTGCGTCAGCGAGCTGAGCATTATTACAGGGCATATATTATTATCGGTGATGATCTTAAGGGCTGTCAGCCCGTCCATCACCGGCATGTTCACGTCAAGGGTTATGACATCCGGCTTAAGCGCCATTGCCTTTGCAACCCCGTCCTCTCCGTTTCTTGCCGTATCGACGACCTCTATGCCGAACGAATCGTCCAGCATCTCTTTTATTTTCTTCCGCATTAATGCGGAATCGTCGACAACCAGTACCCTTACTTTTTTCATTCCTGCTTCATTTTCTCCAGTTTGCTCATTTCTGATTGCGAGAACAGTTCTTCAATGTTGAGCAGAAGGATCATCTTCTGTTTGCTGACCATGTTCACGACTCCCCCGATGAATTCCGAGCTTACGGTTGCGGAAAGAACAGGCGGAACTGCGTCAATGTCTTCGTTTTTGATACGCAGAACCTCGTCAACTCCGTCAACGACGAAGCCGACCTTCATTTTTTTCAGATTAATGATGATAACACGGGTAAATTCGTCCCGTTCCTTGGCTTTCAGGTCAAAACGTGTACGCAGGTCGATAAGCGGGATGACCTCTCCCCTGAGATTTATGATGCCTTCCACAAACTTAGGGGTTTTCGGCACTTTTGTGACGTTGGTGTAGCGGTTTATCTCCTGAACCTTTTCAATAAGGATGCCGTACTGTTCGTTTTCTATTTCAAAGGTGACTATCTGCTTTTCATCGTCTTTTGAATGGGAGTTAAGGTCAGTCATGGTCAGATCCCCTGCGGACTGATCGGCAACCCTTGAAAGTGCCTCCAGTTCCGATTTGTTCATGATGTTTCTCGGCTCAAGAGCCATAACCAGTCTTTCGCCCTTTTCAAGCTTGAGCACGGCGGATATTTCGCTGTCTTCTTCTGCAAAAGCTTTCGGAGGTTCCTCAATGAGATTCTCTTCAACGCTTAATACGGCGTTTACCTTGTCTGCGGCAAAAGCTACCAGCACGTCGTTAATGTCAACGATGATAACTCTGCTGTTTTCATTGATAACACTGTTTTTTCTTCCGAATTTGTCATGGAGTGAGATGAGCGGTATCACTTTTCCGCGCAGCGAAAAAATACCGAGAACATATCCCGGCAGTCCGGGAATTGCTGTCACTTCGGGCATCCAGATTATCTCGTTTATGCGGTGTATCTCCACTGCATATTCCTGTTTGCCTATGTTAAAGCTGATGAAGCGCTTTTCGTGCAGGTTCGCCGCCGCCGCCTCTTCCGCTTTTGCTGCCGCGGTTTTGCGGAATCCCTGTTTCTCTATCTGCGCTTTCAGCACAGTGATATCTATCACTTCGTCGGTGTTGAGTATCTGGACGAGCATAATACTGCCGCCCTGATTCACCTTCATTATGCCGTTAATATATCTTTTGTCTACGTCGGCGTTCAGCATTTCGGGAAAAGCGTCGAGCTGGTGTACCTCTGTGGATTTCACCTCGCTTACGGATTCAACAACGAAGCCGTTGAGCGTTCCCTCTTTTTCCACCACTATAACGCGTGTATCGTCCGTGTTTTCACATGGTTTCTGATATCCGAGGCGAAGCGAAAGATCCGTGAGCGGCATTACCTCACCTCTGAGGTTTGTCATGCCCAGAACGTGGGGAGGCATTTTCGGTACACGGGTGATGTGCGGCAGACGGATTATCTGCTTAACATCGTCGATCCCTATGCCGTATGTCTCCTGACCGAGGCGGAACGACACATATATGCTGTCCTGCTGACTTTCAACTGCTGATGACATTTAATCTCTCCTCTGTCAGTATGCTGCAAGGAGCATTATCAGAATGTCTGCATTTCGTCTGCGAGAGATGCAACCTCTTCTGCTGCCGCCGCTATTTCGCGAAGACCTTTGACCTGCTCGTCTGCGGCGTTTTTAGCCTCTTCGGAGAGAGCCTTAAGGTTTTCTGCCGCCTCTCTGCCCTCTTCACATGCTCCGTTGACCTGATCAACTCTGGATTCTGCAGCGTCGACGTGTCCTGAACATGTTTTATAAAGTTCAATGAGATGTTTGCGTATCACTCCAACTTCCGTGAGGTTGTCCACCGCGTACTGTGATTTTGTTATCTGTACGCGGATGAGAGAGGTAATCTCTGCCAGTTCGTTCTGGAAGTTGATGACCTGATCGTACATCTCGTCGAGGATGTCTTTCATTTTGTCAGCGTTGTCTGCGGATTCGTTTGCCAGTGCGCGGATGTCTGCGGCAACAACTGAAAATCCTCTTCCGTATTCACCTGAACGTGCTGCTTCTATATTACCGTTAACTGCAAGCATATTTGTCTGGATGGCGACGTTGTTGATGGTGTCTACGATCTTTTTGATATTGCCGAAGGATTTGTTCAGCACGGTCACTTCATCGTGCACGTCTTTCAGGTTGTTGATGGATGCAACGAAACCTTTGATGATAAGCTCTATGCCGTGTTTGAAGTCTTTGAACTGAGTTTTGAATTCACCGACAGCAGGTCTCACCTTTTCGTCAAAAATGCGTCTGGCTTCCTGAATTTTGCCGTCTTTCATAAGGTTCACTATCTCGCCTGCGCCCAGGTGAACGTGGTTGTGAGGTTCGCGTATACAGTCAAACGCCTTTTCCTCTTTGCCCGCGTCGGGTTTATATGTGAGATACCATGCGCCGAACGCACATTTTGTGGGGTCGAGCTGTCCGTGGAATTCATGGTTGTTGTTCATCGCATCTTCAAGCTGGTCGATGAACACAAGGTGATCCAGCGCTTTTATTTCGTCGAGTGCGTTGTCAACCAGCTTTCCGTGATCGGCCATAACGTGCCAGCTGTTTTTAACGTTGTTTATGTGAGTGTTTATCTTGTCAAATTCTTTGGTGATGCCGGTTATTTCTGTGAATATTTCGGTTGTTCCGGTGTCCATCTGGTCGATGGCTTTAAGAACCTCGTCTGCGGATGCGTCAAGTTCTTCGATTGTGGAAGAAAGCTCTTCCGCCGCCGCCGCAACCTCTTCGGAGGATTTCGCGATGTCGGTTGACTGTTTAAGGTCGTCCGCCATTTCCGCGAGTTCCTGAGATGCGATGGTCAATTCGCTGAACGCTTTTGTCTGTTCTTCGGTGAACTTGCCCACCTCTTCCGCCGCAGCCGCGTTCTGTTCTGCGGAGGACGCAAGCCTGTTCACAAGATCCATTGCGCGGGAGGATTCCTCGCTGACGGAAACAGCGCCGTTTTTTATCTTTCCGACCTCAATGCCTATTTCATCCGTGTGACTGCCGACATATCCGCAATGTTTGGAGATGAAATCCGCTTTGTAAAGGTTCGTTCTGGAGAGGATCAGGAAGCTGTCAACCTTGCTGACAACGTGCTGAACCTGAGTGAGCGACTGATCTATAACGTTTTTAATATTTTTTGCTGATTTTTCGGATACTTCCGCCAGTGTGCGCACTTCGTCCGCCACAACGGCAAATCCTTTTCCGTGTTCTCCGGCTCTTGCCGCTTCAATGGCGGCGTTGAGCGCCAGAAGGTTCGTCTGGTCGGCAATTTTTGTAACAACCTGAACTATTTGTCCTATGGAGTCCGCCTTTTCCTTAAGCTGGTCAACAAGCTGTGTTGATTCCTCAACTTTTTCTGTTGCGTCTCTAACGGAGTCTTTGAGTTCATTTGCGGCAGTTACTGTGGATTTGACTTTTTTAATGAGTTCTGCCGTGGAGGATTCATATTCTATGGTTGTGGAGAGTACGTTCTTTGCGTCTGTTTCAAGAGCGGTTGTGTCGTTTTTGATACCTTCCGCGCTTCTGCTTGCCTGTGCGGAGGCTATTGTTACCTGTTCCATGGAGGCGTTAAGCTGGTTTGCAGCGCTTGAAGCCTGTTCAATGGCGGATGCCATCTCTTCGGATGCGGTGGCGAGTCGCTCCGCATTTGACTGTTGTTTTGCCAGAGTTCTTGCTCTTGCTTTTTCAACAGCCATTTTTTTGGATTCCTCCCGTGACGCTGCCGCAGAATCTGCATCCTTCTTTAAAATACCCGTCCTTCCCGCAAGGCTGGTGGGTTTCGCCAGCTTTTTCATAATCTATACCTCCAAATGAACCTAATATATTTTAATATCACTAATCTTATCAGAATCGAAAGACGCTTTCAGCGTGAAATCGGTTTCCCTACCAGAATTAACATCTTTTGCAGTGATGGTTACGATGCCGCTGTCGTCGATGATGAAACAGATATCAATTAACTTTTCTTCTTCGCTATTTTCCACTGTAAAATCGAATTTTGCAAGGCTAATGAAATATTCCGGATTGTCTTCCGGACTGTCGGAAACGTTAAGACTGGAATGAGCGGTATCCTGCAGAACATGAACCGTTATATCGTTTATGTCTTCGCTGGCTGTTGTGAATCGCTGTGTGAATGACACAGGGTAGGGTTCGTTCTTCTGCATGATAATCTCAAACATTCCGTTGTCGTCTTCAAGACCCATATTGTGGCTTGTCACGTCAAAGAATGTTCTGTCGCCCAGAAGCCCCAGACGCATTGCGGCATTCGTAGCCGCTCCGCAGACCACAGCCTCTTCCGGATTCAGGTCTTTGCTGACGGATGCGCCGAACATCCCTTCAATGAAGGCGCGCACGTTGCATATCCTGCTTGCGCCGCCGACAGGAAGCACGCGGCTTATGTCCTCTGGCTTTATATTGTTCTCTTTAAGAAGCCCTTCGGTTATCTCGCGGATACCCTGAATGATTGGTTCGGTTATCTTACCGAAGAGCTGTTTGTTCAGCTCCATCTTAAAATGCAGAGGTCCTTTGGGGGTTATCGTTATGTACGGTATCACAAGGTTGGTTTCATTCAGGCTGGAAAGTTCCATCTTTGCTTTTTCCGCCTGAAAAAGCAACTGCTGATAGGCTATGGGGTCGGTTTTCAGGTCTATTCCGTGGAGTTTGCGGAACTCCTCGTTGAGATAGTCCGCAACTGCGGCGTCAAAATCCACACCGCCTATCTGCGTGGAGCCGCCTGTGGCTTTAACCTTGAGACAGTCTTTGTTCAGCTCGATAAGGCTGATGTCCAGCGTGCCGCCGCCAAGGTCGAAAACAAGGCAAAGCTCGTTTTCTTTCTTGCCTATGTTGTTGTAGTATATCGCTGCGGCAGTGGGTTCGTTCAGAAGTGCAATAACCTCGAAACCCGCCGTTTGCGCCGCCGCCCGCACAGCTTCCCGCTGGAGATGATCGAAATATGCCGGAACTGTTATAACAGCTTCCGCCGTGTCGTCGCCTGTGTAGTCTTTGTGCAGGTTTTTGAGCTTTTTAAAGAACAGCGCGGCAAGTTCCACTGCGGTGAAGTTTTTGCCGTATATTGAGAATTTTTTGTCGGAACCCATGTATCTTTTGACATTGGAGATGGTGTTTTCCGATTCCAGCATCTGCATACTGCGGGCGTTGTCGCCCGTAACCGCTTCTTTTCCGTTTTTGAAATATATTACAGACGGTAGGAATCGTTTCCCGCTGTCGGATGAAATGACCTCTATGTTTCCCTTTTCTTTAAATATTGCTATCATGGAGTTTGTCGTGCCGAAATCTATTCCGACGGGATATCTGCTCATTTGGACGCTCCTTTAGCGATAGGTACTTTTTCCAGTATAAAATCGGCTAAAAGATTGAAATCCATACACCCTCTGCTGTGCGGAGCGAATAAATTTATGGGAATTCTGTATTCCGGTGCCTCGGCTATCCTGATATCGTTGCGTATACGGGGTGAAATCATCGGTTCGCCGAAGTTCTCATTGATTTCTTTCATCACACGTTTGGAGTGGTTGCTTCTGATATCGTACTGGTTCGGGATGATGCCGCACATGCGCAAGGAAGGATTAAACGCTGCGTTTATGCGGTAAATCGTCTGGGTGAGCTGAGCCAGCCCTTCGATCGCGAGGAAATTGAGCAGTATCGGGATGAAGACCGATTCTGCCGCCGCCAGAGCGTTCAGCGTCAGCGCCGCAACAGTTGGCGGTGTGTCTATGAGTATGCAGTCGTAATCGTTTTTAAAATCAAGTAAAACTTTCTTAAGCTGACCTTCCGGGTTCGATCCGTCCAGAAGCTGTTTGATGAAAGAGGATGAAAAGGCTGTGGATGCTGGCAGAACATCGTAAAGACCGTGTTCTGTGCGGAACAGAGCGTCTTTTCCGCTGCATTTGCCCAGCAGTGCGTCATAGATGCTCAGGTAGGTGTCATAAGTGTTGACACCCGACCAGAAAGAGAGGTGCGCCTGCGGATCGAGGTCTACGGTCAGCACCCGATACCCGCGGCTTCCAAGCACCCCCGCCGTGTTGACCACTGTGGAGGTTTTTCCGCTGCCGCCTTTTTTATTTGCAAATGTGATTACTGCTGACATAGTAGACAATTATAGTGTACATTTAAAAATTATGCTACATTGATATTTATGAAAAAACACGCGGGGATGGTATGGAGAAGGCGCTTTTTCTGGACAGAGACGGCATAATCAATGTCGATAAAGGGTACCTTTACAGGTCGGAGGATATCGAGTTCATAGACGGAATATTCGATCTGTGTCTTTTCGCAAATTTCAAAGGCTATAAGATAATTGTGGTCACAAATCAGGCGGGGGTGGACAGAGGCTTCTATACGGAGGAGGACGTTCAGGTTCTGCATGCGTGGATGAGGGTGCAGTTTGAGATGCGCGGCGTTGAGCTGACTGATTTCTTTTATTGCCCGCACCATCCCGATTTTACAGGCGAGTGCGGATGCCGCAAACCGAATCCCGGTATGTTGCTTATGGCAATGACAATGTACGACATAGACGCTTCAAAATCCGTAATGGTGGGTGACAAGGTCTCCGATATGCAGGCGGGCAAATCCGCTGGCGTGGGGCTTAATATCATCGTCGCCGGTCAGTATGCCGATGCAAAACCGGAAGAGGCGGACGAAATCTTTTCAAGTGTCGAAGAGGTCTACGAATTTCTGAAAGGTAAACTTTAAGGCTTCCTCCCTCCTTTGGCAAAGGAGGGTCGGGGTGGATTTTTATATTGTTTGTCATTGCAAGTAAAGCATTGACGAATCCCCGTCTCTGCGAGCGAAGCGAAGCAGTCTGTTGCTAAGCGTCTTTTTCTTCCTCGTTTGTTTTTGCTTTATCCCTTTCCGCTATCGCTTCGAGGATTTGCCTATGTGTTTTTTCAATTTCATCTTTATCTTTTGTATCTTCCGGCACTAGTTCGATGGCTTTATTACTATACTCAAGCGCTTCTTCAAACCGTCCCATTTTCATTAATATCGCGGCCTTAGTGTCTTGTGAGTATTCATTATTTTTAAGTTCAATTGCTTTGTTAACTGCTTCCAGAGCTTCCTGATATTTGCCATCAAGCATAAGATTCCATGCTTTCCCATTCCATGCTTCATGATAATCAGGCTTAATTTTTATAGCCTCTTCATAAGCTTTAATGGCATCATGGTGTCGTTTTAAATTCTGAAGAGCATCTCCTTTGTTAAACCATGCATATACATAATCATATTTAATACCAATCGCTTTTTCGTACAGCTTGATAGCTTTATCAAATTCATTGAGTCTTTCAAAAGCAACTCCTTTATTATTCAAGAGTTCCGGTAAATTAGGTTTAATATTGAGTGCTTCATTAAAGGCTTCAATGGCTTCTTTAAATTTGTTGTTGCTTATCAGTGCAATACCTTTATTCCCCCAAACTGCATGTGCTTTAGGGTTAATCCTGATAGCTTCGTCGTATGCTTTAATGGCGTCTTCAAATTTATTACAATTCTGGTAGTGAAGTCCAATATAGAACCATTCTCCGGCAGTGTAATCTTTTTCTGCTTTTTCTCTTCTGAGAAGTTGTACATATTCTTCAAGGTTATCTAAATCTTCAGGTGTGTATGATTTAATATCCTTATCTGCGGCGGGAAGTTTTTCTTTATGATTTTCGAGCTGCTGGTTGATTGCATCTGCTTTTGAATGTAGTTTTTTAAGCTTCTCGTCGTATTCTTTCTGTTTGAAAACGATAGCTTTATTAGTTTTATTTATATTGATACCAAGGAAACCAAAAATTAGTCCTGATACTGTAATAAATAGACCCAGTGCTCCAATGATGTAAGTAGCGAAGTCCAGTTTAATACTGAATATTTCTTTTGCGTCATCTATACGTTTATCCAGTCTTGCAGGTTCATTTATTACTAAGTTTTCCAGACGGTTCTGGTTTAGTTTTAAATCGTTTATTTCTTTTTGTTGTGATTCAACCTGCTCGGTGAGTTTCTGGTTTTGCTTTTCCATATTGTCATAATACTTCTTTTCAATATCTGTGAGAGAATGTGCAGAAGTGAAGCAGACAAAAAGCAATGTGATTAAAAGTATCGTTTTGTGCATAAAGAAAAATATCAGGAGACGAAAGAATTATCAAGTGAAGTTAAGATTGAGACTGCTTCGTCAGCCACGGCTTCCTCGCAGAGACGGTATCCTGTTCGTTACTGACTATTGAGCGAATCATAGCCGTCACCTCATCGTGCGAAAACCTTTCTGTATAACTTTCGTCGCGCCTTATCTTCTGTCATAGAAACCTATTCCGCCATAACGACTTTGTTGCGTCCGGTCTGCTTGCCTGTGTAGAGTGCGTCGTCTGCTTTTTTAATACTGTGTTCGATGCCGTTTCCCTTGTCAAATCTGGAAACCCCGAAAGTCATTGTTATGCTGAAATTATTACCTGCGAAAGACATTACTGCACTTTTGACAGCCTCGCGCAGTTTTTCCGCAACAGCAACTGCCTTTTCAAGCTCGGTCTGGGGGAGCATTATCAGAAATTCCTCGCCGCCCCAACGGGAAATAACATCCTGCTGGCGCAGGTTTGTGCGCATTAAGTCCGAAACGGTTTTAAGAACGTAGTCGCCTGTGTCGTGTCCGTATGTGTCGTTCACTTTTTTAAAAAAGTCGATGTCGCACATTATCAGCGAAAAATATCCTCCGTTGCGGTCACAGCGGGAAACCTCCACAAGCATCTGGTTTAAAATGCTTCTGCGGTTCGCAAGCCCTGTCAGCGAGTCGGTGAGAGCAAGTTTTTCTATGGTTTCGTAGGCCTGCTGGAGTTCCTTGTTCTTGTCCTCAAGCATATCTCTGGAAAGTTTCAGGTCGAGATGTGTGCGGATTCGCATCAGAAGTTCCTGCTCGTGGAATGGTTTTGATATATAGTCCACGCCGCCCGCTTCAAAACCCATAACGGCGTCTTCGGCTTCTGTTTTCGCAGTTATGAAAATAACCGGTATGTTTTCGGTATCTGGGACGTTTTTGAGCTGTCGGCACACCTCATATCCGTCCATGTCAGGCATCATAACGTCGAGAAGCACCATGTCCGGCTTTGTGGTGCTTATGAATTCAAGCGCCTCGAATCCGTTCATGGCAAATGCCAGCCCGTATTTTGTGTTTTCTCTCAGTATGTTGCCCAATACTTTCAGATTTTGCGGGTTGTCGTCCACAATCAGTATAAGCGTTTTGTTGTATTTTGTTTCAGCGCTCATTGACTCTCTTTCACCTTTTCATGTATTTGCCTGAAAAGTTTTTTTATTTTGCCGATTTCCATATTATCTATACAAGTTTTAAGATAATCCGACAATTCAATTATAGCGTTATTTTTCAATTTTTTCCCTTCCGAAAGGAGCATTTGCGATATCTCCTGCGCAAAATTGAGATCAATAACGGTGATATTTTTCCTGAAATTATCTATAATAACCTGTGTTTCTTTTTTGTTTGCAAACAGTTCCTCTACCATGTCCACCGATTCCGCGTCATGAGACGGTTTCTCTTTTACGGTTTTTCCCGCCTCAACGGGCAGGTATTTTGCGGAAACCTGCATGAGGTGGGCAAAATCAGCAGGTTTCATGAGAAAATCGTTAAAAATTCCGTCTCTGTTGGTTTCGTCGTGTGCGGCGGTAAGGGCTATCATTGGTATTTTTTTTGTTTTATTATTGCTTTTCAACCGTTTTGCAGTTTCAAAACCGTCCATATCGGGCATTCTGATGTCCATTATGATCAGCGACGGGACTATTTCTTCCGCGATCAGTGCCGCTGCGTTTCCGTTCTGAGCTTCAAGAACGGTTACACCGCATCTTTCGTACATTTCCCGCAGTATATTTCTGCTCATTTCGTCGTCGTCTACTATAAGAATCCTTGCGGGTTTAAAGGTAATGTCGGGAATGTCGTTCTGCTCTGTGAAGGCGTATTCCGCCGTAAATATGCCGGGCAGGTCTACCGTGAAACCGGAACCTTTTCCCACTTCGCTGGTGACGGATATTGTGCCGCCCATCATCTGCGCCAGCTTGAGCGATATGGAAAGCCCCAGTCCGGTGCCTCCGTAGCGGTTGATGTTGTGGTCGTTTCTCTGGCGGAAAGGCTCAAAAATGGTCTTGAAATCGCTTTCCGGTATGCCGATGCCGGAATCAGCAACGACTATCCGCAGGTTGGTTCTGCCATCCGTCACGGGTGAGCAGGTGACGTTGATGTTTACAAAGCCTTTTTCGGTGAACTTGACAGCGTTTCCCACCAGATTCAGAAGTATCTGGCGCATCCTCGCAGCATCTATTATGAGTGCATCCGGAACCAGTTTGTCAACGCTGCTGGTGATGGTTACCCCCTTTGTCACCGATTTCAGGGAGAAGATGCTCACCGTATCGTTAACGAGGTGTTTTATGTTTGCAGGCGAAGTGCTTATGCGTGCCGCATGAGCTTCCAGTTTTGATATGTCCAGTATGTCGTTTATCAGGTTCAGCAGTGCGCGCCCGCTGGTTTTTATTGATTTTATGTACGATCTCGCTTTGTCGTCTTTAACACGCGCTTCCAGAAGCTCGCTGAAACCTATGACGGCGTTCAGCGGCGTGCGTATCTCGTGGCTCATGTTTGCGAGGAACTCGCTCTTTGCCATGTCGGCTTTTTCCGCTTTTTCTTTTGACTGTTTAAGCGCGTCCTCGTATTTTTTTCTGTCGGTGATGTTTCTGGCTATGGCATATATGAGCCTGTTCTCTCTGTCGGCTGTGGCGTACCACGAGAGCCAGACAGGTTCGTTGCCTGCGGAGGCGTGTTTGCTCTCGTAATCGGAGAGGTTTTCGCCGTTCGCCAGTCTCTCTATGAAGTCAGAGGCTCTGCAAGCCTCTTCCCGCGAAAAGACGTCTGTGAATTTTCTGCCTGTGATGCGTTCGGCAGGGATGCCGATGAGGTCTTCAAACGCACGGTTGACATAGCGGAAGTTTCCGCTGAAATCCGCAATGCAGATTATGTCGCGGCTGTGTTCAAATATTCTGTCACGTTCAGTCTTTGTGCGCTCCGCCTCGGTTATGTCCACCAGCTGTGCGATGAGATACAGCGGAACGTCATTTTCGTCGTATGCCAGTGCCGCGCTGACGGAAACTATAATAAGTCTGCCTTCTTTGTGAATATATTTTTTAACGACCGAGTAGTGACTTTTTTCGCCGCTGATCAGGTCGTGCATAAGAGCCATCGCTGTTTCGGCGTAGTCCGAGTGGAGAAAATCGGTGAAGAACCTGCCGTTCATTTCGCTCTGTGTGTAGCCTAGCATTGAAGCCATCGCGCGGTTGACCTGTATCAGCTCCCCCGTAAGGGAAATTATCGCCATGCCGTTAGCGGAGGATTCAAAAGCCACGCGGAATCTGTTTTCGCTGGTACGAAGCTGTGATGTGCGTTCTTCCACCTTTTTTTCAAGCTCTGTGTTAAGACGGTTTATCTCCTCTTCCGCCTCTTTTCTTTCTTTAAGTCTCCAGACGCTTTCCATGAAGTGGACAAGACCTATTGCCTCGTTTATGTTATAAGGCGTCTGTTTCCCGCTGAGTGAAAGGATAAGGCTTACGCCGCCCTGTGCCATCAACGGGATGACCATCGTGTTCGTTCCGTCCGTGCCTATGTAGGGTTCGTTATATCTCAATACTTCTTCAAGCCCTTCCATCTCCTTGTTTCTGATGAAAACGGGCTGTTGAGCCGAATAAACTGTTTTGCCTTTCTCTGTCAGGGAGACGACAAGGCGCAGTCCGCCTGCTTTCTTGTCCATTATGCTGATTGAGCCTTCTTTGCTTTCCGTCTGTTCGGCTGCGCTGTCCAGTGCATAGTCGAGAATATCCTCGAATTCCGCTTCATACATCTGCCCGAGAACGGCAAGGGACCGGTTGCGTTTTTCGTTCATCCCTGCGAACATTTCAGACTGCCGCTTCGCTGTGACATCCCTTGCGAAAAGCACCAGACTGGATATTTCGCCGTCTTCTATTATGGGGCTTGCCCCTGTTTCGTATATCCCGCCGAAAAGCTTTGCCTCTGTGTGTGCCGTGCGCTTGCTCCTGACCGCTTTAGCAAATTCATTTTTAAGGATTTCACTGTCCTGTCTGCGCAGAATATCCCAAAGGCAGAATCCCGCTATCTTACTTCTGTCTGTTTCCATTTCGATGAGGAACCGTGTGTTGCAGTCCAGTATATTCGCCTGTTTGTCCAGCATGATAACGATATCCTGAGATGCGTCGAGTATCTTGCGCAGGGCAAGCTCTTTCTCCCGCAATTGTTTCTGGATATCGAACTTTGCGGATAAAAACATGATATTTATGCCGGAAAGGTTTTCTGCGATATTTTTTTGAGAAGGGGGTTCATGTCCGGGGCGGGTGTCAATGAGGACAAGGTCATATTGCGCGGATCGTATTTTGCTGATGTCTTTCGGCAGGAAGAGGTCGAAAGGTACCTGACTGCCGCCTATCAGTCCCTTCGGATCGCTGGAGACCACCGCCAGCTTGAACCTGTCGGACATATGTTACTCCTTTTTCAGGAGGAGAGAGGTATGTGCAGAGTGAGAACTGCGCCGTTCATGCTGTTTCCGGCTGTTATTTCCCCCTGCATGTGTTCCTGAATCACCAGACGGGAGATGTAAAGCCCGATTCCGGTGCCTTTGTCATGTATTTTTGTGGTGAAATAGGGTTCAAAAACCCTGTCTATTATATCTTCGGGGATGCCGCCGCCGTTATCTTCAATATCGACCACGGCTCTCTGTTCGTCACATTTGAGAGATATTCTTATAAGTCCCTTTTCGGATCTGCCGCTTTCCAGTCTGGGGAGTATGGCATCTTTGGAGTTTGCCAGCAGATTCATGATTATCTGTTTAAACATTCCGCTGTCGCCGCGCACAAAAACGCGCGGAGGTGTTCCGTATGCGCTGCATTCCCCGGATATCTCCGATTCGAGGAAGATGCCCAGTCTGTTATACTGTACCTCAACGAGTGAGATGACCTCCTGAATGGCTGTTGCAAGGTTAAAGCTGTCCTTTTCGGTGTCGCTGCGCACAAGTGCGCTGAAATCGTCGATGGTGGAGGACATGTGCATGACCAGCTTGAGGCATTTGTTCACGCTGTCCTGCAGATATTCGGCGGATATTCCCTTTTCGTCGTGTTCGTCGACCATATCCTGAATTATCATGCCGAGGGCGTTCAGTGGTTGTCGCCACTGGTGGGACACAGCCTTCATCATCTGTCCCATTGCCGCCAGCTTACTCTGTTCGTGGAGTATGCGTTCGCTCTTTCTGCGGTTTTCGGTTTCAATGACCACCCTGTTCTCAAGGGTTTCGTTGAGTTCCTGTAACGCTTTTTTCTGCTGAACAAGCAGTTTTTCTATTTTTTTGCGCTCACTGATCTCGTTTTCAAGAAGATCGTTGGTCGCTTTAAGCTCTTTTGTGCGGTTGTATACTTCCGCTTCAAGCTTTTCGTTGAAATTTTTAAGCTGCTGTTCGGAGCCTTCCAGTTTTTTAACGCTTTCGGAAAGCATCCTGTTGGTCTCTTTGTTTCTGTTGTAAAGTTCAAAGCTTTCGAGCTGATGCGCTGTTTCGTTCATAAGGATGGTGATAAGGTAAAAAACAGCGTCGGGTATCTCCTCTTTCGGAGTGTTAAGCTGCCCGATGAAAAGCCCACGTGTACGGGATATTGTTGAAACCGAGTGAAGCAGAATATGTGAGTTCAGTGTTTTGCTTTTTATTATAGTGGTCTTGCCCGACTTCACAGCCATGGCAAAAGTGCCGTCTATGATCAGTTTATCTGTTTCTGCAAGCAGCAGTTCCTTATCCTCTTCGGGAAAGAAGCGCGTAGGCGTGAAGTTGCTCGAATGCTCATCCACAAGGAAGAATCCGCCGTTTTTAAGCCTTACAAGAGCCAGAAGTTTGTTAAATGCGTTTTCAAGGATTATCTCGTGATTGTCCAGCTTGTTCAGGCTGGTGTTAAGATTGCGGACGGAACATATGGCTTCAAGAACCTTTATGGTGGTGTTCTTTTCGTTTTGCAGGTATTCAGCTTTGGCTTCGATATAGTCCATATGATCTTTTTCAGTCATATGTCACCCGAAAAAAGCGTCTTCGATCTCGTCGATCTGGCGCTCGGATTGTGTCACAACGTTTGTTATGACAGATGTTGAAATACCAAGAGCATCCCATACGTCTTTCGATATGGAAGGCACGATGTAGGAACTCGTTACCGGCGAGCCGAAGGCAATTGCCATGCAGTCTGCGGCGGAGGTTATTGATGCTTCGATATGTATGTTTTTGACGCTGTGGTGGAAACGGACGTTTTTCACCAGTTGGGTCGGAAATTTCCATTTTTCAAGGAGCGCTCCGCCAACGTCTGCATGGTCGAACCCCAGCACTTCATATTCGATGTCTGCCAGCGGTTTATGCAGTTTGTAAGAGAGAAACAGAGTGTAAGCGGATTCTTCCGGCAGGGTGCGGAAAATCACCAGTCTGCCGATGTCGTGCATAAGTCCGGATACGAAAAGGCGTTCTGTGGAAACCTCGTCGATGTGCGTCCCGAGGAGCCTTGCGAAAACTCCGCATGCTATGGAGTGCCGCCAGAATTTTCTCATATTGGTGAATTCCATGGGGATGCCCTTGAATGCTTCAATGGCGGATATGCCGACCGCGAGGGTTCCGAGTTCTTTTGTACCGATGATGGTGATTGCGCGTCGGATCGAGTCTATGCGTGACGGAAAGCTGTAGAATGCGCTGTTGACTATTTTAAGAAGTTTTGCGGAGAGGCTTGTATCTTTTTCAACCACATCCGCCATGTGCGATGCGGAGCTGGTCGGGTTTGAAAGAACGTCTTTTATCTTGTAGTAAACGTCGGGAAAGGATGCCAGCCCGACCTCTTTTTCCACAATGGAATCGGCAGTGACAGAGCCTTTAACAAAGCCTTTCGGCAGTCTTGATTCTTCCATTGCCGGAGGTTTCGGCAGGGCTTCCGCTCCTTTCGCCTCCACAAGGCGGCACAGGATCAGCTTGTTTATTCTGTATATTTCACCCATGGCAGGAACCGCTGTATCTGCAAACCTGTACAGCTGCTCCATATAGGCGTCGACCGAAGTTATGGTCTCTTCGCTGAACCCCGCCTGAGCTTCCAGATTAAGGGTTTCCCTGTCCAGACCGACAACGTGAGCTTCGGTAATGCCCCATGAGCGGGCTATCCGTATGTGTTTTTCTTCCAGTATGGAGCCGGAACTGAGGAGAAAACGACCGTTAGGACATATGAGATCATGTTCCAGCTTCATCCCCGGCTTTAAGTCGTCAATGTATATCAGTCCCATAATCTGCCTTTCTTATCCGTATGTTATGAAGTTATCACAATTATTGTTATAATACAAGCGGTGGTAATCATTTATTATCGTAAGTGAGCGTAATGGAGAAGAGCGCTCCGTTTTTGGTATTTTGTGCAACGAGCAGTCCGTCCATATGGTCTTCAATAATTATTTTAGACATGTAAAGACCTATTCCGGTTCCCTCGCCTTCCGCTTTTGTTGTGAAATACGGGTCGAATATGCGCCCGAGGGTTTCCTCCGGTATATTGCCGCCGTCGTTCTCTATCTCTATCTTAAGCCTGTCCGATTTGTAGGTCAAAGTGGTGACTATGTTGCCTATCTTTTCACCTGTGTTTTTTCTGTGTTCGATTATGGCGTCACGCGCGTTCTGATAAATATTCAGCATAACCTGTTTAAGCTCGCTTGAGAAGATGGTCAGCTTTATGTCGTTTATCGGTTCATAGGCATCGGGCAGTTTGTTCTCGAATATCTGTTCTTTCCCGTTGTCGCGTATGATCACTTTATAGTTTATCATCTGGCTTCTGAACTGGGTTGTTACCAGCGACATGGATTCAAGTATAACAGACGGAATGTCCACCCTTTCCGTTGAGTTTGCGGAGTGGAAGAAGTTGCGGAAATCGTCTATGGTTGCGGACATGTGGTCTATAAGCCTCATGGCGTTTGAAGAGAAATTCATAAGATACGGTCTGTCGACTTCGCCGGTTTCGTATGCATCCTCGATATCCTGCACATACAGCGCAAGAGCGTTCAGAGGCTGCCGCCACTGGTGTGCTATGGCGCTTATCATCTGCCCCATGGCGGCGAACTTTGCCTGCTCAAAGAGCATCTGTTCATTCTTTCTGCGTTTTTCCGTTTCCACCTGAACCCGTTTTTCGAGGCTTTTGTTTATGTCTTCAAGCATCTTTTTACGGTTTATCAGTTCCTGTTCCATCTTCATACGGTCGGTGATGTCTCTGAAAACATAGACCGAACCTATTATATCGCCCTTGTTGTTTGTCATGGCGGAAGAGGTTATGAATACTGTGATAACTCCCGCGTCTTTGGTGACCATGTTGGCGCGGAATGTGCGGTTAGACTTCGGTGAAAGATCGGTTATCCTTTCGGTGAGCGATTTTCCCGTTTCATAGTCATACACCTGTATCACTTCGTTTATGTTGTGTCCGAGAATGAATCTGTATTTTTGTCCGAGGATGTTCTCGGCACTGCTGTTCACAAGGGTGATGCGTCCGAATTTATCCGCCGCAACGACACCTTCTCCGATACTTCTCAATGTAACGTCAAGGCGTTCCTTTTCGCTTTCAAGCTCGTTTTGCACCCGGGTTATCTCGGTTATGTCAATGCAGACGCATATGAAGCCCATAATGTTGCCGTTGGATCCGAACAGCGGATAGACCGAACACAGAACGGGGAAAAGCATTCCGTTCTTTTTGACCATCTCCAGCTGTTTTGTGACCATTGCGTCGGTTCTGCGGCTCTCACTGCACATGTCCGCAAGCTCGTCACCCAAAGCCTTTATGAGCCCCGCCGGAGGAAGACCCAGCATTTCGGAAAGCTTATATCCGAATATTATCTGCGCTCCGACGTTCGCATCCATGATTATAGGTTCCGCGTCGGTGGATATGATGAGAATACCTGTAGTCGTTGTGGAATCAAAGACCGAACGAAGATATTCTTCTTTGTCTTTAAGTTCCTTTTCCCGTTTGTTAATGGTTATCATCATTTTTTCAAAGCTGTCGTAAAGGGTTCTAAGCTCCTTGAATACGCCTTTTTCCGAATCCCTGAACTGCAAAAACGTTCCCTGCGCTATCATTTCGCTTCGCTCGGTGAGCATACGCATCGGGACGATAACTTTTGCGCGGATGAAGAACAGAATGAATATTGAAAAGCCGATGAGAACGGCGGCGGAACCGACGTTCATCAGAAGTATCTGAGTGAAATAGATATATGCGGCGGACGCTGTCTGTTCGTAAAGCAGGAGCCACCCCGGTGTGCGAACCGTTTTTATGGTTCCGACGCGCTCGTCCTTTCCGAAATGATAATTGAGCATAGTGTGCTCAAAACTGCCCGCAAGTGACATCAGCGGGTGCTTTGAAAGGTTGCCCGTCATATTTTTCACTGAAGAGGCGATTACCTGACCGTCTGCCGCGGTTATGGTTATCTGAGTGCTGTTGTCCTGTACGGATTCCGCAAGCAGATCGCTTATGAATTCCGTGCTGATATCTCCCACAACATAACCGTTGTCGAAAGCGACCACAGCCCTTACTACCGTATTATTTGACAGCGGCGATGTGACCGCACGGCTCCATTTGTTGTCCACACTCGTTTTGTAGGATATCTCAGGCAGCGGGATGCCAATGAAATCGCTTCTGTCGTAACTTTTGTAATAAGATGAATCAAACAGCGATATCTTTCCTTCGCTGTCGAGAATGTATATTGCTTCAAATATCTTAAAGCTTTTTATGCCTGAAGAGAGCATTGTGTCGAGATGTTCGTCGGTCTGACCGTATTTTCCTGCCATTTCCGCCACCGACTCAAGGAATCTGTACGGATTATCAAGTCTATCGTTTATTCTGTCGTTGAGAGATGATGCGACGATGTTGAGTCTGTTTTTGACATTTTCGTCCTGAGAGTCGTATGAGTTTACAAGGAAAACGGTGACGACGGCAGCAAGCGGAAGCATGAGGAAGAACAAAAATGATACAACAAACATCCTGCTGAGCGTCGGGTTCCTTTTCATTCCGTCCCCCCCAGCCTTTCAACATTGCCGTTTTTAATGATAAATGCGCTGACCGGAAGCTGTGCATCTCCGAATTCGTTTATTGTAAGTCCTTTAAAAAGGTGTACCTTCCTTGCATTTTCGATAATGGATTTACAGAATGGTTTGCCGTTTTTGACATCGCTGAGCGAGCGGAACATTATCTGCCCCGCTTCGTATCCGTTCACACTCATCCATGAAGGTTCTTCATTGAACCGCGCTGTGTATCTTTCACGGAAGGCTATGTATTCTTTGGACTTCTTGTCAACATAGTAGTCGAACAGGTATGCGCCGTCGACGGCACTGCCGCCGAATCTCATGAATTCGTTGCCTGCCGCCCATGCACGTATAGCAATTTTGGAGCTGTAGCCTGCTTTTTTTATCTGCCAGATAATGAGCGCAGTATCCAGCGGTGATCCCACTATATAGTACATGTCGGGCGGATTCTGTTTATCTTTTTCAATGAGCTGATGCATGCTTTCGCCTGATTCCGGATTGAAAGCGCGTATGTCTCTTACGTTGCATCCCTGTTCCATGAACGACGAAGTGACCTTGCGTACTATGTCCGTGGAATAGGAGCTGTTTCTGTTGTCGTACAGTATTACGGTGTTTTTGACGTTAAGCTTACGGACAATATATCCTGTGATACGCTGTGACTGTTCTTTGCTGTTGTATGGGATTATTCTTACGAAGTTGTCATGTTTGCCTGCCAGTTCGGAAGTGCTGACCGTGGGGCTTAACATATACATGCCGCGGCTTTTTAGAAGTGGAACTGTTGCCTGTGCAACGTTGCTGAGTCCCGGACCTATTACATATTTTATGCCGTTATCGGAAAGACGCGACAGAGCGGCGACCCCCTCCGCGGGAGTTCCGGAGTCGTCCTGAATATCAAGGTTTATTTTGTCCTCCATTCCGGAGTCTGAGAGCGCCAGCATAACACCTTTCATAGAGTCCTGTCCCATTTCGGAATATCTGCCTGAAAGGGTATTTATGAAACCGACAGTTGTTTTGTCTGGTTCTCTGCTGCATCCTGCCAGAAAAATGGCAGTTGAAATAAAGGATATCAGAAAATATCTGTACATTGTGTCTCCGCCGTAATGATAGCATAGGGCAGGTCTATGTACAATATATTATATATCCGCTATGCGTATACATCGAGATTGTACCCGGGTTCTCCGAATCTCCTCTCTTTGCGCGAGCTGTCCTGCTGCTGGCTTTCAACGGAATCCGTCCGCGTCACCTGACGATAAGTGGCATCATCGTTGTATGAACGTATGCGTTCGCTCTGGTGATAATCCTGATATATTTTTTCGGTATTTTTCTGTCTTTGTTCTTCCAGCATACGCGTGTATGCTTCGTTTGAGGCGGAACCGCCTATAACTCTTGACATGGACGCACCTGTTGGAACATCCCTGTGTGGAATTGCGCATCCTTGCATTTATCGTATCGTCATATTAAGACATAACTTTAGAAAAAAGAAGTGAAAATTTTATTTGTTTGTCAGGAAGTCATTTTATATATGCTTATAAAGCCCCAGGGAAGAGTCGTTGATATAGAGCATGTTATATAGTTAGTTGCGTATTAGAATTACGAGATCGCTTCGTCGCTTTATTCGACAAATAGTTTAAAGTGGACTCATTTCAGCAAGCTCGGTACAGAAACATTTGCAAAAATAGGCAAATGTTTTCAGCCTTCGGCTAGTGCTTCTCGCGAAGACGTTTCTTTCTCGCTCGTCTCTGCGAACCCTGCAAGGGTGAAGCAGTCTCATCTTTCAATATGCGCAGATTATTACGATATATGCTCTGAAATGACAGGAAGTCATTTTATATATACTTAAAAGTCATCTTTCTCGCGTTCTGCAATCTGTCTGCGGCGTATCATCTTGTTGTATGTGGTTATTATGTCTCTGCGGGTGATTATCCCCAGCAGTTTCTGATTGTCTGCCGGATCAAGAACAGGCAGAAGTTCCACGTTCTTGAAACCTATGCTGTCAATTGCATCTGCAAGGGTTGTTTCAGGAAAAACATACGGGAGGTCTTTGTCGCAGACTTCCCCCGCTACAACAATTTCTTCCAGTCCTTCGTCAAAAACGAATTCGCGCAGCTCCTCGAAAAGAAGTATGCCAACGAAAGTGCCGTCCTCTCTAAGAACAGGAAAGTTGTTGTGTTTTGTTTTAGAGATAAAGTGAACCACGTCGCTGAATTTCATTGTTTCAGGAATGGTTATGGGGTCGGGACGCATTATATTCCTGACCTTGATATCCTGAAGAACCTGAAGGAAGAACTCGCCTTTATGCGCGGGTGAGTCGCTTCTTTGGGGTACCTGATTATAGTAAAGGTTGGTTTTGCGAAGCAGGAGGAACGAAAGAGTCGTGACCCACATTGAAGGAACCAGCAGATGATAGTTCCCCGTCATTTCACTCACCATAATAATTGATGAGAGGGGGGTGTTTGCAATACCGCAGAAAAATCCTGCCATACCAACAACGGCAAATGCTCCCGGTTCGGGCGCAATTGAAGGAAAAAGCTCATTAAGGCTGACGCCCACCATGCCGCCGACACACGCGCCGATTACCATTGACGGACCGAACGAACCTGCCGAACCGCCTGAACCTATGGTAAAAGAGGTGGCGAATATCTTAGCGAATATGAACAGTACAAGGAAGAGAAGTCCGAGGTTATTGGACATCGCGTGGTCAATCTGCGCATAGCCGCCTGAAAGCACCTGCGGAATTGCAACGGCAATACAGCCTGTGAGGAAACCGCCTATCATTGGCTTTAAATATGGTTTTACGGGTATTTTTTTGAAGAAATCAGCGGATTTTTTGTACACTTTTACAAAGAACCAGCCGAAAAGTGCGCATGTGAAGCCCAGAATAGTGTAGCCGATAAGCTCTGCGGGGTTTCTGAAAGTAAAATCGTGAGCTGCGAACAGAGGTTCCCAGCCGAAAACACTGCAAAATACAGAATATGCTATGATAGATGTTATTGCGGACGGCAGAAGAGCTTCATATTCCATATCGGAAGATGAATAAAGCACTTCCGCGGCGAAGATCGCACCTGCGAGGGGTGAACGGAATATCGCACCCACGCCTGCGCCCATGCCTGCCGCTGTCAGTATTCTTTTTTCTCTGTCCGTAAGGCTTAACATATTGCTGAGGAAAGACGCGAAACCAGCGCCGATATGTGATATAGGACCTTCCCGGCCGCCTGAGCCGCCGGTACCTATTGTTATTGCACTGGTGAATATTTTGACAATGGGAACCTGCCAGCGGATGTTGCCCCGCTTCTGGTGTATTGCTTCGATAGCTGTGTTTGTACCCGCACCCTGCGCCTCTGGTGCGAAGAGGTAGACGATGATTCCGCTGACAAGTCCGCCGAGCGCCGGAACTATGAGCAGAAGCCACCTGTTGAATTCTTTTCCGGAGTGACCGAAAAGCGAAGGTTCGCCGGATGTTTCTCCAACGGGCCAGCCAACAGCGACGTCCAGAAAATAATACTCGCAAATCTGTATCATAAAAAAGAGAGCTATTGAGGCGAGACCCGCCACAACACCCACAACAGAACCGAGTATGAACCATCTGCCGATTACCGGCAGTGTCAATCTTTTAAACTTAAAACGTTTCATCCCTTTTATTTCTAGCCCGTTTTATCATCATGTCAACCTCTTTAGTTGTATTTGTGGTTTCAAAGGTGATATTTGGGTGTTCATTCTGAAATACGCGAAAGATTTCATCCGCGAACGCCTGTCCTATCATGTCCAAGTTTTTAAAATCAAGTAAAATATGTTTAAACTGTTCAAATCTTGTCAGAAGACGCTTTGCCTGTGAGCGGGAGACAAGGTTTTCTTCGCCTACTCGCAAGAGTCCGACTTCCACAGCTGTTTTTGTGAAACCAAAATCATCATCAGCATATTGGTTAAAAATTTCTGCATAATTTATTTTTGAGTCGAAATATATTGTAAACATTATTGTCGTACCATCAGAATTTTCATTTTCTCTTATAAGGTCGCAATGCTTTTCATCGCTATCGTCGTGTATGAAATGAACGTTATATGACTGTATCGAAAAATAATCGGACAGCTTTGAAGTGAAAAAGATACCTGCTCCGCTGTGATGTTTTTTGTCCGTGGTAAATTTTCCTTTGGCAAGTTCTAAAATGGCATATTGTTCATTCGTCAGATTGAGGGCTTTTGAAATTTTACGGAATATACCGATGCCGTTGTCTTTTATGCCGATGGTCAAAGAAAAAGAGTCAATAATAACGAAAATCCTGAGTTTGCTGCCCTCCGAATGGTCGTTGGCATTGTTTACCATTTCTGTAAAACAGTATTGAGTTTTATGGAAAACACTTTTTGAATAAGTTTTGATTAAAGGGAGAATATCATTATTGAATAAATCCGATTCGCTAATGCCGGGCAGATCGTACTTAAATTCGCGTATAATAGTATTCAGGCTGTAGACTCTTTTGTTCTTTTCCCCTTTGCTTACTATCTGTCCTGATTCAATCATGGCATTTATGTGTTTTAAGACAGCCTGTCTTGATATGCCGAAATATACTGCCGTGAAGGCAGCTATATCTTTCGGGTGTTCCCGTAGATTTTCAATTATAAAGTTTTTTATTTCGCCGGTATTGCTGCGTTTCATTTGGAGACTCCTCGTGGTTGTCAACTTCTAATATGTAAGTTGGCAACCTTGGGGTCAAGGCTTTTGGAAAATAAATAATCCTTTTTTATCTGTATATGCTTTCATGCGCCCGTTTTCAGTTTCCACATGATACCGCAGTCTGTATTCGTCGGGAAGCTCAAGGAACGCTGTTTCTATTTTGCCGAAAAGCTCGTCCGAAGGGTGCAGTCTGTTTGCCCACTCTGCGAAATCGTGCCGTTTATGCAGAATGACTGTCTCTTTTGTCCTGAAACCCTCACATTCCGCCATGGCTGTTATGTTTTCCGCCGGATGGCTCTTTTTATGTGTTTCGTCGCGCAGAAGCTCTATGCGGTTCAGGTGTTCGTCGCCTTCGTTTACGACTGAATCAATCAATATAAACGTGCCGCCCTGTTTCAGTACGCGAAATGCCTCGCCCATGAACATGCATGGATTTCTGAAGTGGTGCATGGCGATGCGGCAGCCGACAAGGTCGAACGATTCGTTTTGGAACGGCAGAAATTCCGCCGCTGATACAGCTCCAAGTGAAAGTCCGAAAGCTTCGTTCGCTTTTTTCAGCATATTGAAACTCAGGTCGGTGACTATCCTGATATCGGCAGAAAGAAAATTTGCAAAATGTCCGGCGGCGCAGGCGACGTCCAGCATCCGTCCGAACTTAACGCCGGCCAGCTTTTCCGCAAGATATTCCAGATCGGAACCTGTGCGGTGGTCGCTGCTGTTCAGATAGTTTGCGGCGCTGGAATCAAAACCCATGTCAGACCCTGTTCAGGAAATCGTTTATAAGCTGTGTCTGAACCTCGAACTCAAGGAGGAACGCGTCATGACCGTAGTCGGACGTGATGTTTTCCCAGTTTGTATCCTTTCCAAGTTTTTTCAGTATTCCCACAATCTCTTCGGTCTGATACGACGGGAACAGAAAGTCGGATGTGAATGTCATGAAAAGTGATTTCGCCTTTATCAGCGAAAGTGCCTCCTCAAGATTGCCCCTGCCGTACGACAGGTCGAAGATGTCCATGGTCTTGAGCACATAAAGGTATGTGTTCGCATCGAACGTCTCCGTGAACTTGTATCCGTTGTATCTGAGGTAGTTCTCCACCTCGAACATACCTTTGAAGTCGTAAATACCTTCAAAGTTGGCGTAGCGCCTGCCGAATTTGTTGTGGAACGCGGGGTCGGACAGATATGTTATGTGTCCCGCCATGCGTGCGATGGCAAGCCCGTCAACGGGTATTTCGCTGTCGTAATAGTCGCCGCCGTTCCAGCGCGGATCTTTCATAATAGCGAATTTTGCTATTGCGTTGAACGCAATGGACATCGGGATGATGGATGCGCCTGTGGCTATGGGAATTATGCTTTTAACGCTGTCCGGATAAGTCGCACCCCATTCAAGAGCCTGCATGCCGCCCATTGAGCCGCCTGCAACGCAGAAGAGCTGTTTTATTCCGAGATGGTCGATAAGTTTCTTTTGCAGATGCACCATATCTTTGATAGTGACCACGGGGAATCTCAGTCCGTATCGTTTGCCGGTGGACGGATCCACGGACGACGGACCTGTTGTTCCGAAGCAGGAGCCGAGAAAGTTCGAGCAGATGACAAAATACTTGTCAGTGTCGAAGGCCTTTCCCGAACCTATCATGGAATCCCACCATCCTGGTCTCTGTTCGTCTGCGCGGTTGTAACCTGCGGCATGTGCGGAGCCTGTCAGGGCATGGCACACGAGGATAGCGTTATCCTTCGCATCGTTCAGTTTCCCGTATGTTTCATAGGCGACAGTGACGGATGAGATGACCCTGCCGCTCTCGAAAAAGAATTCGTCTTTAAATGTAAAGTATTTGGTCTTAACGACCCCAACAGAACCTTTATCTGTCATTTAACCGCCTTCATAGCCTGATCGAAGTCTTCGATAATATCGTCGATATTCTCTATTCCCACTGCAACGCGGATAAGCTCGTCGGGTATTCCCGCCTTCACCCGCTGCTCTGTTGAAAGCTGACGGTGTGTCGTGCTTGCCGGATGTGTCACAATGGTTCGTGCGTCGCCGAGGTTTGTTGCGTGGATGGCTATCTTCACGTTTTCGATGAAGTTTCTGCCAGCATCCAGACCGCCTTTCAGTCCGAATGACATCATTGCTCCGGAACCTTTCGGCATATATTTTTTTACAGCCTGATAGTTTTTGTTGTCCGCAAGGTCTGGGTAGTTTACCCATGCCACCTTATCGTTTTTAAGCAGCCACTCGGCGAGTTTTTTTGCATTTTCGCAGTGGCGGGGCATACGCAGGTGCAGAGTTTCAAGACCGTTCATAATCAGGAACGCGTTCATGGGGGAAAGACATCCGCCGACGTCGCGCAGTACCTGTGCGCGCATTTTAACTGCAAGCGCCATGTTTCCGAATTTCTCCGCGTATATTGCTCCGTGGTAGCTGGGATCGGGTTCTGTGAAAGAGGGGAATCTGCCGCTGGCAAACCAGTCGAAGTTTCCGCCGTCAACAGCTATGCCGCCCATTGCTGCGCCGTGTCCGCCTATGAACTTGGTCATGGAGTGCAGAACGATATTTGCGCCGTGTTCCAGCGGTTTGAAAAGATATGGGGTTGTATATGTGTTGTCCACTATGAGCGGAACTCTGTGCTTTTTGGCAACTTCGGCGATTTTTTCTATATCGGGTATGTCGCTTCCGGGGTTGCTGACGGATTCTATATAGATACCCTTCGTTTTTGCGTCAACAGCCGCGTCGAATGCATTCACATCGTCCTGATCAACCATGCGTATCTCTATGCCGAGTTTGCGGAAGGTCTGCGTAAAAAGGTTGTATGTTCCGCCGTAAAGTTTTGCGGATGCCACGATGTTATCGCCCTGTTCTGCGAGAGCTGTTATGACCATGTATGTTGCGAATTGACCCGCTGACGCTGCGACAGCGGCGGAACCGCCCTCAAGCATTGCGATGCGGTTTTCGAGAACTTCCACCGTAGGGTTTGAAAGACGGGTGTAGATGTGCCCTCCGACGTTCAGGTCGAAAAGGTCTGCTGCGTGCTGTGCGTCTTTAAACTCGTAAGCGTTTGAAAGGTAGATGGGAACCTGTGTGGCTCCTGTTTTCTCATCGGGTCTGTAGCCCCCGTGGATGGCGATTGTTTCAAATCTCTGCTTGCTCATGTTTCCTCCGGATATCAAAAAAGCCTCTGTTCCCGTATGGGAAAGAGGCTTATGCTTGTTATACATATATGCTTATCTTTCCTTCATCGGTAGGAATTAGCACCAGACATCGGCTTATTATTCCGACCGGCTGCTGTAGCTTCACAGGGCCCTTTCCCTCCGCTACTCTGGATAAGTTTTGTTAGGTTATACGCAAAAACAGTGTTTGTCAAAGGTTTTTATAGAGTCTGGCGGGGGTTGTGAGGGCGGCAAGCAGAAGCATGGTGAGCATCACCACTTCGGAATCGCCGAAATTATTCTCTGTCAGCCCTTCCAGAAGGAAGACAATGAAGATGAAAATAGCGGCTTTCGCAGGTGGATATTCTTTAGAACGCAGATATATATATCTGAAAAGGCTTATTATGAAACCGAAGAGGAGTGCCAGTCCAACGAGACCGTTGGAAAAAGCGTAATGGAGGTATGAGTTGTGTGCATGAGCGGTGCTTATAACGGGTACGTTTATATTCTTCTTGGCATATGCTGTGAAGCTGCCTTTGCCGAAACCGAATACTGGTCGTTCGGAGATGCCTTTTATGGCGGTTTTCCAAAGCACTATTCTTGTTTTGACTGAAGACGAGGTGCCTGCCGGATCCTCTCTGTCGGTAAAAAGCTTATTTTGCAGCGGCTGGCTGAAATATATAACGCCAGCTGCAATAACCACGAGTGCCGAAACCGCAACAACCGCTTTCGTTTTATATTGGCAGATGCAAATTATTGCCGTTGTCACCATGGCGGAGAGCATAGGGCCGCGGCTTCCCGACAGAAAAAGCGCATATGCCGCAAGCACAGTCGCGGCTACAGTGAGAATACGCAGCTTTTTTGGCTGATGTCTGACGAATACAAGAAGTCCCAGACCGCAGATAAAAACAACAGCCGCCGCATTTCCGTATGTGAGCGCATGGGTGTAATAGCCGATGGCACGTTCCATGCCGGTTACAAAGACATCGTATATGCCCGATAAAGCGTTCAGTATGCTTCCGAGAAAGAATGCGTAAATAACTCTGTTCATGTTGCTGCCGTTGAACAGGATAAGTATCGCAAAAAGATAAAGATACGTCCACGTTGATGCAACTTCGCACAGAGATCTTTTCGGGTCTATGCCTGCAAAAGCTGCGGTCAGTTCAACGGCAACCATAAGCATAAAAAATTTTGCATGGAGCGTGGTCAGTTGAGAGAAATCTCTTGTTTTATACAGCTTTACTGCCGAAAATATTATCAACAGACTAAGGAATAGCTGCGCTATTGATATGGACACATTTACAGAAAAGGCACCCAGTTGTATCAATATTGTTTCAAACAAGCAAAAGACCTCATTTCTTTTTCAGAACTGCGGCGAAAAATCCGTCTGCATCGCTTTTAAAAGGCAATGAAACGAAGTAGTTCCCGTCCGCAAATTTTTCGTCGCATACTGGAGCGGCAGCCGAAAAATCAGGATGTTCTTTCAGAAACTTTTCGATTATTCCGGTTGTTTCCTCCGGTTCCAGAGAGCAGACCGAATAAATCAGTGTACTGCCTTTTCCTGTAAATTTCACTGCTTTTTCAAGCATTTCTTTTTGTCTGCGTGCGCATTCGTCAATATCTTTCTGAGTTCTGAGCCAGCGCACTTCCGGATGGCGCTTAATGGTGCCGAGCGACGTGCAGGGTGCATCCAGCAGAACAAGGTCAAACTCCGCCTCCGTATCCAGTTCAAGGATATCGGCACAGATGCAGTCGACATTTTTATATTCCGCCATGGCTGATTTAAGCTGTTCGTATCTTTTTCTGTTCTTTTCAACCGCAAAAACTCTGGCATCGGGATAGGTGTGGGAAAGAACGAAGGTTTTGCCGCCGGGAGCTGCACAGCAGTCCAGAACAGACAAAGGCTGTATGTCGCCTGCCAGTCTGGCAACGCTGAAAGATGCGAGATCCATTATGTGTCCTTCCGCTTCGCCTGCTGTTTTTTCAATAGTCATGGAGACGGGATCGACGCTGTAAAATGACGGCTTGGTGTTCAAATCAGTCAGAAACGCATCGAGTTCCGTCCCCAGACGTTTTTCCCATTTTTTTACAAACCAGTCAGGAAAATCCTGACGTATGGAGTAGTCTTTCATGAGAGTTCCCTTTTGCCTTGCCAGATTGCGAAGCACTGCGTTGACAAAGCTTCGCTTTTGTTTAGGCACCATGGAAACGCTCTCGTTCACGGCGGCATATTCGGGTATGTCATCCATGAACATTATCTGACATGCACCCAATGCGAGTGCGGCGCGGACATCCTCTTCCGGCGGGCGGGAATAGAGTTTTCCAAGCGCCCTTTCTATGAAGCCGAGATGTCTGAAAGTCTCGAAATATATTTTACGGTACAGTCTTTTTTCTGTTGAATCCTGAAAATAATCCTCTTTCAGACCGCCCTGATAGTAGGATCTCAGTATGTCGAAAAGCCTGTAACGGAACCTGTCCGCCATTAACGCATTCCTCTTGCCTGTTCACGGAGCCTTTTAATGCGCTCCTCAACGGGCGGGTGTGTAGAGAAAAGGTTGAGCATGCCGCCTGCGGAAAAGGGGTTCATTATCATCATGTGAGCAGTGGCGGGTTTTGCTTCCTCCATAGGATGGAATGCGACGCCCTTTGATATTTTGTCCAGAGCTGATGCCAGAGAAAGGGGTCTTCCGCAGAGGCGTGCGCCCTCTTCGTCGGCTCTGTATTCCCTTGAGCGGGATATCGCCATCTGAATCATTGTTGCCGCCAGCGGTGCGAGTATAGATACGACTATCATGCCCACCATACCCAGCGGGTTGCTGTTGTTTTCGTCGTCGCTGCTGTGTCCGCCGCCGAAAATGGCAGCCCAGCGCGCCATGTCGGCGAGCATCATAATAGCTCCCGCCATGGTTGCCGCAACTGTCCCGATGAGGATGTCGCGTCCGTTTATGTGTGCCAGCTCGTGGGCGAGAACGCCTTCAAGCTCGTCTTCCGAAAGTATTCCCATAATGGCGGTTGTGACAGCCACTACCGCGTGCTGGGGGTTTCTGCCTGTTGCGAATGCGTTGGGGGTTGCGCTCTGCATAACGCAAACTTTGGGCATAGGGATATTGCCTCTTGTGGCGAGGTTGCGCACAAGACGGTGAAGAGCCGGATATTCAGCCTCCGTAACTTCTTTCGCTCCGTACATCTTAAGTACGATGGAACTGCTGAACCAGTATGAGAAGATGTTCATCGCAAAAGCGATACCGAATGCAACGTACATTCCGGTTTTGCCGCCGATAAGTCCTCCCACAAACACGAAGAAGACCATCAGCACAGTCATGAGCAGAACAGTCTTAAGGGTGTTCATATTGCCTCCTTGATATTATATATGTTATTTATTTCATCCTCTATCATGCGGGTGTCTATCCGGGTGCTTATGCACTCGCCGTTTGGTCTCCGGTTGCAGAAACCAAGTACCGGAAGCGGGTATGTGTCCTGTATTCCGCTTAAAAGATCCCGTTCGCACGCCACGGCAAGAATGAGGTCGGGGCGCGTCTCCTTAACTATCTTTCTCGCCACGGTACCTCCCGTGGCTATGTTTATAGATATATTATGCCTGTCTGCTATATTAACAAGCTCTTTTACATCACATCTTCCACAGCCTGTGCATTTTGTTATGTCCTTTGTCAGTTTAAGTTCACAGCAATCAAGCTGTATGCAGTGCGGCAGAAGGATGAGCAGTTTCTCTATCTTCCGCCGTTTTATAATTCCGCGCACCATGTCGTTGTTTATGTTTACGAAGGCGCGCACCAGCATGTCCCTGTCAATGTTCGCGTGTTTCGCCACACGCAGCATAAAGGGCAGTGTGAGCCTTGTTGCTATTCTCCGCAGCCCCTTCGCCATGTTCAGGTCTCTGCCTGTCAGCGCAGTATATGCAAATATAAGGGTGAATATGGTTACTGAGAATGCGAAGATTACGAACAGTGCCGTTATGACGTCTGCGGCGAGCTTTGAGATGGTAGCCGCGCCCAGCATCATGAGGAACCAGACCACAAGTCCGGCGCCGAATATCACACATCCGCAGAGAAAGAACAGAGCCATGAATATCGCTCTGTCTTTTGACATTCGTTTATTCAAACTTTTCTCCGCCCGCAAGCTTTGCACCTGCCAGAAAACTCACGGCAGGCATTCTCTTTTTGCCCTCGGGCTGAAGCTCCGTTACCATAAGCGCGTCTTTTGCGCATCTGACACAGAAACTTTTCTTAGTGACATCGAATATTGTCCCGGGTTCAATATTATTCTCTATACTGACAATTTCAGCGGCAAAAAGTTTGAACATTTTACCGTCAAGAAACGTATATGCGGCAGGCCACGGCACAAAGCCGCGTATCATACATTCTATCTCTTTCGCCGTCTTTTCCGCCCATTTGATGTGTCCGTCCTCTTTTTTCATCATGGGGGCATACGTCATGTCTGCATCGTTCTGTTTGACCGGTGTGATGCCATCGAACTCTTTTAAGGTTCTGATGAGAAGTTTAGCGCCTGTTTCAGCAAGCTCTTCAGCTATCATCACGGAGTCCTTTTTCCCGATGGGCGTCTTTTCGACAAGCAGTATGTCGCCTGTGTCAAGTCCGGCATCCATAAGCATGGTGGCGACACCTGTTTCGTCCTCTCCGTTTATTACAGCCCAGTTCACCGGAGCCGCGCCTCTGTACTTCGGGAGTAAAGAAAAATGCACGTTGACGGGTGCTTTTTTCGGCACGTCAAGAACGGATTGAGGCAGGATTTTGCCGTATGCGGCAACAACTATGAAATCCGGCGCTATGCTTTTCAGCTTTTCAAGCACATCTTCGTTATTTTTAAGGCTTTTCGGCTGGATGACCTCAATGCCCTGAGCGTCTGCATATTCCTTAACAGGGGGCGACTGCATCTGGTTCCCTCTGCCTTTGGGTTTGTCGGTCTGTGTTATGACCAGAGCGACTTCTATATCATTTTCCAAAAGTGCTTTAAGCGTCGGCACAGCCATTTCGGGCGTACCCATGAATACGGTTCGCATAATTACTCCGTTTGAGTTAGTCAGCATAGTTTATATTATAGCGGGATAAAATCAAGGCGTTTGAACAGATTTAAGAGTTTCTTCGTAAACGGAGAGGTTCTTTCCGCCTATGGATACCGCCTTTTCAGCGGCGTAAACGGCAAGTTTTCTGAGTCCTGTTTCGTTAAGAATATGAGCAAGATTGTTCCAGCCGTCACCGTCGTCAGGATATTTTTCGGTAATGGTGCGGAAAACGTCTATCGCCTCCGTTTTTTTATCGGCGGAGTAAAGCACGCTTCCGTATGCGAACATCAGCGGTTTGCTGTCGAAAACTTCGGATGCTTCGGAAAGGGTTTTTATGGCTCCCTGAGCATCGGTGAGCGAATATGCGAATGCCGCGTCAGCAAGTTTTACCGGATCTGCGTCGTTCAGTATCTCGCCGGGGCGCAGGAGTATGAAGCCCCAGTAGTCTCCCCTTGCCCATACCTTGTCGAACGTTGCGGTTTTGAATTTTTCATTCGGCGTAACACCTGAATGGAGCAGAAGATAACCTTCACCAATACCTGTTACGACGGCGTAGTGCCATACCGGATAGAAATCAAGCCCCAGATTCATAAATACGAGAACGGGTTTGCCCTCACGCAGCGAAGCGTAAAGCTCTGAAGGAGAGGTGACGGGGTAGGGAATACGCCCGCTTCTGCGCGCGCCTGTGAGCATGTCCTCCTTGAACGATCCTTTTTTGGAAGGGGTGAAGACCTTTTTCGCAAGCTCGTCAGGGTTTGCCTTTATTCCGCTCTGTTCTAGCATCATGGCAAGAGATGCCGGACCGCAGTAATAGTCTTTCTGGGCGTAAAAAGGGACGGACAGCGCAACGTCCCGTTGTTCGGATATCACGCTGTCCCATCTTGATGAAACCTTTGCCGCGCACCCTGTCATGAGTATAAACAGACAAAGAGGCAGTAAAAGCTGTTTTATCATCTTGCGGCTTTTGTAAAGCTGAACACTTTTGTGAAACCGAGGATATCGGTTATCAGCAGAACGATGAACACGAACAGTGCCGCGCCGACAACAACCCCGAGTCCGCTGCCGCCCGCAGGAGCCTTATCCATATTATCTGCAAAGGCTATTGCCTCGCTGTCGGAAAGAGACTGCGCTCTTTTCACAGCTTCGTCCGGTGAAATCCCCATGGATGTCAGTGAGTTCTGCACGTCCTCACGGGCGAGGAAAGCGTTTATCTGAGTCTTCGCTTTTTCCGCTTTTGCGGTGTCGATGACCGTCTGAGCGCCTATCATTGCCGCCTGTGCGTTGTGAACGGGACCTGCGAGGAACATAAGGCTGAATATCAGCAGAAGCCCGATAGTTCTGCTCTGTCTCCTTAACATATTCATAGGTCACTCCTTCAATTGATTACTATATTATATGTTCCGGAACTGTTTTTTCCAGAGAGACTATTATAGGAGTTATAAAAAACAATTAAAGTGAATATTCACGACAGTATGGCTTTGGTCAGATTCAGTATTGCCGCGATTATCAGAACAAGCAGTCCTGCGATGATGGTTATAATGCCTTCACCGCCTGCAGGCGCGCTGTCGATATGCTGTGCCGCGGCGATTGCTTCGCTGTCAGAAAGAGCTTTAATCCTGTCGGATGCTTCCGCAGGGTCGATGCCCATTTTAACGAGCGCGCTCTTCACATCCTCTCTCGCCACGAAGGCGTCAACTGTCTGTCTCGCCTGCTCTGCCGCCATTTCAGAATTACCCGTTTCATAACCTATCATTGCGGCGTGGGCGACGTGGGTCGGACCGGACATAAACATTATAAATAGAATCAGAACAAGACTTGTGTACTGTCTGAAACATCCGGCAGATATCATATTGCTCTCCTTTAATTGCACACTTTTGTACGATACTACTACACCAGATAATTATGTTAGTTTCATGTTTCAATTGCGTATAAATGCTGGATTTTTTACCAAGGCATGTCGATTATTGGATAATGCATTGTTAATAAACGCAAAAAATGCAGTGGTCTGTTTAAGAAGTTGTTTAAATGACTGTTTAGTTGAAACTTATGAAGATTGCGTTTCATGCGATTAGAAAGTCAGAGAAGATGATCAGGAGGCAATCTCATGATAGTTACACCTGCAAATTCACCCGAATATTATAATTCGACAAATCGACTGGACACATCCAACCTGCAGAGCAGAAATCAGACAGCAGTGCAGGGGCAGACCTCATCGGCTCAGAGTGATCAGACCTCTTCAGCCTCTCAGGCTCCCGCATATAAATCCTCTGTGAGTTCAGATACGATGGGCAAATTCAACGCATATGACAGTAACAAAGACGGTGTGATGAGTGTGTCAGAGTTTTCTGTATATAAAGATCAGAATAACGCCTCTGCATATTCACCTGTTCCGGGATATTATACGGCGCCTGCTGTTCCCGCCGGATATGCTCCTTACGGTTATTATTACAACAACTATGCGTAAGTTTCTTTGGCTGAACGATAATATGGCACTAGAGATTAGTATGGCTGTTTGATCCGCGCATATTTTGTCTGAGTGCATTTGTGTGGAAAATGTGTTTTATTGAGGCGCCATATGCGGTTTTCTGTGTGCAAAATATGAGGACATCTCCATTATTCCGTATTCTTCAACAGTTTGCGAACGCATTTCGCACACATTCAGAACACATTGTCTATTTTAAATGAATTTATATTTTTCCTCCTGCCGGCGATATAAGAGACATCGAACATCTATCCACCAGGGAGGAAGTTATGAGTATCTCTACGAACTATTCAGTATCCTACACGGATCTGACCGCGAACAACATGAGCATAAAAGGTCAGGATCAATCAGCCAAAAAGCAGAGCGACGACACAGCGGTCAAAAAGACGGATATGGACAAGGTCTCCATATCGACAACATCTTCTTATAAAATTGGCAGTTCTTCCGTCAGCAAATCCGAATTTGACAAATACGATGCAAACGGGGACGGACAGATAAGTCAGGACGAGCTTGCCGCATATGAAGCGGATAAGCAGTCATCAACTGAGGAAACGGACGACACCGACGAAACATCTTCTGCATCATCATCTATCATCAATCAGCTTAAGCTTTCCGGTACAAGCACCGAAGAGGCGCTTCTTTCCGGTCTCACATCCGTAGATACCTACGCATAATACATCTATCCGGCGGGGCTGCCCCGCCGGCTTTTGTTCACATTCTGTCCGAAAATATTCTGAAAGCGTGGTAAATTGTAATATTTATGTTATGATTAAAATATAATCAATTGTTATCCGTGCGGGGTATGTAATGGACAGGTTAAGGTCCCTGAGCGGCTTTATTCCTACGGCTGTTTTCGTTTTTACCATTGCGCTATCTATTATGCTGTATGAATCGGCTGTCGATTCACTTCAGAAAAATATCAACAACACTTTTGAAATGCATGTGAACGAAATGAGCAGCGCAATATCCGTGCGTATGGGTACCTACGAACAGGTTCTGCGCGGCGGCGAAGGGCTTTTTAAGGCTAACGGCGACAAAGTTACAAGACAGATGTGGATGAGCTATGTGAAGTCGCTGGAGCTGGACAGGCTTTACCCCGGTATTCAGGCGATGGGTTTTGCAAAGCTTGTGCGCAAAGACGAGCTGGCGGAGCATATAAAAGAAGGGAAGGCATCCGGTGTTCCCGATTACAGCGTGCATCCGGTTTCAGATAAAGAAGAATATATAGTTGTGATGATGATGTTTCCCGAAAATATCCCGAACATGAGGGTTATGGGTTTCGATCTAGCAAGCGAGCCTGTGCGTGCGGCTATGCTGAAACGCGCTAAAGAGGTTGGCAAGACCGCCGTTTCCGGCAAGATGGTTCTGAAACAGGAGACTGTCACGGAAAAGGCACCGTCAGGCATACTTATGGCGATGCCGGTTTTCAGAAACGACAGGCTTTACGGATATATCTCTGCACCGTTCCGGGTGAACGATTTGATGAAAGGAATTTTCGGAAGCTATGCCAAAGGCGTGTCGCTTCAGATATATGACAGCTCCATAGCAGACGGGAATCTGATGTTTGAAACTAAAACGTCGGGAGTGCCGAGGCTTTCAGAAACCGTTCCTCTTAAAATGTACGGCAGAACATGGTATCTGAAATTTCAGGCAGGGGATGCGTTCTTTGAAAAATTCGATATGGACAAACCGCTGCTTATCCTTATCGGCGGCGGTGTCACAGGACTGCTTCTTTCTCTGCTTATATATATCCTGCTTAAGACGAGAAGCAAGGCGTTCGAGATGGCGGAACAGATGTCTCAGAAATTCTATGAGAGCGAGGAGCGCTACCGGCGTACCTTTGAACAGGCTGCGGTGGGAATCGTCATGACAACTCTGGACGGCAGGTTTATAAAGGCTAACTCGTGTTTCAGCAGGATATCGGGCTACAGCAGGGACGAACTGCGGAAAAGAACCATGCTTGACATAGCCCATCCTGATGACGCGGTGAGCAGTGCGGGCTGTGTGTCGGGGCTGGTCAGCGGAAGCATAGACACCTACGTCACAGAGAGACGCATAGTCCGCAAGGATTCGGACATAATATGGGTCGAGATAACCGCCTCCATCCTTAGAGATAAGAGCGATACACCCATGTTTATTATAATGATAGTTGAAGATATCACCCGCAGAAAAAGCGCAGAGGCGGAACTGCTTGCGCTTAACCTGCGCCAGTCGGCAATACTCGAGAATTCGCTGGTCGCGATAATACAGGTCAAAAACAGGCGGTTTGAGTGGGTGAACAACGCCTTTCTGGAAATGTTCGGGTACGGGACTGACGAGATAATCGGAAAATCCACAATGGTGATACATCCCGACGAAAACCATTTTACCGATTTCGGCAGGTTTATAGATTCCGAGGAGGTTCTCAGAAAGAGCGGATATGCAAAGGCAAGGACACAGTTCCGCAAACAGGACGGAAGTCTCGCATGGGTGGAGGTTTCAGGAAAACTTATCGAGGAGAAGGAAGTCGAACCCTATTCCCTGTGGGTGATGACAGACGTGACCGAACGCAAGCTTGCCGAGGATAAACTTCTGGATATGAACACCGACCTTGAGTCAAAAGTGGCGCTTGAAACGAAAAAACGAATGGAACAGGAGCGGCTTTTCATGCAGCAGGGCAGGCTTGCCGCCATGGGCGAGATGATAGGAGCCATAGCCCACCAGTGGAGACAGCCCCTTAACGTCATGTCGCTGATGGTTCAGAATATACAGGAAGAATATGATTTCGATACGCTTAACGGCGAGGTGATGGATGAATTCGTCGAGATGTGCATGAAACAGATACTTTTTATGTCCAGCACCATTGACGATTTCCGCAATTTCTTCCGCACAGATAAGGAGAGAGTTGAATTCTCCGCTTCGGAACAGATTGATATGGTCATCGGACTGGTCAGGCAGCAGCTTTTTGCCAACAACATAGGAGTTGCCGTTGAAAAAGAGCGCGACGCAAAAATTTTCGGTGTTGCAAACGAGTTTTCGCAGGTGATGCTGAATCTGATAACAAACAGCAAGGATGCATTTTTTAATTCAGGTGTCAGCAGTCCGTTTATAAACATAAAAGTGACCTGCAAAGACTGCGTCCTCAGGGTATATGTGTCCGACAACGCCGGAGGTATAGCGGATGATATCGCAGAGAAGGTGTTCGACCCGTATTTCACTACCAAGGGGCCGGAACAGGGAACCGGTATAGGACTTTATATGAGCAAGCTGATAGTCAAGGAACATTTCAAAGGCAGACTTACCTTCCGCAATCTGAACGGAGGTGTTGAATTTATTATAGAAATTCCGGCTCTGTCGTGCGGCGTCTGCAGATAAAAAAAGCGGACATTTCTGCCCGCCCGGACTGATGATAAAGAGGAGAAAAGACTGGATTGCTTCGCTTTATTCGACAAATAGTTTAAAGTGGACTCATTCAGCCTTCGGCTAGTGCTCGCAAAGACGGAAAGAAAAACCTGTCTCTGCGAGGGCTTTAGCCCGAAGCAGTCTAATTGTTTTGTATGAATCTGTAGGTTGTTGATAAAGTCATAATTTCCATTTTCTCCCTCCTATAGCAAAACATTTGCTTTATTTTTGCAAATGTTTCTATTCGACGATTAATTGAATGCAGACTCATTCAACCCGCGGTTAGTGTTCCTAGCTTGCTGAAAAAGGAGGGTTGGGGTGGATTTGATTGATGTTTAACCAAAATCCCCCTTTTCTAAAGGGGGATTAAGGAACGTAAGATCCAGTTTGTCATCGGTCTGAGCTGACTCTCTGCCCGCCGTGTGTTATCCGTTAAGTCCTTTCATGCCCTCTTCCGGATATCGCGCCCCTTTCACTCTTTCCGGTGAAACGATGCGCTCTATCGCGGCAATATTTTCTGCCGAAAGCCTTATATTGCACGCTTCAAGGTTGTCGTTAAGATATTTTATACGTTTTGTTCCGGGTATCGGCACAATGTCTCTGCCTTTTGACAAAACCCAAGCCAGAGCAAGCTGTGCGTTAGTGCATCCGATTTTTTTCGATATTTCCGAAAGCTCGTCTACTATTTTTGCGTTCTCTTTCAGGTTGTCCCCGCTGAATCTGGGGCTTAATCTGCGGAAATCCTTTTCGTCGAGGTTGTCAGGTGCGGACAGCGCACCAGTGAGAAATCCCCGTCCAAGCGGACTGTATGCCACCAGACCAATGCCGAGTTCGCGGCATGCCGGAAGTATCTCCGTTTCTATGTCGCGCGTCCACAGTGAATATTCCGTTTGCAGGGCTGTTATGGTGTGGACTTTCGAGGCGCGGCGGAGTGTTTCCGCACTGCATTCGGAAAGTCCGAGATTTCTGACCTTACCCTCTTTAACAAGCTCCGCCATTGCCCCAACAGTCTCTTCAATGGCAACGTTCGGGTCTTTCCTGTGCTGGTAGTAAAGGTCAATTGTGTCGATGCCGAGGCGTTTCAGGCTGGCTTCGCATGCGGAGCGGACGTATTCCGGCGTTCCGCAGATAGTGCGTTCATATTTGCCCTTTTCGCGGACGATTCCGAATTTAGTGGCTATAATGACGCTGTCCCTGCGTCCTTTAACGGCTCTGCCCACCAGTTCTTCATTATGTCCTATGCCGTACATGTCCGCCGTGTCAAGCATTGTGATGCCGCTATCGAGCGCCGCATGTATGACCTTTATAGATTCATCGTCGTCAGTCTGACCATAGAATTCGCTCATGCCCATGCACCCGAGCCCCATGGCGGAAACTGTCAGTTTGCCAAGCTGTCTCTTTTCCATATCGTCCTCCGTAAAAGTAAACTATACGGTGTAGTTTATATCTGTTGCGGGGAAAGTCAACACAATTTATTGTAATTATGTAAACTGATGAGTATAATCGGCACCGGAAGGAGAGCAAATTGGAAGAGAGTTTCAGCCAAAGGAAGAGATCGGCAGTTGTGCGGGCTGCTTCAAAACTGTTTCTGGACAGCGGATACGGGAACGTCAGCATGGACGCAATAGCCTCAATGGCCGGTGTTTCAAAGCGCACGGTTTACAACCATTTTCCGTCGAAAGAACAGCTTTTTTCGGAGATAGTGAAGGATATCTGGACAGAGTTCGGAGTGCCGGAGATGGTTTACAGCGAAGGAGCCGACATAAAACGCGATCTTGCGGACTATGCTGCGAAATGCCTTCTGATGCTCAGGAGCGAACGCTTCACAAAACTGCTTCGTCTGGTAATGGGCGAATCGGGTCGTTTTCCGGAGCTTAAGACCGTCTATTCGGAGAACGGTATACGCTCGCTGCTGAATTCGGTGGGAGACTATCTTCAATCCACCGGAAAACCCATAAACGATATACCTCTCGCCGCACAGCAGTATCTGGGTATGGTGAAAGAGGCGCTCTTCTGGCCTGTTCTTCTCGGCATATTGCCCATGCCGTCGCCGGAGCGCGACAGGTACGTTATTGAGGACTGTACAGAGAAGTTTGCGCGCCTTTACGATCTTTGAACATCCTGTCGTATATCAGAACGCTGACCCCTATTCCCAGTATCATCCCTGCCAGAGTGTCGCTCAGAAAATGATTCAGAGTTGAAAGCCTTGTCACAGCCATAAGTATTATGAAAACTGCCGCAGGAACTGTCAGTTTGCGCCAGTGGAGCGCCAGCATGGAACCAAGCGCCGCAGCGACAGTCGTGTGTCCAGACGGGAAGGACGTTTTATAGTATTTTGTATGAAAGAACTCGAACCCGTATGTGTCAAAATCGTACAGCATCACAGGTCTGTTCCGCCCGAAAAAGAATTTCGTAAGGTTTGATGCAAGCCCCGCTATGACCACCGTCAGGAAGACTGACAGCGCAATTTTTGCAACCAGCGGATTGCGTTTGCGGAAAATCAGCCATACCGCAAGGGACAGAGGGATATAGATATCCGACTTGCCAAGCTCAGTTATCTCCGTGCTGAATCTGAAGAATGCCTTATTCTCGTGTGATTTAAAGAATTCCGCAACCGGTATGTCCAGAAAAACGAGAGAGATCGCACAGGCAAGTGACAGAAATATAAGCAGATTATAGGAATTTGTCTTAAGCATCAGTTCTTCTTCGGCTGAATCTTGGGCAGGGTTATTGTCATGCAGGCTCCGCCGTCAACGTTGTGGGCGGTGATGTCCCCGTTCATCTTTCTGATAATCAGCTTTACCATATACATACCGATTCCGGTACCTTTTTCCCCTTTAGTGGTGAAATACGGGTCAAAGATATGCTCTATCACGTTTTTGGGTATGCCGCCGCCGTTATCGGATATTTTTACCACCAGCCGTTCGCTGTTCCCTGAAATATCTATGTTCACGTGACCATTGAAATCGCTGTCCGCATTGCATCTCTGCTGTATGGCATCCTTTGAGTTGGACAGTATGTTCATTATGCAGTGGCGGAACTCGTTCGCCACCCCATACACAGCCTCTCTTGGTGAGAGGTTGTTTGTGATGTCTATCTGTGTGCCGCGCACGCCGAACAGAGGGGAGAGAAGCCGCACGGTGTTGCTCAGTGTACCTATAAGGTCGAAAGGACGCGGGGTTTTGTCGTGACTGAAAAAGTTGCGGAAGTCCTCTATGGTCTCCGCCATGAATTTAATCTGCTCTATGCAGGTATCGGTCAGTTTTTCTATTTCGTTAAAGTCGGCATGTCCGCCTTCGACAGATTCCCTGATGTTTTCCAGCACAAGGTTCAGCACGTTCAGCGGCTGTTTCCACTGGTGACCGATGACACCTATCATTTCGCCCATTGCCGCCATTCTGGACTGCTGTATAAGAAGCTGTTCCTGATCCTTCTGCTCGGAGAGGATGGAAATGCGGTCCGTTATGTCGGTGAAGGCGTAAACGCTGTAGGATGTCCTGTCATCAACTGGATATACCGTGACGTTCATATAAGCATACCGGCTTTCGCCGTTCCTGTTTTTGAACACTACTTCGGAGATACAGCCGGACGATGTGCGGACGTATTTTTCATAGTCGCTTTTGTGGGACAGGATGTTGAAATAATCCAGTTTTCTGCCGAGTATCTCCAGTTCGGCGTAGCCTGTCATGTCTGCAAATTCCTTGTTAACGCGGATTATGTTGCTCTCAGCGTCGAGAATAACAAATCCGATGTCGGCTATGTCGAACAGCGACGCGAGCAGTCTTTCCTTGTCCTTGACCTGTTTCTCAAGTTCGCGGATATCAGTAAGATCCTGCATGGTGACCAGAAGGCGCTTGCCCTCCTTGTCGTTGCCGAATACCTTGCCATATATCCCTACGGGTTTTTTGCGCCCGTTTATGCTCACAATCTCTGAAAAGACGGAGAAGTTGCCTGCATCCATGTCGATAGTTTTTTTGCAGAGCTGTTTTATGCCCTCTGCATGTGATCCGTGGAAGAATCTGTGGATATCGTCAACCGTATCAGGTTTAAAGTCAGGGTCGCCGAGTATGGTTTTCATGCCTTGACTGACTATTATGCTGCCGTCTGAGCAGAAATATTCAAAACTGCCTGATCTGGCGACCTCCTGAGCAAGCTGTAGCTGGTCGCGGCTTCTGCTCAGTTCAAAGTTCAGTTTTTTAAGCTCAAGGTTCTTTTCGTCATATTTGCGGCTCAGTTCATTGTTTATGTCCTGAAGCAGCCTTTCCTTGTTTTTTATGCGGGTGATGTCCGTCATGGAGACTATTATATAGTTCTCGCGCTCAGGCATTTTTCTTGCGCTGAAAATAAACGTGCGCTCTTTTCCGCTGCGGTCGAACACGGTTATTCTGTTGGTTATGTCAGATTCGAGACTTGTGCGGATAAAGCTGTAGAAGCTCGTTTCCTTAGTCGTCAGATAGCTGTCGTGGGTTATGAAGCTCATAAGGTCTGCTGAACCTGAATTTATCCTGTCCACAATGTCATAGCCGAAAAGTTCGAGAAAGCTGTAGTTCCAGTTGATTACCCGTTTTTCGTTCATAACGAATATTATATTCGTCTGAAAGTCCATGGTGTTCTGCAGCAGAACGTGCTGTTCTGCCAGTTTTGCAGCGCTTATCTCAAGGTTTGCTCTGGTCTCAAACAGGGACGTCTGGTCGTAGACCATACAGAGAACCTGTTTTTTCTCCTTGTCATAGGATGTTATAACGCCATCCTGTAACATATAGGGAAACAGGCTTCCGGTGAGTTTTCTGTTAGGTATCTTTATGATATATTTTTCAGCTTCTGCGTTTATAAATGCCGGAGTGTTAAGCGTGAACACCTGACGCATTTTTCGTTTCAGCATGTTTGCGTTAACGTCAGGGAAGTTATCTGTAATGGGTTTTCCTTCGACTTCGCTTTTTTTTATACCGGTCTGGATTTCGAGCCAATGATTGAAATAGTGGACGATCAAATTTTCATCCAGAACCATTGCGCCGTTCAGGATGTGATCGAGGTAGTTGAGGGATATCATCAAAAATTATCCGGAGTAGCTCTCTATAAAGTAGTCGAGCGCCTGTTTAAATTTGCCGAAAGAGTCCTCTTTCAGCAGAATATACATGTTTCCTTTAATCTCTGTGGAATCCACGTCAATGATTATCTTAATAACGATAACCTGTGTGAATTCCTGATTCCGGTTCATTTCCGCCAGCTTCGTATGGTCGAAAATACGGATCTCCGGCGGCTGGAAATATATTTCGGTGTTTGTCAGATCGGCTATCCTGCCAAGGAGAGCAGACGACACTATGTTGGTTATTTCAAGGGTACAGCTTTTCACATCGTCAGGGTCTTCCGGATTAAGACTGTCGTCCATTTTTGCGTAGCACTCGGTAAGCGCCTTTGCGGAGCGCGTGCTCATCAGCATTACGGATTCGCCTTCAAGGTAGTTCAGAAACACCTGTGACACTATAAAATAGCCTTTTCCCTTGTCGATGGAGTTATAGGCGACGTTAGTAAATTCGTCAATGCTGACTATCTCCATTTCAGGAACGTACATGGTCGAATGCATTCCGATGGAGTCTGAAATCAGCGATGTTGCCATTCCGTACGCTATGTTGAAAAGCTCTATCATCGCTTCCGTTTGAATTTCCGTCAGGTGGTTCATTTTATGACCTCGGTTTGCATCAGCACATGACGGTTGTCAATGCCTGTGCAATCTTTTCGGCGTTTATGGGTTTGTTCACCATATAGTTTGCGCCGAGGGCAATAACGTTTGCACGGGTTTTAAGCTGAATATCGGCGGAAACCACTATTATTTTTGATTCTTTATCAAATGAGCGTATTTCTTCAAGTATCTCTTCGCCGCGTACCTCCGGCATTGTCAGGTCGAGAAATACAAGATCAGGTTTATGCTGTTTAAAAAGCGGAACAGCCTGCTTCCCGTCGCCGGTGTCAATTATCTGCCAGCCTTCAAGCTGTTCGTTGAGTAGTTTTATGAGCGCTCTGCGGGCAAAGCCTGAATCGTCTACGACAAGTATTTTCACGTTTGAACTCCGATAATGAGGATGCTCCAATATATCAAAAAAAGTTGCGCCTGTCATTTGAATAAAGCCTTTTTAACACGGAAATACATATAAAAAAGGTCTTTTTACCATTTCCGTTAACTGAATGTAATATTTGTAAAAAATATAAAGAGTTTTTTAATAAAAATTTTCTCAAGAAGTTTGTTGTTATAATTTGCAAGTGGAAAATAATTATTATAAAATAGGAGATGCAGGTTTTTTATGAACGTTCAGGAAAACCGGCAGGCAGGAGGCAAAAACTATGGATAAGAAGAATGAAAAACATCTGACCACCGCGGCGGGTGTTCCCGTTGCGGATAATCAGAACGTTGTGCAGGCAGGAAAAAGAGGTCCCATGCTTCTTCAGGACATATGGTTTCTTGAAAAGCTGGCGCATTTCGACAGAGAGGTCATCCCCGAAAGGAGGATGCACGCAAAGGGTTCCGGCGCCTTCGGAACTTTCACGGTCACAAACGACATAACGAAATATACAAAGGCGAAGATGTTTTCCGACATAGGTAAGAAAACGGACATGTTCGTCCGCTTTTCAACAGTAGCAGGCGAGCGGGGTGCTGCGGATGCGGAGAGAGACATACGCGGTTTCGCCATGAAATTTTATACCGAGGAGGGCAACTGGGACCTTGTCGGCAACAATACCCCCGTTTTCTTTCTGCGCGATCCGTTGAAATTTCCCGACCTTAATCATGCCGTAAAGCGTGACCCGAGAACAAACCTTCGCAGTGCAAAGAACAACTGGGACTTTTGGACATCTCTCCCCGAAGCGCTCCATCAGGTTACTATAACCATGAGCGAAAGGGGGATACCGCGCTCATACAGACATATGCACGGTTTCGGAAGCCACACTTTCAGCTTTATCAGCGCGGACAACGTGCGTACGTGGGTTAAATTTCATTTCGTTTCACAGCAGGGCATTGAAAATCTAACGGATGAAGAGGCGGAAAAGGTCATAGGCAAATGCCGCGAGAGCAACCAGCGCGACCTGCTGGAAAGCATTGACAAGGGTGACTATCCCAGATGGAAGATGTACGTTCAGCTTATGACAGAGGAACAGGCGCAGAAGATGCCCTATAATCCGTTCGATCTTACAAAAGTATGGTATAAAAAAGATTTTCCGCTTATGGAAGTAGGTTATTTCGAGCTGAACCAGAATCCTGAGAACTACTTTCAGGATGTGGAACAGGCAGCTTTCAACCCTGCCAATATCGTGCCGGGCATAAGCTTTTCACCTGACAGGATGCTTCAGGGAAGGCTGTTTTCATACGGGGATACACAGCGCTACAGACTTGGCGTGAACCATCATCAGATTCCTGTAAATAAGCCGCGCTGTCCCTTCCACAGCTACCACAGGGACGGGCAGATGCGTGTTGACGGAAATCAGGGTTCAACTCTGGCATACGAACCAAACAGCTATGGCGAATGGAAGGATCAGTGGCAGATAAAAGAGCCGCCGCTTGAGCTTGACGGTGCAGCTTTCCAGTATGACTTCCGCGAGGACGACGACGATTACTACACCCAGCCGGGTATGCTCTTCCGTCTGATGTCCCCTGCACAGCAGAAGGTGCTTTTCTGGAACACCGCGCGCGCCATGGGCGATGCGCCGGAAATGGTGAAAATAAGACATATCGGCAACTGTCTCAAGGCCGACCCTGCATACGGCAAAGGTGTTGCAGAAGCAATGGGGATTTCACTTGATAAAGTGAAGTGATGTTCCTATGATATAATTTTCAGGGGCGGTTTGCCCGCCCTTCAGACTGATGACAAAGTCAGGAAAATGCGGGATCGCGTCGTTGCATGCGCTCCTCGCGAAGACAAAAAAACTTCTCTGCGAGGGTTTTAACCCGAAGCAGTCTAATGTGAGTCTGTGCAAATTTAGTTTGTCAACAACCTGAGGGGCGGTTTGCCCGCCCCTTTTATTTGTTTTCGGGAGTTTTCGTTTGAAAAAAGGTTTTCTTGTCTTTTTCGGCTCAGTTTTCACGGTTTTGGGTCTTGTCGGGGTATTCGTACCTGTTCTGCCCACCACTCCTTTCCTTCTTCTCGCTTCGTTCTGCTATGTCAGAAGCTCCGGAAGATTGAACAACTGGCTGATAAATCATAAAATATTCGGTGCCTATATCGGTTCGTATATGAAATACCGCGCTGTGCGAAAAGATATGAAGATTCGTGCCGTGCTCTTTCTCTGGGGTTCACTGACCCTTTCCGCACTTGTTGTGCGAAACGTGCATGTGGCGGCGATGCTGCTTGTTGTTGGCATAGGCGTCACGGCGTATATCGTTTCGCTTAAGACCATGACGGCGGAGATGGAAGAACGGTCGGCGGCTGCCGGGGCAGAATAATAAGGAGAACAGTATGTCTGACAAGATTCGCTGTGGCTGGTGCAAAGGAAAGGATTTTTACGAAAAGTATCATGACGAGGAGTGGGGCGTACCTGTTCGCGACGACAGGACGCATTTTGAGTTTCTGATACTGGAAGGCGCACAGGCGGGGCTTAGCTGGGAGACCATTCTCAAAAAACGCGACGGATACCGCAAAGCGTTCAAAAACTTTGATCCGAAGGCGGTTGCCGCCATGACCGATGATGAACTTGAGGCGCTTCTGCTGAATCCGGATATTATCCGCAACAGACTCAAAGTTTTCGCCGCAAGGAAAAATGCGCTGGCATTCCTTAAGATACAGGAGGAGTTCGGGAGTTTTGATGCTTACGTCTGGCGGTTTGTAGACGGAAAGCCGAAACAGAACAGATGGAAAAGCCTTTCCGAAATTCCTGCTTCCACACCCGAATCCGACGCCCTTGCAAAAGATCTGAAAAAACGCGGAATGACTTTCGTCGGAACCACTATAATATATGCGCATATGCAGGCGACAGGTCTTGTTAACGACCATTTGGAGGACTGTTTCAGATACACGGAACTTTCCTGATTTAAACGTATGATTATTAATTATGTCCGTTTGACATCCAAAATAGGCTATGTTATTATAACCCTCTGCTAGATATGATATTTATCAAAATATTGTAATACATGGTTGTTTATTTAATTATTATTTTTTTACCAACAGAATGTCTTCTTTTTAATGCGGAATGACTTATAAGCATACGGCATCTTTTGCCGCGCGCACCGGAGAGATTTATGAGCTTGAAATTTAAAATTATTGTCACGGCACTGGCTGTGTTTCTCGCCATCGTGACGACCCTTGTTGCCCGTTCCTATTTCTACACCCAGACCATCGCCACCCATATGATTGAAAATCAGCAGGTGGATACCAGCAGAGAGATCTCCTCTCTCATCGACCTTTGGGCTGATGCAAAGAAGAATGCGATCTCGGCGGAAACAAGAAGGCTTGAATCCAAAGGAGCCGCTTTCAACGACGATCCAGATGCGAACACAGTGGACTATGCACTTGTGGCGGATGCAAATGCATTCGACCTTGTTTACTTCGGAGGGGACGTTGACGGAAAATTCTGGCCGTCGAAACCGGTTCAGCTTCCGGACGACTATGACCCCAGAGCCAGACCATGGTATCAGCTTGCCAGAGACAACAGAGGCGTTCAGTTCACCGAACCCTATATAGACATGATCACCGGAGGGCTTGTTGTTTCGATAGTTCAGCAGGTCAACGCAGACGGCGGATTTTCCGGCGTTCTTGGTTCCGATATCCCTCTTAAATCCATAATAGAGAAAGTTATGAATATCGGCGCGGGAACGGCGGGCAGACCTTTCGTTACAGACAACAACGGAAAGATACTCATTCACGATGACAGCGGACTTGTTCTTAAAAAGAACATATCGGAGCTTGATCCCTCCCTTTCCGGTGTAATGACCGGGATAGCATCCGAGGAGAGCGGCATAATACAATGTTCCGTTGACGGAAAGGATATGCTTCTTGCATTTACAAAGATACCATCACTCAATTGGGTTTCTTATATGATGGTTGACAAGGATACTGTATTCGCACCGATAAGGAAGCAGGCCTACAGTCTGATAATGATATCGCTGATCCCTGTGATTATAGGTATCATCCTGTTCTATATCCTTGTCACAAGACAGCTCAAACCCATCGACAATCTCATCGACAGACTCAGGCATATTGCGGAGGGCGAGGCGGATCTCACGAAAACGCTGGATCAGTCCCGAAGCGACGAGCTTGGAGAGGTTGCAAAACTTTTCAATAAATTCATCGGACGCATGAAAAACATAGTGGAATCCGTGGCTCAGCTTGCCAACGATATGACGGGGAATATCTCCGAACTGTCCACCACAGTGGGCAAGATATCGGGCGGTATGCGCAGCCAGACAGACGAGACCAACAGCCTTGCAACGGCTGTTGAAGAGATGAACCAGACCATCGGTCAGATAGCCGAAAGCGCAAACGAAACTTCCGTTCAGGCGAACGCCACAATTTCAAGCGCACAGGTCAGCAAAACTTCCGTTATGGATACGGTTACCAAGATGCAGCAGATAGCGAAGAACGTCAGGGAATCCTCGGAAGTTATATCCAGACTGGGTGCATCTTCCTCTCAGATAGGGGATATCATAAACGTTATCAACGATATTGCGGATCAGACCAACCTGCTGGCGCTCAACGCGGCGATAGAAGCGGCGAGAGCCGGAGAGGCGGGACGCGGTTTCGCGGTTGTTGCCGACGAGGTGCGTAAGCTTGCCGAGCGCACACAGTCCGCCACAAAAGAGATATCCGATATGATAACCATGCTCCAGAACGAATCCAAAAGCGCGGTTGTTAAGGTTGAAAGCGGCGTGGGTCAGGTTGAGGAAGGAACGAAATCCGCCGATTCCGCCGGCAAATCCATCGTGCTTATCATGGAGCAGACGTCCGTCACCACAGACATGATAAACCAGATAGCTTCCGCAGCGGAAGAACAGGCTGCCACCACAACGGAGATAGCCAGAAACGTTGAGAAGATAAACCGCATTGCCGAAGAGAACAGCACGGAACTTGCCGAGGTGTCCGACTTCGCAAGGCAGGTGCATAACAGTGCGGAAGAGCTTTTAAGTACGATAAATCAATTTAAGATAAGATAAGTTTCAGAATTAAAAAAAGACCGCCGCGTCATTGCGGCGCGGCAGTCTTATTTTTCTATTGAATTGCAAATCTGATAAAACCTTCAGGGTTGACTACCCTGAAAGTGAAAGATTCGGTCACGAACAGATTGATGTTATCTGAATCGTGGCTTGTGTACCCGATGGCAAAATCCTGTCCCACCGTAAGCTCTGCATCGCCTCCGCGTGCGGAAACGAGCACCGCTCCGTCAACGAAACCGGAATAGATAATGGAACCGCCTATCTGGTTTTTAATTGTATCGCCCAGCGTGCCGCCGGGAAACACGTGCGCAAGGAACTTCCAGAGTTCCTGATTGACCACAAGGTTTGCGCCGCCTGCCACGCCTTCTTTGCGCATCATCGCCAAAGCTTCCGTAACCGCGTCTGTAACGCTGTCCTTATCAAGTGAGATTGCAACCTTCTGAACATTAAGTTGGTTAATCCCTGATATCCCGCCCTCTTTGAATCCGTGATAAACAGCCGTTTCTTCAAAAGTCGCCGTCTGTTTTGCGGCTTCTGTCAGCGGGTCGAGGTTAATGTCCTTTGCGCCTCTCTCTATGTTGTCCAGTTCCCAAAGCCCGAGGGAAAACGGGGTTCTTATCTCAATCAACGGCAGGATAGTGCTGATGCCGTATTTAACGGCTCCTTTCTGCGCTTTCGGCAGGAACAGCCTTCCAAGGCTTACTGCTGAAAAATCCAGCCCTTTGGGTCCGTCAACATCTACAAATTTTCTTGAAGACAGGTTAGCCATAAGAGTGTCTTTTGCCTGTCTGTTTATCTCTTTCCATGCTTCTTCGCTTATAGGAGCGAATTCCTTTCTTAAGAAATTCATAAATCTCTCCTTATTTCTTCAGGCTTCCGATTCCCAGACCGCCGTCTTTAGGGTCTGTTTCCGCAGAACCTGATAAAAATTCTTCTTCAACCTCTGCATAACCCTGCTGATAAAAGCCTTCTTCATCCGGTGCCAAAGCTTTAAGCAGCCTCAGAAATTCACCTGCATGCACTTTTTCCTCATCCGCAATGTCCAAGAGTACCTGCTGAGCCAGCTTGTTGTCTGTGGATTCCGCAAGCTGCTCGTAAAGCTGGATAGCCTCATACTCTGCGGCAACCATGAACCTTATCGCTCTGATAAGTTCTTTGTCTGTCAGTTTTCTGTCGTTTTGCAGTCCGCTGAACGAATTCCCGAAATCAGGCATATGTACCTCCTGTAATTATTATCATAATCATAGTATAGGTCATGCCGGTGCGGAAAAAAAGGAAAACATAGCGGAATAGAGATATTATCAGATAATTTTTATTAAAGCGAAGGAGAGCGCGAGAAGATCAGCGCATCCGCCCATAGTGAGATTCATTCTTTTATAGTATTCGTTGCGGGAATCGAGCCATTGTTCTGTTTTTTGCCCGTTTTCAATGAGGGATTTGAGAGTTTTTCCGTCACGATGCACTGTTTCCAGTCCGCTCTGACCGCATCTGTGCAGGCTTGTGGAATCCTCGGAACGCTCCATGATGCAGGCGAGAGCGTAATGGGGACTAACGGAGAGAGCCGGTATGCCAGCTTCAAACACCGATGGAAGACCGTTCATACATTCTTTAATGATGCCGCCTGTGCCGTACATCCTGCGCGCTTCAGATCCGTTTGAATCAGGCAGATATCCTTTGAAGAATTCCGCAGAAAGCTCTTTTATGCCTGTGCGCACGTCTTCGTACATGATATGCGCAAGGAGTGCAAGCCCGCTCAGAAATATGTAGCCCTTGTGGGTGTTGCTTCCGCATGCGTCGAGCATCCTCTTTTCTGCGGCAAGCGCCACCGTGCGCAGTTGTGATGTCTGCCCGCCAGACAGGCAGCAGTCGCCGAGTTCCTGATAATAGGCAGGCAGAAGGTTCACGGATTTCTCCATTATCTCAAAGCTCAGGTCGGGGTGTGAACCGCTGTCGGCTCTGTCCACCAGTCCGGGTTTCGGCGTGAGCAGAAGTTCCTGTATGGCGCCGTCAGTCAGTGCCTGAGCAAAACCTGTGAAATCCTTTAAGAAGACGTTCCGTTTCTGCGAAAATGTCGCAATAATCATGTCTTTGCGTCCTTATGCAATCGGCGGCAGGTTCGCCGCACAGAAGGCACCTGCGGGGCGCAAGCCCCATTGACCTTCTGTCTGCGGATGAGCCGCCTTTGCCGTAAATATCTATGTCCAGCAGTCTGTTCCATTCGTGTTTCGATTCGATGGAGACCGCCGTTGTTTTTGCATCCTGCATTTTCATCTGTGTGCGCATGAAAACTATATAGCCAGCCGCGTCACCGTATGAACCGATTGTCAGCGCCTTCGCATTGTTGACCATAGCCTTTTCCGCGTATGCTATCAGCTTGCGCAGTGCAGGCGAATCTTTCATTGCGCCGGGGGCGTTGCCTGCGATTGTGACTATACACCCGCTTTTGCAGGTGTGGGTGAGATGCATTAGATTGTCCCACCTCTGCTGGCGTGCTTTAAGTATGCTATTCTTTAACTCTGTGTACTGCATCTATAATGCTTCCGTCCCTGTATTCGATAAGTGCCGCTATCTCGTCGGTGAACTGCACGGGTCTGGGGATTCCGGTTATGTCGGTTATCTCCTTTTTGATGTCTTGTATGTTCTTGACAGGCAGCTTCGCTTTCAGAAGTTCTTTTTTAAGTTCGGGGTGCTTCTCGTTAACGGCAATGCCCCGCTCAGTGACGATTATGTCGATGTTTTCGCCGGGTGTTGTAACTGTTATAACGTCGTCCATGATTATGGGCAGCCTGCCGCGTATGGAGGGCGCCACTATAATGGAGAGCTTCGCACCCGCCGCGGTGTCTGTGTGTCCGCCTGTGTTGTGGAGGAGGTATCCGTTGGATTCGGTGTTTACGTTCACGTTGAAATTAACGTCTATTTCTGTTGCGCCAAGTATCACCACGTCAAGCATATTCACTATGGAGCCCATGTTGAATGGATTTGCATAGAGGTCGGCGCTTATTTCCTGATGGTTGAAGTTTTCGCCGATGGACTGCACCGCGTTCAGATCGAAACACTGCACGTCCATAAGGGTGTGGAAAAGCCCCTCTTTAAGCATCTCGACAAAATATCCCGTTATGCCGCCGGATCCGAAAGAGCCTTTGATATTTTTCTCAAGCATCTTGCGTCTGACATTCTCTGCCACTGCGAGTGACGTTCCGCCTGCACCAGTCTGGAATGAAAATCCGTCTCTCAGAAGTCCGGAAGCGTCTATGACGTCCGCGGTATTCTTAGCTATCATAAGCCCGATGGGGTCTTTTGTTACTTTTGTGGTGGTGGAGACTATCTTTGCGGGATCGCCGAGTGATTCAACGGCAACGACGTAGTCCACACATGTCTGAGCTATTGCAATGGGGCTGACGGGGTGCTGAACGAGGTTATCGGTCACTGCCACAACCTTGTCGGCGTAGCGCGCATCCACATGGGAATAGCCGAGGCTTCCGCATGCTGATTTTCCGTAATATCCGTTCATGTTTCCGTATTCGTCGCAGCATGGTGCCGCTATGAACGCCACGTCCACCTGTACCTCGCCTGTCATCATGGAGCGGGCGCGTCCGCCGTGGCTGCGCACGATGATGGGGATGTCCAGTTCTCCTTTGGTGGCAAGTTCTCCGATGAGACCGTTTACGCCGCATTCAAAACTGGTTATCACCCCTTTGCGGATATAGGGAATCAGTTCCGCATGTACGGGGTGGATTGAGCTTGACGCGATGGTGATATTTCCGATGCCCAGTTCGTCCAGTTCCTTTACGATGGCGTTCAGAAGAAAATCGCCGTTGCGGAGGTGGTGGTGGGTGGATATTGTCATTCCGTCTTTCAAACCGGAAGCGATTATAGCCTCGCGCAGTGAGCCGAGGAGTTTTTTATCGCCCGGGCGGAAAGACTTAACAGGGCGCGCATATTCCCGCCCGACGGGTATTATGGTATTTGGTGATTTATACGGGATGCGTTTTTTGCCGTTGTATATTTCGGGAATAAAACGTCCCAGACTATTTTGTACCATGTATCACCTCGTCGCTGATCTCTATGTCTATAAGTCCAAGGGAAGACGCGGTGCGTATCACCCTTGCGGCACGCTTAACAATGGGCGCGTCTATCATTTTGCCTCGGAGAGAGATAACGCCGGTACCCATCCCGCGTGCAAGTTTTATGGCTTCGATTATCTCAAGCGCGTAGTCTATTTCGTCTTTGCTGGGTGCAAATATTTTATGGACTATATCTATCTGTCTGGGGTTGATGAGTGATTTGCCCGTGAAGCCCAGACCCTTTATAAGCCTGACCTCGCGCGTGAAGCTCTCCTCATCGGAAACGTCGGCGAATATGGTGTCAATAGCCTGTATTCCCGCCGCTTTTGCCGCCCATACGACGCGGTTGCGCGCCTGAAACAGCTCTTCGCCGGTTTTCGTACGTTCGATGCCCATGCTGGTGGTGTAATCCTCCGCTCCGAATGCAAGAGCTATGACCCGTGAGGAGCATCTTGCAGTTTTGATACAGTTTATAACTCCCAGCGCGCTTTCTATTGAGGGGATTATTTTGAATCTGCCTATCTCAAGTCCCAGATTCTCCTCACATTCTGTAAGAAAGGTGTCAAGCCTTTCGACGATCTCCGGTGTGTCCGCTTTGGGCAGACGCACGCCGTCGGGCAATGCCGGAAGCACGGCGAGAAGGTCGTCGTATCCCCACTCTGTGTCCAACGCGTTCATACGGAAGAACACCTCTTTGTTACGATTCTTATATGACTGGATAAATGAAGTCACAAGCAGACGCGCTGCGTCTTTTTCGTTCATGGGAACTGCGTCCTCAAGGTCTATGAAAACGGCGTCGCAGTTGAATATCGGTATGTTCTGGAGCATGGAGGGCATGTTGCCCGGTACATACAGCAGAGACCTTCTTATTGATAATGTTTCTTCCATGTCATTCCTCTATGAAGATGGTGGGTGTTCCCGCAGATTTTGAAACGTGGCGCTCAATGCCCATTGCGGAAAGCTCGGTTATCATTATCTCGCATGAAGCGAACACCTTTGCGTTGAAAAGGTGACCGCCGAGAACCTCTCCGGACGAGCGGGACATCTGTATGTGAAGGTGGCAGTCGGGTTCGCCGTTCTCATCGGGAAAGATATTTCCGTTCAGTCCAAGAAGCTCCATGGGATACTCTATTTCGTGGATGGTCATTCTGGGTTTTGTGATTGGCAGTTTTGCGCCGGTTTTTATGCCGCGGAACTTAACGTCTGTCACGGAACCCACGGCCGAAACTATCACGCAGTGCTGTATATCCAGTTCTTTGACAGCGTCTGTGAGTTTTTCGACGATGGATTCGCCGGGCAGTATCTTAACCATGAAACTGCGGTCGGTCTTTGCCTCTTTGTACCACAATCCCTGCATGTCATGCCTCCTGCGAGCGCAGAACCGCCGTCTGCACCCTTGCGTCGATGGCGTAGTCCAGAGCGCCTCTGTCTTTTATACGTATGGTTCCGTGTGTGACCTCCATACGATCAAGCACCTCTTCCACCTTTGCGCGGATAAGGTGTCCGTACTGCTTTGCAACTGTTGAGTCTATGACGATCTCAAGACCGTCCGAAGGCTCCGTGAACACCATCAGGTCGCTGGACTGCATTGTCCCTGCCTGCGCCTTTTTAATTATCTTCATAAAGCACCTATGAGTTGAGAACAGGGGTCGCGTTCTTGCTGGCAAGCACGCCCGTGTTTTCTGTCAGATATTTATATGTAGCCTCGGGAACCATTTCCCGCAATTTTTCAGTATCTCCGCCGAGAAGCATCTCCCGCACCGACGATGCGCTTATGATGCGCCCTCCGGCGGTCTTGCGTTCAATTTCGACGAATTCAATGCCGTATCCGGGCAGAGTTTTTCTCATCGCGTCGTTGTACATCGCCGTCAGTCTGCACACAGGTTCCTGTCCGGCGAAGCGCTTTTTGATGCCGAACGCAGGGGCAATGTGTCCGCAGAAAATGGACAGATCAAGCTTAAGCTGCTGCTGTGTAACCTTTTCGGCATCTTTAAGGAAGTAGGACGGAAATGTTATACGGCTCACAGCGTAGGGTCCTGTTGAAAGCACATGGACGTTTCCGAGGTCTTCGGTGCCTTTTTTGACGAGTTCGAGGCGCACCCTGAACGGAATGAGAGATGAATCCTCTTCCACAACGAAGACATAAACGTTTTCCGATTGTGCGGCTGCGGTTTCTATAAGATAGCGGTGTCCGAAGGTGAACGGGTTGCAGTTCATCACTATCCCGCTGTTTTCCCCTGTTCGGACGATGCTTTTCCATTTGTTCAGATAATCCTGAATACTGTATCCGTATTCCAGAACGGCGACGTCATCGGTTTGCGCCAGCGACCTGAAGTTCAGATATTGGAAGCTTTGCGAATACTCAGGCTTTGTGAATACAAAGGTGTGTTCGTATCCAGCCTGATATGCGTCTTTGACCAGAGCGCTGATCATCTCGGCAAAAATTCCGGTGTCTCTGTGTTCTGAAACGACAGCTACCATTTTCAGGACATTCCTGTGCCTCGCTCCCACGGCGATAAGCTTTCCTGCCTCAAAATATCCGAGAAAGATGTCGAAATTAGGGTCAAATTCAAGACCTGAATCAATCAGCAGTTCTCTGGCTTCTTTTATCCGGCTGTCTGTCAGCAGATAACTAATCATTTTTCACCAGATTATTGCGGAAGACACGAAATCCCGTGCCTGCCTATGCGTATTTCATAAAATCCGTGTTTTTCGGATTTTATGCCTCCAATATATGCACAGTAGAGACAAATGCTAGCATTGTTTGATTGAGGCTTCAACCGATAATGTGGCGCTTTACAGCATTTTCATGTTATTATGAACTTTTCATGGCATAAAGAGGTCGTTTTTTACAGACCGCAGGGTTGCGGATACTTTTGTATTCCGCCTGCCAATCAATTTATTCGGAGAGTTATGATGAACAAAAAGATGATTCCGGTGTTTATTGTGTTTATCGTCGCCATGGTTCTTGTCAGCACATGGCCTTACGTTGTTGAATCCAGAATGCCCGTGAACCGCTTCATATCCGAACAGAAAAAGTCTGGTATGATACCGGTCGTGCAGTTTGTGACAGACGGATCTCAGGCGAAATCCGCAGAGGAAGCGGCAGGTATATTTAACGTTAAAGCTCCTACAAAGGTTGTGCTTAAGACCTTTGACCTCAACGAAAATATCAAATCCGCTGAAGCTTATAATATGGCTGCATCAGCGGGATATGTTATTGTCGATGCCGACGGAAAGGTCGGCGCACAGAATTACGGGGTTATAACAGCCGACGCACTCACGGAGATAATTGCAGGAGTTCATACGCATTAATTGTAATAAAACGGACAGAGGTTCTGTTGCCTCTGTCCGCTCATGTTATTTGCCCGTGATTGCATAATAAATTTTTTTATTTTATTTCCAGCATGTTTTAAACGTAACCGCTGTTTTTTCGTTTTTTGACCAAAAATACTTCTTGACCCTTTACTTATTGTAAATTAGAAGATTATTAGAAAGCGTTATATATGCAACGATATAACGCTTGCAGACAGCCGACATAAATACCAAAGATCAGGGACCTCTTGGTTATCGTTGGATACGGGAGTTTTCCATGCAGTGTATGGGGTACATTTGCATGGCGAACTCCCTTTTCCGTTAATTATGTTTATTTATTATGTTTCTGAAAATATTATGCTAAAATATGTGAAGGTTTAGAAGTATGAAAAAATATACCTTCACATTCAGTATCCTCTCTCTTTTCGCCGGGCTTACCCTTATTCTTTCGCTGTTTCTTATGGGCAACTTTTTTCTCAGAGGGATGAAGCAGGCGTACGAGATAACCGAAGACAAGATCAACGAGTCAAACAGAAACATTACTCTGGCAATGGCGGAAAGTTTGCAGTCAGTTTCCACCGACCTTTCAATATTGCTGACAGTCGGCTCGGAAAAACCTTTTACAGAGAACAGGGATATTCTGCTTAAAATTCTATGGGAACAGATGATGGACGGCAGCCATATATCAAGTATCTTTATTACTGATGATGAAGGTACTTTTTTGCAGGCAAGACGCTCGCCGAAGCTCGCCGTGCGCATAATTGACCGCACCGAAGAAAAACCTCAGGATGTCTATTATTATAAGGACTCCGGATATGCAACTGTCTCGGAAGAGGCGGTTGCTGCAGAATATGACCCCAGAACGAGGCAGTGGTACGAAGATGCCGGAAAAACAATAAGCTGGTCAGACCCGTATGTGTTCGCTTCCACAAGTAAACTGGGGATAACGCTCTCTGTCGCCTCATACAGTGAAGACGGAAAAAAGACAAGGGTCGCGGCGGCAGATTTTTCTCTGGGTTCCCTTTCGTCGCTGCTTAAAGAGAAGGCAGGCAGTATCAATGGAGATATCATTCTTTTCTCAAAAGATACTGATGTCATAGCAGCCTCTTTTGATATTGCCGGAATGAACGACAGAAAAGAGATAATCAAGCTGAAGAGCCTGAAAAATCCGGTATATTCCGCTGCGTTTGACTCAGTTGCCGTCGGCAGACTCGCCGGAAGCGAAAAAGGCGGCGGTCAGACCTATGAATATTTCGTGGAAAAACTTCCGTCGTATATCGGGAAGGATTGGTATATCGCATCTTTTGTTAAAAGGAGCGTCATCCTTGACGAGATAAAGGCAACGATGTTAACGACTCTGCTGATTTCACTTCTTATCATCGGGATAACATATTTCCCCGTTCTTTATATACTTAAAAAGCTGTTCATTAACCCGATAAACAGGTTAAAGCTTATGACAGATGCTGTTGCGGAGAACAAATATGATAGTGTTAAGCATATTGCGACCGTTGTCAGCGAATTTTACAGTCTTTCAGATTCTATGGTCAATATGTCGGTTTCTATAAAAAGACATGAAAAGGCGGAAAGGGATCTTATCGACTCGTTCATAAAGATAATGGCAGGAGCTATTGATGCCAAATCCAGATATACCGGCGAACACTGTGAGAGAGTGCCGCAACTTGCCGTTATGCTCGCTGAAACCATTGATGAAAAAGGCGGCGGTCTTGCCGGGCAGCTCAATCTGCGTACGGAATCGGACTGGCGCGAATTTAAGATAGCCTCGTGGCTGCACGATTGCGGAAAGGTGACAACTCCGGAATATGTCGTTGATAAAGCTACGAAGCTGGAAACAATTTATAACAGAATACACGAGATACGCACCCGTTTTGAGGTGTTATACAGAGATGACATAATAGAATATTACGAAAAGCTGACAGAGTATCCTGAAAAGAGGCAGGAACTTGAAACTGAACTTACTGAGCGTCGGAAACAGCTTTACGATGATTTTGATTTTATAGCAAAATGCAATATAGGCGGGGAGTTTATGAGTGATGAAGATATCCTCAGGCTTAACGCAATTGCTCAGAGAACATGGACGAGATATTTTTGCGACAGAAAAGGACTCAGCATTGCAGAAGAGCTGAGACTGAAAGATATTGAACAGGTTCCCGTTCCGGCAGAAGAGAAATTGCTGAGTGATAGAAAAGACCATCTGATACCCAGAGAAAGCGCCATTGACAAAGATGAATACGAGAGTTTCGGGTTCAATGTGACAGTACCGGAATATGCATACAACATAGGAGAGCTTTATAACCTGTCCGTAAGGCGGGGGACTCTCACGGAAGAGGAACGCTATAAGATAAACGAACATATTATAATGACCATAAAGATGCTTACCGGAATAAAACTGCCGAGCGAGCTTGATCGTGTGCCGGAATATGCGGGCGGACACCACGAAACGATGACAGGAAACGGGTATCCGAGAGGGCTTAAATCGGATGAGATTCCGATTCCTGCGAAAATAATTGCAGTTGCTGATATTTTTGAAGCTCTGACAGCTTCCGACAGACCGTACAAAAAAGCGAAAACACTTTCAGAGTCGCTGAAGATAATGGAATCTATGAAAAAAGACGGGCATATTGATAAAGATGTGTACGAAATCTTCATCAGAGAAAAAGTATACATGCGATATGCGGAGAAGTTCCTCAGCAAAAGCCAGATTGACGAAACCTGAGAGCGGGGTTAATATGGCGGAGCGATCAATGAAGGTAGTTTATGATAAGAAAAAAAGTTTTTGCTCTGATGCTGCTTCCCGCTCTGTCATTTGCAGCGACACCTGTCGGTCTCTGGAAGACGATCGACGATAAAACAGGCAAAGAGAAGTCCCTTGTAAGAATAACTGAAAACAGCGGGATTCTCAGCGGCAGCATAGAAAAATTGCTCGACCCCAATGTTAAGAAAGACGCCCTCTGCGGGGCTTGCAGCGATGACAGAAAAGGCAAACCCATTGCCGGACTAAATATCATACGCGGACTTAAACAAAACGGCAGCGAAAGCGATGTCTGGGAAGGTGGAAATATACTGGATCCCAAAAACGGGAAAGTGTACAAGGCGCGCATAAAAGTGATTGAGAGCGGGAAAAAACTGGAGCTGAGGGGATATCTCGGACCTTTTTACCGTACTCAGGTATGGCAGAAGGCCGACTGAGGTAGTGTTATGCAGTTTTCCGTGGGAGTTGAATACGCTTTACACTGTCTCTGCTTCATAGGGCGCGACAGACCTGTCGGGGTGAGGGAACTTGCCGCATATCAGGGTGTTTCAGAGACCTATCTTTCAAAAATGCTTACAAAATTGCGTAAATCAGGGATTGTGCGGTCAATTCCGGGGGTAAACGGCGGCTATGAGCTTACCCGCGCTCCGGAAGAAATAACATTCTGGGACGTTGTGCAGGCGATAGAGGGCGAAACACCGCTGTTTCAGTGCTGTGAGATACGCCAGCACAGCGCCATTGTAGACAAAAACAATCTTCCGGATGCTTACTGCAAAAAACCATGTATCATAAAAACGGTAATGCTTGAGGCGGAAGAGAAGATGCGCGATCATCTGCGCTCAAAAACAATAGGATGGCTGAATGATGAACGGCATAAAAAGCTTGATCCGCAGCAGATAAAAGATACCGAGGAATGGTTTAAGCATAGAAAGACCTCCCGCTGACGGGAGGTCTCAGGTTGTTGACAAACTAAATTTACACAGCTCGCATTAAGACTGCTTCGGGTTCAAACCCTCGCAGAGAAGGTTTTTATCTTCGCGAGGAGCGCACGCGACGACGCGATCTCGCATTTTCCTGACGTTGTCATCAGTTCGAGAATTCTCACTGCCGCAAGGTACCTTTTTCTATACCGTCTGTTTAACCAGTTCAGGTGTTATTTCCAGCATCTTCCTTTGAAACGGATATTTCGCCTGCATCATTTCGTATTCGGCACCTTCCGAAACCAGCTTCGCTGTTCCTTCCACTCTGAATCCCGTACCCATGCCGAAAAGCCCCTGAACGTTTTTGCTGCCCAGTGTGAGTTTTACTCTGCCGTTAACGGCAAGGTCTCCCTCTGTGCTTGTCATTCCCGCCGCCGGTATAAGAAGTCTGTTGTCGCCCGTAAGTACAACGTATGAGTTCCATGTGTTTACAACGTTTGCTTCGCCCTTTCCCCATGTTACTATGGAAACCACTCCTTCGTTCTTTAAAACCTCTTTAAATGTGTCGTTTATCATGTTTTCACCCTTTAAGATATTAGAGACATGCGTTATCTGTGATTAAGATAATGAAAAAAGCCGCCATAGTCAACAGCGAATCTCAGCAGTTAAGCCTGAGCAGCGGGTTGGACTTTTTTGCCATCTTGATGTTGAATCTGTCTGTATTTATGGTGAAGCGCTCGTGGGTTCCTTTTCCGATCAGTTCCTTTTCGTCCCATGCTTCCACTTCCCACGACGTCTTCTGTCCGTCCACTCCGGTGCATACGGCTTTTGCGCGAACCTTCATGCCCACGGGAGTCGCGGCGCAGTGGGTCACGTTCACATTGGTGCCGACGCTCTGTTCACCCACGTCCAGATGGGGCGCCAGCGCTTCCATACATGCCCATTCCAGAAAGCCCACCATATAGCCGGTCGCAAAAACCCTTGGCATGGTTGAGAAAAGATTTGATTCCGGATAGAGATTCGGAACCGTCTTATTTTCATTCACGGTTAATTCAATTTCTGCAGTTGTTCCGGCTTTGATAGTATCTTTCATAGTTAACCTCCGTACGGCTGGTTTAACTAATATCGGTGTGAAGTGATGTGACCGCAAGTTCAAAGAAAACGTTTGAGATATATTTAGAAAATCATATAATTACATTGTGGTCGGGGTACGGGCTTAAGGCATTCTGCGATGGTCTGAAATCGGAGATTTCGTCCAGTTAGCGTTGGGTTGACAATCGTGGAAAATAGTGCCGAAAGCCCGCTCGGGCACCCCGTTAAAATGCCAAACGGGCAATGTTGATAATGAATATCATTATCCCGCATTGATTTCAAGGGAAAAATTTATTCGGCGTTTATTTTTTCAGCAGTGCTTTCGGATATGAACACCCTAAGCCCCTGCGCCGTGCATATGACCATGTCGGGATAGTCGTCCAGATGGACGGATTTCCCCGTTTCGATACCCTCAAGGGTCAGCTGCGTGCCTTTCTGTATGCCGTTAACGGACATGACCTGACCATAGGTCTCCTGACTCAAAAGTTCGTCGACTATGAAATCCTTGTTTTTTGATGCGAAAGAGAACTGTTTTCCGTCGCCCAGAATACATGCTGCGTGTGCTTCCGAAAGACGGCATCTTGTTTTGTGTCCGACGAGGGTGATGTATTCCATATGCGGAAGCTTCTTTATAACCTGTATAGTGTCCCCGCCTTTTATACCGAGTTTTGTCATATCACTAGCCGCGGTTTTCGGGACAACCACGGTGAAATCCAGACCTGTTTCATGTTCATAGATGCTGCGTTTTTCGCCAGATGGCGATTTATAGAAGAGATGCCTCGCCAGCGATCCGCTGAGTGCCTTCGTAACTTCGTTCACGGATATTTTCAGCGTTGCCAGTTCTATGTCGCCTCTGCCAACCTTTGAAACGATGGTTCCCGCAAATATGCCGTATGCACCCAGCCTGCGGGCGAGTTCGGCGTCTTTCACGGACATAACTTTATAAAAGCCTCCGCTTTTTGCATCGGACAGTTTCATTGTGTTCTCCCGCTCTGGGAAAGGCTCAGAGCATAAAGCAGTGTTCCAAGGGTTGTTCCGTTGTGCATAACGGCGGATTGCAGCGGGCTGATGCGTCCCATAACGGACAGAAGCACCGTAACTGTGTTGATGCCGATGTTTGCAACGGATACCCTTTTTATGACCTTCATGGTGCGTTCCGCGGTGATGCGCGCTGTGAGTATACCCCGCAGGTCGTTGCGCAGAAGGATAACGTCGGATGTTTCCCGCGCAAGGTCTGCGCCTTCGGGCATGCTGATGCCGACGTGAGCGGAGAGCAGAGCCGGAGCGTCGTTCACCCCGTCGCCTACAAAGGCTATCCTGCGCCCTTCCGATTTAAATTTGTTCACAACGTCCAGTTTGTCTTCAGGCTTCATCTCAAAATATACTTCTTTGATGCCCAGTTCTTTGGCTATGTGATTCGCCGTATCCCTGTGGTCGCCTGTCAGCATGACAACGCGGTCTATGCCCCGCTTTTTCAGGTCTTTGATGACCTGTGCTGATTCGTTTCTCGGTACGTCTTTAAGGGCTATGATGCCTGCAAGCACGCCGTCGCATGCCACATACAGGATACTTTTGCCCGTTTTACGCAGTTTATCCGCTGTGTCGTCCGCAAGAGAGCAGTCGATGTGTTCATCTTCATGGATGAAGTGTCTGCTTCCTGCCAGAACGTGTTTTTTGCCGACGTACGCCGAAACGCCGTGGGCTATGATGAAGTCCACTTCCCCTGTTTCCTCAAGGGAAATGTTCTTTTTTTCAGCTTCTTTAACGACAGCCGCCGCAATGGGGTGACTGTAATGTTCTTCGGCACTGGCGGCGGTTCTCAGGATTTCCCGCTCATCCATATCCGAAAAACTTAAGATATCCGACACCTCAAGGGTTCCTTTAGTCAGCGTTCCTGTCTTGTCGAATATTATAGTGTCGATCTTCGCCATGTTTTCAAGAGACTGCGCGCCCTTTATGAAGATGCCTTCGGATGCGGCGCAGTACATGCTGGATTTTATTGCTGTGGGTGTGACCAGTTTCAGCGCACATGAGTAGTCAACTGAAAGCACCGACGATGCCCTGCGGAAATCCCGCGTGAGCAGGAGAGTGCCAAGCCCTATGCCGAAGGTGACAGGAACCATCCTGTCGGCAATTTTAAAAGCCTGCACCTCTGTGTTGGAACGGTTTTTAAGTGAATTACTGATGAATTTTGCGATTCTGGCGGTGGTGGTTTCAGCGCCCACCTTCCGCGCTTCGATTATGAGTTTCCCTTCCGCAACAACAGTTCCGGCATACACCTCACTGTTGTATCCCGCTGTAACGGGGAGGCTTTCGCCTGTTACGGATGCCTGATTGATAAGCCCTTCGCCGCCTTTTACGATACCGTCTACGGGTATCATCTCCCCTGCGCCTATGATGACGTGGCTTCCAACAAGCACTTCGCCGATGGGTACCTTTTTTTCGGTTTGTCCGTCCAGAATCCAGACGTACTCGACGTCCGGTTTTATGAGGCTTTTCAGCATTCTGTCGGATTTGTACTGGGTTGATGCCTCAAGATAATGTCCGAGGTTCAGCAGAAAAGTGATGGAACCGGCTGTGAAGTAATCCCTGCGCATAAGGAGCATGGACACAACTGCCGCATCAAGAACTTCAACCTTCAGACCGTCGTTTACAAGGGTGTCTATCCCTTTCAGAAGAACGGGAGCCGCGCCCGCAAATGTCAGCGGCGTACGGAACCACTGCGGCAGAACCAGCTTTGAAAGCCACATGGAACCCGCCCAATAGACGTTTATCAGGTCGGGGGAGTCCACAAGTTCCTCTTCCGCCTGAAAGACGGCATGGGAAAAGGTCTGCAGTGTGGAAAGGAGCGGTTCGGTTATTTCTCTGCCCTTTTCGTGTTCCACCACAAGGGTATTGGCGCGCTGATTGACGCGGACTGCTGTTACGCCGTTTATACACTCCAGAGTGGATTCCAGAAGTGTACAGTCAAGGGCGGGGTTGCCGAGCACCCCCGCCTTAAGACGAATTCTGCTGTCAGTTTTGTGAGCTATGCTCACGCTTTCAAATCCCGTAGGATAGTGTTTTTTCTTCGTCATGACCTGTTTTTGTAGAGGGATGTATGGTATATCGCCAGACCAACCAGCGCCGCGCCTGTGGCAACGTGGAGCTGTCTTGCAGATTTACCCTTCTGAAACCCCGACACAACGAGAACTCCCAGTGCCGCCGTCATGGCATACTTGGCGTATCTGCGTTTTTTCTGCATGGGGCTTATTCTTTTTTCCTCCGGCATATTACTCTCCGCCCATCTCCGCCTGAACGTCTCTTATCTGCTCTTTCAGCTCTTCAACTCCGCCCTGCAGACCGCCCCAGAGTTTTACAACGCCTTTTACGATGGCTTTTTTAACTGCGGGGTTTGTGAGAACAAGTGCAACGCCTGCGCCGATAACAAAACCTTTGACATATGACGGCTCGCGGAAGTTGAACCACTCTTTAAGATGGCTTGCGGCTGTGTGCTGCTGGGGATAGTATGCCTGCTGTGCATACTGGGGTGCGTAGTAATGCTGCTGCTGTTGTCCCTGTCCTGCTTCGGGTGCTTTTTGCTGTTCCATGATTAGCTCTCCTTAACTGTTGCTGTATTTGACGGTTTAACTGATGAATCCCAAAGATATTTCGCGCCTGCGGACGCTGCGGTGAAGGCTATGAGGGACATGAATATCCCGAAGCCGAACATGCTTGCCGCGGCAACGCCCGCCGCTGTGGCGATACCTGTTCCGGCAGCTTCTTTAACCACGTTTTCTGCTGCTTCTTCTTTTGTTATCCTGCCCGCTTTGTAATCTTTCGTCTGCTTTGCCGCAGACACCGCGCCGCCGATGACCGCGCCTGCCAGAGCGCCGGATACCGTTGCCCTGCCGATTGATGATCCTATATGTTTACTCATATCTGTTCCTCCGAATCCTCTGTGAACATGCTTACTGTTTTGCCGAGAATATCGCTCAGTGCCGAACGCACCGATTCACTGCTTAAAAGCATCGCCAGTCCTGCGCCCATCACCAGACCCTTGATGAAGTCGCTGCCTGTGGCGTTAACCATCCTGCTGACCTCAGAAAGCTGGGGGTTGCCCTCTATCATCTGTCCGAACATGCCCATTATGCCGTTCATCGGGTCTTCCTGCTGATGGTGTCCGCAATGTTCCTCATTGAGAGGCTGGGGCGGTGCAGGCTGAAAACCGTATTGCGGCGGATAAGGCGGCATATACGGCGGGAACGGCGGATAGGGTGCATAGCCCTGCATCGGCGGATAACCGGGGGGCGGATACATATACGGGTTATACATGTATGGATTGCCCATGAACGGCTGCTGCATCTGAGGACCTGCCATATATGGGTTCTGCATTTCCGGTCCACCCATATACTGTCCCTGAGCTTCCTGTCCGAAGCCCTGTTGTGCCTGTTCAGGCGTTTCCTGTTCAGGGTTTCCGGACTGTGTTTCGTTTGTTTCTTTGTTTTCCACAAAACCCTCCTTTTATATTTTTTTGATTCTGATCAGTGAGATGAGACTGCCGCGTCAGCCTGAACGCTTCCTCGCAGAGACGGATAAATTACGGTCTTCGCGAGGAGTGTAAGCAACGAAGCTATCTCATTAACTTATAAAATCTTCGTACTTTTTAAGTATTGCCAGACTTTCGCTGTCGGATGTCCCGAAAAGCGCCGCCATGTCCACCGGATGTATAACCGCGGGGTCGTACCGCAGAACAACGGAACGCGCCAGCATGTTGATACGCTTATCCAGCACGCCCGGTATGGACGCGCTTATCTCTTCCAGTCTCTTGCTGACCGGGTCTTTCATAATTGCGGGGTCGATCTTAAGTCTGATTCGCCCTTCGACGTGATGTACCACCGAGACATATTTTTTTACTGCAAGAAGTTCCTCAATCATTTGTTTCTCCGTCATAGTTCATAAGCCGGGATGAGTTCGCCATAATGCCGCCTGTGTGGGCTATGTGCAGAAGCCCCGCCATAACCGGGTTCAGTATGCCCACAGCGCCGAGGATGGCGCCTGCGATGTTGGTTGATGTTGCCAGGGAAAAATTCTGATGTATTATCGTTTTTGTTTTTTTACTGAGCTGACGCAGGAAGATTATCTTGTTCAGATCGTCGTCCACCAGAGCTATGTCTGCCGCTTCAACGGCAACGTCGGAACCTGCCACGCCCATGGCGATGCCCAGATCTGACTGTGCCAGCGCCAGAACGTCGTTGATGCCGTCGCCTATCATTGCGACCTTGTGATCCTTTTGTATATTGCGGATGATGTCCGCCTTGTCCTGCGGCAGAACGGAATAGTGACATTCGTCAAAACCCAGACGCAGTGCCAGCGGTTCCGCAGACTGCCTTTCGTCGCCCGTTACCATTATGAGATTTTTTACGCCGTCTTTGCGCAGTGTCTGTATCATTTCTGCAACGCCCTCTTTGTCTCTGGTGCGGATGGAGATTATCCCCAGCAGTCTGCTGTCTTCCGCAACATAAAGGACGCTTTTGCCCTCTTCCGCCCATTTTTCGGCACGTTTTTTCACTGTGCCTGTTTTTATGCTGAACCTGTCCATAAGTTTTCTGTTGCCCACGCACACGGTGCCTTCTGCGGTGTCCGCCGCAACGCCCATGCCCAGAATGGTTTCGCATACCGCGTGGTCGGGTTTTTCCAGACAGAGCTGTTCCGCCTTTTTGCGTATTGCCGCCGCCATGGGGTGACGGTTGTGCAGTTCCGCAGCGTATGCCCTCATGAGAAGATCCTGTTCCGACCAGCCTTTCAGCGGATAGATGTCTATGACCTCAGGCATGTCTGTGGTTATGGTTCCAGTTTTGTCAAAACAGAATGATTCCTGTTCGCCAGCGTCCTCAAGATAGCGGCCGCCTTTGATGAGAACTCCCTTGGAAGCCGCATTGCCTATGGATGCGCTCACTGCGGACGATGCCGCCAGTGCAGTCGCACAGGGACAGGTCATAACGAGCATGACCGAAAGTGTTCTGGACAGACTGCGTGTCAGCAGGAAGGTTCCGGCGGTCATGATGAATCCAAGTCCCACCAGTTTTTTGGCGAGTTTATCCGCTTCAAGCTCAATAGGCGCTTTGTTCTCCAGTGATGTTTCCACCGCCTGCAGTATGCGCGCAAGATATGTGCTGTCGCCGACTCTGTCCGCGCGGATGTATATGAGTCCGTCCTGAACGTAAGTTCCGGCATAAACCCCTTCGGATTTTATTTTGTGGATCAGTTCCTGACGCCCGTTTATGGGAGCTTCGTTCACCATCGCCTCGCCGCGGATAATCTCACCGTCCACCGATATCTTTTCTCCGGTGCGGACAATTACCGTTGCGCCCTGTTCAACCTTTTCCACGGGAACCTCAAGCTCCCGCCCGTTGATAAGAACGAAGGCTGTTTTTGCGGTCACGTCCAGAATATTTTTTATGGATGCGCGGGATTTTTCGGTGATGTGTTCCTGCATGAGTTCCGCGCCGCTGTTCACCCAGAGGATTTCAAGGGCTGTCATGGTTTCGCCTGTCAGAAGTGCCGCGCCGACGCCGGCTCCGAGAAACGCGTCCAGTCCGATCTTTTTGTCTTTCAGTGTTTTCGATACGGCGGTGTAAACAAGGGGTGCCGCGAAGAATGCCGTAAAGAACCACATGGGGCTGAACACAGCCTGAGAAAGGACGCGTCCGAACAACCGCTTTGAAATGAACGAAGCGCCTGTCATCGCGGTGAGCGCGGCAAACTCGGTTTTTTTGTTGAGAAGAGCCAGCCCGTCCTTCGCATCGGAACACGCACAGTCTGCCTTTACGGATTCGGCCGGTACCAGTTTAACGGGTTTTATGCCTGAAACTGCGTTGACGATATCCGAAACGGAGAGGACAGAAGCATCGTACGCAACGATAAGGCTTGCGCATTTTCTGTTGCACCGCACTGATGATATGCCCTGTTTCGATGAAAGGACGCTGATTATGGATGAGCAAAGACTTTGCTCTTGTCTGAGAATGGGATATTTAAGCCTTACCCTGTCGGGGGCGGAATGAGCAATCTTTAACACACTAACCGTCCTGTGCGCCCTAAGCCCGAAAGGGAGCAGATTTGTTAATGTGTCAACCCGAACGCTTATTCAATGTTAAGCACTGCGAACACAAAAAGTCAACGTTTTTTCTAAGCTGAAATTGAATATCAGTAATGATTTAGAACGAAAAAAGGCGGTCAGAAAGGCTGACCGCCATATTTATCAGTAAATTATTTTTTTAAATTGGCAAAATAGTCTTTCGTTTCCGCAAAGACAACGGAAGAGAGACCCAGAAGACCTATAAGGTTGGGCAGAGCCATCAGCCCGTTGAAAATGTCCGAAAGCAGCCAGACGATGTTCAGTTTTGCCATGGCGCCGACGCCGATGAAGAGGATGAAAATTATTCTGTAAGGTGTAATGGATTTCACGCCGAACAGATATTCCATGGACTTTTCACCGTAATAGCACCAGCCGAGTATGGTGGAATATGCGAACAGTGCAAGGCTTATGGCAACCACTACCGGACCCGCGGAAAATCCGAGTGAGAAAGCGTGGTTTGTAAGATCAGCTCCGTTTTTGCCTATATCCCATGCGCCTGTGCAGATAAGCACAAGACCTGTCATTGTACAGACTATCAGTGTGTCGATGAACGTTTGAGTCATGGAGACCAGCGCCTGCGAAACGGGGTGCTTTGTCTGAGCTGCCGCCGCCGCGATGGGCGCACTGCCCAGACCGGATTCGTTGGAGAACACTCCTCTGGCAACACCCATACGGATAGCCATCATAACGCTTGCCCCAGCGAAGCCGCCTGATGCCGCCGTGGGGGTGAACGCCTCTGCAAAAATAAGTGCGAATGCCGCGGGTATCTTGTCCGCGAACATAACAAGTATGATAAGTGCGCTTATTACATAAAAGATTATCATGATAGGTACGAGAATACTTGTGACCCTGCCGATGGATTTGATACCGCCAAGGACAACCAGAGCGGTGAATGCCATCAGCACAAGACCCGTTGCATAGGTCGGGACGTTGAATGTTGAGCGAAGAGCGTCGGCAACGGAGTTTGCCTGAACCATGTTTCCTATCCCGAAAGAGGCTACAACAGCGAACACTGCGAACAGCGCGCCCATCCATTTCCAGCCGAGACCGTTTGAAATGTAATACATGGGACCGCCGCTCATATTGCCGTTTTCGTCAACTTCGCGGTATTTAACGGCAAGAACCGCTTCCGCGTATTTTGTCGCCATGCCCACAAGACCTGTCACCCACATCCAGAACATTGCGCCGGGACCGCCCAAAGCTATCGCCGTGGCAACACCTGCGATGTTGCCTGTGCCGACAGTTGCGGACATTGCCGTCATGAGTGCCTGAAAGTGCGTGATGTCGCCGGGTTCGTCGTCGTACTCTTTACGTTTAACAAGTGCAAGCCAAAGAGCATAGAAAAGTTTAGTAAACTGAAGAAAACGAAGATTTAATGTAAGGTAGATGCCTGTTCCAACCAGAAGCACAAGGAGCGGAACGCCCCAGATAAAGCCTCCGATGATATTTAGGATGTTCTCAAACTGTTCCAAATAAAACCTCCTTCATTTGACTGCGTTAAACTTAACATTAATCATTGAAAATCTCAATACATTAAAAGATACGGATATTTATGACAAATGTAGCTGATTCTGCACGTTAAGTATGGAGAGCTTAAAACATGTATAGCACTATTTAACACCGAAAAGAGATGATTGACATAGGTTCTGAATTATAATAATATTGAACGTCGTATAAAATTATTCATCGTATAGGAATAAAAATGGAAGGAAGACGCGAAAGAAAAAAAGAAGAGACCAGAAGGCACATAATCAGCGTAGGTATGAAGCTTATTTATGAGTATGGCTTTGACAGTGTGTCAATGGAGCAGATAGCCAGCACGGCGGACGTGGCAAAGGGCACATTGTATAACTATTTTCCCGTTAAAGAGGCGGTTGTTGCAGGATATTTCCGTCAGTGCTCTGTTGACATGCGGGCACATGTGGAAGAACTTGCTGTGGGTGAAATGCCCGTTAAGGAAAAACTAAAAAAACTTTATTATGTGGTTGCTGACTGGCAGGTTTCGCACAAAGACATTCTTGCCATCTATCTTTCATACAGGCTTCAAAACATTACGAACGGCAGCATGGAGCCTGAAAATCGCAGCGGGTTTCATCAGAACCTTCAGAAGGTAATGCAGGCAGGGATAGAAAATGGCGAACTGAGAGGCGATTTCAGCTCAGAGGAGCTGGTGGACTATATGGAATCGTTCTATCGTAACGTCATCATGCGCTGGCTGAAAAACGATGGTGACGACCTTTACGCAGAGCTGGACAGGATGATAGAGCTGTTTCTTTCGGGGGCGTCGGATGTCTGAATTTATTCTTTCATATGAAGAGGCATATACCGCCGGAGCGGAATTTTCGGGTGGTAAGGGCTTTAATCTGGGCAGACTTCGCAGATATGGCATAGATATTCCGGACGGATTTGTCATATCCGCTGCTGCATATGAAATGTTCATCGACCACAACGGATTGCGGGATAAAATGGACAGAGATACGGCTCAGAAGCTTATAACCGCAGGAGATTTTCCTGATAGTTTCAAAGAGACGCTTGCCGCCGCATCTGAAAAATATACAGGCGGCATGGTCAGCCTTGCCGTGAGGTCGTCTGTCAGCGCAGAGGATTCCGCCGGAGCATCGTTTGCCGGCATACACGATTCATTTCTGAATGTTTCCGGTATTGAAAACGTGCTTTCAGCAGTCAAAATGTGCTATGCGTCCGTTTGGAGCAGAAGAGCAGTGACCTACAGAGATAAAATGGGTTTTTCCGATTTTGACATAGGTATCGCTGTTGTTGTGATGAAGACTGTTGCGGCAGATGCGGCAGGTGTTGTCTTTTCCTGTGACCCTGTCACGGGCAGAGAGGACAGGCAGATAATCTCCGCCAACTTCGGGCTGGGCGAATCAGTTGTTTCTGGCGTTTGCGAGCCGGACGAATACATCGTTACCGGCGGAAGAGATGTGGAATTCATCAAAGGTTCAAAAGGTGTCAGGACGGTTTTTAATCCTGATGGCGGGACGGTATCGGAAGAGTCAGCCTCTGACAGCTTTGTGCTGAACAGGGAACAGGTGCTGGAACTTTCCGGCATCGTTTCAAAGATTTTCAGCCGCATCGGCGGTTCGGCAGTCCATCAGGATATAGAGTGGGTGCTTTCCGTCGGCAGGTTTTACATAGTGCAGACGCGTCCGGTGACGGCGATGAACAGATACAGCTATCCGGAGATTACTGCACAGCCTGCCATGTGGAGTAACGCCAATCTTCGCGATTCGCTCCCTATGGTGCAGACGCCGATGAACTGGAGCACATGCAGTACCAGCATAGATACGATACTTAACGCGCAGATTGAATGTACAGGATATAAGCCGGATAAAAGTACGCGAAAGACAAAGCTTATCAACGGCAGAGCATACTTTGACGTGTCGGTGCTCCAGTGGGAGTGCTATGACTCGTTCGGGTTTAAGCCGGAAATGTATAATATTTTCATAGGCGGACACCACGGGCAGATAAAACTGCCTGTAAACGAAGGTTTCGGTAAAAAATTACTCCGTTTCAAAAGGAATCTGAAATTTTATAACACACTGAAAAAAGCTCGGAAGAATTCTAAAGAGATATTCGCCTCGGCGGTTGCGGATGCGGACAGACTAATAAACTTGGATTTCAGCGGAATGGTTAAGCGGAAACTTGTGGATACGGCATGGGAGATTGGCGTGATGCTGGAAAAGCACAACGAAATTACTGTGCTTCTCACATCCAGCGGTTCTGTTTTTGTTACACTTGTTCCGATGCTGGAGAAATTCTGCAAAGGTCAGGGACTTCAGCTCACATCGGCGCTTCTGGCGGGTCTGGGCGGAATCACTTCGGCTGAGTTCGGTCAGCGTATAAAAGAGCTGGCGGAGGTATTTGAAACCACGGAGTTCGATCAGAAATTCGCTGAGATGCTCCGGGATTACGGACACAGAGGGGTTTATGAAGTTGATATGTATAACCCCAGATTTTCAGAAGACGCATCGTTCATTATGGACATGGTTCAGCAGTATGCAAAGAACCCGCCAAAACCCATGAAGAATAATTCGGAAGAGGCATGGGCGATTGTCAGGGAAAAAGTGCCTTTTTATCTGCACGGTATCATAAAGAAGATGGTGAAACAGGCTGGCGAAGACGGCGCAAACAGAGAGATGGCGAAGTCGGTATTTGCCCGTTTCAGCGCTGTTATGAGGCGTGTGGTGCTCGAATCCGGCAGAAGACTTGCGGCGGATGGCGTTCTTGCGGATGCCGATGATGTCTGGTTTCTCACGTTTGAAGAGATGTCGGATATCCTCTTAAATGGCGGCAGAGAGTGGGTGAAAAATCTTACAGCGGACAGACGGACGCTTTACGAATACCAGAAAACGCTACAGACGGATGATGTTTATGTTGAGGGCGGGTACGATGTGCCTGAGACAGAGACAGACGGCAGTGAAATGAATGGGATGAGCGTTTCCTGCGGCAGAGCCACAGGCGAGGCGTGTGTGATCCTCCATCCGGCAGAGGGCGGCTCTATGAAGAGCGGCGGAGTGCTTGTTGCGCCGTCCACAGACCCTTCATGGACACCTTTGTTTGTGGATGCAGCGGCTTTGGTGCTTGAAACGGGCGGATTCATTTCCCACGGCGCTATCGTGGCTCGAGAATACGGTATTCCGGCGATTATGAACATAAAAAGGGCTACAGATATAATAAAGAGCGGCGAAATACTGTTCGTTGACGGCTGGAACGGAACAGTTAAGAGGATAATATGAAACAGATAAAGGTTTGTGCTGTTCAGACGGACAGTGTTTTCGGCGATGTCAGCGGTAATCTTGCGAAGATGGAATCTTTTGCTGTCAAGGCGTCCGAAAGTGGCGCACAGCTGATACTTTTTCCGGAACTTGCGGTCTCCGGTTATAACCTTACGGAAAAGATATGGGATTTTGCAGAGAAGGAAAACGGGGAAACCGTGTCGAAACTTGGAGCTATGGCAAAAAGGTACGGGGTGTACCTCGGAACGACAATAATAGAACTTTCAGGATGCGACATCTTTAATAAGTTTTACCTGTTTCAGCCGGACGGAAACATCGCCGGAACAGTTAAGAAGAGTCCGCCGATCTCTGTTGAGGCATATCTTTTTAAAAATGAAGATAACTCCCACATAATAGACACGCCTTTAGGTCGTATCGGCATCGGCATTTGCGGCGAAAATCTTTTTTATGACCGCCTGAAAGATTTTTATGACAATGGGGTGGATATCGTTCTGCAGCCAAGCGCCGCCGCATACAGTCAGGCGAAGTTCCCTTTCACCAAAAGAGATATAAGAGTTTTTTGCGATATGCTGAAAAGGCTTGTTCCATTATATTCGCGTGTACTTGGCGTGCCTGCGGTAATGGCGAACAGGTGCGGAAGGCTTGTTACGGAACTGCCGAGCGGGTTTCCTTTGCAGGATACTTTTTTTGCCGGACAGACTGCCATCGCTGACTGCGGCGGAAATGTGATTGAGAGACTTGACCAGCAGGAAGGCTTAATAATTGCGGATGTTTCAACTGGTGGTGCTGAAAATGCTGTCGCGTTGCCAAAACGCAGGGGCAAATGGGTGGACAGGATGCCATGGTATGCTTTTATCTGGAACATGACACAGAAGTCGGGAGAAAAGGCTTATGCCAGAGATAAAAAGAGATTAGAACGTTTCAGATGAGGCTGATTCGTATGCCATCATTGCTTTTTTGCGCTCCGTTCCCCACCGGTAGCCCGTTACGGCTCCGGTTTCGCGAAGAACTCTGTGGCAGGGTATCAGATAGCCGATGTTGTTGCGCCCCAGCGCACTGCCCACCGCGCGGGAAGCTTTCGGCATGCTTATCATGCGGGCTATGTAGCTGTAGCTGGCGAACACACCAACAGGGAGGTTCAGCACTGCCGTCCAGACCTTTATCTGAAAGTTTGTTCCTTTCATGAATATTTTTATGTCGCTTTTGTCGTTAGAGAATATCTTTTCAGTTACTTCTTTTACGGCGCTGTCGTCATGAACGAATTCTGCGTTCTGCCAGTTCGACCGCAGTGTTTCAAATTCTTCCGTTTCGTTCGTATTGTGAATAAATGATAGTCCGCATATGCCTCTTTCCGTTATTGCCGTGAGACATGTTCCGAAGGGTGTAGGCTGAAAACCGTAGCGTATGGTAAGCCCGCCGCCCATGGATTTGTATTCGCCGGGGGTGACGGCGTCAACGCTGACGAACAAGTCGTGCAGGCGTGACGGACTTCTCAAGCCTACGTCAAATGCGGCATCCAGAACAGGGCGGGATTCGTCCAGAAGTTTTTTTGCCGCCTGAATGGTCAGGCACTGCATGAACCTCTTCGGGCTTATCCCCGCCCAGTCCGTGAAAAGTCTCTGAAAGTGATACGGGCTTAAATCAATATGAGCCGCCACTTCGTCCAGCGTCGGTTGGTTCTGTGCGTGCGCCTCAATATATCTTATTGCCCGCTCAATGCGTTCATAATCTCTCATGGGTTTAAATTATATCATTGCTGTACAGGTTTCCACCCGATTCTTGCTCTATCTGACTTTTGTGTAGAGTTCCAGTATCCTGTCGGGTGAAAGCTCCCCTTCAGATTCGGATGTTTTTTTGCATATCTTTATCAGCGCCGCCGCCTGTTGCTGGGAAATGGTTATACCCGCCTGAGCCAGTACCTCTAAGAGTGCGGAGCGCCCAGACTGGCTGGTGAACCCCATTCTGTCGTTATCCGCTCTGCCGATGGCACTGAAATCCATGGGACGGTATGCCCCTTTTGCCATATGCTTTGTCTTAACAGCCCCGTCCTGATGTATGCCGCTTCTGTGCATGACAACCTCTTCCCCGAAAAGAGGCGCCTTTTGGTGTATAGGTGTTGTTGAAAGCTCTGCCATGTGTTTTGCTGTCTGAGCAAACAGTTTCATGTTAAGCCCCGTGTCCACGCCGCAGTTGTTCAATACCGCCGCTATCTCGAACAGGTTCGCGTTGCCCGCACGTTCGCCTATGCCGTTCATACAGGTCTCAATCTGCACTGCACCTGCGAAATATGATTCCACGGAAGTTGCGGTCGCCATGCCGAGGTCGTTGTGGCAGTGGACGGAAGCCAGAATATGCTTCGGAAGTGCCGTTACAACTTTTTCCACCATGTTTGTGAACAGATACGGACGGTAGCGCTCAACTGTGTTAGGCATATTTATTATGTCCGCGCCGGCATCGGCACATGCGAGAAATGTTTCTGTGACGAAATCGAGATTTTCCATGCAGTCGCCGAAATGTTCAGCGGTGAACTGCACCTCGCCTCTGTTCTTTATGAGTGAGCGGGCGTATGCAACTGATTCCACCGCAAGCTGTTTAACCTTTTGGGGAGGCATCCTGAGTACGTGTTCCATTGTGAACGGGCTGAGCGCCAGAACTATGTGTATGCGCGGAGTTGCCGCATGAGCTATGCTCTCGTATGTGGTCTTTATGTCCTTTTGTACGGCTCTTGTGAGCGCCCCGACTGTGATGTTTCCGTCCGCCACCTCGGCTATTGTCCTGCATGTTTCAAAGTCCATAGCCGATGCAGATGGAAACCCGGCTTCTATCTTTTCAACACCCAGCCCGCACAATAGCCCGAACACTTCCAGTTTCTCTTCAAGATTCCAAGGTTTCGCGAGTGATTGATTGCCGTCTCTGAGTGTCGTGTCGTGAAAGACAGGTGCTTTTTTCATGTCATCCTCCTGTGGGAAAGATTATAAACCTTGCAGTAGCTGAAAATCTAACGATAATATGACTATGAATATCGTAAAACAGACAAATTTTAAACCTGTCGAAACCGGCTATGTAATCGATGGCTCAAGACCTGTAATGACCTATGTTGCAGAGATACACGGTCAGATATGTCCTGATTTCCATGAGCATCCCAGAGGACAGCTTATGTATGCCAGTGCAGGGGTGAAGAAAGTTATAACTGAGAAAGGTATGTGGGTGGTTCCCCCTCTGCAGGCGGTTTGGATTCCGGGCGGTGTTTCCCACAGAGCTGAATTTTCAGGCAGAACACTGGTGAAAAATCTTTTCTTCGACCCGTCGTGCACCCACAGACTGCCGGACAGATGCTTTGTTATGTCTGTAAGCCCTTTCCTTCGGGAGCTGATAGCGAAATTCTGTCAAACTGCGGATATCAGTAAGCTGGCTAACTTGTCTGCTGTTTTAGTTGATGAAATAGCGGAAGCGAAGGAGGAACCTTTTTGTTTGCCTGCTGCTTCCAGCCCTCTTCTGGTTCGCATAATGCAGTATCTTGACGAGAATCCGTCATGCCGGAAAACCCTTGATGAATGGGCTGTAGAAGCGAACACGAGTCCGCGCAATTTCGCCAGAATTTTTCTGAAAGAGACGGGTATGACGTTTGGCGTATGGCGGAAGAGGCTTAAGATGATCAAGGCGGTGCAGATGATGGACAGCGGCATGTCCGTTACCGAGGCGGCTTACGATCTCGGTTACCAGAGTATTAGTGCATTCATAGAATCATTCCGCAAGGAGACGGGCAGTCCGCCCGCCAAATATCTTAGGTCTGGTGTTTCTCAATGAAATCGTCAACCTGTGCGTGCCATGCGTCTGGGTCGCACTCACCAGCTGGCGTGTCAGTGCCGAACAGCAGGTCTGGCAGATAACGCGGAGTTTTTCCGCCGTTCTTCATCGCCTTAACGCAGGATACGCAGTACACTGCGACGTCTTCCGCGGGCATCTCGTTTCCGCGCTCGCACATCTTTCCAATAACCTGTTCTTTCGGCAGAACACCGTAAAAACTGTCTCCGCAGCATTTTCCTTCGCTTCCTGTCCGCGCCGGTTCGACGATTTTTATATTCATCTTTTCCATTATGGAGCGCACGGCATCGTGCATTTGCGGATAGAGTCTTGTCGGGCAGGCGTCAAGCACAGTCATGGTCATGCCGCCATAGTCCGGAAAGTTAAAGTCGGGATCGCGGTCGATAAGCTCCCAAAGGGAGATGGCGCTCACGTCATAGTACAGAGTGTCGTAACGGCGTATGCATCCCGAACAGACGCAGACCAGTTTTGTTTCCTCGGTGACATTCGGGTCATGATGGCAGCAGGTTTCATGTACCTCGCCTATGTTGTATCTGGCTCTCAGATATGCGGATATTTTCTCTGCAAGTTCTATGTTATGGATGAAAAGCGCACAGCCGGGCGCGAAAACTGTTTTCATATTATTCTCCTGATGAGGATACAGATTACAGCTAAATAAGAGATGTTTCCACCCGATTCTTGCGGAAAAATTCAGCTCTTCGGAACGATTAAAAAAAGAAGGATTCAGATCGCCGCGTCGCTGACGCTCCTCGCGAAGACGAAAACCGTCTCTGCGAGGGTTTTAGCCCGAAGCAGTCTTATTGCGGAAATAAGAAAGGGCGGAGAATTTCCGCCCTTAAGAATGTGACGTGTAAAAGGAGGTTATTTCAGATTCATTTTATAGTTATGGCACTGATTGCAGAAGATCACCGAAGGTTCATGTATTTTATGACATTCGGTGCAGTCTATTTCGCCTAAATGCGAATCGTGAGGATTGATTGGCAGTTTTTCGGTAACCTTTGCCATATCCTCTTGTGTGCCGTGACACTCCACACACGCTTCAACGTCTGCGGGTGAATCCGGCGTTTCCGTTTTGTGACAGTCAACGCAGGCTATGCTGTTCTCTTTGTGTTTGCCCTTAAGCTCCTGAGCGACAGCACCTGAAACAACAACGGCGATGAAAGCCAGAACTGTAAGTATTATTATAGCTTTAAGTTTCATAATATCCTCATCGGTAAAAAAGGGGGAGACGTCGCTCCCCCGCAAAAATTAAGCATTTTCCTGTGCGGCTCTTTGTGCCGCAAGTCTTCCGAATGTGAGACAGTCTGCGACTGCATTGCCGCCGAGTCTGTTTGTTCCATGGATACCGCCGGTAACTTCGCCTGCGGCATACATGCGCCTGATGATGTTTCCGTGAACGTCAACCACCTGACCTTCGGTGTTTATGCGCAGACCGCCCATTGTGTGGTGAATTGCGGGCTGAACGGGTATGGCATAAAAAGGTGCCGTGAGTATCGGTTTTGTGAGGTCGCGTCTGTTGAACTGCGGGTCTTTGCCTGCTTTAACGTAGCCGTTGTATTCGCTGATGACATCAGCAAGAGCGGCGGGGTCAAGTTTGACCTTTTGCGCGAGTTCCTGCAGAGTGTTTGCCTCAAACGCAAGACCGAGTTTGATATAGTCAGCCACTTTGCCTTCGTATGTTTCCTGACTGCCGATAAGTATCGCATACTTTTGCGGCTGCTGGAGGATGGCTGCGGAGACCACGTCCCTTCTGTCAAGATCCATTACGAATCTTTTACACTGGTTATTTATCAGTATGAATCCTGTTCCCCGCAGCCCCTCGGTGATGAGGATATTACCCTTTCCGCTTTCAGTGCGCGAGAGGGTGGGGTGAATCTGGATATAGTTAATTCCGGCTGTGTCAGCGCCTTTGTCCATGGCGGCTACCATTGCCTCTCCCGTGGAGGCGTCTCTGAAGTTGGTTGTCGCATAACCTTTCAGTGAAGGGTCATATCTTTCAACCATCTCGGCACTGCCTCCGAATCCCCCTGTGGCAACGATAACCGCACGTTTTACACGAACATATTTTTTCTTGCCGTTCTGATCGACGTAAAGCCCCTGCATCTCTTTTACGCCGTTTTTGTCTTCGACAATCACGAAGTCAAGAACGTTTGTTTTCTTGCGAAGCGGTATTTTGAGTTCTTTTGTTTTGTTGTAGAGCAGTTTGACAAGTCCGCCGCCGTATTCGTTTGAAACGGCGTGGGCTCTCTTTTTAACGGCTCCGCCCATGAAGATTACTTTCGGGAAGGGGGCGCCTATTGATTTGAGCCATTCGACGGAGTTTGTAACCTCGTCGGTAAGTTTTTTCACCATTGCGGGGTCGTTTTTGAAGTCGCCGCCTTTCATGGTATCCTGATAGTGCAGTTCGTGGCTGTCGTCCATGATACCGAATTTGTCCCGCTGGATTGTTGTTTCTGCGGCGTTCAGCCATGCCGTTGAAAGAACGGAGTTTCCGCCCACCAGTGCGCGTTTTTCAAAGATAACGGGATCAGTCCCGTTCAGTTTGGAATGGCATGCGGCTGTCAGACCTGCGAAGCCTGAGCCTATGATAACCGTGTCGAGTGTTTCGTCCCATTTTATCTTGTCCGCGTTACAGAAAACCTGTGCGGATGCGTTGGGAGCCGAGAATATTCCGGCTGTGACAACTGATGCCACTGCGCCTTTGATAAAGTCACGTCTTTTAATATCACTCATCTTCGTCCTCCATAGTAGCAGTTAAGACTTTGTGACATTAAAATGACTTAAAAATTACATTAGTTCAATATTGCCAAAATACTGTTGATTTTGTTATTTCCGGTGATTTTGCTCATATTGCTCACGGGGTCAGTTTCTGTAAAATATGCGTTCCGGTCTGCCCACTGTTCCGTAATCTATGTCAGCATACAGAAAGCCTGACGACAGCAGATATTCCAGATATCGTCTTGCCGTATTGCGGCTCGCCCCTATTATCTTCCCGACCTCTTCCGCGGAGAATCCTTTTCCGTCGGTGTTTTCAAAAACTCCGCACACTTTTTTCAGGGTTATGGGGTCTATTCCCTTTGGGCTGTCGGCTGCTTCTGCGGCTTCTGCCGCCGGGTGAATTATGTTGTCTATGGCCTGCTGTTCCAGAATGGTGCATCTTGTAAGCTCATGGCGGAAGTTGCGGAATTTCTCAAGCGATGCTTTGAAGCGGTCGAATATCACAGGCTTGACGATGTAGTCAAATATTCCGCCTCTCAGAGCGTCCTGCAGCAGATGTGCCTCTTTCGCCGCCGTAATGAGGATAAAATCAACGCTTTTGCCCTGCTGTCGGGTCTTTTTCAGAAAATCTATCCCGTTCCCGTCGGGAAAGAACAGATCGAGAAGAACAAGTTCAGGGTCAAGGTTTTCTATCATGTATTCGCCGTCGGCAAGGCTGTTGGCTATACCTATGATTTCAAACCCGCCGACTTTTTCCAGAAACCGCCGATGCAGTTCAGATATTTTTATATCGTCTTCGATAATGAGTGTTCTTATCGTATTCATTTCACACCTCTTTCGGGATGCTTATACGGAATTTTACACCGCCGAGCCTGCTTTTGGCTATGCCGACAGAACCTTTAAGCTCTGTGAGCGCGCGGCTCACCAGATAAAGACCAATCCCTCTGCCTTCGCCTTTTGTGCTGACCCCTTTGTTGAAAATGTCTTCAGAAAGCCCGCCGTCCATTCCTGTGCCTGAATCCTCAACTGTGAAAATAAGGGATGAACCGGTATCCTGCATGGACATGACAACACGTTTTTCCGGGGCATCCTGCACGGCATCGAAAGCGTTGTCCAGCAGATTGCCGAGGATGGTCACAATTTTTTTCCTGTCGATGCGGGGCGGTATGTCCGCCATGCTGCTTTCCTTTGATATCACAAAATCAATTTTAAGTTCCCTTGCCCTGTTGTATTTTCCCATGACAACGGCGGACACCACCGGGTCTGGTATCGCAGTGTTCACGGCGGACATCATATCATGATATTCCGCGGTTTCGGCAAGAATAAGCTCCTGCGCTTCCTGATATGCACCCAGCTGGATAAGTCCCGCTATCGTGTGGAGCTTATTGGAATATTCGTGAGACTGCACGCGCAGCATATCGGACAGGCTTTTTACTCGGTTAAGCTCCTGTGACAGAACTTCAAGTTCATCTTTGCGTCTGAATGTTATAACGGCACCCTGTATCCTGTCCATATACATTACAGGCATAATATTGCAGAGAACTGAAACTCCGCTGATGAATATTTCGCTGTCCTCCGCGTTTCCGCCTGAAAAGAGAACCCTGTCCACCTGTTCGGATGGGAATATTTCACTGAGGTTCCGGTCGGTGACATCGTCGTTTATATTAAGCGCCCTCACGGCGGACTTGTTTATCAGGCGTATTTTTTTATCTGCATTGACCGCTATGACTCCCGGACGGACAGATTCTATGACCGCAGTCCGCTCTATGAAAAGATCGGCTATCTCTGCCGGTTCAAGCCCCAGAGTGACTTTTTTCTGGTAATTTGCGATGAGAACAGCGGCTGTCAACCCTGTTACGAGCATCATAAATACGAAGACCAGCGGTTTTTTCTGATGTTCAAAAATGGTTGCCTGTACACTGCTTTTAAGGTAGCCGACTGCGACGAACCCGACTGTTTCCCCATAGCAGAATATCGGCGTTATACCTCTGATGGATGGACCCAGAGTTCCAACCGATTCTGAAACGTATGATTTGCCGTTGAGAAGAGCGTCATAATAGTCCACTCCGCTGAATTTTTTTCCGATGTTTTCCGGATTTGGATGAGAAAGACGTATTCCGTCTCTGTTGGCTATAACAATGTAGCGCGCGTCTGTGGATTTGCGGATATTTTCGGCAAGTTCCTGCATGGCACCGTCCCGGTCTCCAAGAGCAGCCGCTTCCTGAACTTCCGGCAGCGAAGCGATTGTTTCCGCTATGCGGAGTGCTTTGTCGCCTATCTGTATCTTGAGGAAGTCCGCAACCATGCCGGAAAAAAGTATTCCGCTGAAAAATAATTGAAGAAGAACAACGAAGGAGATCATAATAAGCATCTGCATACGGATCGGCAGGGAGTAAAATTTCTTTTTCATGTACCACCTTTCACCATACATATTGACACACAGGCTTTATCTTGACAATCTTAGAGTGACAGGAGGCGCTATCATGAAGGTTATAGGGCTTATCGGCGGCATGAGCTGGGAGTCGTCGGCAGAATATTACAAACTTATAAATCAGCGGATAAAAGAAAAGCTGGGCGGGTTCAGCTCGGCAAAATGTCTGATATATTCCGTCGATTTTGCGGAGATAGAAACTCTTCAGGTGCAGAACCGATGGGACGAGGCGGGGGAGATTCTTGCCGATGCCGCAAAACGTCTTGAGGCGGGCGGCGCGGATTTCATTCTGCTCTGCACAAACACGATGCACAAAGTTGCGGACAAAATACAGAACAGCGTGAAGATACCCTTCGTCCACATAGCCGACGCAACCTGCACAGCCGTAAAGGCGCAGGGCTTGAAAAAAGTTGCGCTGCTCGGCACGCGTTACACTATGGAGCAGGATTTTTATAAACAGAGGCTTATCGACAGCGGACTGGAAGTTATAGTGCCTGAAAAGGCGGACAGAGACACGGTTCACAATATAATCTACGAAGAGCTGGTTCAGGGCTTAGTAAAGCACGAATCAAAACTGCGCTATCAGCTTATCATAAATTGTCTCGAGAAACGCGGCGCGGAGGGTGTTATCCTCGGCTGCACGGAGATAGGACTGCTTATAAAACCGCAGGACAGCTCCATAGCTGTTTTCGACACAACTGTTATACATGCGCAGACGGCGGCTGATATGGCTCTTTAGTTTTCCAGTCCCATATGTTTCATGAACTCCCGCAGGAGCCTCGGGCGGTACTTGTCCTGATGTATGATGAAATAAAACTGCCTGTGCATGTTCATGAACGGGGTGTTCAAAGTCTTTATCCTGTTCAGCCGTATCATATCCGCAAGCACGTTCTTTGAAAGACAGCTCAACGCATCGCCGCCCGCAACGGCGGTCATTATAGCCTCGTTGTGCTCCATCTCGCAGAGTACGTCCAGTTTTATGTCGTGCGTCTTTATCTGAGCCTCCAGAACCCTTCTGGAACCTGCGCCGTATTCCCTCATTATCCATTTGCAGTTTTGCAGATCGTCTTTAGTAACCTCTTCTTTATCCGCCAGCGGATGGTTTGGGGACACGCAGATGGCAAGTTCGTCCTTAAGCCATGGAAGGGCGCGCAGTGTGGGCTGACAGCAGCATTTGTCGATGATGCCTGCGTCGTCCTCAAACCGCAGAACCCTGTCGATGATAGTCTGACTGTTGCCGATGTGTATGTTGATGCTGCCCATTCTGTTCTTTTCTATGAAGCTGGTGATGTACTCCGGCATTACATAGTTTGCTATGGACGGGATGGTACCAAGAATGACGTTACCGCAGAGGCAGGGTTTTTCAGAGAAGAAAGTGGCAAGTTCGCAGGATTTCGATAGTATTTCAGCCGTGGTTTCGAGTATGGCGCTGCCCTTGCCGTTGAGTATCAGCTTTTTGCCGGCACGCTCGAAGAGCTGTTCGCCCATCTGATGTTCAAATTCTTTCAAAGCCATGCTGGCTGCCGCCTGCGTAATGCAGAGTTTATCCGCCGCAAGCGAAAGACTGCCCAGTTTTGCAGTGTAGTAAAATGTTTCAATCTGTCTGATCGTAATGTTCATATAAGATTCCCTTATATGCGAATCAAGTATTATTGATTGGATAATAATATTTATAGTGCTATTGTTTAGTAAAAGCAAGACAGTTTTAAATTATAATTAATTTTATCCTTCATTATTCGCAATTTGCGGCAACGGTCGCACTGTGTTCAAATATCTGTAATTCACCAATGTTCATTTAATTAGTGCGCTTAACTATAGTTCTGCGCAGACAGTATTTTTGCGTGGTTGGTAGGCGATGAGATAATCGCATGAATATCAATATGTACTTTTAATACTTTTTTTCTGAGAGGTAACACATGAAGACTTTGAACAGAAGGGATTTTATTAAGGGGGTGGCTGCTTTGTCAACTGCCGCCGTCTGCAGTGTGGCAGCGGGCAATGCATTTGCGGATGAGGAAAAACCTGCCGAAACGGCAGTCCAGCCGGACGCTGTGGAGCCTGCGACTCCCACAGAACCCGGTCAGACGCCTAAGCTGCCATGGGGCAAATATCAGGAGTTGGATCCTGAATATGTGCGCAAGCTCGGACACCTCGGCTATTACCTTCAGGAGTGCGCAGGCGGTGCATTCTGGGGGATCATGACTGCACTTAAGGAAAAAGCCGGATATCCCTACACCACCATCCCCCTGCCCACCATGGATGATTTCATGGCAAACATTGATAACAAAAAACACGGGCTTCAGGTTCCCATGTCATACGGTGCCGGCGGTGTTGCCGGATTCGGTACTCTCTGCGGTGCGCCAAACGGAGCCGCCTGCGCCATCACATACATACTCCCTATGGAACAGGCGGAAAAGCTGATCCAGAGACTGCTCAGATACTATGAAGTTGAAGAGTTTCCAACGAAGGAATCAAACGATATGGCAGTGCATCACGAATTTTATCCTAAAAAGATGAAATCCGATAAAGCGCTTCTTCGCTCCGCCAGCGATTCCGTTCTCTGCCACGTCAGCGTGGGCAAATGGTGCGAAAAATCCGGCTATGCCAGCGGATCAAAGGAACGTGCAGAAAGATGCGGACGTATCACAGGGGATATTGCGGCTATGGCTGTAAAAATGCTGAACGCGCATATGAAAGGCGAACTGGACGCTGTTTTCCCAATGAAGCTTTCACACGACACGGTGGGTTGTATGACATGCCACGACAAGGGTGAAAAATTTGAAACAGGTCAGTTCACCAGAGGCAAAATGGATTGCGGCGACTGCCACGACGAGAAAATGGAACCCCACAGAGGTCCCAACACCCTTAAAACAGCATACGGCACTGATGTTACGACATTTGCAGGCGCAGCTGTTATCGGAACCATCGCGGGTATAGGCGCACACGCCGTCAACAAACGCATAACTAAGGGGAAAAACGATGACGAAGAATAATACTGTCGAGGTCAAAAGACACAGCGTTCTTTACAGGCTTCTGCACTGGGCGATAGTTCTTGAGGTGCTTCTGCTTCTTCTTTCCGGTTTCGGCGTCAGCGAATACCTGCATCTGTCCCTTTTTACAAGAAGTGCCGGACGCAGTCTGCACCTTGTGCTAGGTTTTGCATGGATTGGAACCATTACTTTCTTTCTTTACTACTTCATCGTCAGCGGTGAATACAAATGGTTCGGGGTTTCAAGGATAGGGTATGCCATCGACTTTTTCATGCACGAGATAAAAACCTTCGTTGCGGGCGAAAAGGTGCATAGCCCCGTAAAATATGACGCTCAGAAAAAGAGATACGTTGAAAAGATAGTCCCTACAGAGGTGGTTGCATGGTGGGGCTGGTTTGTGCTGTGGATAGTGATGGTGCTGACCGGACTTGCTCTGGTGTTTCCTTCAACATTCGACATCGTGAACAGATTCTGCCATGCAATAGTTCCCAGCCTCGGTGCGCAGGCGGCGGCAACAAGACTGGTGCATATTTTCGTATCGGTCTTTATGGTAATTTTTGCGATAATCCATGCTTACGCGTCATGGATATTCGGTATGGTCGGCTCTATGTTTTCGGGAGTTAAGCGGGAAAATACAGGACTTCCGGAAGAGCAGCAATAAACATCTCATCATCCTTTTGTTTTGCCTGAAACACGGCAGAAAAAAAGCCCGCCTTTAGCAAGCGGGCTTTTTTGATATCTGGGCTCTATGAATTTTGCCTGTCTGGGACTTTTTTTACATCTGCTTTTTTCTATACTGTTCACAGATATGCAACAATTATTGATTGTTCGGGAGGGAAACGGTGAAGCTTAAGTCCAAGATAATCTTTGCGGCGCTGTCCGTGATGGTGCTGACTGTTTTTATTATCATTTTACAGACCGGAAGAAAAACCTACAACATACAGGTAAACATGACGGAGGACGGGCTTAAAAAAGAGACCGATATCCTGTCGCACACTATAAACATGTGGGTACAAGAGCATAAGAGCGTTATGGAAGGAATCGCGGCGAGTGTTGGGTTTGAAGGAATTACGGACGAAGGGGTGATGAAAGCTCTTAAGCCTTTTAACGGCAGGGATGATTTCCGTTCGTTTTTTGTTCTTTTCGATACCGGCGGCAGATATGTTCAATCGGAAGGCTGGATTGCTCCCGCAGACTGGGATCCCTATTCTCTGGAATGGTATCTGGATGTCAAGAAAACTGAACGGACAAGCATTTCATCCCCTTTCATCCATAAACAGTACAAGGTTCCCACGGTGGTCATATATGCTCCCGTAAAGGTGAACGGCTCTTTTGCAGGTGCAATCAGCAGTTCCATGAATATTGATTCGCTCATGGAACGCGTACAGAAGAAATACGGAAAATCCGGTTACAGTTTTATCATAGACAAGGACGGGATAATGGTCGCCAACCCGAATAAGGAACTTATCCTCAAGGCGAACGCATTTGACAAGATGCCAGGTTTCAGAGAACTTGTGTCAAGCTCTCCCAGTGGCAAATACGAATATACCTTCGATGGAATAGAGAAGGTGCTCTACTATTCCGTGGTTCCGGAGAACGGCTGGGTCTGCGCTTTTACGATAGATAAGGATGAAATTCTGGAACCTCTTAAACAGCAGACTCTTGCGGCGGTTTCGATAGGCATCTTCATGCTGCTGTTAAGTGCGGCTGTGCTGACAGGTGTTCTGGTTTACGGTTTTAAACCGCTGAACAGACTGGTAAGCATGTTCAGGGACATCGCACAGGGCGAGGGCGATCTTACGAAAAGGCTGGACGACAAAGGCAAAGACGAACTTAGTGAAGCGGGATTGTTCTTTAACAGATTTATAGAAAAACTTACTCTGATACTTAAAAAAATAAACGGGCTTTCAAACGGTGCTGCCGTTCAGAGTACGGAGATAACTAAGAATATAAATATCATATCCGGCGAGCTGAACAAACAGTCGGCGGACGTTCTGAGCCTTGCGGGTGCCATTGAGGAGATGAACACAACTGTGATGCAGGTGGCGGAGAACGCCAACACTGCTGCCTCTCAGGCGCAGATAACCAAAAACAGTGCAAGGGAGGGACAACATTCAGTTGTTGATACCGTTGAAATGATGAATAAAATAAACGAATCCGTGAGCCGCTCGGCACAGGTGATTGAAAAGATGGCGGCTTCTGTCGGTCAGATAGACGAGATAACCACCGTCATTAACGATATCGCAGACCAGACGAATCTGCTGGCGCTGAACGCGGCGATAGAGGCGGCACGGGCGGGAGAACACGGAAGAGGTTTTGCGGTTGTCGCCGATGAGGTGCGTAAGCTTGCGGAGAGAACACAGACCGCCACAGGGGAGATATCCCGGATGATATCGGAGATACACGGCGAATCGAAAGTGGTCACAGAGAGCATCCGTCAGGGTGTTCAGATGGTGGTCGAGGGAAAAGGGGTCGCGCAGAAGGCAAACGGAAAATTGGATGAGATAATCTCTGCGGCTTCAGTAACCCTTGACATGGTAACGCAGATGGCTGCCGCGTCAGAGGAACAGGCGGCGGCGACATCGGAGATCAGCGCCAATATATCCGACGTATCAGCGGCATCGGCAAAGGCTGCTGAACAGCTCAACGGACTTGTGGATATTGCGAACGAACTCAATACTCTTTCGGATGACCTTAAGGAGACCGCAGGAGTGTTTAAACTTACATAAAGTGTTGTAAACTCAGATCTAAATGATGTTTGACAACTTTTCATCATCCTTCTGTTCTGTCTGAAACACGGCAGAAAAAAGCCCGCCTTTAGCAAGCGGGCTTTAGACTGATGACAAAGTCAGGAAAATGCGAGATCGCGTCGTCGCATGCGCTCCTCGCGAAGACAAAAAACTGTCTCTGCGAGGAGCATTGCGACGAAGCAGTCTCATTTGATTTCATCAAAATTAAGTTTGTCAACAAACTGAGCCCGCTTGCTGAAAGCGGGCTTTAAATTTATCAGTAGGTTTCGACATCAGGATCCGCAACGTCCTCCGGACGCACGGGATGCCTGAATATGTAATATGTCCACACCTGATATATGATAACTATGGGTACGAAAATAAGTACCACAAAGGTCATTACGGTCAGGGTGTACTGGCTGGAAGATGTGTTGAATGCCGTGAGCGAGAACTCCGGCGCAATGTTTGAAGGTATCAGGTTCGGGAAAAGCCCGATGATGCCTGTGAACACTGTCAGAACTATGGCTGCACAGGACAGCAGAAATGCCTTCACCCCTTTCATGAATCCCGCCGCTATGAACGCCGCCACACAGAGAACCACAACTGCGAACCATGCGGGCAGTTCCATATAGTTTACAAACAGGTATGTGTCAAACCATGTGTAGATGAGGAAAAGCAGGATTACAGCCAGCGTAAGCAGAAACAGCTTTTTGTGTGTTTCTTCCGCTCTCTTCTGTAAATCACCCGTCGTTTTGCAGGATACCCATAATGCGCCGTGGAATGCGAATATCAGCACGAACATGATACCTGTGAGGAGCGCGTAAGGATTGAGCAGCAGAAAGAAATTGCCCTCGTATACGAACTCGCCGTTGACCATGTTGATGGGGATACCGCGGAAAATGTTCCCGAACGCCACGCCGAAAAGCAGCGAGGCGAGGAAACTGCACGTTACTATGACCCTGTCCCATGTCTTGCGCCATCCGTCGCTGTCTTTTTTGCCGCGGAACTCAAAAGCAACCCCTCTGAATATCAGACAGAAAAGTATAGCCAGAAGCGGCAGATAGAGCCAGCTGAACATATACGCATATGTCGTGGGGAACGCCGCAAAGGTTGCGCCGCCCGCAGTGATAAGCCATACCTCGTTTCCGTCCCATACGGGACCAAGAGTGTTTATAATAACCCTTCTGTCGGTGTCGGACTCAGCCAGAACGGGCATAAGCATACCCGCGCCGAAGTCGAAACCGTCCAGCATGAAATAAACCGCCCACAAAAGCCCCCAGAGGGCAAACCAGATGATTTGTAAAGTAGAAAGTTCCATCTTTGCACCTCCTTATGCCTTTTCAGGTCCTTTTTTTGCATATTTTGCCAGAAGCATGAAATCTATTATGCCCAGCAAACCGTAGAACGCCACAAAACCCACCAGTGAAAGCACTACGTGCGCCACTGTGAGGTTTTTTGAAACAGCGTCCGAAGTTTTCATCAACCCGTATACTATCCAGGGCTGTCTGCCGACCTCCGCCACTATCCAGCCCACCTCGCCCGCAATATACGGAAGCGGGATTGAAAACAGCAGAACTTTCAGGAACCATGATTTGTCCTGAATCGTTCCTTTGCGGATGAAAAACAGCGCCAGAGCCGCCGCCAGAATGAAGTAGGTGCCAAGCCCCACCATAGCCCTGAAACTGAAGAACGTCAGCCCCACGGGCGGGCGCATATCAGGGGCGAATTCTTTAAGTCCCTTCACTTCGGCATTCCAGTCGTGGAATGCAAGGAAGCTTGCCAGTTTAGGGATAGGCAGTATCTCTATTGTGTTGCGTTCGTTTTTGCTGTCGGGAATTGCGAGCATGTATTCAGGCGCACCCGATTGGGTCTCCCAGAGCGATTCCATCGCGGCGAATTTTGAAGGCTGTGTTTCTGCAACCTGAACGCCGCTTGTATCGCCTATGAGCGCCAGAAACAGCGAGGCCGCCAATCCGAAAACAGCTCCGAATTTGAGCGATCTTTTGAAAAAGTCCGTTTCGTTTTTCCTGAGAAGATGGTATGCGGAAACGCCCATCACGAAGAATGCAGCCACTACCCAGCCGGAAGATACCGCATGGAAGAATTTTGCCCATGCATGGGGGCTGAAAATCAGTGCGGCGAAATCCACCATCTCTGCTCTGCCGTTTCTCAGAACGTAGCCGACAGGATGCTGCATCCATGCGTTCGCTATGAGAATCCAGAGTGCGGAGAGGTTTGAACCAAGAGCCACCATCCAAACGGCGAAGAGGTGGGTTTTTTTACCTATTTTTTTCCATCCGAATATCCAGATGCCCAGAAATGTTGATTCAAGAAAGAATGCCACCGTTGCCTCTATGGCGAGCGGCGCACCGAAGATATCGCCGACGTATTTTGAATATTCCGCCCAGTTCATGCCGAACTGGAATTCCAGCGTAATGCCCGTTACAACACCGACGGCAAAATTTATCAGGAAAAGCTTCCCCCAGAACTTGGTCATGTTCAGATAAACCCTGTCTCCTGTGCGGACATACATGGTCTCCATTATGGCGACCAGAATTATCAGACCCAGTGTAAGCGGCACAAAAAGCCAGTGAAAACCGGCCGTGAGTGCAAACTGGAGTCTGGACAATGCTATTGCGTCCATAAGACTGCCTCCTGTTGCCAGATTAATTTGGGCTTATGCCAATATTACACCTGATTAAAATCTTTAACAATGGTTTAATCGTGAGAGATTTGAAAATAATACAAAAAAGATATTATTTTAAAGGCAGAGGCAGATTGTGCTGTCTGAGGAAAGAGAGTTTGTCCCAGTAGCCGCGCTGAAAAACTATTTTACCGTCAGATATATGGAAAAAACCGCATCCGCGCAGACCGAGCGGATCGCGCCATTCAAGGATGCCCCACTCACCGTCTTCAAAGATGTTTTCGACGATGCAGACCATTTCCGCGTGTTCAAAGGAGCTTCTGAACATTTCTCTGATGTTCTCTTTGCCCTGCACCGGTTCTTCGGCTATCTGATGGTTAACAGCGTTTTCGGCGTACAGTTCTGCCAGCGCGTTATGATCTTTGTCGTTAAAGTGTTTTACAAAAAGCTCTATTACTTCTTTCGGTCTCATTTCTGCGCTCCTGCGATCAGGTCGTCGGCAGGTGCTTCATCCTGTTTTTTTACCAGAAGCATCGGTCTTCCCATGTAAGGATTTTTTTGAAGTATGGCTGTTACGGGTCTGTAAGCTACCATTTTTGTGTTTATTGATGCATCCCACACCCAGACGGTTCCGGTTTCCATGTCGTAATGCATGAAAAAGGCAACGTGGTCTATTTTGTCGTCGTGGTTTACATCCAGAAACAGCAGGTCGCCGGGATTGTATTCAAGAAATTGATCCATCTGCGTTACGGGTTCCGCCGCTGCGACATCGTAGGTGTACATATCGTTTGACGTTATGTCGTCAACTATATCGCCGTCGTTGCGGAAGCCTTTGTAGCCCAGCTGTGAGTATGCCCAGACAAGCAGACCGGAACAGTCGATGCCATCTTCCGGAGCATTGCCGCCCCAGATATATTTTGTGCCCGCGGCTGATTTAACTGTTTCCACAAGCTTTGTCTTTTCGCTGTCGTCCAGTTCGCGCAGATAATAGTCTATGAATTTTTCCTGAACAGGCGCAATGGTGAATCCGTTCTCCGGAGTGGGGATAAGAACGGTCTGTCTGCCGGAAAAACATCCGGTCTCGCTTAAAAAAACGAAAAGCATCAGAAAAAGATATTTCATTTTCATAAAAGAAATATAGCACGGAGCTTCTGTAAAATCAAAATTATCTCTCGGTCAGAGCGCTCTGCTTAGTTTTGATTATAGGTTTCAGGATATACTGCATAACGGTCTTTTTGCCGGTGATTATGTCTGCCTGAACGACCATGCCGGGGATTATCTTATTGGACTTACCGTTCTTCTCTATATGGTTTTTGTCCGTGGTGAGCTGCACGCTGTAAAAGACTTCTTTCTCCTGCACGGTGGTGTCGGGGCTGATATGTGTAACGGTGGCGTGCAGTCCTCCGTATATGCTGTAGTCATATGCGGTGAGCTTTATCAGCGCTCTGTCACCCTCTTTTATAAATGCTATGTCCGAAGGTTTTACTTTAGCTTCAACAACTAGCTTGTCTTCAATGGGTACGACTTCCATGATGTCCATTCCGGGAGTTATAACGCCGCCGATAGTATTGGTGAATATCTGTTTTACGACGCCTTTGACAGGTGACATTATTTTGCTTCTGTCCACCTGATCCTTAACGCCGGTTATGGTTTCCCTCGTTTTGCCTATTTCGGTCATGATTTCGTTGAAGTCCTTCTGGGCGGTGCTTCTGCTGTTCATGGATACCTCTGCCAGCTTGCGCGAATATTCGGCGATGCTGGCGCTGTTCTCCTGAATTCTGGTGCGTGCGGAGTCAATTTCCGACTGGGTGCTGTTCACCTCTTTTTTCAGTTTCAGAAGGTCAACCTGTGATGCCGCGCCGCTGTAGATGAGCGGTTCGGTCATTGCAATCTCTTTGCGGGTCATAGCGAGGGCGGAGTTCAGGTTTGCGATGCGCTCCTGCAGTTCCTTGCTTCTTATATGCACCTGATTTATCTGTTCGCGTATTATGCTTGCGTCGTTTGAGGTGTATGCGGCGTTTTTCCCGAACAGACTGCGTTCCTCCTGCAGAGCATCTTCAGGGATGTCTTTGAAGTTCAGCTTTTTATGTGCTTCGTCAAAGCCTACCCCGTAGCTTTCGGCATAAAGTCTTATCGCCTTCGCTTTCATGCGACCGAGGCTGACTGTGTTTTCGCCCAGATTGCTGACAAACCTTTTGTTGTCTATCCGGATGAGAAGCTGTCCGACATCCACTATGTCGCCCGCCTTAACGGGTATTTCTGCGACGATGCCGCCTTCAAGGCTCTGTATCACCTGAACGTGACGTGATGGGATTATCTTTCCGAACCCGCGCACAACCTCCTGAACCTCTGCGAATGAAGCCCATACAATGGCGCAGAATGAGAACAGAACGATGGCGAAAAGTATCATTCTGGATTTGTATGAAGTACCTTCAACTGATGATGCGGTCTCTATGGGTAGGAAGTCCAGTTCTTCCCTGTTCCTGTCTTTTTTGAAAAACATATTGTTATCCGTTGTTTTTAAACATTTTTTCTTTCGGACCGTCAAAAATGATCTGTCCGTCTTCAAGGACTATCACCCTGTCAACCAGCGCCAGCAGATTGTTCTTGTGGGTTATCAGCACCACGGTGGAATCTTTAAGCATATTTTTCAGATTTTCTATGATGCGCGTTTCGGCGTTGTGGTCTATGCCGTCCGTGGGTTCATCCAGAAATGCCATACAAAACGGTGCGGCAAATGCGCGGGCGATGCCGACCGCCTGTTTCTGTCCGCCGGAAAGGTTGTTTCCGTCTTCTTCAATCTCGCCCGCCAGACCTTTCGGGTGCCTGTTAACCATATTCTGCAGGCTTGCCGTTTCTATAGCTCTCAAAACGGAATCGTCGTCAGCGTCTGTTCTGCGTATGGTGATATTCTGGCGGAGCGTGCCTCTGAATATCTCTATCTTCTGGGAAACGTATGCGATATTTTCGCGCAGTGACGCGGGATTTATCTGGCTTACGGAGATGCCGTCAACTGTTACTTCGCCGTCGGACGGTTTATAAAATCCCATCAGCATCTTCATTATGGTGGTTTTGCCGGAACCCATCTTGCCGAGTATCGCAACTTTTTCACCCTGACGTATGGAGAAGCTGATGTTCTTAAGGACGCTTACGCCGTCTTCAAGATATTTGAATGAAACGTTGCGGAACTCTATTTCGCCTTTGAATTCTGCGGGTGCCACAAGGTCTTTCCTGTTTTCCGATTCGGTATTCTTCTGCATTATTTCGTTGATACCCTTATAAGCGACCTTCGCCTGATCGTACGTGGTTATCAGCGATATCGCCTGACCGACGGGTGAAAGCGCTCGGGACGAGAGCATTACAGTGGCGATAAGCCCGCCTGTGGTCAGCTCATTGCTGCCTATTAGATATGTGCCCGCGATTATGATGCAGACGGTGTTAAAGGACACCATTGCACCGAAAAAGGTGTTCATCGTGTATGAATAGCTTTTGACAGCCTTTGACTGGTTAGCCGCCTTAGCAACTATGCTGTCCCATTCCCATAGACGGAACTTGTGGAAGTTGAACGACTTGATTGTTTCGAGACATTTGAGGGATTCTATCAGCAGACCGTTCTTTCTTGCGGACACAGTGTAGCTGTCCTGAATGAGTGTTTGCAGGGGCTTGCGGATAGCGAAGGCATACGCGAGTATCAGTATGCAGATGATAAGCGGAATGAAGAACATAAGCGTTCCCCCTATGCAGGCTATCACCGCGAAGAAAATGATCATGAAAGGGAAGTCCACGAACACCGCAAGGCTTGAGGATGAGAGGAAGTTCCGTATCATATCGAAATCTTTAATATTTGATGCGAAAGAACCGACTATTTTCGGTCTGTCGGACAGTCTGTAGTCCATGACTTTCCCGAAAAGTCTGCTTGAAAGCATCATCTCTGTCTTTTTCGCTGAAATTTCAAGAAAATGGTGGCGCAGGTATTTCAGTACCGAATCGAACACGAAAACGATAACGACGCCGATTGAAAGAGCCCAGAGGGATTCAACCGCGTTGTTGGGCACTATTCTGTCGTACACGTTCATAGTGAACAGCGGAGTTACCACTGCGAAGATGTTTATAAACAGAGATGCAAGCAGAACGTTGGCATAGATACCGCCGGAAAGCCTGACTGCGTCGAAAAACCATGCGTTTTTTTTATCCGTGGCTTTGGAATCGTTGAACACCGTTTCGCGCTTAATGAGAAATGCGGCATCCGCACAGTCCAGCTCCGAAGGAATCCTTTCGGATGACCCGTCTTTTGTTAGCACCCTTACTGTTCCTGTTTCTTTATCGAAAGAATCCGCAACGGCTGCAGTTCCGTCTTTCATGAAAAAGATGAAAGGAGCCGTGTCGGGATGGATATCCGTAATATTTTTTCTGATGAATTTTGAGTTGAGCCCGAACCTTTCTGCTATCAGCTGGGCGGTGAATTTCTTTCCGCTGATTCCCATCATGTCGGGTATGCTTTTGCCTTCTTCCATAGGTATATCCGAAAGAAGCACTGAGGGGGTTATCTGCCTTTCGTATTTGCAGATGAAGAGGTGCAGAGCGTCGAAAAACGACACGTTATCTATTTTAGATGCAGTTGTTTCCATCTTGTTCCAGTCCGAAAAAAAAACGGAAGGCGCACTTTGCAGAGAGCGCCCTCCGGCAATTTAAGTTATTTGTGCATTATTAAATATGTTCTGTTCTTTGGCGAGTTTTTGTCCGCCGTGATGTCGTCTTCGTTCAGTTCGTGGTCTATGCCGAAACTGGTGACGATAACGTTATCCATTCCCATTTTTTCAAGCTCTTTCGCGGCGGCGCCTGCGCGTGCGTCACTGATGCTTTTGTTTGCGGCGGTGTTGCGCTTGTCATAGCTGAAATTTATCACGTCGACTTTAAGGTTCGCCGTCTGGGTTCTTGCCATCGCGGCGAAATGTCTCATGGTGTCAAGCGCCACTTCATCCAGTCTGCCGAGGTCGTCAGATCTTTCCGCCTTTGCTCCTTTAAAAGAGAGTGCTGATGTTGAGAACACTTCATAGACGTCCTCCTGAACATCGTTATGGTCGGTGACGGCTATCTGAATGTAGTTTTCGGGCATGTCGGCCGTATTTGCAGGGTAGTTTTTGCCGTATGCCGTAAGGCTGGACATCACTATGTTGTTTTTCAGCATCACGCGGAACAGATTGTATGCGCGTTTGGATGAAAGAACGTAATCTTCGTTTTTAACATCGCTGTCTTTGGAGTAGACATAGAAGTTTATGGTGTTGTCGTTTGCGGCGTCCTTAAGCTGGGTAACTATTTCCCTCATAAGCTCGATAGCTTCAGGGGTAAACTCGTTTTCTTTGGAGTTGAAGAACTTCACAGCAACGGTTGTAAGAGTATTTTTGGTCATTTTATTCTGTTTAAGCTGATCAACGTTTGTTACGATATTAGACTTTATTACCGCTTTTGGTTCTTCAAACCTGTCGCTGAGAAAACCTGCGGTGGATTTCGCATCGCATCCGCTCAGCTCGGTATCGCCTTCGGAGTTCTGGCAGAAGTCCTTTGCGTCGTTGACCTTGTCCGCGTCCTTATCGTCGCTTACGGGAAGTACATCTTTAATCACGGTGAGCTTGTCGCCCTCTCTTTCCGTAATGGCGGGCTTGACACCCATAACATCGGGAAGTTTGCCGACGGTGTAGAGCAGTTTGTATTTGAACAGGAGAAGCTCGTAGTTTGTGGAGGCTATCTTCACGTCGATATTGTATATCTCGTTTTCAAGATCCATGATGTCCACTACCTTTCTCTTGCCTATATTGAACTCTGATTTGTAAGCTTTCAGCACTTTCAAAAGGGCGTTTCTGTTTTTTTGCAGAAGAGTGAGCTGCTGTGCGAGCAGTCTGTGTGCCGACCATGTGAGCTGGAGATCGTTATTAAGATCTCTGGACACGCGGTTTCTTGTTTCCACAGCTTTATGCACGAGACTGATGTTCTTCTGAACCTCTCTGTAGTCCTTCGTACCGTTAAAGAGGTTATAGTGCAGGTTGATGGACGCTTTTGTCTCCCTTTCGAGACCGTCCGTACCGCCCATGTCGTTTGAAAGGTCATGGCTCAGTTCTGCGTATATTTCAGGCCAGTAGTCTTTCTTGCTCTCTTTGTGGCTGTTTTTGTAATACTCAATGTCATATATGGACGAAATGAGCATTGGGTTGTTCTTATTCAGCGTTTCTATGCTTTCCTGAAGCGAATACGGCAGAAAGACGTCATCCAGTTCCGGCTTGGTCATTTCCAGTCCGTCGAGAAATCTGCCGAGCAGTTTCTGGGTGCGGATCACAGCCTCTTTATAGTCGTTCAGCTTAACAAGGTTGTCTGTCTGGAGTGTCGCAAGTTTTGCATTCGCTCTTTCAAGGTCATAACCGTTGTCAACTCCCGAATCGACCCTTTCCTTTATAAGCTTCTGATACTCTTCCTGCTTTTTGATGTTCTGATTGGAAATATCCATTATCGTCATGGTCTTAAGCGCGTTAAGATACTGCTGTGACGATTCAAAGCAGAGGGTGTTCACCTCATTATAGTAAAGGTACTGGGTGGAGCGTATTTTTGAGAGCTGTTTTTTCACCTCGTTCTGTACGCCGAACCCTTTAAAAAGATCCTGTCGGAGAACAACCTTACCTGAATAGAAGTCTGTGTCCCAGTCCTCCCAGTTTGTGTTCGAGTTGTTTACCCACTCGTGACCTATGCCGCCGTAGATGTCCAGACGTGGCAGATAACCGCCCTTAGCCTTTCTGTACTCCTGATACAGCGAGTTGTAGCTTTTCACCTGTTCCTGTGCGGCGGGGTTGCTTTTAACAACCTCTGTCGCCATTTCCTGTAATGTCATTCCGTGTGCAGTGGCACAAAGCAGCCCCACTATGCCTGCAATAACCCTTTTCATCAATCCTCCTATCCAACATTTACGTCATTATGAATTTTGATCGAGTAATCAACGCCGCCGTAATTTGCGGTATATACGTTATAATCCCCGTCCGTGGATGCAGTTCCCCATCCGCTGTCCAGAGACACGCTGTCGTCGGTGTCGCCGTCAATGGTGAGTGTTGTGGAACCGTCCAGAATGTCGCTGACATTCTCCACGGAGAGATGGTCGATGCTCTGCGCACCGTTTCCGGTCATATCTATCTTTTCAATGGACGACATATGGGATTTTGCAGAATCCAGATCTATGCTGTCCGAAAGTTTGACAGTATCCTCGCCGCCCATTCCCGCAAAATAGTTGTCGGGGTCAAAGCTGAACACGTCGTCGCCGACGGATCCTACTTCAATGGTTGCAACGTGTGTGTCGCCGTCCGAAACCACCACGCTGGCGGTCTCTGTTGCATGGGCTGTTATCTGTATGTCGTTGGGTATCGTGCCGCCTACGGAAGCGTTATCGGAGTGAACCGTAACGCCGGAGAGCGAATCCGCAAGATCGACTTGCAGAACACCGCCGGCAAAGCTCATGGATTCGACATTGCTGTCGCTTACCGCTGTGGATGCCACATCAATTTTGATGGAGCCGTCCGCATGGTCTTCTGACGTACTTATCACGTCTCCGTCGCTGTTTACCTCCTGCGAATAAACTGAAACGTCAAGCTGTACGGTGCCTGATGTGTCGTTACTTACGAATATCAGGTTGTCGAGCTGTTCCTGTGTAAGCTTTTCAATGGTATAGGTGCCGTCGCTTGTGTCGGTGTCCGTGAGATGAACATAGCCGGAGCCGTCTTTGTAATAGAAGTCCATTCCGCTGTCCACGCCGGTGAACACCACCTTATAAAGCTCGTCCTGTCTGGAATCGTTATAGGTGTCGGAAGTTCCGTTATAAGGTGAGACGAGGAACGATTCGGTTTCGATGAGCGCACCCTCAAGAAATCCTCTTGGGTCGCTTGATTCGATAAAATCGCCCTGATCGCCCGTTCCGTCATGGGGAGTGATTATGACGCCGTCCGCAACGCCGTTAACAGTTACAGTAAAGCTTGCGGAGTGTTCGTCTATCTGCATGGTATCTTTTTCAATGGCGTATGCAACGACACTGAGAGCTACTTCTCCGCTGGCGTTCTGAGAGCCGACGAAGAACAGACCGCCTGCGGGTATGGAAGTTATCATCCATGAACCGTCGCCGTTGTTCTGACCTACGATGGTTCCTGTGGAATCCGTTATCATGGCTCCCGCCGGAACTCCCGTTATCTTAAGTGACTGAAGCTCGGAGCTGTCGCCGTCGGGGAATGATATCGTAAGGTCGAGCTGTATTGGAGTGTCCTCGTCTCCGGTCACGTCGTTCGCTGCCAGAGCGGACGTGCTGTCGGGGTCGTCGTCAGACGAACCTGCCGGGTCGGGTATGGGATTAACGCTTATATGTATTGTCTGGCTGTCGTTCAGAGGAGTGCTTGTTATCACGGAACCGTCCACTATTGATGTGTCGGTGACTGTGCCGCTTACAACAATGTCCACTGTTTTCGTTGCATCCTGACCGTCTGAAAGAAAATAGACAATCGTTCCGCCAAGTGTTTTCACTGTGCCGTCGGGGTCGACGGTGACGCTTATATTGTTGCCCAGTCCGTTGCCGTCTTCATCCACGAATGTTCCGTACGTTATCTGTATCCTGACGCCGCTGATAACTTCCGTGCTGTCGTCGGCTGATGTCACATCGTCGCCTGTGCCGAGGGTGAGTGAAAGTTTTGTTATCTTATCTTCGTCCACTGTCGGGTTTGCGGATGCGGTGAGGCTGTCCGCCACGGGGTTGATGTTTATAACAAGCTCGCCCTCTGTGTTCGCTGTTATGGGATATCCGTTTCCTGTTTCGGTTGCAACGGCGATTATGTCAAACGCAGGCAGGTCTCCGCTGTAGTTCGCGGGGAGCGTCACACTGACATAGTTCATCGCTTCAAGGGCGTTGTTTGAATCGCTGATTATGACCCTGATAGCCTGATTTCCGTCGGTATCCGTGTAGTAGCGCAGTGACACTATGGATTCATCTGTCGATTCCAGCGTGATACCTGCGGGGATATCCTTGATGACCAGACTTAACGTTTCCGTTGAGCTGTCCTGCGGTGTGCTGAGGCTGAGAGCCGTTATGTATGTGCGCAGTGTCACGCTTCCCGAATCTTCCGCCACGGGATTTTTCTGAAGAGTGAGGGTAGGCGCTTCAACCACATATGCAGGCTCGCCGGGACCGGTACAGCCTATGCTGATGTTCATTGTGACGGACATTTCGGACGATGTCGCGGTGTCTCCGTTCGACTGTTCAACCGAATAGCCAACGACTGTTAAGGTATAGCTTCCGTCCGATGCCGCGGGGGTGATGTCCGCCTGAACGTTCGCTATGTCCTCGGCGTACCATGTTCCGTCGCCGTTATATGTGGCGTTAATAAGGTTTACACCTGTGGGGACGCCGCTGATTATATAATAATGTATTTCTGAACCGTCGTTGTCCGTGTACGTTTTGTCCACGCCGAGGTCAATGTCCGGACCCGAACATGTTCCGCTTATCACGCCGCCGGAGGTATAGCTTAAAACCGGTGCGTCTGCCACCGCTTCGATGCTGACGGATGCGTCGTTGGTAAACGTTGAAGTTATAACTTCCGTTCCGCCCGCGGTACCGTCGTATTTATCCTGCACGGTGACAGTTACGTTCTGTATAGTTGCAACGCCATCTCCGTTAAGCTGGGAGAATGCGCCGCTGTCGGTAACGTGCAGAGCAATGTTTCCGCTGAAAGTTCCGCCGTCCACATCCGAGGGGTTCACTATGTAGTTCGTGCCGTCGTTGGCAGGAGTTACCCATGTGGAACCGTTCCATACGACAAGCTCCAGTCCTGCGGGTATGCTTGCCATCGGAATGGATACCTGCGCAACGGTTTCGGAACCGTCCCCTGCACTTCCGATGCTGAGCGTTATGTAATCGTCCTCATTGCCCGATGCACTGCCTATTATGCTGTTGTCGGCTGTTACTACGGGGTTGACAGTTATGTCGAATGCCGATTCGGTTGAGAGCGAGTGACCGTCGTTTTCTGTTACGGTTGTAACCAGTTTCAGACCGGATATAACTCCCGACCAGTCTTGCGCTGCTTCAAAATAAACGCCCGCGTCGACCTCTGCCTGAGAAACAGCCCACATGTTGTTGCCCATGTACGAACCCGCCGGATTTCCGGAAGCGTCTACAAATTTTACGCCTGCGGGAACCTCCACAAGATAGGAGATCGTTTCCGAACCGTCGGTGTCCGCTGTTGATGCGTGCGCGTTAAACTGTACTTTTCCGTTCTCAAGTCCTGTGTAGGAAGAAGGAGCGTTAACTGAAAGCGAATCCGCAACGCCCTTGATATGTACCGGAACTTCGTATTCCACTCCGAAAGCATCCGCGCCGGGATCCTGTATGGCCGGGGTTATTTTAAGAACTATGTCGTTAACGTTTGAGTTCGCCGGAGGAACGAATTTGATATCTTTCAGCTCCTCGTATGTGACATCCACGCCGATGACCAGAGTAACGCTTCCTGTGGGGTCGGGGAGTGTGCCGTCATAAAGCACTGTTCCGTCGGCTTTTGTTATTTTAGCGCCTTCGGGGATGTCCGCTATTGAAACAGAGAGCGCCTGTTCGCTGCTGTCGGTCATTATGGGGCGGATATCCATGGTCACAGCCGTATCTTCCGATGTGACAAGTTCGCGCACCGCTATGGTGGGTGTGTCTGTCACGGGGTTCACGGTTATGCTGATGCCTGTCACCTGCGCGCTTTCGGGATCGACTGCCGTTCCTGCGTTATAGTCGCCTGCCGATTCGTGGTCGGTGGATTCCAGAGTGGCTGTCAGCCCTGTGACTGTGCCTGAATAATCCTTAGGCGGTTTGACATAGATATAGTAGTCTTCAAAGGTTTTGCCCTGCGCCAACGTGACGGTGAATTCGCCGTCGTCGCCAACAGCCGTTCCGCTTGCGGAATCTGCGGGAACCGTGTCCGATGTCGTTACGTAGAACGTCCATCCGGCGGGGAGTCCCGAAATTGTAAATGTCTGGGTTTCGGAACCGTCAGTGTAGTCGCCGGTAACTCCGTCGAACAGACTGCTGACGTTTATCCAGCCGTCTTCGTCCCCTGTTGCGGTGTCTGTGCCGGAATCAGTGAGCGCAAGGCTCACATCGTCTGTTACTGCCTTAACCACGACAGTGACTTCGTCGTAGCTTTCGGCTCCGGTCATGTCGAGGGGAACGCCGCTGTCGTCGACCTCATAGCTGGTGGAATGAACCTCAAAGGTTACGTCCTTCGCGCTGTCGGGGGCGGGTTTGTATGTCAGTGCCTGATATTCCGCCTCGGTGAGTGCGATCACTCCTGCACCTGATGTGGAAAGCCCTGTGTAGTGGTAGTCCGTGTTGAGCGAACCGTCATCATTTACTATCACTATGGTGACGGTTTTGGAAGAATCCACCGTTACGGAACCGCCTACGGAGTCATGAACATATCCGAAGACTGTTCCAGCCGGAACGTTCTCAAATGTGATATATCCGAGCCTTTCGGGATGGTCTCCGGCATCGGCACCGTTTTTATCCGTGTTGTCAGTTATAACGGGCAGCGTCAGGTTTGTCAGTGTGATGTTGCCTGCGTCCTCAATAAGTGTTCCGTACGGTGCGCCGTAGTCCGTATCGCCCGCCCATGCAGGTGCGTCATCAACAGGGGTTACAGTTATGTTCACTGTAGTCGTCTTGGAGCCGCCGTCCGAAGACACTGTTGTATAGGTGAACTGGTCTCCGCCGCTGTAATGCTGATATTCAGGTTTCAGCGTATAAGTTATGGTCCCGTCCGTATTGATGGTTATGTCACCGTATGTTGCGACTGATGCCGTTGTGGATTCGGGGTTAACGTCCGCGTTTGTGGTGAACGTCTTTGCAATATCTTCAATAACGGTGATGTTCTGAACCTCTTTTGCAGAATCGTCCACAACTGTGATGTGTATATTGTTTGTATCGGTATCACCGTCGATGTCCGTCACTACGACGGGAAGGACAAAAGTTATGTCCGTGTCGCCTGATGATTCCGGCGGGTTGTCGAGGTTGCTTATCAGCTCAACCTTATATTCGGGGTTAAGCCCTGTACTGTTGACTATCGTTATTATGAAAACGGTGTCGGAACCTGCCATACCTGTTATCACGGTATCCGTGACTGTGTATGTAAGCGCCACTCCGTTTGATTCCAGACCGAGAGCCAGCATATCCGCTTCGGTTACGGCGAATTTAGTTGTTATTTCGTCGCTTCCGCGGGTTATGTTCAGCTCTCCCGTTTCAACGGTCATTGTGCTGTCAGGTTCGGAACCTTTTATGAGATATTTTTCGTCCATGGTCACATAAACGTCTGCGCCTGCGTCGGGAACCTGTCCGTCTTTAATTATGATGGTCTGTGAAACCGTGTTGGAAACGTCGCCGTCGGTGGTGTCCTTAAAGTTGTAGCTGAAGGTCACTGCGACCTGATCGTCAGTTGTTCCTGTGTGGTCAATATTGTCGGCGGATGTGAAGGTGTATGCGCCTGTGGTGCTGTTTATCACCAGAGTGCCGTATTGCGTGGTAAGCGTATTGTTTCCGGCGGCAAGGGTTGCGGTTGTCTCCACTCCCGAAGCGTTGACATACGTTACCTGATTTATCTGCTTAACACCGCCCGCAGGGATAAAATCCGACGTGGTTCCGTCGGTGAACAGATTGGCTGTTACGACCAGATTGCCCGCCCCGCTTACGGATTTTTCGTAAACTACGGTGTCAGGCGCGGCATATGCCACTGGATTGTCGTCCACCACCGTAACATTTATGGAAGATGAAACGCTGTCGCCGTCGCTGTCTGTAACCGTGAATGGTATCGCGAGGGTGACGTCGTTTGCGTTCTTTATGGAGCCTGAGAGGTTAAAGCTGTATGCTGCAGTATCCTCCGCCGGGTCGCTGATATCCACCGTGAACACGGTGGCTCCGCCTGCGGACGCTGTCAGGGTATGACCGTTGTTTGTAACACTGTAGGTTATGAGCGTATTGCTGGGTGTTCTGAGTGTCAGAGAGTTCATGTAGTCGATGGTGCTCTGGTTGAAAACCGTATCGAAAGTGTCGCTTCCGCCTGTCACGCCGAGTGTTCCTGTCTGCGTAAGCTCCGCCGCATCGGGGTCTGACCCGCCTGTGAGGGATGCTTCGTATACTGTGGACGCATCGGGCGTTCCGATGGTGGGGTTTGCGCCGTCGGTGATTATCACGTTCTGAGTTGCGAAGTTTGAAACGTCGCCGTCAGACGTGTCTTTAAAGTTGTACTGGAAGGTTTCCGTAACGCTGTTGCCGATGGGGTGGTCGATGGTTTGGTCGGCTGTGAAGATGTATGCGCCCGTATCACGGTTGATGGTCAGTTCGCCGTATTCAGTATCAAGAGTGGTCACTGTCTGGGTCAGGGTTGCGGTCTGCAAAACACCTGCCGGATCATAATATTTCACCTGATATATCTGACCTGTTCCGTTGACGGGTATGAAATCCTCGCCTGACGCATGGTCTGCGCCGTCGGTGAACAGGTTGCCGTCAACGCTGTTTTCCGTGCCGTCGTATGATTTTTCCGCCAGTGTTACATCCGCAGCAGAATTCGCAACCGGATAATCGTCCGCTATGGTTATATCGAAGGAACCTGATACGGTATCTCCGTCCGCATCTGCCACGTCCAAGGGTATGGAAATAGTGAGATCGTTAACATAGTTAATGGGGGATTTAAGCGCGAAGCTGTAACCGGCTGTTTCCGTGTTTGTATCTGTAAGCGACAGAACGAACACTTCAGCGCCGTCTGCTGTGGCAGTGAGCGTGTGTCCGTCTTCGGACAGTGTGTATGTCACCTCTTTTCCGCCCGCAGTGATGTTAAGCGCTTCAAGCTGGCTCACGATACTGTCATTTATCGTCACGTCAAAGGTATCGCTTCCGCCTGTGACATTGATGATGCCCGTTTCGGAAAGCTCCGCGTTGGTCTCGCCGGCAAGCCCGCCTGTGAAATCCGTTTCCTCGACAGTAACGCCGGTTGCGGATACGAATACGGGGTCTGCACCGTCACTGATTGTTATGATCTGGTCTGCAAAGTTTGAGACCTGACCGTCGCTTATGTCGATGATGTTATATTTGAAACTTTCCGTAAGTGTGTCGGAATCGGTGTGGTCGGAAGGCTCTGTCAGCGTATAGCTGTATTCGCCAGTTTCTCTGTTTATGGTAAGTTCGCCGTATTGGGTGTTCAGCGTTGTCACTGTCTGTGTCAGTGTGACTGTCTGAAGGTCGCCGTTCCCGTCGTAGTATTTGATTTCGTTTATGTATGCAGTGCCGCCGGAAGGAACATAGTCCTGTCCGTCGGAATAGCCTGTGCCGTCTGTAAGCAGGTTGCCCGTTGCCGTTACGCTTGCGCCGTCATAGCTTTTTTCCGTAAGGTTGATATCCGCTGCCTGATTTGCCATGGGTTTAACGTCGGTTACTACAACGTCGAATTGCGCACCTGCGCTGTCGCCGTCGGAATCGGTGACTGTGACAGGGAAGGTGTACGTTACATCCTCGCCCGAATCCAGAGGCTGTTTCAGCTCGAACGTATAACCTGCGGATTCGGAGGCCGGATCCGTGATTGTTACCGTAAATACCTCTGCGCCGTTGGCTTTTGCAACGATGGCGAGTCCGTCGGAAGACATTTCATATGTTATGCTGTATCCGCCTGATGTCAGTCCCATAGAGGTAAGATTATCCACTGCGTCGCTATCGAAACGGACGCTGAAAGTATCGCTTCCGCCTTCCACGCCGAGAGTGCCGGATTTTATGAGAGCCGCCGGATTGGGAATCAGACCGTCAGGGAGATTCATCTCGCTGACCCCGGTGCCTTCCGGATTCAGAATAGGGTCTGTGCCGTCGTATATCACGATGTTCTGGTCGGCAAAGTTTGAAACGTCGCCGTCAGATGTGTCTTTTATGCTGTAGCTGAAAGTTTCTGTGAGTGTGTTGCCCGACGGATGGTTGAGAACGTCGTCGGGTTTGAAAGTATAATCACCCGTTTCCCTGTTTATTGTCAGTTCGCCGTAAAGAGTATCGATGACAGTAACAGTATCGGTAAGCTCCGTCGTCTGAAGCTGTCCGAGATCGTCATAGTAACGCACTTCGTAAACAACGGGGGTTCCGTTCTCCGGTATGTAATCTTTTCCGTCTTCATATTCCGTACCGTCTGTAAAAAGGTTGCCCTCTGCCTGCGGGGCGGGCGAGCCTTCATCTGCCTCGGTGACCGTTTTGTCAGCCGCCTGATTTGCAACGGGTACAGGGTCTATTGCTACAGTGCTTGTACCGGAGTTGCTGATCCCTGCACCCGCAAGGTCGCTGTTGGCGTCCGTCACCTGCCATGTTATCTCGCGTGTGGCACTGTCGATGGCTGGCGTCGGGTTTGTGGAACCGTACTGCATCCCTGTGAGAACCGCACGGTAGTTTTCAAGTGTGTCGGTGCCTGTCAGGGTGAGAGTTCCAGTCGCCGCATCATATGATGCTGTGATGGAAGTGCCTGCCGTTGCGGCAGAGAGATAGTCCCCTTCGGTGAATCCCGCCGTTATAGTGATCACTGCGCCATTCATATGGGTGTCGTCAACGTCTGCTATCAGCGCTGATGAAAGTGCCGTAACATCGTTTCCGCCGGCTTTGTATTCTGCGGCTCCTGAAACGGCAAGTTCAGGGCTGTCTGTTGCGGGTACGACCGATATATCTGATGTCGTCGCTGTTTCTATGTTTTCTGAATTTGTGACTGTCCACTCAAGAGTTCTTGTTACGGACGTTGCGTTTGCGGTGGGGTCTTCAGATGTATTAATGAATTCGATACTCTCCAACACCGATTGGTAAACGGCAGGAGATGCAGTTCCCGTGATGGTGAGCGTGCCCGTGGCGGCATCATACGATGCTGAAAGCCCGCTTTCCGCAGGAGTTGTACAGCTTAAGACATCTCCGCTGACCATTCCGCCTATTTTCACCGTTACCTGAGTGATTTCCGAATCGGTATCTCTAAGGGTTATGCCGTCCGCAATTGCAGTTGCGGCGCTGTTTTCGGTGAAAACTGCAGGGTTTGTTGCGTCAATGGAAAGAAGTGTCGGATCGTCGACGGGCAGGATATGCACCGTCATGTTACCCGGCAGAGAGCTGAAGTCCTTTCCGTCTGAAATGCTGAAAAGAAATGTGGTATAGTTCTGCCCGTTTTCGTCAGTGTCTGAGAGAAAAGTGAGCAGACCGGATGATATCTGGTTAGCAGTGACTGTGGTTCCTGCGGATGCGGGTATGCCGTCGATGTACAGAGTACCGTTCTCCGGCAATGTGTCTATGCGTATGGTCTGTAAAGGATCGCCGTCAATATCGGTGAAGCCGAAGTCGGACGGTTTAAATGTGTACGAAGTGTCCTCTATGCCTGTCACAACGCTGTCGAGAGTTTCAGGAGCATTGTTTGAGACGCTTGAAACAGGGGCTTCCGGTGCCGACTCCTGTGTTTGCGGTGTTTCTTCCTGAATGACAGGAACGGCCGTTTCCGGTTTGTATTCAACCGTGATTATGCCGGGTTCAACTCTTTCGCCTGCGTCGGGAGTAAAAGAGATTGCAGTCTCTTCTTCCTGTTGCGTTTGCTGCGCGTCGTCACGTGCTCTTCCGCGAAATGTTTCTTCGGTACCCTGTGCATTTTCCCGCAGGTTTTGCGGTTTTTCCGTTTCGTCGTTTCCGGTAACGTTGTTCTCCACCAGATAATATGAAGTATCCGTCAGAACAACAGTCTCGCCGTTGACACGGGTAAGGTTTATGAAGTTCCCGTCAGAACCTTCATTTTGTGAGTAAACCGCTTCTCCTTCATAAACAGGGTCGCCCTCTTTAAGAAGTCTTACCTCGCCTTCAGGCGTGCTGGCATAATATGTGCCACTGATCTTGCCGACTATAGCCTGCAGTTGTTTCATATTCTACACCCCTTGAAATAACTGTGAAATAATGTGCAGATTTAAACAGAAAAAAAACTCATTGTATACAAAAAAATGATACTATTATTAATGATAGGTCGATTATTTCATTTGCTACAACAGTGGTTTATGATGAAAGATGTAAATATGCGGTAAAAGTGAATTTTACCGTTAATTTAAGTTAGTTTAAATATCAATTTAAAAAAAATATTATTTGATAATAATATATAAAAAATTACCCTTATTTATCAATGAACTTATATTTTTAGGATAATAAGAGTGAAATTGCATTTTTTTCTTAGAATCATGCTTTTGTGCCACATAGTATTGTTAATATTATAAAAATAAGTATTATGTTTTCAAATAACCAGAATTAACATTTTTATGTAAAAATTTAACAGAAGTCATCATTCGCTTGATTTATCATGGATATATCATATCCATAAATAGTGAACGACAGGTATTTCATTCTCCTTTACAAGCATCTTTAATCACTATAAAATCTGCTTCAACATTCATTCGGGGGTATCCCTATGCTTTTTGTCCACAAAGAGGACAAGAACAAAGAACAGGAGAACGATCAATACGGTCATGACGACCATTTTAACGGCAGGCTGCTGTTCATGCTACTTGTTGTTGTCATTCTCGGGCTTCTTGTAAAATATATGAGCTAATTTTTTTCATATTCTGCAACATCTTGGCATATGCTCGCGCTCTATTGGTAATACTAAAATAGAAAAAGTAATACGTTTTTTATTGACAACTCCTCTGTACGGTTGTTTAATTCCGTGAACGGAAAGAGGAGGAGTTATGAAAAAGCTGTTGACCTGCGTAATGGTCATGATCGCCGCAACGGCGGCGGCGGACAGTCTTATGCAGGATACTTATTATCTGGATACCATTACTGTGGAGGATACGGCTTATTCCGGCGCAGTGAACACTCTGGACAAAACCGATGCAAAGGTGGTCGAAAAAAACCGCAGTAACAACATTGCCGATTTTGTTGCAAAAGACCCCGAGATATCCATGAAGCGTAAAGCGTCGTTCGGCGACAGCGGTGACGTTCTTTCAATCCGCTGAATGGAGAGCAAGAGGATTCTTCTCAATCTGGATGGCAGAAACATAAGCTCCACAGGCAACGTGGGCGGCAATTACATAGATTTCGGCACCATACCGCTGGACAGTATCGACCGAATTGAGATTATCAAAGGCGGCAGTTCAGCTGAATACGGCAACAGCGCCCTTGGCGGCGTTATCAACGCTTATACGGCGCATCCGTCCGCCAATCCTTCCCTCAGTCTTTACGGAACACTGGGCGGATGGGACAATGCTGACGATTTTCACAATATCCGTGGTTCATACGGACAGCAGTTCGGCGCTGTGGGAATCAGTCTGGGTATCAGCCACCAGCAGGCGGAAGAGTACCTGCTCAACAACGATTATGAATCTTTCCACATCGCACCCAAACTCTATGTGCAGACACCATGGGACGGCGGCGAGTTTGTATTCGGGTATAACTACACGAAAACAAGACGCGGGCTGATACGTTCCAACCGCGCAGACGGTGTTTCAACGAGCGATTCCGACCCTACCCTTGCAGGTTATAATACAAAGATTTACGACGATTATCCCCTTTCAAGCGGAGAGACTTTCGCTGGCGGAACTCCCACGCCATCCATGACCGTCATCGGCGACGGAGCCTACTGGAGCAAGGTCAGGCAGCTTCTTGACGTGAAATATTCGCAGTTCATGGGCAATGACGTGTATATCGAAGCGTCCGCTTATAAGAATATCGAGGACAGGCGGGAAAAAAACTATGCTGACGTGGAATCCAGACTGCTTGCACAGACCAGCGCTCTGGACACTTTTGACGCGACGCTGACATCCGACGGCGATCTCGTTCTGGACAGAGATATTGCGGTGGACAGAAGTTACGGCTTTAAGCTGAAAACCGAGATAACGAAGGGCAGGCATGTTATAGTTGCGGGCGCGGAACAGAAACATCTTAAATCCGGCGGTATAGATGTGAAATATGTCGATACGAATTACAACTCTGCAGTGCAGAACGGCTGGACAGGCAATATGTCCGATTCCGGCGGCAACGATGCGCGAACCGACGGTGTTTTTATCTCCGACACTTACAGCGTTACCGATAGATTGAGTTTAAATTTCGGAGCGAGATACGACAACTTTGATTCCGATGTCGAGGATGCTGATTTCACCGATTCAGCCGTCACTCCCAAACTGGGCGCGACCTATTCCATCACACCTGCGGATAAAGTATCCGTCTTTGTTTATCAGAACTACAGAACACCCACACTGCCCGAGGTTTACTGGAACTCACAGTCAAACGCGGGACAGATATCATATCTTGAAGGCGCACTTAAGCCTGAAAAGGCAAACGCTTTGGACGCGGCATACAGACACAGTTTTTCACGCAATGAGTTTGTCCAGTTATCCGCCTATTACTATGATGTGGATGACTACATTATACATAAAGCTGTTCCCGTTTCGCTTACATCGAAAAAGACGCAGTTTGCGGCATACAACGCTCAGGCAAAATTTCTTGGAGTAACGCTGACCGGAGCCCACGACATTACGAAAAAAGTGTCGGGAAATTTCGGCGTGACATATCAGAAAACGAAGAAAGATGACGACCCAGCCGACCCCGACGGCAACCTTGACAAGGTGGACTACATCCCTGACTACAAAGCACAGGCGGGATTTAGCTGGAAAATGACTGAAAAGACGTGGCTGGATGTCGGCTCGACCTACGTTGGTGAGCGCGAGTACGCAATCAACACCACAGACGTCGCCACACTGGACAGCTATATAACCGTTGACGCCAGTCTGAAACATAAACTCACGAAACAAGTCACTCTTGAGCTTTATGCAGACAACATTACGGACACGGATTACGAGGAGTCGTGGGGATATCCCGCACTCGGAATTAATATGGGGGTGAGCGTAAAATGGATACTCTAACAAAAGATCAGCAGACGGATTTCTGGGATAACAAGGCGCAGACCTTTCCCAGATACGAGACTAAAGAAGACAATTACGAAGCTGAGATGCTCGGAAAAATAAAGCGTATGGGCGTTGTTTTTAAGGATGCGGACATTCTGGATGTCGGCTGCGGAAGCGGTATGTATACCATCCGCATCGCAAAAGAGGCGAAGAGTGTCACTGCTACGGATATTTCAGGTGAGATGCTCCGTATCCTGAACGAGGATGCGAAAGACAACGGTGTGGACAACATTGTGACTGTTCATACGGACTGGAAAGGGTTTTCAACCGACAGAAAATATGACGTTGTGTTTTGTTCCATGACCCCTGCCATACAGTCCGACGAGGCGCGGTGGAAAGTGACTGACTGCTCATGCGGTCATGTAGCTTATATGGGCTTTGCCGGGAAGATGGATTCTGCTGTACTGAACGGACTGTATGGAAAATTCGGCATCACGCAGAGGGATTTCAGCGACTCGCTAAACATGAAGGCATGGCTTGAAAAGAACGGATACGGATATTCTGCGGAAACTGTCGACGGTGAATGGGTGGTTTCGCGGACGCTGGACGGGATGGTAAAGAACACATATGACATGCTTTCAACGTATAACGTGCCGCTGGACGAAAAATATATCCGCGAATACGTTGAGCGGTTCAGAAACGAAAGTGGCGAATACACAGACAGAACTAAATACCGCATAGAGGTAATAGTATGGCGCGTTTAACAGTTTTACTGCTGATGCTTGTTATCACGGCATCGGCTCATGCAAGAAACGTCACGGACATACTCGGACGGAAGGTTGCGGTGCCTGAAAAAGTTGACAGGCTTATAGCCCTGGGCAGCAGTATGACTTTTGTAACATATATGAAGGCGCAGAATCTGGCGGTGGCAGTTGAGGATATTGATAAGCGGGCTAATTTCCCGAAACCGTATATCTATGCGAACATGGAACTGGCGAAGAATCTTCCGGTTGTAGCTAAAGGCGGTCCCGTCCAGAGTTTCAACGCGGAAGCCATTATCAGCCATAAGCCTGACGTGGTTTTTATCAATACTGACGACAAGACCATTCCAGACAGTCTCCAGCGCAAGATACGTATTCCGGTTGTTGCTGTGGGCTACGGCGGCAGGTCTTTTGACCTTAAAACTTATATGCGTTCCATCTCCATCACAGGCGAAGTGCTTGGCAGGCAGAAGAGAGCCGCAGAGGTTAACGCATATATCATGAAAGTAATCAGCAGGCTTAATACTGAACCCGCACAGAAGGTTTCGGCATACGTCGGCGGAATAGCCTACAAAGGTTTTCAGGGGATAGACAGTACGTCGGGAAATTTTCTGCCGTTTAATATCGCGAAGGTTAAGAATCTGGGGGAGAAGGCGGGAAAAAACAGCCAGATATTCGTGAACAAAGAGTTCGTAATCAGTCTTTCACCGCAGATGATCTTTCTCGACGGAGACGGGCTTGCGATATTGCAAAAGCAGTACAGGGACGACCCGATCCTGTTCAAAAAACTTCCTGCGTTCAAGAGCGGAAAGGTCTTTTTGCTTCTTCCGAACACAGCATATTTCGTAAACCCTGAAGTTATGCTCGCAAACGCCTTTATGGTAGCGAAAGCGGCATACCCCGAAAAGTATGCGTCACTTGATCCCGCTGCGGAAGCGGATAAAATATTTGAGATGCTGGACGGAGCGGCTCTTTACAGTCAGTTTGAAAAGGATTCCGGCGGATACCGCAGGGTAGTTCTTTCATCCGAAGGGTTGAAACTGGAACCTCTTGATAAATGAGAAAAGAGGTACTTTTTTTTGCTGTGATGGCTGCGCTTCTTTTTGCCGCCGCTGTTGTGGGGCTGCACAGAGGTGCGGGTGAAAGCTCATGGAGCAACACCCTTTCGGCTCTGTTTATGAGCGGTAAGGATGCCGACCTTGAATATTTTATATACCACCTGAGACTGCCGCGGATAACAGCGGCTGTTTTCACGGGGATGAGCCTTGCAGTCTGCGAGGTGATACTTCAGAGCGTGCTGAACAATCCCCTTGCGTCCTCTTTCACGCTCGGGCTTTCGCAGGGAGCGGCGTTCGGAGCGGCATTCTCTATTATCGTTCTTGGCGCGGGAAGCACGCAGTATACGGGTTCCGGAGTAGTGTTGGGCAGTCTGGGGTCTGTTGCCGCAGGAGCTTTTGCGGGTTCGCTCACAGCATCGGCGGTGATACTGCTGTTCTCGTTTGTGAGAGGTATGACACCTCAGGGGCTTATACTTGCGGGCGTCGCCGTGTCGTCGTTTTTTGGAGCGTGTACGATGCTTTTGCAGTATTTTTCCACAGACAGCCAGCTTGCGGCGGCGGTCTTCTGGACGTTCGGCGACCTTGGAAAGGGGGGCTGGACAGAGGCTTTTTCCATGGCGGGCGTGTGCCTTGCGGGTGTTTTGTTTGTCCTGAAATATAGCTGGGACTACAACGCTGTTGCGTGGGGTGAATCCTATGCCGCGGGGCTGGGGGTCGAGGTGCGGCGCGTACGCGTACTGTCGCTTCTTGTCACAGCGGTAATGGCGGCTTTTGCCACCGCTTTTTACGGTGTGATAGGCTTCATCGGTCTGATAGCGCCCCATATGGTTCGTCTTGTTTTTCGTCAGGCGGGACACGGATTTCTCATTCCAGCTTCGGGTATTCTGGGAGGCGTCCTTCTGCTGACGGCAGATATTGCCGCACAGGCAATTATCTACCCCGTGGCACTTCCGGTGGGCGTGATAACCAGCTTTGCAGGTGTTCCGGTGTTTCTCGGTCTTCTTCTGAGGAGGTCTTTGAAAAATGCTTGATATAAAAGATATTTCATACAGTCTGAAAAACGGCAGGAAGATACTGGACGGTATCGGTTTCTCAGTCGGCTCCGGTGAGCTTTGCGCTGTGATAGGTCCCAACGGAGCGGGAAAGTCCACGCTTATGAAGGTGATAACAGGACTTATAAGACCTGACGGCGGAAGTGTAAGATACATGGGGGAAGAACTCATATCCCTCGTACCGAGAGAGCGGGCGAAGGTCGTTGCGTATCTGCCGCAGGTGATGCACGCTGTTTCAAGCTCTGTTTCCGATGCCGTTTTGCTCGGGAGGAAGCCTTATATAAGCTGGTACCCTTCTCCGGAGGACAGAGCGATGGTTTCGGACGTCGCTTTACGGCTGGGGATAGACCACCTGCTTGAACGCAACGTTACGGAGCTTTCCGGCGGCGAATTGCAAAAGGTTCTGATAGCCCGCGCGCTGGTTCAGGAAACGTCTGTGCTGATACTTGATGAGCCAGTTAACCATCTGGACGTTAAGAATCAGATAGATATCATGGAGACCGCGAGACAGCTCACGCAGGAATCGGGACTTGCAACTCTTGTGGTTATACATGATCTGAATCTTGCTTTAAGATATGCCGACAGCATATTGCTTCTGGACGGCGGGCAACAGGCGGATTTCTGCAGAAGCTCCGAGCTTAAAAGCGGCTGTGTGTCCGGTGTTTACAGCATCCCGATGGATATACGGGAGATAGACGGCAGACTTTGCGTAGTCTATTGATTAAGGCTGCCTCTGTCAACCATCACTCTGCCCGTTCCTGTGGTAATTTTCGCTTGTACATCTGTATAGATAACCGAGGCTTCCGGCGTTCCATGCCGCTGTTATGCCTGATGTAATATGAGCGGTCAACTGAGCCTTGGTTTAATATTTGCCGACATCCACCCATGCCGATGCGTCCGAATATTTTTCAAGTTCGTCGATGGACAGCTCGATACCGCTGCTGCTGCTTCCGCAGGCCGGGAAAACTGTTTTGAAACGTTTAAGAGACTCGTCCAGATACACCTTTACGCCATCTTTCACTGCAAACGGGCAGACTCCGCCCACAGCATGCCCTATCTGTGCCAGAGCTTCGTCGGGGGAGAGCATCTTGGCTTTTGCGTTGAACTGCGCTTTGAATTTAGGGTTATCCACCCTTGCGTCGCCTGCCATCACCACAAGAACGGCTCCTTCCGGCGTTGAAAACGAGAGTGTCTTCGCAATGCGTGCCGGCTCACATTTAAGGGCTGCAGCAGCAAGCTCCACTGTTGCGCTTGAAACGCTGAATTCCTGAATACGGTCGGAGATGCCGAACCTTGCGAAATATTCTTTTACCTTTTCTATGGACAAAACATGCCTCCTCGTATCTGTTTTCGTGTGCGGTGAGTAATATATTACATATCTGCTGATATTGGCAAATTTAACGTTGAACTGACAGTAGAAATCTGGACAAATAATTAAATATAACTATAATGTCGGTACACAAATATTCTTTTTTGTTCTATGTGGGGATAAAATGCTAAAAAATAAATTCAGCTTCCCGCTGATAATACTTGCCACTATCTATCTGGCGAGTATCTCTGCGCCTTTGAATCAGTTCAAGGTTCCCCCGGTTATGACAATACTTATGGCGGAACTAGGCATAGACCTTTCAAAAGCCGGACTTATGATGTCTGTCTTCGCACTGGTGGGGATATTCATATCTCTGCCTTCCGGTTATATTGTTGACAGGGTCGGGCTTAAACTTTCGGGGATAATAGCTGTTGCTTCCCTTTTCGTCGGTTCGTTCATCGGCTGGTTTGCCGTTGATACTGCTTCGATGCTTACCAGCAGGGTGATAGAGGGAATCGGAATGTGCCTGATATCCGTTGTCGCGCCCGCTGTAATATCGGCATGGTTCCCGCCTGAAAAACGCGGAATGCCTATGGGCATCTGGTCGACGTGGGTTTCTCTGGGCAGTATAGTGATGCTCCTTGTGGCTCCGCTTCTTAACGGCTGGCTGGGCTGGAAATCCGTATGGGGGATGACCACTATATATACGGCGTTCATACTTGTTCTTATGATATACCCTTTCCGTATGCCCCGCATTGATGAGGCGCCGCACTATTATGAAGGCGGGGAACATCATGTCAGCATCAAAGAAGTCTACAAAACACCCGGGGTCTGGATACTTGCTCTGGTATTCATGATATTCAATATAATGGTTATTGCTGTCTGTTCGTTCACGCCCGTATATCTGGAATCCGAGTTCGGATATTCAAAAGAGCGCGCGTCTGCGATCACAAGTTTTTTTCTCATTTCTTCGCTGGTGGCATCTCCTGTTGCGGGGGTTCTGATACATAAGCTCAGGGTTTACAGAGGCGTACTTTTCTTCAGCTTCCTTGTTCTGAGTTTTGTAATAGTGATACCGTATCAAGTGAGCGGAGTTATGATACCCGTTTGTCTGTTTCTTGTTGGTTCTGCGGCGGGGATGATAGCGCCTGCGACCTTTTCGGCTGTGCCGGAGATAGTTAAAGACCCGAAAGCGGCAGGGGTAGGTATGTCTATCGTTGCATTCGGTCAGTATCTCGGCATGTGTCTTGGACCATTCCTCTTCGGCGCCATAGCGGAAAAGGCAGGCTGGGAGATGGCTTCCTACTCACTTGTTCCCGTGCTTCTGGCGGGCGCGGCAGCGGCGTATTTCCTCAAAATTCATCCGCGGTAATTTTCATTCACAAGGTCTTTCAGCCGGATGATGGTTTTTTCGATGTCCTGTTCCTGAATTGATGCAGGGCACAGAAGTATGTGGCTTGTGTCGTTCTTGTCGAAAAAGTAGCCCGGATAGATGTTTGTTATCAGTTCCCTTTTGGAGAAGATGTTCTTGAAATTGACGTCGGGGAAGTCCAGCCAGAAGTGGAAGTTGCAGTTCTTCTCGATCCAGAAGCCTCTGCTTTTCAGGTGCTTTTCGCAGAGAGCGAGGGTCAGTTCCTTTCTGCTGCGTATAAAATTGCTGATGTCCTCTGTCATTTTGTAGATGTTTCCGCTTCTTATCATCTCGTCGACAAGCAGCTGCATGGTAAAGTTAGGCTTCACGCCGGTCTGTATGAACACGTTGCTCAGGTGTTCTATAATGAATCTGTCCGCGACTATCCACGAAAGCTGAAAATCATACGGGTGGCATTTCAGCAGGCTGCCCAAATAGATTATGTTATCGTTCCTGTCGATGGATTTCAGCGGATTCAGCGCAGGTCTGTCGTGCCATATATTGCTGGAGTGGTCTATCTCGACCAGCGGAACGCGGTATTTCTGTATAATGTTCATAATCTCCTGACGGCGGCGTTTGCTCATGACAACGCCCGTGGGCGCCTGATCGGTCGGGTCGACGTGTACTATGGGACAACATTTGCATTTGATAAGCTTCTTTTCAAGCTCAACTGCGGACATTCCGTGTTTATCCATCTTTATAGGTATCATGTTCATACCGATGGAGTGAATGTTCGATATGGTGTTTATTATGTTGGTGTTTTCATAAAGGAAGTTCGAGTTGGCGTTAAGGAGCGATTCGTAAACGTGGAACAGTCTCTGTATGGTTTCGGAAGAGATCAAGATGTTCTCCGTCTTAGTTTTTATCCCCAGTTTTTCCAAGTGTTTTCTGATGGATTCCCGCAGTGAAGTGAGTCCGTATTTAGTCAGCTCCGGTGCTGTTTTGCCTGCACTTATCCTTTCGGAAGCTCCCCGCATTGCGTCAACAAGATATTTTTCCATGTGAAAATCGCTGCTGAGGCTGAAATTCGTCAATCCGTCGGATTCGCCCCAGTGCCTGTATTCGTACACACTGGTCTTATGCCTTGCCATGCGGGTATAGTCGTTCCAGTTCACCCTGCCGTTTTCAAGGTTGTAGTTGATGAAATAGCCCGATTTCGGGTGAGATGTCAGAAGCCCCTCTCTCTGCAATTGTGAAAAAGCCGATATCAGCGTCGTTTTACTGACGTTCAGCGATTCCATCAGCGTCTCTCTGCCGGGCAGTTTCGTACCGTTTTTCAGGTCGCCCATTTTTATCTTCGCTCTGAAATAATCCGCAAGCTGCATGTACATCGGTGATTTAAGGCTTGTATCCGGTTTCCAGCTAAACAGCATTTTTTTAACCTCATGTAGCCTACACATGGCTTTGAATCATAATAATTGTGTATATCGTTATTATATTGCTCACCGTACGTTATTGTAAAGGGTCTAGTTCGGGTATAAAGATAGAGACCAGTCTGACAAAAAAACAGGTCTTATCTCAAAATGATCTCACAAAAAAAGCCTGTCCGGCATGCGTGCATCTGTTTTTTACATAACGATGTAATTATCTTGTATATTAATATTATTTGTTATATATCTGTTTGAATTACGGCATAAGCGGACTGTTTTTGTCTTATGTTCTGGGCGCTGGTTAATTTCATTTTCTGGACCTTTTTACTACACAAATTATCTGCGATATTTCCGTCAGAAACAGCTGGTTCTTTTAATTCTATAACGAGGTGCATTAATGAGACAGATTACGCTTAGCAGAAGATCTGTTTTAAAGGCTGCCGGTATTGCCGGTGCCGCATCGCTGATGGGGATAAATCTCAGCCCTGCACATGCGGCCGAAGCGGCGGCGATGGACAGAACCGAACAGCTTCTTAAAGACGGGTGGCACTTTGGACACTGCCGTATGTGTATGAGAGGTACATGCCCTAACCTTTACAAAGTTAAAAACGGTGTGGTTGTGGAGATCATGGGGAACCCCAATACCCCCACAAGCAAAGGCGCGCTCTGCGCTAAGGGTCAGTCTATTATCCAGAACCTTTATAACCCTTACAGAGTAAAAGCACCCATGAAAAGAACCAACCCGAAGAAAGGTCTTTCCGAAGACCCTATGTGGGTTGAGATATCATGGGAAGAGGCTATGAGCACCACTGCTGGTGTTCTTAAACAGGTTCGCGAGAGAGACCCCAGACGCTTCATTTATCAGGTCGGTTTCGGCGACATGGATTTCTTCTGTACTTTCATGTTCTATTTCGCCGGTGCGTACGGTACGCCCAACTATATTAAAAGTAACGGAACTCTCTGCGTTCTTCACTATGCTTCCGACCTTGTCCACGGTGTTTTCCCCGGTGTTAAACCGGATGCGACATATGCAAAATATATCCTTGCAATGGGGATGAACCTTGGCATGGGTATTGCGTCTTCCGACGGCGGGGTAAGAGGTCTTCTTGACAGAATAGTATACGAAAAAGACATCAAAGTTGTATGTGTCGACCCTCACTGCGGTCCCGACGCATCCAAAACAGAGTGGGTGCCGATCAGACCCGGCGGAGAGCTGGCGTTCATGATGGGCGTTATCCACAGTATGATGTATGAAGTAAAAAAACTTGACTTCGATTTCCTCGCATGGCGCACAAACAGTCCCTATCTGATAGGACCGGACGGCTACTATGCCAGAGGAACAGACGGCAAACCGCAGATCCGCGATGCAGCCGACGGTAAAATTAAATCTTTTGACGATAAAACCCTTAAAGACCCCGATATCTACGCAGAGAACGTCATGGTCAACGGTGTAAAAACCACCGCGTCATTTGTTCTTGTTAAAAAGGGATTCAAAACTAATACTCCCGAATGGGCTTCTAAAAAATCCGGCATTCCTGCGAAAAAGATACGCGAGATCGCAAAAGACTTTATCGAACATGCAAGCATCGGCGAAACAATTGAGCTGGTGAACGGTAAGGGACAGAAACTTGTTCTGCCGAAAAGAACGTCCGTATGCGAGGGAAAACGCGGTATCAAAAACATGAGAGACGGCGTTCCCGCAGACCTTATGACCAAAATCATGAACATGCTGGTGGGTTCCATCGACGTACCCGGCGGCATGCTCGGAACACAGCGCGGAGCATACCTCAGCCCAGATCAGGACGGCGTTGTTGCACCCAAAGGCGAAGCGCGCTACAAAGACCCTGTGTATCCGCCCCAGCACGTCAACCTTTCCGAATATTTCCCGCACAAGCACACTCTGCCCACGCTGGCATACAGAGTTGCGGCAGACCCCAAAAAATACGGGCTGGAATATGAAATAGACGCTCTTCTTGTTGTGGGCAGCAACCCCATCGCAAGTACAACTGAGCCTTATATGGTTGCCGATTCGGTAGCTAAGATTCCTTTCACGGCGACAGTGGCTTATCACTATGATGAAATGGCGCATATGTCAAACGTACTGCTGCCCTGCCACGCGCTTCTCGAAAAAGAATCCGTAAACTGCTATGAAGGCGCGTTCGACGTTTATACAAAAGATACCGTCACCAAAAAAGTAATGATGTACAGAGAACCCTTTACGCCTGTCTATGATTCCAGACAGCCTCAGGATATCATTATCGAACTTTGCGAACGCATCGGAATGATCGACGACTTCAACGCCAACGTAAACAAAACAGGCGTAATGCTTGGTGAGATCACTTTTGCCCAGCTTGAGAAAAAAGATCAGCTTGTTCCCGGCAAACGCTACAGCATCCGCGAGATATGGGACAAAGGCGTTCGCGCATATTTCCACAAGTCTCTGGAAGAGATGAAGAAAGAAGGTATGCTGGTGATGGATCTTGCTGCTGCGGATGCATACAACTCTTCATGGTTCAAAAAGGGCGAGACAAGACACCCCATCTATTTCGAGCGCCTTAAAAAATCAGGAGACGGTCTGCGTAAGTTCTTCACTGAATACAAAGATAAAGTTTACATCCCCGATTTCGACATGGAAGACCAGCTTCAATATTATGAAGCAGTCATCAAATGGCGTCCGAAAAAACTTACAGAAGTTAAGAAGGGCGACAAATATGACATGATCTCCATTAACTGGAAAACCCCCACCTCCCCCATGAGGATCGGCGGTAACGACCAGATGCCCTATCTGAACGAGGCAAGCGGAACTTTTGACCCCACATACGGCAAACTCTCCATCAACACAAAGACTGCCAGAGAGAAAGGCATTAAAGAGGGAGACACCATCTGGGTTGAATCTGAGAACGGAAAGATTAAAGGCGAGGTGCACGTTACCGAGCTTATCTTCCCCGATGTTGTGGGTGTTGCCGGCGCTCTGGGACGTCTTGTAGACAGTCTCGGCAAAAAAGCCGCTTCATATCCGATGTACAACAAACTGACCAACGCGAAAATATCCGACTGCTGCGCTGTAGCAATCGGTGTTTCAAACTCTGTTCCGGTCAGAATCTACAAAGCGTAACGGGAGGATGCAATGAGATACGCAATGATCATAGACAAAAGAAGATGCTATGCCTGTCAGGGATGCACGGTAGCATGTAAAGTCGCAAATGCAACGCCTCCGGGAACATTCTGGACAAAGACGCTTTCCATTGAGAAGGGTAAGTTTCCCAACGCTCATATGGAATACATGCCCCTGATATGCAACCACTGCGACAATGCACCCTGCGTTAAGGTATGCCCTACAAAGGCTTCCAAAAAGCTCGCGGACGGAACAGTTCAGGTTACAGCTTCCGAATGTATCGGATGCCAGATGTGCATGGAAGCATGTCCTTACGGCGCAAGATACTTCAATAGCGAGGAGACCCCCACATACTGGAGCGAAGTCGGCAAACAGAACCAATATGAAGCTGAGAGGATGAAAGAGCACGTTGTCAACACTGTTGACAAATGTACTTTCTGCGCACCCAGACGCGAAAAAGGTCTTCCCCCTGCCTGTGTTGCAACATGCGCAGGTGTGGCGAGAATATTCGGTGATCTGGACGATCCGGAAAGCGAAATTTCCAAGATGTTCAAGAAATTCAAACCGAAACCCTATATGCCCGAAAAAGGCACAAAACCGAGGGTTTTTTACATCGACTGATGAATCACGGTGCGGCGGGATGACCGCCGCACATTACCGAACCGGAGGTTTACATGAGCAGTGTACTTGAAACAAAGACTATAGCGGCAGAGAACGAAGCGGAAGTTTTCACTCTTCTGGCTGCTTTTTATAACATCAATCCTGACCTCAACTGCGTTGCCGCAATGCGCAATATCGACATTGAAGGCATATGTGACGAAGATTTCAGGGAGTGTTTCAGAAAGATAACGGATTATGCAAAGGATACCGCAGCGGGAGAAGAGAGCGAGTCGCTTCTCGATCTTAAGAGAGACTGGACAAAGCTTTTCCGGGGGGTATCTCCCGAATACGGCCCCAAAGCTCCGTATGAAGCTCTTTATGTCGGCGACAAGGGTACACAGCTCTTTTCTGAGCTGACACAGCTTTATCTGGACGAAGGTTACTGCGGATATTCAGACCTTAAAAACCGTCAGGATTATATCGGCATCGCGCTTGAGTTTGCAGGTTTTCTTGCACTGCTCAAAGTGAACGCGCTGAACTGCGGAAATACGGACGAATACGACAGACTGACCGGATGTCTCGACAGTTTTGTCGGCAGACACATTGAAGGCTGGTTCCCCATGTTTTATGAGGAAGCGCAAAAACATGTGAAAACAGAGTATTTCAAGGGCGTTTTAGACCTTACGATGCTCATGCTCGGTTAGACATAAGGAGATAATATGAAAAAAATACTTACAGCGTTAATTCCGGCTATGCTGCTTACATTTACAGCTTTTGCCGCAGATAACGTTAAAGACATGTTCACACAGGGTTCTGTGAGAGGCGACATAAGATTTCTGGATTTTACAAGGGACTTTGAAGGCAGCACAAGCACAAGAGGCGATATGGCAGTGGGCGGACTTCTCTATTATAAGACCGCGCCCCTGAAAGGCATCTCTTTCGGTACTGCTTTCGGTACCGTTAACGATGTTGACAGTAACGACCACCACACTGTTTACGGCACACTTCAGAAGGATGACAACGGCGATCACCAGAGCTTCAGCCGTATGCAGGAATACTACATTCAGGGTGAGTATTTTAATACTGTAGTGAAATACGGCGCACAGGAGATCCGCACACCCTTTATGGAAGTGCATGACCTGCGTATGCTTCCCAGAACCTACAAAGGTTTGTCCGTTGTGAACAACAGCGTGGACAACCTTACTCTGTCCGCATATTACATTACAGATTCAATGGGCTGGAGCGACGATCATTTCATCTCGCTTTCCGAGGCTGTGGCAAACGAACCCGGCGGCGCATCCACAATTGACGACGATAAAGCGATGGTCATACTCGGCGCTTCATACAACGTTCCGGTTGATGTTGTCAAAACAAACGTTCAGGGATGGTACTACACAATGGAGGACGTTTATAATCAGACATTCTTCAAAGTTGCACTGTCAAAAGATTTCGACGGTTTTACTCTTTATGCCAAACCATCTGTCCTGTGGCAGAAATCTCAGGGCGATGAACTGAACGGCGACCTTGACACTAACCAGTACGGCATCAGCGGCGGTATCAAAGCACTTGGATTCGACATCACCGCTTTCTATGCGAAAACAGGCGACGACGGCATAGTGGCTCCTTGGGGCGACGAGAAGGCAATTATTCAGCAGATACTTGCGGCAGGCAGAGCAGAAGAGAAAGCGAAAGCTCTGAAAGTCGGCTACGACTTCGGCAAACTCGGAGTTAAGGGTCTCAGCGCATACGTGTTCTATGCCGGCTATGATGTGCCCGCGTCAACAGGCAAAGATATGTCAGAAATGGATTACAGCGTTCAGTATGCATTCTCCGGCGCTCTGGACGGTTTCGGCGTAAGAGCCAGATATGCGGATATCAAAGTTGACGGCGGCGAGGATTATAACGATACAAGATATTATGTTACTTATAAATTCGCATTCGGAAATAAATAATACTGTTCTCATCGTCTGTGCGTAGGATAAAACGATCCTGTAGGTAACGCGTAAACGACGACCTCCTTTATACAGGGCGGAATTTTCCGCCCTCAGACTGATGACAAAGTCAGGAAAATGCGAGATCGCGTCGTCGCATGCACTCCTCGCGAAGACGTAAATTGCTGTCATTGCGAGGAAGCTGTAGGCTGACGCGGCAATCTCATTAACTTTTAACAAGTTTGTCAACAACCTGAGGGCGGAAAATTCCGCCCTGTTTTTTATACATTCTTGCCCCTTTACTTATTTTTCATCTGGTACTGTGCCTTTATGAAGAGTTATAATAAAGTTTACATATGAGCAAAGACCATAGCAATTCATTAAGACGTCTTGTCGTTGGCTGCGGCAATGACGTTAAAGGTATAAATTTTGATAATGCCGCCACAACGCTTCCTCTTGTGAGCGTTATGGACGCTGTGCGGGATTTCGCCTGCTGCTATTCCTCTGTCCACAGAGGTTCAGGCAGACGTGCGGATCATTGTTCCGGCGTTTACGAACAGACCAGAGCGGACGTTCTGCGTTTCACGGGCGCGGATGAAAACACGCACACCGCCCTTTTCACGAAAAACACCACCGAAAGCCTTAATCTGCTTGCCAATATAATTCCCGACAGAAAGAGAACGGTCATTGTCACGGAGATGGAACATCATTCAAACGATTTGCCATGGCGCAGGCGCTTTAACGTTGTGCATGCTCTGACTGACAGCGCTGGCAGGCTTGACCTTAACAGTCTGGAAGACCTGCTGAAAAAACACAGAGGCGATATCGCCATGGTGTCCGTTACGGGAGCGTCCAACGTGACGGGTTTCACGAATCCGCTTAAAGAGATATCCGGTCTTATTCGCGGATATGGCGCAGAACTGTGTGTTGACGCTGCTCAGCTCGCGCCGCACAAGGCTGTTGATATGACAGCGGACGGCATAGATTATTTCGCTTTTTCCGCCCATAAGCTTTACGCACCGTTTGGAACAGGAGTCCTTGTCGGCAGAACCGGAACGTTTGAAGCCGCTTTTCCGTTCATGTCCGGCGGCGGCACTGTGGATATCGTCACGAAGAACAGCGTTCTGTGGGGCGGTTCACCTGCAAAATTTGAAGCAGGTACGCCGAACCTGATGGGTGTTGTGGCCCTTGGAGCCGCCATGAAAACGCTTGCCGCCGAAGGGATGGAGAGTATATATGCGCACGAATCCGAGCTGACGGATTATGCTCTTGCCAGACTTGAACAGATTGACGGCGTGCGCCTCTATTCCGAAAGGAACGGTATCGGGGTGATAAGCTTTAATTATAGGGATATTTTCCATTCCGACCTTGCCGCCGCTCTTTCGACGACGGCGGATATAGCCGTGCGGAGCGGTTGTTTCTGCGCTCAGCCTTACGTTCAGAAACTTCTGAACATCTCATTGTCAGACATTGCTTTAAACCTTGCGGACTGGCATCAGAAACGCCCTGGTATGGTGCGTATCAGCTTCGGAATGTACAATAGTATTGAAGAGGTTGACAGATTCTGCGACGCGCTTCTCAGCATCCGTGAGGTATCTCGTTCTGGATAGGGTATCCGGCGTTTATCCATGAACCTATTCCGCCGCCGAGAAAGCGGATGGTTTTATCGGGATATCTGCTTTTTATCATCTGCGAGGCAAGAGCCGCCTCTTTTTCGTCATTGGCAATCAGAATTATTTCGTCGTGACCGCCTATTTCGTCCATTCTGTTCTTAAGATACTGCATGGGCAGATTGATTGATTTTGGGACGTGAACAATAGAGTATTCCAGATATGTCCGCAGATCGTAATAAACGAATTTTGAGGACGCTCCCGTTATCTTTAAAAGCTCCTGCGCCGAAACCGCGGTTTTTATGCCGCCGACGGTCTTCTGTCCGGACGAGGAATAGGAGATGCTTTCGGTACATACTGCGAGCAGGAGAATAAGAAGGACTGTTCTCATATATTAAATTTCCTTGTGATGAGAAATGCGGAAGCGGCTATTATAAGCATCTCCAAAGAGAATATCCAGTGACCTGCACCTGTGAGCTGTGCCATTGTGAGACCTTTGCTGAATCCTATCGCACTGAGTTTCAGAAAGTGCGGATTAAAAGAGTATCCGAACAGCACCCCGCCTGTGAGAAATCCGAGAACCCCGGGAATAAGATAGTCTATATTTCCCTGCCCTATTCCTGTTATGAGAGTGCCGGGGCAAACTCCGGCTATTGCCATTCCGATGCCCAGTATCGCGCCGCCGATGATGTTGCCGGGGGCATAAGTGTCGGGCATCGAAGATGGAGAGAGCATGCCTGCGTCGGTGAAGAACGATACGGTAATCATGCCGGAGGCAAGGGCTGATACCATGAATTTCAGCATGGTATTATCTCTGAAAGTAAATTGCCCGGTTACTTTATAGCTGTGACCAAGCCCTGTTCTCTGAAGCAGAAAACCGAACAGAAAGCCTATGATAAGCGGTAGGAACATACAGATCACCTCAGCATTTTAACTATGAAAGCAGTTGGGACTGCGGCGGCAAAAGCCGTTGCAAAAAATAAAAAGCCGGCGGGTGACTGCTGTATAATGCCTGATATGCCAAGCCCGCTTGTGCATCCGCCTGCCACGCTTGCGCCGAACTCAATGAGTATCCCGCAGAAGAATACCGTTACCCATCTTTTGATTATGTCAGAGCCTGTGCGTCCGCCCATGCCCTCGTCAGGCGTGAGCCGCAATTTGAAATCGGACGACAGATATGCCGCAGTGAAAGAACCGGCTATCATCCCTGCAAACTGGATAAGCTGGAAGGAAATCACGGGCGGTTTTACAAATTTAAAATAAAGAAGATCCTGCCACGGCATGTTCAGGTATTTACCCATGAAGCTTGCGGCTGTTATGAAACCTCCGGAAGCTCCGAGAACGGTCTTGCCGCATACACAGCATAGAGCTGCGAGTATTCCGGTGAGCGCTCCTGTTACCCATGGTGTCCATGTTTTGGCGGTGATAACCCGTGATATCATCCCTCCTCCCCTTTGCTGAGCTGTTCTGATTAATTTTGCTCAATAAACGGCTTTATTGAAAGGTCCAGATCAGCGAAATCGGAGGGTACCAATTTTTGATGCTATTTCAGACTGTAGCCTTTTGAGAAATACACCTTTGCGTGGGTTATGAAATCATCGGCTGACGGAGGCATATATCTGTCTGTCACCCACGAGAGCCAGATGCCCCGTTCGCACTTGAAATCGTTTATATGCAGACACGACAGAGAAGACACGTCCACCGTATCCAGCCATGACGCGGGGATCAGCGTATTGCCGAAACCTTTGCCCGCAAGCTCGCATATGATATCCGGCGTGGTACATTCAAAAGCTATCTTCGGGTTTATCTTCATCCTTTTCAGAAACGAATCGGTTATCCTGCGCAGTCCCGTTTCGTTGGAATGGTAGACCAGAGGCTCGTTTGCTATTTCAATCAGGCTCACGGAACCTTGTCCTGCGAGTCTGTGGTTTTTTGAAACGGCTATGAGTATCTCGTCGGATGCCTGTCTGTGACATTCCACTCCCGCTTCGTCTATGGGCAGAATGGACACGCTCAGATCTATTTCACCGTCCAAAAGGCTTTTCAGTATCTTTTCGTGGCTTGTTATCTGTATCAGGTTGAACAGAATGTTCGGATGTACGCCTAGAAAACCCGTGAGAAGCTTCGGCATTATCCGCGCAACTGTTGAGCCGATGGTTATCCTGTTCCTCCGGAGCTTCGCCATGTCCGTAAGCTCCCTCTGCGCCTGATCCATCTCAACGAATATCCTGCGCACCCGCTTTTCAAACATCCTTCCGAACTCGTTCAGAAGTATCCTCTTGCCCTTTCGCTCGAAAAGCTCAACGCCCAGATTCTCTTCCAGTCTGGAAATGGTCTTGCTCAGCGAAGGCTGGCTGATATTCAGCTCGTTCGCCGCATGGGTTATGTTTTCATGTTCAGCAACAGTGAGGAAATATCTAAGCTGTATGTACTCCATGGTTCACCTCTCTAATAGCTTGAAAGTTATATTACCATGATGAAATATGTATTTCAAATTATTAATGGCGGATGTTATATTCTTGCAAAACATAAGGGGGACTGACCATGTGGTGTAAAAGAATACTGGTTGCTTATGATGGTTCCGCGGCGGCTGACCTTTCTTTGAGAAGGGCAATTGCTCTGGCCGATACCTGCGGTGCCGAAATAATGGCGATGCACGTTGTCGTCGGCGCGCCTTCTGCGGAGCTTGCGGATATTTACGATCAGGACATGGACATTGAGACGAATGCGCTCACAATCCTGAACAATTTCAGGGGTCGTCAGAAGTTCATGATGATAGCCGGAATGTCTCCTTCCTATGCCATACTGGAACAGGCGGAAAAGACCGAAAGCGACATGATAATAATGGGCAGTCGCGGTCTGACAGGCATTAAGGAATATCTGGGCAGTGTCAGCCATGCCGTTGTTCAGCACGCAAAGGTGCCTGTTATGATAGTTAAAGAGCACTGTGCAGTATGAATTCTCAGAAAGTCTTTACTAAAGACTTTATTTTGGGAGCATCGGTCAATTTCTTTCTGATGCTTGGTTACTATATTCCCATGATGATAATGACGCTTTACGTCACCGAATCAATCGGAGGCTCCATAGGCGAAGGCGGGTTTGCCGCCGGACTGTTTGTTATCGGTGCGCTGATATCCAGAATGTTCTGCGGAAAATGGATGAGCTTTACAGGCAGATGGAATCTGCTTTTTTACAGTACGCTTATCTGCCTCGGCACCGTACTGCTCTATTTCACAGCCCACAGCCTCTATCTGCTTTATGCGGTGCGGCTGGTACACGGCATAGCATACGGCGCTGCGGCAACTGCCGTCGGAACCATAGTCGCAGGGATGATCCCTGCCGAACGCAGGGGCGAAGGGCTGGGCTATTATCTGCTCAGCATCACTCTGGCTTCCGCAGTGGGACCGTTCATCGGCATGTTTATCATCTCGCACGGCGGGTTTGACACGATATTTTCGGTTTGCACAGCCGCCGCTGTGATATGTCTGGCGGGAACTGTATTCATGAGCCGCGATAAAGAGGTTCTTGTAGCGGAAAGACAGCCTGCCGGTGTGCGCGGCGGACTTTCATCATACTTTGAATTTGCCGCCGTACCCATAAGCTTCGTGTGTCTCGTGATGTATTTCTGCTATTCCGGTGTGATGGCGTTCATCACCCCTTTTGCAAAACAGGAGGGGCTGACAGCCGCCGCCTCAATGTTCTTTGTTGTCTATTCCGTCGTAATACTGGTTTCCAGACCGTATACCGGAAAACTTTTTGATTCTAAAGGCGAAAACGTTTCCATGTACCCGTCTTTTGTCGCCGTTGCGGCAGGGATGTGTATTTTAGGTGCTTCAAAGGGCGCCGTGGGTGTTCTTACGTCTGCGGCGCTTATAGGCTTCGGCATTGGCGTTGTGCAGTCATGCGGACTTGCCATAGCCGTTAAGCTGACGCCTCCTGACAGACTTGCTCTGGCAAACTCCACCTTCTACGCTTTCGTGGATGCGGGTGTCGGCATGGGTCCCCTTGTTCTGGGACTTGTGATCCCCGCAACGGGTTATAAAGGAATGTATTTACTGCTGGCTGTGATATCCCTTCTCTGCCTCGTTCTCTATTACTTCACACACGGCAGAAACGCCGGACAGCCGCAGATCGCGGAAGAACCTATTCCGCAGTATAAAGCTGTCTGACACAAGCATAAAGGGCGGCATTCTGTGCCGCCCGATACCATCATCATCAAAATTTTCACATACCTGTCTTTAACATCTCAAGCTTGACATTGAATTATATTATTGATATTGAAAATCAGTATCTAATTTTACAGGAGGAGAGATGGACATAGCAGATATGATGCAGAAGGGCGGAATAATGATGTATCCGCTCGCAGTCTGCTCTGTGGTGCTGTTTGCGGTGCATCTTGCGGCAGGGGTCATCATCGGTGTTGTCATTGACGACATCGAGAACCACGCCGTGCTGACAAACTTCATTATAATGCCGATGGCGTTCTTTTCGGGAACGTTTTATCCGGTTGATTTTCTTCCGCACTGGCTGCAAAAAGTTGTATGGCTGCTGCCTTTAAGCCATGCAAATATGCTTATCCGCGCAGGAGAGCTGACCGTTGAGACAATGCCGTCATTCATACTTCTTCTGGGACTTACTGCGGTTTGTTTCACTGTGGGAACCGTTATGCTGGACAGGTATAATGAATGAACCATGTTATTAGTAACATGATATTCAATTGACTCTGGAATGTGTTCCTGATAACCTCATAATATATTCAATTGTAACACAATTCGTTCAACATCCGTATACGGATGCATTTCTTGTTTTGCCGTTTTGCGGGGATGGCTTTCTTTTCTGAGTTTTAGAAGAATATCACGTAAAATTTTCAGTCGGAGAACAACATGAACAGGTTTCAAAAACCATCAAAGCCCCCAATCCCGTCATTTTCCAAATTTATCGTTATCAGTATCATCGCTTTTGCGGCTGTGACTTCGGTTCCAGCGTACGCTTCGTGCACTAATACCGGCGATGCAACTGTTACATCCACCCACTGCGGTACGGATTATATCCAGACCAGTACCGGAAGCGGCAGTATAACCCTTACGGTGGACGGCGAGACATCAAATTGGGTGGAACTGCGCACCACTGACGATAACGTCAGCGATATAACACAGACACTCATACTTTCTGGTAGTACGACCATCAACAGCCCTTCATACAGTGGTGTAGTAATGCAGACCAACTCTGCGAACCGCGATGCGATAGTGATTATCGGATCAGACGTCAGCGTCACATCAAACGGCGGATTCGGAGCTGTCTGGGTAAAAAATGACACTTCCGGTGACATTACGATAACTAACAACGGTACAGCGCAGTCAAACGCTTCAGGCGGTCCCGGTATCACCGGATCGACAAATCTTGGTTCGGTTACCATCGTGAACAACGGAAGTTCCACGTCTGTTGACGACTGGGGTATTTACGGTGACGGCGGATATAATAACACAAGCGCTGATCCAGCCACTGTGAGTCTGGCCAACACAGGCACTGTCAGCTCATATCTGGCAGGCATGCGCGCAATTAACTATCACGGTCTCGCATACATAAACAACAGCGGAACGGTTGAATCGGAAACGCGTCAGGGGCTTGTGGCATGGTCGGATGACGGGGATGTCAGTATTGAAAACTCAGGTTCCGTTACGTCGGGTGACGACAGCGCCATCCATGCGATGAGCGAAAACGGTACGATAACAGTTGTAAACAGCGGAACGCTTACCGCCTCCGACGATGACCTTGTTGTCGCCGACAGAGCAGGATACGCGGGCATACTCGCATATGCCGAATATACGGGAGATATCAGCATAACCAACACAGTAAGCGGTATAATAAACGCTGAGGATGACTTCGGCATATATGCCGAAACCACCATTGGCGAAGTTACGATAGTGAACGCCGGAACTGTCAACGCACTTTCAGGTATAAGCGGCGTAAGTGCGGATGGTGACGTTAATGTTACTAACGCCGGAACAGTGACCGCAGCGACCAAAGGCGTTGTTCTGGACGGAACAAGCAATTATCTGATTAACACAGGCTCTATAACTGTCAGTTCCGGCACTGCAATTGAAACGGGTGACGGTGATACTACAATCGTGAACGAGGGTACTATTGATGCCGGCAGTGAAGACGACGTCGCGATAGCTTTTGGCGATGGCGACAACAGGCTTGTAATTGACGCGGACTCAGTTATTGTCGGAAAAGTGACATCCGGAACGGGTACCACCACACTTGAGCTCAGCGGTTCCGAGACAGGAACTCTGGATACCTCACTTATCAGCGATGACGGACAGTATCAAGGTGTCGATGTCGTTGAAAAAACAGGTGACGGCGTCTGGGAGATAACAGGTGATTCCGATAACGTGAGCTGGAGCATATACGGCGGTTCGCTTTCCATAAACGGTTCTGTCAGTAATGTTGATGTTTACGGCGGCACACTCAGCGGTTCCGGTAATTACGGAGATATCGTTGTTGATTCCGGCGGCGTGCTTGCGCCGGGAAACTCCATCGGAACGATGAATGTCACCGACGTAACATTTTCAACAGGTTCTACGTATGAAGTTGAGATAGATAAGGACGGCGACAGCGATCAGGTGAGATCGACAGGTACTGTGACAATAGAAAGCGGTTCAACAATAAATATCTTACCGGAAGACGGAACAAGTGACGGTTCTGATTACAACCCATATACAAAATACACCGTGATCACCTCTACAGATGGTGTTACCGGAAAATTTGATACGGTTACAGACGGTTTTGCGTTCCTTGACGTCTATCTCGAATATGATACGAATGATGTGTATATAGAGCTTCTGCGCAACAACATGGACTTTTCGGGTATTGCCAAAACAAGTAACCAGATCGGTGTTGCAAATGCAGTTGAATCACTCGGCATAGACAGCTCCATTTATAGAGCCGTTCTTCCGCTCAGCGAAAAAGGAGCAGAGAAGGCTTTTTCCATGCTTTCAGGCGAAATGTATGCTTCCGCACAGACCATGCTTCTGGATGACAGCCGTTTTGTGAGAGAGGCAGTGCTGTCGCGCGCTCCTGTCCAGACACATAATTACAATTTCTGGTTCAATGTTTTTGGCGCAAAAGCTGATTGGGACGGCAACAGCGGCACATCTAACCTCAGCCGGACAGTAGGCGGCGTGATGGTTGGCGCAGAGAGAGAAATAAACACGTCAATGAGTGCGGGTCTTGTCTTCGGAGCCTCCAACACGAATTATGACGTGGATGCACTTTCATCCTCCGGTTCAGTGAAAAGCTACTATCTGGGTGCATATGCCGAAAAACTTATAAACGATATCACGCTCACTTTCGGTGCGGCATACGGATGGCATAAGATGGATACCGGCAGAACCGTCGAGTTCGGAAGTTTCAGCGAACATCAGGATGCGGACTATGACGCCGACAGCTATCAGTTCTTCGGCGAAATAAGCTATGATATTAAAGACGGCGGCAGCAAGGTCACTCCCTTCCTGAACGCTGCATATGCAAAACTTGATACAGACGGTTTCAGCGAAGACGGCGGCAGTTCCGCCCTTCGCGGCGATTCGTCCGATATGGACACTGTTTTTGCTACGGCGGGACTTCGTGTTGAGGCACAGACCGTTCTTGGCGGTCTGAAACTGAGACCCAACGGCTCTGTCGGGCTTAAGCACGCCTTTGGTGACAGAACGCCGGAAACGACTGTTGCTCTTGACGGAGCGGATGCCTTCACAACAGAGGGCACACCCGTTGCCCGCGATACGGTTGTTTTCGAGCTTGGCGTTGACAGCAGTGTTTCTGCCAGAACGTCTGTCGGTGTTGCCTATAAAGGCAATTTCTCCGGCGAATCCACAGACCAGAGCATAAACGCAGATCTTACCATAAGATTCTGATTGATAGAGGGGCGGGTACACCGCCCCCAGGTTGTTGATAAACTGGTTAAAATCAATGAGATTGCCGCGTCAGCCTGCAGCTTCCTCGCAATGACAGCAACTTACGTCTTCGCGAGAAGCGTAGCGACGAAGCGATCTCGCATTTTTTTGACTTTGTCATCAGTCAGGGGCGGGTACACCGCCCCTGTCTTTTTCCGTTTGCCTTTAATTTCTGCCGACCTATCTTTTTATCATGATGTAAAAGACAATTAAAAGTTAAATGCCATTTGACTTTCGTTTGACCTTCGTTTGACAATTCTTCTGTTTATGTCATTAAAAATATAGAGGTGGACTCATGAAAGAAGAACAATCTGAAAATCAGGGGATGAAGCTGCTTCTTATTGAAGACGATTTTGACGTTGCGGAGAGCATCATAGACTTTATGGAGAGCAGGGAGTGTGCAACGGATTTTGCAATGTCGGGTGAGCAGGCTCTTCTGCTTTTAAAGAACAACTGTTACGACGCTATTATTCTTGATATAAACCTGCGCGGAATGAACGGGTTTGAGGTCTGCTCAAAGATAAGGAGCAGCCTGCATCTGAAAATTCCCGTGCTGATGCTTACCGCCAGAGTTGTGCTTTCCGACAAGCTGAACGGGTTTAAGTGCGGAGCTGACGATTATCTGACCAAGCCGTTTGAGCTTGAGGAACTGCTTGTTCGGCTTCAGGCTGTTTCAAGAAGACACAGGCAGTGTGTTGCGGATGTCTTTAAGGTTGCCGATCTCACCCTTGACCCCGACAAAGGGATAGTGGAACGTGCGGGGCAGAGCATAAGGCTTTCATACGTCTGTTTCCGCATACTGCTTCGTCTGATGGAAAAATCACCCGGGTTTGTTTCAAAGGAAGAGCTGGAATATGACATATGGAAAGACCAGCCGCCCATGAGCAACGCGCTTAAATCCCATTTCTGCATGCTGAGAACCCTTGTTGATAAACCTTTTGAAAAACAGCTTCTTCAGACTATAAGAGGGCGCGGATACAAGATTGATGATTCGGAAAGGCATGTAAACTGATGTCTCTTCACGATAAGTAGCGTTATCATGCGAGGCTTAAGCTTTACAAATATTGGAGCGTGGTACATTATATTTACATACCAAATGCTTGTTTCCTGATATTTATAACAATGCAGCAGCACATTATTTATGATTAAAAAATACACAGAAGCCGTAATAGTAAATCTACTTGGTTCCCTTCGTTTTAAAATTGTTCTTGTCTTTGCAGGTTTCAGCATAATTCTGGGCATCGCCCTGTTTGTCGGCATCATGCTTTCAACTAAATATGCCGAGCAGCAAACTCTGAAAAAGAGGCTGGAGCTTGAAACAGACAGATATCTGAAATCTATAGTGAATACCCCTTCGTCACCTGTCGTGTTCACAGCCGAGATACCTATGCCGAAATCTCAGTATATGACATCGTATCTGGGGGACGGCAATCTTCCCGAATGGGCTGTCAAGACGCTGACGTCGCTGCCGGAGGGCAACTATGAACGTGATAACGATAAACAGAGTTATTATATAGCCATCCGCGCACTTCAGGACGGTCAGAGATTTTATCTGCTGTTTAACACGACCACACTGCTTACAGACCATCTTTTTATGAGTACGTCCAGAAAGTACCTGATGATAATCGTGCTTCCGGTTTTCATACTGGGGCTGCTGCTGGGAACCATCACTGCGTATAAGACGATATACCCTGTGGTGCGCTTGAGCAGGATAATAAAAAAATGGGAAGAGACCGGAACTATGCCTGAAAGTCTGACGCGGAGATTCGGAAACGACGAGGTGGGGTATCTGGCGAACACTCTTGAAATGGCTATAACTGAAATGCAGTCCGCCATAAACAGAGAAAAAGTGTTCGCGCGGGATGCCAGCCATGAGCTGCGTACTCCGGTGACCGTTCTGCGCAATACCGTAAAGGTGCTTTCGGAGAACATAGGTGAGGGTGACGGAAAAAATCAACATCTCCTGTCGCGAATTAAAAGAGCTGTCAGCAATATGGAACACCTTATAAGTTCGTTTTTGTGGCTCTCCAAACAGGAGCGCGACGATATCGTGGGTTCCTGCAATGTTGCCATGGTTGTCAGGGAGAGCGTGGAAAACAACAGCTATCTTTTGCGCATGAAACCACTGAAAGTCACCGTTGAAGAGTATTCCCCGGCGGTGCTGCCTGTGGCTTCGGAGCTTTTTTATATAGTTGTCAGCAACATAATCAGAAATGCCATGACATATACAAACGAAGGGCATGTAAAAATATCCATATACGGCGCATGTGTCTGTGTTGAGGACACCGGACCGGGGATACCAATGAGCGTGATGGACAATCTTAACCGCACAGAGGGTGTTTCCGCATCCGAAGGTTTCGGCTTCGGGCTTTCCATAGCGCAGAGGATGTGTGTTCAGTTAAACTGGAAAATGAACATAATCTCGGAAGAGGGCAGGGGGACGAAGATAACCATCTGCTGCTCTGATCAGGGACAGAATAATTATCCGGAGAGCCGTGAAGGTTCTGGCGGAGTCGGGGAGGTTTAAAATGGATTTGAGCCGCAGACAGTTTATTATGGCGGCAGCCGCCGCTCTGACAGCTATTTCATACAGCCCCGAGGTATTTGCAGGGAAAGGTGACAGGGTGGTTGAACATGCCACCCATATGGGACCGCTCAGAGCGTATGTCAGAGACGGTAAAATAATAAAGATTGAAGCCATGGGGATGGATATTGAGCCTGTTGATCTGATAAAGGCGTTCACTGAAGCGATATATTCTTCCAACAGAATAAAATATCCCTGCGTAAGAAGAAGCTTTCTGGACGGCTCCGACAACCGCCGCAAAAGAGGTGCGGAGGAGTTTGTCCGTGTAAGCTGGAAAGAGGCGCTTGATCTGGTGGCTCAGTCGCTTATAAAAACAAAACAGCGCTACGGCAACGAATCAATATTTAAAACAACCTATGCCAGATGGGCGCACCCCGGACGGATAAATCAGGCGTCAGCTCTTCAGGGGCGAATGCTGGGGCTTTTCGGGGGCTACTGCGATACTGTGGGCGATTATTCCGCCGGTGCCGCCGCGCACCTTTTGTCCTATATCATGGGCGATCTGGAAGTTTACAGTCAGCAGACGTCCAGAGAAGTGATGCTGAAAAATACGGAATTTCTGCTCATGTGGGGAACGGATCCCTTTAAAACCGACAAAGTAGACTATCAGGTTCCGATACACACGGGAAACGAGTGGCTCAGAAAGATGCGTGCGAAAGGAACCCGCATAGTGTCCATAGACCCTACGAAAAGTCTGACTTTAAGAGAGCTTAAATGCGAATGGGTACCGATCAGAGCCGCAAGCGACACCGCCATGATACTTGGCATGTGCCACACTCTTTTTGAAGAGAATCTTTATAATAAGAAATTCATAGACGGTTACACGGTCGGTTTCGACGTTTTTATCAAATATCTTTCGGGGAAAAGCGACGGTGTGCCGAAAAACGCAAAATGGGCTGAAAAGATATGCGGTGTTAAGGCTGAAAAGATAAAAGAGCTTGCCAGATATGCCGTTAATCACAGAACCATACTCACTGGAAGCTGGGCGTGCCAAAGGGTTCGCTACGGTGAACAGTTCCACTGGAGCCTTGTGGCTCTGGGGTGCATGATAGGTCAGATAGGTCTGCCGGGCGGCGGACTGTTCTTTAACATGTCGTTTTGCAGTGCAGGGACGCCCTATTCAGGGGGCGGCATACCGCTGATGCTGCCGGAGGGCAGAAACCCGGTCAGTATCTATATCCCCGCATCGCGAATGGCGGAAATGCTGGTCAACCCCGGCAGAACCATAGACTATGACGGCGGCAAGATGACATATCCTAACATAAAGCTCATCTATTCCGCAGGGGTCACACCTATCGGTCATCACCCTAATATCAACAGGCTCATCGAAGGATTCAGAAGCGTTGATGCAGTCATAACCCATGAACCTTGGTGGACGCCGACTGCAAAATACTCGGATATTGTTCTTCCCGCAACCACCAGCTTTGAAAGAAACGATATTGCCTTCGGCTCTTCGTTTGGAGTGGAGAATATCTTTGCCATGAAAAAGATAATAGAACCCCTGCATGAAGCGAGGGATGATTTTGATATTTTCAGGGATATTTCAAAACGGCTGGGGTTTGAAAAGCAGTTCACCGGAGGCAGAACTGCCGATGAATGGATAAAATGGAGCTTTAGCAAGGTTAAGACGAAAATGAGTTTTTCTCAGTTCTGGGAGAAAGGATACATCCATTTTCCGCCGCCTGAAAAAAGTGACGATTATGTCCGCTACGCAGATTACAGACAGGATCCTGTTAAGAATCATCTGCGCACTCCTTCGGGCAAGATAGAGATATTTTCTGAAAAAATTGCTTCGTTTTCTTATAATGACTGCCCCGGATATCCTTTCTGGGCTACGCCTGAAGAGGGCTATGCCTCAAAGCTCAGAAAGAAATATCATTTTCAGCTTATCACTCCGCATCCGGAACACAGGCTCCATTCGCAGGCGGATTTCACCCGTTTTGCAGGACGTTACAAGATCAACGGCAGGGAACCCGTACTCATAAATAAGCACGATGCAAAAAGGCTTAATATCGCTCACGGTGAACTGGTCGAGGTGTACAACGACCGCGGAAGTGTGGTTGTCGGCGCATATGTCACGGATAACATTGTCAGAGGTGTTCTCGCCGTGGCGGAAGGCGCATGGTACTGCGCGGAAGATCCGTCGGTTGAGAATACGAGATGCCTGTCCGGTCAGGTAAACATACTGACGCCTGACAGACCCACATCAAAATTCGCACAGGCAATATCTGCGAACACCTGCCTTGTGGCTATAAAAAAACTGGATAAGAAACCGCCGAGAAATAGGGCATACGATCCTCCGGTGATAAAAGAACGCTGATATAACCCTTCCAATAACGCTGCTTTTTATACGCCCCCGTTCAGCAATATCTTTGCGTCCTCCTTAAATAATTTTTTATGCTGACATACAAATGCTGTCGGCCGTTGACCCTTGTTTGACCTTCGCGGCGGTAGTGATGGGTTCATGCGGAACAGGAACCATTGATAATAACGGCTGGGCTGCTGTTCTGCGCAACGATAAAAGGAGGACCCATGCGACATTTGTTAAGCAGTCTGTTAATTACAGCTCTCCTGCTTGGCACGTCGGCGTATGTTTCTTTTGCCTTTGAGGCAGAAGGTTACAACACACCCGATAGCTGGTCGATGCA